>JAUILL010000008.1 GCA_030433335.1 Alphaproteobacteria bacterium | reverse complement strand
GACCGCGATACGCTGGGTGAAGGCGAAGAAGCCTACGAAGGCACCCATTAATTCAAGGCGGATAAGACATGCTATTCGGACTAGACGGCGTAGAGATCGGCCTGATCATCGTCTTTTTGTGCCTGTTTTCGGGCATTCTTTCAGGCTTTCCCGTTGCCTTCGCCATCGGCGGGGCAGGGGCGATCGCCTTTGGTATCATTGCCGCGCTCGACAGCGCTGGCCTTCTTATTCACCAAGCGATCGACACAGGGTCGGACGCCTATGCGGCCCTGATCGCGAGCGGGGTGAAACAAGATTTCATCTCGGTCTTCAGGTACCCAGATCTGCCTAGGATCGCGGAACCGGTGTTTGCCTCTGGCTGGGAAACCGCGCTGGACCGCAACGTGTCGTTCATCGTGAACCGCATCAACGAACGTGTTCTGGCGGGCCAGTCGATTGAGACCCTGCTGGCGGTTCTGATGTTCGTTCTGATGGGCATCACGCTAGAGCGCTCCAAGATCGCGAACGACCTGCTGACTACCATGGCCAAGGTTTTCGGACCTCTGCCCGGCGGTCTGGCTGTGTCGGTTGTGGTTGTGGGCGCGTTCCTTGCGGCATCGACCGGTATCGTGGGTGCGACCGTTGTAACCATGGGTCTGTTGTCGCTGCCGACTATGCTGCGCAATAACTACTCGCCGGAACTCTCGACCGGTGTGATCGCGGCGTCCGGTACGCTGGGCCAGATCATCCCCCCGTCGATCGTGATCGTTCTGCTCGGCACGCTGGCTGGTGACCTTTACTCGACCGCTCAGGAAGAGCGCGCGCGGGCGGTTGGCTGCTCTGACGCGCTGACCTATCTGGGTGAGCCTGCGGTTGTTTCGGTTGGTACGCTGTTCCAAGCAGCGCTGCTGCCGGGCATTATGTTGGCCTTGCTCTATGCGCTCTATGCCTTTGGTTACGCGCTGTTTAACCCGAGCAAAGCCCCTGCGGTTCAGATGGGCGGCGCGAGCTCTGGCGAAGTGATCACCAAGGGCGAAGGGTTCACTTGGTTCCTCGGTCTGCCGGTTGCGCTGATTGCGGGCCTGTTGATCCTGAACAATCTCGGCATGGTCGGGTCGCAAGACGTAACCGTAGACAGCTTTAGTGATGCGGGCACCACTGCGAGCCTGCGGACCAACGTGAGCGAAGAGTGTCAGGCCTCGATGATCGAACTGCACGGCCAAGAGGCGTGGGACACGGCGGTCGCCGAGAACCAAGCCATCGCTGATGCTGGTGGACTGCAGGAAAGCGTTCGCTTGACGCCTGAAGAGATCGAAGCGGCACGAGCCGAGAAAGTGGCTGCGGCTGCTCCGATCGGAACTGGCGTTGCTGTGATGATCGCGATGCTGGGGATCGTTCTGATGATGGCGCGTGGTGTGGCCCCGAGCCAAGAACCGCGTCCGTTGCTCATCGGTGGGATCGGTCTGGTTCTGGCGGCTTTGGCGGACATCGTTCTGATCAACCCGCTGACCAGCTCGACCCTGACCTTTGTCATCATGGCGCTGCCAATTGGTCTGACGCTCTGGTCGATGAAGGCAGCGGCGGCCCGTCTGGGCCAGAACGAGTTGATCCGCGTGGTCTTCCCGCCGCTGGTTCTGATCGTTGCGGTTCTGGGCTCGATTCTTGGCGGTATCACGAACCCGACGCCCGCTGCGGCGCTGGGTGCGGTCGGTGCCTTGATGCTGGCGGCCTACCGCAAGCTGAAAGACGAGCACAAGTCGGGCAAGGTCATCATCAACTCGACCTTCGCGATGGTGATCCTGCTGATCCTGGGCATCAACTTTGACCTGCGGATCAACACCGAGAGCGTCTCGGCCGAGACTTGGATGGCGTTCACGCTGGCCTATGCGGCGTACCTCTACATCGTGTTCGGTGTGGGCTACGCGTGCTGGACCCTGTTCCGCACGGGCGTGCTGACACCGGTCATGCGAGAAACGGCGAAAGTTACCAGCATGGTCTTTACCATCCTGATCGGCTCGCAGCTGTTGAACCTGGTCGTCATCTCGTTTGGCGGCGAGCACTACATCCAGATGTTCCTGCGCAGCTTTGACAACGAGTTCACCGTCTTCTTGATCGTGATGCTGGTGTTGTTCGTGCTAGGCTTTGTTCTCGACTTCCTTGAGATCATTTACATCGTGGTGCCGATCGTGGGTCCGGTGATCTACGGCGGGTCGTTTGACCCCAAATGGGTGACCATCATGATCGCGGTGAACCTGCAGACCTCGTTCCTGACACCGCCCTTCGGCTTTGCGCTGTTCTACCTGCGCGGTGTTGCGCCCCGTGAGGTGACGACTGGCCATATCTACCGCGGTGTTGCGCCCTTTGTTCTGATCCAGGTGGTCGGCATTGCGATCCTCTGGCTGTTCCCAGGGATTGTGACCATCGTACCGGACCTGATGCCGAAGTAAGGCGTCAGGCGAGACAAAGAAAAGGCCCCGTTTGAGCGGGGCCTTTTTTGTTGGGATTTGAGTATTTAGTGCAAAAAGAAGCAGTTTGCTCTTAGCGGTTTACTGGCCGGATGTTGGGCAGGATCAGGTTCGAGACCTGTTCCGAGATCGGCTCTGTCGAGAGGGGATGGAGGTCTGCCGAATAGGCCGCTGGCTTCTCCATCGGTTCCCACGCGCCGTTGCGGAAAAGCTCGACGCCGCTGAAGTTGGCTTTGTAGCCCATCTTCTCGGAGCCGGGCACCCAATAGCCGAGGTAGACAAAGGGCAGCTCCAGTTCCAGCGCCAGACGGATGTGGTCCAGAATGATAAAGGTGCCAAGGCTGCGGTTGGTCAGTTCAGGCTTGTAGAAGCTATAGACCATGCTCAGGCCGTCTTGCAGAACGTCAGTCAGGCAGACGGCGGTGAGGGCGTCATTGGTTGCGGTCGAGTCGGTGTATTCGATCACGCGAGTGCGGACCGGCGTTTCCTCGATCATCGCGGCGAATTCGAAGATATCCATGTCGGCCATGCCGCCGGTCGCATGACGCGCTGTCAGGTAACGGCGGAAAAGGT
Source organism: Alphaproteobacteria bacterium (assembly GCA_030433335.1). Classification (GTDB taxonomy): domain Bacteria; phylum Pseudomonadota; class Alphaproteobacteria; order Rhodobacterales; family Rhodobacteraceae; genus Donghicola. Next base: position 134,203 of record JAUILL010000008.1, on the reverse strand, counting down.
CGTATTGCTCTTCGGTGGCCCAAGGGCTGCGCACTTCGCGTTCAAGCATCTTGTTTCGGCGCAAAGTTTTGGACTGGGTTTTCGTCGGCGCAAAATCGCTGACGCGGATGCGCGCGGACAGGCATCCGGCGCAGTCAGAGCAAGACGGGCGGTACAGCACGTTCTGCGAACGGCGGAAGCCCTGCTGCGAGAGGGAATCGTTTAGCGCGTGGGCGGAGTCCCCTTGCAGCGCAGTAAACAGCTTCCGTTCCATGCGGTCGGGAAGGTAGGGGCAGCTTTGAGGGGCTGTCACGTAGAACTGTGGTGTAAGCGGAGGTGTATGGCGCATCGTCTGTCACTTTGATTTCGCCTCAGACGATAGCAACGCCGCCCCCTCACGCCAAGGGGGCAGTCAAATAGCTGACGCGAACGTCAGTATAGCGTCATCTTGTTCATAGGAACGGTGCCCATGATATGGTCGGTAAGACCTTGGCGACGCGACGAGGTCAGCATCAGCACAATGGATACAATCTGCAGCGGAAAGACGGCAAACGATACAGAGTAGCCCAGAGTGTGCAGAAAGGCGGTGGGCAGGTCGAACTTTTGGCCCTGCAGGGTCCGCAATTCCATCGACATCAGACGCATGCCCCAAGTGGCCGAACCGCGGGCCAGAGTGATCACGCGATAGGCGAACCCGACGACCATCATCAGCGCCGGAAAGAAGAAGATGCCGGTAAAGAAGGTGAAGGGCAGAACCAGCGCACACAAGACCGCGACGATGACCAGATCGACCAGCCAGGCCAGCAGGCGTTTGGTCGGGGTGTCGTCATACAGTTCTTCGTGGCGATCGGGGTCAGGCAGGATCTCTGAATAGCTCATTTTTAGACCGGAAAGGGGATGGGCAGGGAGGGGCCCGCCGGAGCGGGCGGGCCCATGGTATTGGATCAGGCGTTCTGAGTCTCGGTTTCGGTACCGGACTTCGCGCGTTCGTCCATAAAGCGGTCGAACTCTGCCTTGTCTTTGGCTTCGCGCAGACGCTCGAGGAAGCTTTCAAAGGCGATCTGCTCGTCTTCGAGACGGCGCAGGGTGTCGGCCTTGTAGGCGTCAAAGGCAGTGTTGCCGGACGAGCGGGCGGTGGAACCAAAACTACGTTTAGGACAGCAGCGGGATTTAAACATTTTCTTGCTCCAGATCATGTAGGCCAGCAGCGCGAGACCGACGGGCCAGAAAAAGATGAAGGACAGGACCATTGCAGCGATCCATGCGCCTTTGCCTCTGGCATCCAGCCAGGCTTCGGCGCGGGCGAACCAGCCGCGGGCTTCTTGGGGTATTGGATCTGCAAAAGTAGACATCGGGTGCTCCGTTCAGGGTGAATGTGAATGCTTTTCACATTACAACAGATCGTGATGGAGCCGCCCCGTTACAAGGGGCAATGTGAAAACTTTTTACATTATTTGGATTAGGCCGTGAAATCAGCGGTTTGCGCACCGCAGAGGGGCAATAAATCCTGTGGTTTAAGGGCAAATATGTGCCGCGGCGTGCCTGCAGCGGCCCAGATTTCGGTGAATTCCAGCAGTCGCGGGTCCAGAAAAGCGCGGATCGGGTTCAGGTGGCCAACGGGGGAGACGCCCCCAATGGCAAAGCCTGTCTGGCTACGGATCAGAGCGGCATCAGCCTTGCCCAAGGGCTCACCGGCCAAGGCGCTGGCTTTGTCGGCGCAGACCTGATTGCCGCCTGCGGTCAGGAACAGGATTGCCTCGCCGCTGGTTTCACCGCGAAAAATGATGGATTTCGCGATCTGGTCCACATGGCAGTTTGCGGCATCTGCAGCCTGCTGCGCCGTCCGTGTTTCGCCCATTTCCAGAATTTCAGGTTCGAAACCGGCGTCGATCAGGGCTTGGCGGACACGCTTCAGACTCTTGCTCATTTCGGGCTCCTTTCCGGAATTGATCTGGGCCATTGACGCGGTGTTCGGGCGGACCCAAACATGCGGCATGACATTCGCATCCCGTATGACCCGCACGCCGCGTCCCTTCAATCCCGAACGAGGAGCCGAGGGGGTCGCTCTATTTCCCGACCTACCGGCAGAGACCCGTTCCCTGATCGAAGGCACTGCCGGTTGCAGCCCCTATTTGCGCGGGTTGATGCAGCGCGAGGCCGACTGGATCGCCGCCGCCTTTGACGATCCCGAGGGCGCTTTGACGGGCGAATACCAGCGGCTGCGGGAGACTGCACCCGATGCGCGGGCGGAGGCCTTGCGGCAGGGCAAACGGCGCGTGGCACTGCTGACGGCGCTCGCGGATTTGGGCGGCGTTTGGTCGCTGGAAGAGGTGACCGGCGCGCTGACGGATTTTGCGAGCCTTGCGACCCATCTGGCGATGACGGCCTGTGTCGGCGCTGAAATCCGGCGCGGAAAGTTACCGGGGATGACCGAGGATGATTTGGAAATCGCGGGCGGGATGGTCGCGCTGGCGATGGGTAAAATGGGGGCAGGGGAGCTGAACTACAGTTCCGACATCGACCTCATTTGCCTGTTCGACGAGACGAAATACAGCCGCGACGACTATCTGGATGCTCGGACGTCCTTGATCCGCGCCACGCGTAAAATGTGTGCAATGCTGTCGGACAACACTGCCGAAGGCTACGTCTTCCGGACCGATTTGCGTCTGCGCCCTGATTCGGGTGTCACGCCGGTCTGTATGCCGATGGAGGCCGCAGAGCGCTACTACGAGAGCCTCGGCCGGACGTGGGAGAGGGCTGCGTACATCAAGGCCTACCCTTGCGCGGGGGACATTCAGGCGGGGCTCGGCTTCCTGAAAACCCTGACGCCCTTCGTCTGGCGCAAGCATCTGGATTTCGCCGCCATTCAGGACGCGCACGACATGCGCTTGGCCATCCGCAATCACAAAGGGCTGCATGGCCCCGTCTGCTTGCCCGGTCACAACATGAAACTGGGGCGCGGAGGCATTCGCGAGATCGAGTTCTTTACCCAGACCCGTCAGTTGATCGCCGGTGGTCGCGACCCCGAGTTGCGTGTGCGCGGCACGGTCCCCGGTCTGCGAGTGCTGTCGCAAAAGGGTTGGATCACGCCCGAAGTCGCGGACATCCTGACCAGCCATTACCGCTTTCATCGCGAGGTCGAGCACCGCCTGCAAATGGTGAACGATGCGCAGACCCACAGCCTTCCCACCGCACCCGAAGACATGGAGCGTATTGCGGCAATGATGGGCATGGACTGCACGGGGCTGGAGCAAGCCCTGACCGAACGGCTGTCTGCAGTCCACGAACTGACCGAGGATTTCTTTGCCCCCGATGCGCCGGCCAAACCCTGCGATGCGGCGGCGTCTTTGGACCACACCGTTGTGGATCGGTGGAAGACCTATCCCGCCCTGCGCTCTGAACGCGCGGTCGAGATTTTCGAGCGGTTGAAGCCGGAAATCCTGACCAAACTCAGCGCCTCTCCGAAGCCCGAGGAAGCTTTGATTGCGTTCGATGGTTTCTTGTCGGGTCTTCCGGCCGGCGTGCAGTTGTTTTCCCTGTTCGAAGCCAATCCGCAGCTCGTTGACCTGATCGTGGACATCGCGAGCACGGCGCAGGCTTTAGCAAAATACCTGTCGCGGAATGCAGCCGTTTTGGACGGGGTGATCGGGGGCAGCTTCTTTGCCCCGTGGCCGGGCCGTGACGCTTTGGTCTCCGAGCTTCGCGCGCGGCTAGATGCGGTTGGGGATGACTACGAGCGGCAATTGGATGACACACGCCGCTGGACCAAAGAGTGGCATTTCCGCATCGGCGTGCACCTGCTGCGCGGGTTGATCAGCGCTGAAGAGGCGGGCCGCGAATATGCCGATCTTGCCGCCGCGACTTTGGCGGGGCTTTTCCCCGTGGTTCAGACCGAATTCGCCCGCAAGCACGGGCCTGCGCCGGGACGCGGCGCTGCGGTTCTGGGGATGGGCAGCTTGGGGGCATGCCTGCAGACGGCGACCTCCGATCTCGATGTGATCGTCATCTATGACCCCAAAGGTGTTGAGGAATCCGATGGCAAACGCCCCTTGCACGTGCGGACCTATTTCGCACGTCTGACGCAGGCTTTGGTGACGGCAATGACTGCGCCTATGGCCGAAGGGCGGGTCTACGAGATGGACATGCGCCTGCGACCTTCGGGCAATCAGGGACCCGTGGCCACCAGTTGGGATGCATTTCAGAGCTATCAGCAGACCGAAGCGTGGACGTGGGAGCATCTAGCGCTGACCCGTGCCGCCGTGGTGGTCGGGGGCGAGGCGCTGGCCCCAGACATCGAAAAATTCCGTCAGGAGTTGATCGCGACCCAACGAGACGAGGGGCAAGTTCTGCGGGATGTCGCCGATATGCGCGGCCGCATCCGCGCGGCTAAAACACCGGCTAGCCTTTGGGATGTTAAAGCTGGCGATGGCCGGATGCAGGATATCGAACTCTTTGCCCAAGCCGCGACCTTGATGGCTGGAAAACCGGATCGGAGCGTGGCTGCGGGGCTTGCCTCTGCGCAGGATCTGGGGTGGCTGGCAGCCATAGACGCGGACGCTTTGGGCGCGATCTACCGCCAGATGTGGCAGGTTCAAGTCGCCTCGCGTTTGCTCGGGGAAGGTCCGATCGACCCCGCAAAAATCGGCAGCGGTGGCCAAGAATTCCTTCTGCGCGTCTGTGATTGCCAAAATATGCCGCAACTGGAACAGAGGCTGTCCGCAGGCTATGTCACAGCGGCAGAACATATCGACGCGGTACTCTCCGCACGCGCAAAGGACGCCCCCGAATGACCACCGACAAGGATCCCAACGACCCCAAAGGCCTGATCCGCGAGGCCTACCGGATTGACGGGATTACGCTGGCCGAATGTCGAAGCATTTTTCTGGATTGGGCGCTGAGCGCGCCGACAGATGACTTGCAGCAGGTGATTGCTCGGCTCTTGGCGGTTTACGGGCAGGACGAACGCCATCCGATGACCGAGGTTCTGAAAGAGGGCCTTGCGACCTCGGACCGGCCCAAGCGGCGGGGCGGCTGGCGGTCTCGTCCCCGCGACTAAGTTGAGGCCAAAATAAAACGCGGCGCTTTCGGGCACCGCGTTTTCTATTGCTTTCGCTTTGGGGGCTCAGCGCGGCAGCTGCGATGCTTCTTGCGCGAGCGCGACGATGCCCTCCCAGTCGCCTGCGATCATCATTTCTTTTGGGGCGACCCAGCTGCCACCGACGCAGGCCGTGTTGGACAGGCCCAGATAATCGGGTGCATTCTTCAAGCTGACACCACCAGTGGGGCAGAAAGTCACCTGCGGGATCGGCGCGCCGATGGCTTTTAGTGCCTTTGCGCCGCCATTTGCTTCGGCAGGGAAGAACTTTTGCACGGTGTAGCCGCGTTCCAGCAGCGCCATGGCTTCGGATGCGGTTGCTGCACCGGGCAACAGGGGCAGGTCTGCCGCTTCGCAGGCATCCAGCAGGATGTCGGTCGCGCCAGGGGACACGCCGAACAGCGCGCCAGCCTCTTTGGCCGCTTTGACGTCCTCGGGGGTTAGCAAAGTGCCTGCTCCGACAATGCCGCCTTCGACCTGAGCCATTTCGCGGATGGCATCTAGAGCGATCGGGGTGCGCAAGGTGACTTCGAGCACGGGTAGTCCGCCTTTGACCAATGCTTCGGCCAAGGGGCGCGCGTGGGCCAGATCGTCGATCACCAGAACGGGGATCACAGGGGCCTTGCGGCAGATTTCGAGGGATTTGGCGCTGGCTTCTGCTGGGGTCATGGAATGGTCCTCGGGGTCGAAATCGGTTGGGTGGGTCTGCCTCTGGCGGGAGTATTTGGGGCAAAAAGAAACTTGGCTTTCTGCTTTGTCCAAATACTCATGTCGCCAGCGGCAGACGTTGATGGTGTCAGACGACGACCGCTGCGCCGTTGGACGCAAGGCCGACATTCTGGCGGAAGGCTTCGAACAGCTCGCGGCCAATGCCGGATTTGTTGGCTGTCAGGTCTGCGACGACTGCTTCACGGCTGTCGAAGTCGGCTTCGAGGCAGTCGATCTTGCCGGTCTTGGCGTCGACACGCAGCAGGTCGCCGTCACGCACGCGGGCGAGCGGGCCGCCGAGCGAGGCTTCGGGGCTGACGTGGATCGCCGCGGGCACTTTGCCCGATGCGCCTGACATGCGACCGTCGGTGACGAGCGCGACCTTGAGGCCGCGATCTTGCAGGACGGCAAGGGTCGGGGTCAGGCTGTGCAGTTCGGGCATGCCGTTCGCCTGCGGGCCTTGGAAGCGGACGACGACGATGGTGTCTTCGGTGAACTCACCGGCTTGGAAGGCTTTGCGCACGTCTGCCTGTTCGTGGAATACGCGGGCTTTGGCCTCGATGATGTGACGTTCGGGGGCGACGGCGGACACCTTCATGATGCCGGTTCCGAGGTTGCCTGCCAGCTGCTTCAGGCCGCCTGTGGGTTGGAAGGCCGTCGAGACAGGGCGCAGGATTTTGTCGTTCTGGGTTTCCTTGGGGCCTTCGACCCAAGTCAGGCTGTCGTCGATCAGCTTGGGCTCTTCGGTGTAGCGCGACAGGCCCTGACCGGCGATGGTCTGGGTGTCGTCATGCAGCAGGCCGTTGTCGAGCAGTTCGCCGATCATGTAGCCAAGGCCGCCAGCGGCGTGGAAGTGGTTCACGTCTGCCAGGCCATTCGGGTAGACCTTGGCCATCAGTGGCACGACCGAAGACAGCTGGTCGAAATCTTCCAGCGTCAGTTCGACGCCAGCGGCGCGGGCCATGGCGGGCAGGTGCAGCACGAGGTTGGTCGAGCCACCGGTTGCCATCAAGCCGACGATCCCATTCACAAAAGCGCGCTCGTCCAGAACGTCGCAGACGGGAGTGTATTCGTTGCCAAGTTGGGTGATCGCTGCGGCGCGTTCAACGCCAGCGACGGTCAGGGCGTCGCGCAGGGGGGTGTTTGGGTTCACAAAAGAGCTGCCCGGCATGTGCAGGCCCATGAACTCCATCAGCATCTGGTTGGTGTTCGCGGTGCCGTAGAAGGTGCAAGTGCCCGGACCGTGATAGCTGGCCATCTCGGCTTCCATCAGCTTGTCGCGGCCGACTTCGCCGGTGGCGAATTGCTGGCGGACTTTGGCCTTTTCGTCGTTAGGCAGGCCGCTGACCATGGGACCCGCAGGCAGGAAGATGCCGGGGATGTGGCCAAAAGTGGCGGCGGCGATGATCAGGCCGGGGACGATCTTGTCGCAGACGCCAAGGTAGAGCGCTGCGTCAAAGGTGTTGTGGGACAGGGCCACGCCGGACGCCAGTGCGATTACATCGCGCGAAAAGAGCGAGAGTTCCATGCCGGTCTGGCCTTGGGTCACGCCATCGCACATGGCAGGCACGCCGCCAGCGACCTGCGCGGTTGCGCCGACTTTGCGGGCGGTCTCGCGGATCAGGGCGGGGTAGCGTTCGTAGGGTTGGTGGGCCGACAGCATGTCGTTGTAGGCGGTCACAACACCGATATTCGGGGCACGAGCCTCGGCCAGCGCGTTTTTGTCTTCCCCCATGGCCGCGTAGGCGTGGGCTTGGTTTCCGCAGGTCAGGTGGGCGCGGGCGGGGCCTTGGTCGGCGGCGCGCTTCATCTGGTCCATGTACTTCGCGCGGCGCTCGGTCGAGCGCTCGCGGATGCGCTGGGTCACTTCGTGGATCGTGTTGTTCAAGGGCATGGGTAGCTCCTGTGGCGTCCTGTTGGGGGCGCTATATCAAATTAAGTTAGCGCTAACAAGCTTGGCTATGTAAAACCTTCGTGCAGATTGATCTTTTCGCAGCACCGGAACCGGAGTAGAGGGCGCACATGACCCAAGCATACCCCACAATCCGCCTGAAGCCCAATGCCGAAGCCCGCGCCATCCGCCACGGCTTCCCATGGGTGTATGACAACGAACTGGTGACCGACCGCCGGACCCGCAAGCTAGAAGCCGGATCGCTGGCTGTGCTCGAGGATAACGAGCGGCGGCCCATGGGCCTTGTGACCGTGAATCCGAACAGCCGGATCATGGCGCGGATGCTGGATACGGACACCGAAGCTGCGGTGGATCAGGCATGGTTTGCGGCGCGTTTGCAGCGGGCGTTTGCGCATCGCGCGCGCCTTTACGATCAGCCGTTCTACCGACTCGTCCATGCAGAGGCCGACGGTCTGCCAGGTGTGGTCATCGACCGGTTTGGCGATGTTGCGGTGGTGCAGCCGAACGCGGCGTGGGCCGATGTGCGTTTTGCCGAGCTGACGCAGGCCTTGGTGGATGTGACGGGCGTGACCACCGTGATCAAGAACGGCACGGGCCGCGCGCGCACCCTTGAGGGGCTGGAAGAGGTGACCGAGGTAACCCTTGGCGCCGCGCCCGAAGCCGCGATCCCCGTGCCGATGAACGGCGCGACCTATATGGCGGACGTGATGGGCGGTCAGAAAACCGGCCTATTCTATGACCAGCGTCCGAACCACGCCTTTGCCGCGCAGCTGGCGAACGGCGGCCGCGTGCTGGACGTGTTCAGCCATGTGGGTGGTTTTGGTCTGGCGATGCTGGCGGGCGGCGCGACCTCGGCTTTGGCCGTAGACGGCTCTGCACCCGCGCTGGAATTGGCCGAGCAGGGGGCAGCGGCCTCAGGCTTTGGTGACCGGTTCGCGACCCGCAAGGGCGATGCTTTCGCAACGCTCGAAGCACTGGCCGAAGAAGGGGAGCAGTTCGATGTGGTCATCTGCGATCCGCCCGCATTTGCGCCGTCGAAGAAGGCTCTGGATGCAGGCCTCCGCGCCTATGAGCGTGTGGCCCGTCTGGCGACGCCTTTGGTCAAAGAGGGCGGCTATATCGGTTTGTGTTCCTGTTCCCATGCGGCTGACCTTGCCAAGTTCCGCGGCGCGTGTACCCGCGGCATCGGACGGGCAGGGCGCACGGGTCAGCTGATCTACACCGGCTATGCGGGCCCCGACCATCCGCTGCTGCCGCAATTGGCAGAGACTGGCTACCTCAAAGCGCTGTTCTACCGCGTATGAAGGTCCTGCTCGACGCCTGTGTCCTCTATCCGACGGTGATGCGCGAAGTGCTGATCGGGGCCGCGAAAGCTGGCCTCTATCAACCGCTCTGGTCCGACCGGATCCTAGAGGAATGGCGTCGTGCTGCGGCGCGTTCTGGTCCCGTCGATGGGATGCAGGCCGAGGGAGAGATCGCCGTGCTGCGCGGTGCCTTCCCTAAAGCCTCGGTGCAGGAATTTGAGCACATCGAGCAGCGTTTGTACCTGCCTGACAGTGGCGATCTGCACGTGCTGGCCGCCGCGATCAAAGGGCATGCGGACATTATCGTTACTCTCAACGCCAAAGATTTTCCCCGCCATACGTTGGCGGAGGAGGGGATCGAGCGTCTGGACAGCGACCAGTTCATGCTGCGTCTGTGCGACGATGCGCCCGAGGCCGTGGGGCAGGTTGTTGAAAGCGTCCGCGCTGCCGCTGAACACATGGACGACGCCCCACGCGATATCCGCCCCCTGATGAAAAAGGCGCGGATGCCTCGGCTGGGCAAGCGGCTGGGTTAAACGTTCCAGCGGCGTTCGTTCGCCTCAATCGCAGCGATACGGTCGGGGGTTTTGGGGTGGCTCATCAGCCAAGCGGGCATGACGCCTGCGCGGCTCTGGGTCAGCTCATCCAGCTTGTGAAACAGGGATTTTTGCGGCCCCGTACCGATGCCCGCTTTGACCAGCAGGGCAGAGGCATAGGCGTCGGCCTCGTACTCATCATTGCGGGAAAGCCGCGCTGCGAGCATGCTGGCCATTGTGTTCGCGATCACAGCCCCAACGCCGGGCAAGAACCGGCTCAGCACCATCGCGAGAGCCGTCCGCAAAGCATTCTGACCCGAGAAATCGATCATCCGTTTGCGGGTGTGCCCGAGCGCGACGTGCCCCATTTCGTGGGCGATCACGCTGGCCAGTTCCTCGGCCGTCACGGCTCCGGCTTTATAACGCTCATAGAACCCTCGAGTGATGAAGATGCGCCCATCAGGAGCGGCCAACCCGTTCACCGGCTCAATGTCATAGAGGTGCACACGGATGCGCGGCAGTTCCAGCGCAGCCGCCATCTGATCGCACAGCTGCTTCAGGCCGCGGTCGGCCAATTCGGTGGACCGCATGTCCAACTCCTTGCGCGTACGCCACGCACTGAAGTGGTACATGGCAAAGGCATAGAGCGCCGCGAGCAGGATCGGTGTGAACTTGAGCATGCCTTTAAGATGGGGCAGCCCATGGCAAAAGAAAAGCGCCCGACGCTAGGAAACGTCGGGCGCTTTTTAGGGAATGCGGGGATTATCACTCGAACTTGGCGTCCATGGTAATCTCGGCGGTGCCGCCCATCAGGAGGCGCGAGATCGGGCAGTTCTCTTTGGCAGTGGTTGCCGCTTTGGTGAACTCTTCGGCGGTGATGCCAGGGACCTTGCCAGTCACGTCCAAATGGATTTTCTTGACTGCGAAGCCTTCCCCGTCTTTGTCCATCGATACGGTCGCGGTGGTTTCGATCGAGTCAGGGATACTCTCGCCTAGGATCATCGACAGCGCCATTGAGAAACACGCTGCATGCGCCGCGCCAATGATTTCCTCGGGGTTGGTGCCTGCGCCATCTTCGAAGCGGGTGTTGAAGCCGTAGGGTTGATCGTCAAGCGCGCCTGACTCGGTCGAGACGTAGCCTTTGCCCTCTTTGAGCGAGCCGGTCCATTTTGCGGAGCCTGTCTTGTTGATCATGGGTACTGGTCCTTTGTATTCGTTACGTGTTGCAGGACCAACGGTTTGTGCTGGGATTTGTTCCAGCTAGCGCAGTTTCCTGAGCAGCCAGCGCCCCATGAGCAGAGCCACCAGACCCGCGGACAAGAAGCCGACCGCGTTGCCGATGATGTCCGAGACCTCGACGAAACTGGTGGCAAATGCCATGCCGAGCCCGACATAGACCGTGACCCAGACGGCCTCGCCTGCCGCATCCCAAATCGCAAAGCGTGGCCAAGCAAGGCCCGTCGCGCCCGCCACCAAATTGACCCAAGGCCCGAGGGGTGAAAACAGCCAACGGCTCAGGAAAACCCCAAGCCCGCCGTTCTGATCCACGGTCTTGCGGGCACGGTCCAGGATGGCTTGGCGTTTGGGTTTGTCTTTGGTCAGCCAGTCGAGCGTGCCACTGGCACGTCGTCCGATCTGGAAGCCGATGTTGTCGCCGATCACCGCTCCGGCGTAGGCGGCAGAGGCCACCTCGATCAGCACAAGGTCCCCGACCGACACCAGCGCGCCACCCGCCAGCATCATCAGCGAACTTGGGATCGGTAGCATCATACAGGACAGGAAGGTCGAGCCAAAGATGATCCAGACGCCGTAACTGGAGATCAGCGTAAAGAGCGTCTCAGTCATGATGGCCTTCGGCGGCATAGGCGGCGACTTCAGCCTGCAGGCGCGCGATCAGTTCGTCCTCGGGGATGCCAAGGTCTTTGGCGATGTGGTCGATGGGTTTGGGTTTGTCCGGCAGACGCTCCATCCCCGTGACGCGGGACATGATGTCGAACATTTCGGGCTTGGGGATGTCCCAACTGACGGCCACGTAGCGCGGGGTCATCCATCCCGCGACGGGCTGCTGGGTGTGTTCGGGCCCATCCCAATGCAGGGCAAACATCACGGTACGGATGCCAAAGAGCAGGGTCGCCAGAAATGACACCACGAACACCGCCGTCAGGATCGGATGGCGGGACCAGAGGCGGCGCAGGCGGTTCATTTGCCCAGTTCCTTCATGCCGCGTTCAATCCCTTCGAGGGTCATGGGGACCATGCGGTCCTCGAAAATCTGGCGGATCATTTGGATGGACTGGGTGTAGGGCCAGTATTTCTCGGGCACCGGATTGATCCACAGGTGTTGCGGCCATTGGCGGCGGGCGCGCTGGAGCCATACCTGTCCGGGCTCTTCGTTCCAGTGCTCGTTTGCGCCGCCTGGGATTGCGATCTCGTAGGGGCTCATGCTGGCGTCGCCGACAAAGATGCATTTGTAGTCGGAACCGTAGGTGTTCATCACCTCGTGCGTCGGGATTTGTTCGGTCCAGCGACGAGCGTTGTCGCGCCAAACGCCTTCGTACAGGCAGTTGTGGAAGTAGTAGTATTCCAGATGCTTGAACTCGGTCCGTGCCGCGCTGAAGAGTTCCTGCACGACCTTCACGTGGTCATCCATCGAGCCGCCCACATCCAGAAACAGCACGACTTTTACAGCGTTGCGCCGCTCGGGGCGGGTTTTGACATCAAGGTAGCCGTGTTCGGCAGTGGCGCGAATTGTGCCGTCCAGATCCAGCTCTTCGTGGGCGCCATCGCGGGCCCACTTGCGCAGGCGCTTCATCGCGACCTTGATGTTGCGGGTGCCCAGTTCAACCGAGTCGTCCAGATTGCGGAACTCGCGCTTGTCCCAGACCTTGACCGCGCGGCGGTGGCGGCTTTCGTGCTGCCCGATGCGGACGCCTTCGGGATTGTAGCCATAGGCGCCAAAGGGCGAGGTGCCCGCCGTGCCAACCCATTTGTTGCCACCCTGATGGCGGCCCTTCTGCTCTTCAAGCCGCTTTTTCAGGGCCTCCATCAGCTTGTCGAAACCGCCCATGGCTTCGATCTGGGCTTTTTCCTCTTCGGTCATGTGCTTTTCGGCCATCTTGCGCAGCCACTCGTCGGGCAGGTCGAGCGCATCCAGAACCGCGTCGTTCGGGATGTCTTCAATGCCTTTGAATGTCTCGCTGAAGGCTTGGTCAAAGCGGTCGAGGTGGCGTTCGTCCTTCACCATCGCGGTGCGGGCGAAATAATAGAAGCCTTCGATGTCGTAGGTGGTCAGCCCTTTTTGCATCCCCTCGAGAAAGGCCAGATATTCCCGCAAGGTGACGGGAACGCCGCGGCGTCGGAGGTTGTCGAAAAAGGGCAGGAACATCGCGGGTCCTTTAGCTGACGTTGCGCAGCAAGATCACCTGCGCCAGTACCCCGATGATGGCAAAGATTACCGCGTATGTCGCGATGTAATGGATGATGTCAGAGCGCGCGCCCTTGCGGCGGCTGGCAATCAGACCGCCCATTGCGCCGCCAAAGATCATGATCCCGATAACTAGAAGCATTTTGCCCCCCTGAAAGTGCTGCGGGCCCTGCATTTACAGGGCCCACGAGCCTCACAAGGGGCTAAAGCCGGTGAGGACACGCAAGCGCTGTTTCAGCTCCCGCTCTGATCCAAAGCCGTAGCGTGCCCAACCCAGACTGTCCACCCGTGCGGCGCGGGCGTCGGTGGCCATGCCGTTGCGCATCAGTGCTTCGGACCGCAAGAGCATCAGGGCCGACAGAAGGGCGGCATTCTCGCCGCGGATGGCTGCCGCGAGGCTCGGCTCGATATAGTCCAGCGCCATTTGCGGGTTGCCATGGTGGAGGGCATACGATGCGATCCGCGAGGCGACCTGGGCTTTGTGAATGTCAGTCCCACTGTTGGCTTGGTAATACTGGTAGGCATTTTGGAACGCGGCGATGGCGCGGTCAGGGTCGCTGCGCTCGGTCAGCAAGCCGATGGCGTACCAGTTATAGCCCATGCGCACGTCGGTCAGTTTGCGCGCCGTTGCGATGCGCAGGGCGGCTTCGGCGGCTTTCAAGCGCTGGTGCATGTTCGCACCGGGGGCGAGCGCAGTGATCATGTTCTCGCGCCAATCGCTCGGCGTGTAGATCTGGAACTTGCCGGGGGGGCGCTGACCTGCAGGGTTCAGGCGGGCCAGAACCTCTGGCAAGCGGTTGGCGACCTGACGGCGGTTCATGCCGCTGTGCAGTTCCGGCGCGTACATCGCCTTGAGGATCAGCATGTCGAACCCGGTCAGGACCGTATGCAGATTGTCGTCATTAAAGATACTATCCGGCAAGCGGTATAGGTCATTCAGCGGGCCCAGAGCTTGGGACAATTCTTCGTGCAGGCAGTCGCGTGTTTCCTGCGGGCTGACATCCGTGGGCACAAAGATAGTGATTCTCGTCCGCTCTTTCATCGAGGACCAGCTTGTCAGCTTGGTCCGCCGCGCCAGACGGTACTCTGCCAGCGTCGTCACATTCGGAGCAACAAAGCAGGCCGCTTGGGGTAGGACCTTCTGGATCGCACGTCTGGTCGTCGCGTTAACAATAATGTTCGCGTTTGGCGTGTTCGTTTGTGTAATATCTAGCCCTGCCTCAGAGCGTAGACGATAGAGGAGGCGACCGAGGTCAGTTGTAAGTGTGGGTGAGGGCGTTCCGCGGACGGCGACAGTGATCGGACCCTCGAACCGCGTGAAGTACGGCAAGTGTCGGCCGCTTTCCATGCGCATGGTCAGATCCAGAAAATCGCGGGCGATTTCCATGTTGGATCGCGCGGGCGCTCTGGCTCGCGGCGATGAAAAGACACGCATTTCCGGAAGATCGACCTCAGCAGTGAAGGCGCGTGTTGGGGAATCGTAGATGGGCAAAGTCGGCGTACATGCCGAAAGAGCCACAAAAATTGGCAAGAGCAGGCGGTAAAGCATTACTGGGAACCCGATAATGTTGGGATGAGACCTGCCAGTATCCGCGAATCGCTCGTGCCGCTCTTTCGCCCTCTGTCGGGGCTTTTTTCATATGGTCCGCTTCGCATTGGGTACCTGCACACACGTCAACATCCTTGTTTTCAGTGAGTTCAGGTATCGTTTTCAAAGCGGGCCACATGTTGCTGTAACTGGGAAATTTGTAAGGCAGGATAACTATCGTTTCCCTTTTAGCATAAAAGCCAACCTTTCAAATAGGTGAACGTCCTGTTCGTTCTTCAAAAGTGCTCCGTGCAACTTTGGGAGTGCATTTTTTCCATCTCTGCGAATGTCTTCGGGGGTCAGGTCCTCGGCCAAGAGCAGCTTTAACCAATCTAAAACCTCGGAAGTGCTAGGTTTCTTCTTGAGACCCGGGGTGTCGCGAATCTCGTAGAACTGGGTCAGGGCTTCGGTCAGCAGGGCTGACTTGATCCCCGGGAAGTGGACGTCAACGATTTGCTTCATTGTTTCCGTATCGGGGAAGCTGATGTAGTGGAAAAAGCACCGGCGCAGGAAGGCGTCGGGTAATTCCTTCTCGTTGTTTGACGTAATGATGACGATCGGCCGTTGTTTTGCCTTAATTGTTTCGCCGGTCTCGTAGACAAAGAACTCCATCTTATCGAGTTCCTGCAGCAGGTCGTTGGGGAACTCGATGTCGGCTTTGTCGATTTCGTCGATCAGCAGGACGACTTTCCCGTCTGCGTCGAAAGCCTGCCAAAGTTTGCCCTTACGAATGTAATTCGACACATCTTCGACTCGCGGGTCGCCAAGCTGGCTGTCCCGTAGGCGTGACACCGCGTCATACTCGTATAGACCCTGAAGTGCCCGTGTCGTCGACTTGACTGCCCATTCCAGCATCGGAAGGCCCAAAGATGCAGCAACTTGTCTGGCAAGCTCTGTTTTGCCTGTTCCGGGCTCGCCTTTGACCAGCAGGGGGCGTTCCAGCGCGATGGCTGCGTTTACTGCAACGGTCAAATCTGCCGGCGCGACATATTTGTCGGTCGATGAAAATTTCATTAAGGTTTTCCTAACATTTCCTATGCCATGAAACAGGTTATCAGAATGACCTTAAGCGCGAAACTGGGGTGCTTTGTGTAGTGACATCCCTGTGGGTCTGGGGTAAGTGGACCCCCGAAGGAGGCCCGATATGTCTGACAAACCAACGACCCCAGACGAGGGCTTGATCAGGGGAGCGGAAATGAAAGCAGAAGTCTTTCTACCTGAGGATTACCAGCCAGCCGAGGACGAGCCGTTCATGAACGACCGGCAACTCGAGTACTTCCGTCGCAAGCTTCTTGCGTGGAAGGAAGAGATCCTTGAGGACAGCCGGGAGACGATCGAAACCTTGCAGGGCAGCACCCGGAACATTCCGGACCTGACTGACCGCGCAAGCGAAGAGACGGACCGCGCGCTGGAACTGCGGACACGTGATCGTCAGCGAAAGCTAGTTTCCAAGATCGACTCGGCTCTGCGCCGGATCGAGAACGGAGAATACGGCTACTGTGAAATGACCGGCGAGCCGATCTCGCTCAAGCGTCTGGACGCACGTCCGATCGCAACCATGACCCTCGAGGCGCAAGAGCGTCACGAACGTCGGGAAAAGGTCCACCGCGACGACTAAGGTCGCCTGCCGGTGAAACGAGATTGAACAGGTGCCGGGTTCCTTTGTGGGCTCGGCATTTGTATTTTGAATGAACGATTTTGAAGTAGGGGGCGGATCATGCCTCGGATGAGCCAGAATTTCACGGTCGCTGGCGGCGGGATCGCTGGATTGGCGGTGGCCCTCGGGTTGGCGCGTCAGGATGCCTGTGTCACCGTACTCGAGCAGGCCGAAGCGATCAAAGAGGTCGGAGCTGGCCTTCAGATTAGCCCGAACGGCCTGCGTGTTCTGGAGTCTCTTGGGGTCGGCGATGCGATCCGTGCCTGCGGTGTGCAGGCTAAGGCTGTTGAGTTGCGGGACTATCGCCGCTCCGGCGTGGTTGCTCAGATCCGGCTGCGCCATACTGGCGGCGAGACGGGCTACTACTTTGTCCACCGCGCGGATTTGATCGAGGTTCTTGCCTCTGCCGCGCGTGCAGCTGGGGCAAAAGTGCGACTGCTACAAAAGGTCGACAGCGTGAGCCTGAACACTGCATTGAACATGAAGATGCAGTGCGGCCCCGAATTTCAGCCCGAAGTTCTTATCGGCGCGGATGGTGTGCGCTCTGTCGTGCGGCCCGCGATCAACGGCGCAGAGGCACCCTTCTTTACGGGGCAAGTCGCGTGGCGTGCCATCGTGCCAAATGTCCTGAAGCAGCCCGCGGTGGTGCGTGTTTACATGGGGCCCAAGCGGCATCTGGTAGTCTATCCGCTGCGCGACGGCTCCATTCTGAATGTGGTCGCGGTGAAAGAGCGTTCCCAGTGGGCGGCAGAAGGGTGGTCGCAGCCTGACGATCCGTCCAACCTGCGCGCCTCGTTTCATGACTTCGGTCCTGACGTGCAAGAGCTTTTGGCGCAAATTCAGGACGTGCATGTCTGGGGTTTGTTTCGTCACCCCGTTGCAGAGAAGTGGCACAAAGGCGCCGCGGTTCTGGTCGGGGACGCGGCCCATCCGACGCTGCCATTCTTGGCCCAAGGGGCAAATATGGCGCTCGAAGATGCCTACGCGCTCAACGCGGCGTTCGCGCGTCATCAAGATTTGCAGAGCGCGTTCGACACCTATCAATTGGTGCGCCACGACCGTGCATCCCGCGTGATCGAGGCGGCAAATGGAAATGCATGGAAATACCACCTGTCCTCAGCGCCCCTGCGCTTTGGAGCCCATCTGGGAATGGGGTTGGTCAGCCGCTTTGCGCCGCAAAAGCTGGTCGGTTCATTCGACTGGCTCTACGGCTACGACATCACCAGTGATCCGCTGCTGACTGGCTCAGGCGTCTAGGGTCAGCCAGACGGGGACGTGGTCAGAGGGTTTGTCCTTGCCACGTGCTTCGGATTCGATCCGGCAATCAGTCAACAGGTCAGCGGCTTCGGGGCTCAGCAGGAAGTGGTCGATGCGGATCCCGTGATTCTTCTGCCATGCACCTGCTTGGTAGTCCCAGAAGCTGTAGTGTCCGCCCCCGAAGGTGCGCGCGCGAAACGCTTCGGTAAACCCGAGGTCCAGAATGCGCCGGAACGCTGCACGGCTTTGGGGGAGGGCCAGAGCGTCCTTTTGCCAGACTTGCGGACGCGCGGCGTCTTCGTCCTGCGGAATGATGTTGTAATCGCCGGCCATCACCAGAGGCATCTCTTCTAGCAGCATCTGTTTGGCGTGCTGCTGCAGACGTGCCATCCACGCCAGTTTGTAGTCGTACTTCGGACCGGGTGCGGGGTTGCCATTGGGCAAGTAAAGCGCACAGAGCCGCACCGCCTCGCTCTCACCAATCACGGTGGCTTCGATCCAGCGGGCCTGTTCATCGCTGTCATCCCCGGGCAATCCGCGGGTCACATCTTCGAGCGGGAGTTTCGATAGGATCGCGACGCCGTTGAAGCCCTTTTGTCCATGCGTTTCGACACGGTAGCCCAAATCTTCAATCGCTTCGCGGGGGAAACCTTCGTCGACCGACTTGATTTCTTGAACCGCAACGACATCCGGGTTTTGTTCCCGCAGCCAGGTCAAGAGCGTCTCGATCCGCGCTTTGACGCCGTTAATGTTGTAGGTCACGATCTGCATGGTGGTTCTCCCAGTTGCCCAAGCTATCGCTGATCACCGCACCAAGAGCAACCCGAACAGGCTCCGATACCGATACCGCGTACAGGAGTTTATGGGGGTATACCTCAGGTTGAGTGCGGCCCTCATTTGTAGGGAATAGTTCGCGAAATAACCTTTTGTATACTCCAATATATACTATTGATAATCGGCGCAGTCCTTGTCCGACGAAGCGCTGAGCAAGGTGTAGAGTGCGGAGTTTTTCCTTTTTGCCTAGTTTAGAAAAGTTTACCGACGACCGATTTGAAAATGTCGTCATGTTGCGCCCAAGGGCCGAGACGCCTGCAAATTTATTGAACTTTGCAGACAACATTCTGCGGTACCGGCATCCGATCGAAAGCAAAGCCTGGTACGAGGAAATTATTTATTTCATAATGCTTCTGCGGCGCTGCGATGTCTCGGTCGGTCAGGACTTTCTGGGTCGTTTTCGACCGCTGTATGACCGTTTGCCAGAGATGCTGCAGTTTGATCCACAGTCATACGTTGTCCTTTTGCACATCGGCGGCGAATTGGAGCGCATGGGGATCAAGGGGCAGGTCTCGTCCCGCTTGATCCGTTGGATCCTCTCCAGGGATTTGGTTGTCGCAGAGCATTCGGATACCGATCGGCTCTATGGCAGCTGGCTGATGTGGCAGGCGAATGTGTCCGCTCTGGGGGAGGCTGGGGATCAAGCGCTGATCCGGAGGACGATCGCGCGCATTTCCCGCCCCGACTTCTACGCAGAAATGCCGATGGGTATAAACCTTGCTCGGACGGTGACAATTCTGACAGCCATGGGCGGCCTTCAATCCATGGCCACGCCTGCAGTTAAGTCTAGTCTGAGGAATGCACTATTCTACGCGTTTCTGGCAGATGATGTGGAAACCGCGTCGCGGCTGATTTCTGTCTATCGGTTGTTGAACATTCCTGTGCCCCAGCCGGTCGAAAACTTCGTGCTGCGCCGCACATCCAAGATGCGTATCGGCGGTGTGCTGGAGCCGGGCCAGACCGATGCGATGAAGCTATATATCGCCAGCCAGTGCGTCGCCTGTGGTGTGGGGCAGCCGGTGTTCGCAGATCCGCTGCCCGCAGGCCCGTTTTCGCTGCACGTACAGGGTTACAAAGTGTCGCCGATGCGCGAGTTACAAAGCGTGCTGCGTCGGATGAATATTCCCCGTTCCGGCAATTGGCCTACGATGAAGAAAGAGCTTGAGGGCCTTCTCAGTTTTCCAACGCACAACCGCCTAGAAGCCGCCGCGACATGCGACGGGTTCGATGCATTTTTCGAAATCTTTTCCAGACCCTACGACGTGATGTGAAGACGTCACCTTAGATCGAGAAACTGGTGCCACAACCGCAAGAGCTGGTGGCATTCGGGTTCTCGATCACGAAACGGGCGCCGATCAGCTCTTCGGTGAAATCGATCACCGCATTCGCAAGAAAGGGCAGCGAGGTGCTGTCCACGACGACCGTTTCTCCGGCGCCTTCGAGCAGCAGATCATCGGACGTGGGTTCGTCCAGCTTGATCTCGTATTGGAAGCCCGAGCAGCCGCCGCCTTCGACGGCGACGCGCAGAGCCTTGCCCGAAGCCGCAGCACCGATTTCGTGCAGGCGGTCAAAGGCGCGGGGCGTGACCTTGGGGGGCAGATTCATCAATGATCTCCGAAGTTTTTGCATTGGCGGACTTCTCGAATATATGTGGTGCAGCACCAAGCGACAAGGAGGGCGCATGCAAGCACCCTACGCATGTGATCCGGCGCGCAGTCGCGGCCGGCTTTTTGAGGAAGAAGGCAGCACCTTCCGGTCATGTTTCCAGCGGGACAGGGACCGTATACTACATTCCAGCGCATTTCGGCGGTTGAAGCACAAGACTCAGGTCTTTGTGGAGCACGAGGGCGATTATTACCGCACCCGACTGACCCATTCGTTGGAGGTCGCCCAGGTGGCGCGCACGATCGCGGGCGCTTTGGGCCTGAATCAGGAACTGACCGAGGCGGTCGCGCTGGCCCACGATCTGGGCCACACCCCGTTCGGGCACACGGGTGAGGACGCTTTGGCCGAGTTGATGGAGCCCTTTGGCGGGTTCGATCACAACGCCCAAGCCTTGCGGATCGTGACCAAGCTCGAAACCCACTACGCGGATTTCGACGGGCTGAACCTGACGTGGGAGACGCTGGAAGGGATCGCCAAGCACAACGGGCCGGTGCCCGCGCCGCACCCCTATGCTTTGGCCGAATACAACGCCCGCCACGATCTGGAGCTTTCGACCCACGCCAGCGCCGAGGCGCAAGTGGCCGCGATTGCGGATGATGTGGCCTATAATAACCATGATCTGCAGGACGGGTTGCGAGCAGGGCTCTTTTCCGAAGAAGAGGTCGCGGCGCTGCCCATCGTCTGTGATGCCTATGCTGAGGTGGACGCCAAGTACCCCAATCTCGACCCACGCCGCCGCCGGTACGAGGCTTTGCGCCGTGTCTTCGGGGTTATGGTCAGTGACGTAATCGATACAGCGCAGGCCAAGCTAAAGGCGTCGGGCGCAGGTTCGGTCGAAGAATTACGCATGGCCGGAATTGCAATGGTGACATTTTCTGACGATCTGAGGGAACAGATCAACGTCATCCGTCGTTTCCTGTTCACGCGGATGTACCGCGCCCCTTCTGTTGTCGAAGTGCGCAAGCGCGTGACGCAGGTGACGATCGATCTGTTCCAGACTTATCTGAACGATCCACGGATGTTGCCAGAGAACTGGCAGGCCCAGATTGCGGCTGTTCGGGACCAAGGTGAGACAGAGATCGCGCGCAGCGTTGCGGACTACGTGTCTGGCATGACAGACCGGTTCGCGCTGCTCGAGCATGCGCGGCTGTGCGGTGGACAGGGGCTAGGGGATTTGCACGGACCGGCACAAAGATAAGACGACAAAGGAACATCCATGGCAGTAGCGAGTGAAGTGGCGGGGCTTGGTCCCGTGAATGCGATTGCGCTTGTCGGAGCTTTGGGTGTCGGGAGTCAGTGGCTGGCCTGGCGTCTGCGGATGCCTGCGATTGTTTTAATGCTGTTGGCGGGTCTGATCGTCGGGCCGGGTCTGGGGATTTTTGATCCCGCGCGGGACATCGGCCCGCTGATGAAGCCGATGATCAGCATTGCGGTGGCGATCATTCTGTTTGAGGGCGGTCTGACCCTTGATTTCCATTCATTGAGAGAAGCCCGTGTGGGCGTCAGGCGTCTGGTGTTCATTGGGGCACCGCTCGGGTGGGCGCTGTCGGCGGCTGCACTGCATTATGCGGCGGGCCTTGGATGGGCGGCATCCAGCGTTTTTGGCGGGATCATGGTGGTCACGGGGCCGACGGTGATCGCGCCTTTGCTCCGTCAGGCGCGACTTCAGCAGCGTCCGGCCAAGTTGCTGCAGTGGGAAGCGATCGTGAACGATCCGGTGGGCGCTTTGGCGGCGGTTCTGGCGTTTACAGTTGTGCTGGTGATGGCGGACACGACCACAGTGGGCGAGGCTGTCTGGGAATTCGTTTTGGGGATCGGCGTCGCGTCGGTGTTGGGCCTTGCCGCTGGCTGGGGCATCGCCCAAGGCTTTACCCGTGGCGTTGTGCCCGAATACATGAAGGTGCCGGTTCTATTCACGGGGCTCGTTGCGGTTTTTGCCGCCTCTGACTTTGTGCTGCACGAAAGCGGTCT
Organism: Alphaproteobacteria bacterium; assembly: GCA_030433335.1. Taxonomy (GTDB): domain Bacteria; phylum Pseudomonadota; class Alphaproteobacteria; order Rhodobacterales; family Rhodobacteraceae; genus Donghicola. Next base: position 112,274 of record JAUILL010000008.1, on the reverse strand, counting down.
GCTCGCGGTGACGGTCATGGGCGTGTGGCTCGCCAATGCAGAGCTGCCAAGCTATGAAGAATTGCGCCGCTTCAAAGAGCATGCGACTGTTCTGCTGGTGTCGGGGGTGTTCATCTTGCTGGCCGCGAACATGGATCGGGAGACCCTATTTGCGATGGAGTGGAGTACGCTGGTCTTCTTGCTGGTGGTGATCGTTCTGGCGCGGCCTGTGACGGTGATGGTGTCGCTCATTGGCTCCGACGTTCCTATGAAAGAGCGGATCCTGATCGCACTGACCGGTCCGCGCGGCGTGGTTCTGGTCGCTGTCGCTGGTCTGTTCGCCGAGCGTTTGGTTGGCCTTGGCTATGAAGATGCGGCGAAAATTCCTGCGCTGGCCTTTGCTTTGGTTGCGGCGACAGTGGTGCTGCACGGCTTTACCCTCGCGCCGCTGGCGAATTGGCTCGGGCTAACTGCAGATCGCGCCTCTGGCGTTCTGATCGTGGGTGGCTCCAGTTGGTCGACCGCACTGGCCAAAGCGCTGGAAGAGGCGAAGCTGCCCGTGCTGGTCGTGGATCGCAACCGCGCCCGCTTGCGCAGCGCCCGAGAGGCTGGGGTGCGCACATACTACGGCGATATCCTGTCCGAGGATGCTCACAACACGCTGGATCTGGTTCCCTTCGAGAAGGTCATCGCGGCCACGGACAACGATGCCTACAACACTCTGGTGGCAACAGACCTGGCCCCGGAGTTCGGGCGCGAACATGTTTGGCAGATCGCCCGTTCCCGCGAAGAGGAGTCCCGCCGTCATGCGCTGCCCGTTACCTTGGGCGGACGCGAGTTCGGGGCAGGGCGCACGCACCGCGAATTGGCGAGCCTGATGGTGCAGGGCTGGCGCTTTAGCAGGACCAAACTGACAGAGGATTACCCGCTGGAACAATGGCAGGCCGATCGTCCCGAAGGTGTCCCCATGATGGAGATTTTCGAAAACGGAAGCGTGCGTTTGCTGGGGCCGGAACACCCGCCGCGCGAAAAATCAGGGATTACCTTGCTGGCAATGATGCCGCCCAAGGAGGATTCTGCCACTCGGGATTGACGCGGGGCATAGGGCTGGTACATCCCGTCCTCAATCAGACAGGATTGGACCTATGAACCTCTTTACCGATATTCACGCTGTTGTTCTTGCCGCGCTCGGGCAAATGCAGGCCGAGGGCGCACTGCCCGAGGGCCTCGATTTCGCCAACGTCACGGTGGAGCCTCCGCGTGATCCGCTGCACGGGGACATGGCGACCAATGCCGCGATGGTGCTGGCCAAGGCCGCCAAAGCCAAGCCCCGCGACATCGCTGAAAAGCTGGTCGAGAAACTGGCCGCCGACGATCGCATCACGAGTGCCGAAGTCGCTGGCCCCGGCTTTATCAACCTGCGTCTTGCGCCCGCCGTTTGGCAGGGGCTGGTCGCGGCTGTTCTGAATGGTGGCACCAAGTTTGGTCGTTCGAACCTCGGCGCGGGCAAGAAGGTAAACGTCGAATACGTTTCGGCGAACCCCACCGGCCCGCTGCACGTCGGTCACACCCGCGGCGCGGTCTTTGGTGACGCGCTGGCCAGCCTGCTGGATTTCGCGGGCTACGACGTGACTCGTGAATACTACATCAACGATGGCGGCGCTCAGGTCGACGTTCTGGCGCGGTCTGTCTACCTGCGCTACCTCGAGGCGCACGGTCAGGAAGTCGCGTTCGAAGACGGCACGTACCCCGGCGAGTACCTGATCGAAGTCGGCGCGAACCTGAGAGACAAGGTCGGTGACGCATATGTCGATCAGCCTGAAGAGGTTTGGCTGACCGAGGTGCGCGAATTCGCCACCGAAGCCATGATGGACCTGATCCGCGAAGACCTGAAGATGCTCGGCGTCGAGATGGACGTGTTCTACAGCGAAAAATCGCTCTACGGCACGGGCCGGATCGAAGGCGCTATTCAGGATCTGACCGACAAGGGCTTGATCTATCGTGGCACGCTGGAGCCCCCCAAAGGCAAGCTGCCTGAAGATTGGGAACCCCGCGAACAGACCCTGTTCAAATCGACCGATTATGGTGATGACGTGGACCGCCCGATCAAGAAGTCGGACGGCGCTTGGACCTATTTTGCGCCCGATATCGCCTATCACTACGACAAGGTGCAGCGCGGCTTTGACCTGCTGATCGACGTCTTCGGCGCCGACCACGGTGGCTATGTCAAACGGATGAAGGCGGCTGTCAGCGCGCTGTCCGGTGGCAAAGTGCCCGTCGACATCAAGCTGTGCCAGCTGGTGAAGCTGTTCAAGAACGGCGAGCCCTTCAAGATGTCCAAGCGGGCAGGGACCTTCATCATGCTGCGCGATGTCGTGGAGCAGGTGGGCCCCGATGTGACCCGCTTTGTGATGTTGACTCGCAAGAACGACGCACCTCTGGACTTCGATTTCGACAAGGTTCTGGAGCAGTCCAAGGACAACCCCGTCTTCTACGTGCAGTACGCCCACGCCCGTGTTGCTTCGGTCCTGCGTAAGGCCGCTGAAGCGGGCATCACTGCTGATGACGCGACTTTGCTGGCTGCGGACCACACCAAGCTGGACCACGAGGCAGAGCTGAACCTACTCAAGAAGATCGCGGAATGGCCCCGTCTGGTGGAAATCGCCGCGCGGACCAACGAGCCGCACCGGATTGCCTTCTATCTCTATGAATTGGCATCGGATTTGCATGGCCTCTGGAACCGTGGCAACGAGAATACCAGCCTGAGATTCATTCAGGACGACGATTCTGCCACATCGCAAGCAAAAATCGCCCTAGCGCGTTCGACAGCCGTTGTGATTGCAGCCGGTCTTGGTATCTTGGGTGTCACGCCAGCTGAGGAACTGCGCTAAAGAACGCGGCCCACAGGCGAGACACGAGCAGTAGATATAACCAGCGGCAGTCCGGGATCGCTGGGATCAGAGAGGCAGTGATGGCGGATTATCAATCGTCACAGGGCGGTTACACGCCCTACAACCAGTATGGTGCAAACTATGGCTGGGATGACCCCGCAGACTACATGCAGGACTTCGTTGTCGAAGAAAGCCCGCGCCGCAAGCTGATCAATATTGTCGGCTCCGTTGCTTCTGTGGCTGTGGTTTCTGCCGTTGTTCTATGGGGTTACGGGACGATTGTCCGTGATGTCAGCGGTGTCCCCGTGGTCGCCGCGATGGAAGGGCCTGTGCGCGTGGCCCCCGCCGATCCGGGTGGTGAGCAAGCTGAAAATCTGGGCCTCGCGGTCAACGAAGTGGTGGCTGCGGGCGCGAACAACGCGCCGGTCGAGCAAGTCGTCCTGGCTCCGGAACAGCTGGACGTTGCGGCTGAGGATGCACCGCTTTCTGAAATCATGCCTGTCGAAGAAGTCGCGCCTGTCTCGACCGAATTTGCTGAAAATGATTCTGACGTATTGGTGGACGAGGCAAATATCCCCGTGCCGCTCGATAACGTTGTCGATACTGAAGACGATTTCGCCGCTTTGGCGAATCAATTGGCTCTCGCGGTGGTCCCGCAGGACTCGCTGAAGCTGGATGTTGTCGAAGACAACGCGGTGATCGCTCTGCGGCCGCAAATCCGCCCTTTCCCCGCAGGGGATTCGGTTCAGGTGGCTTCGGTCGGTGATGATTTCGTGTCAACGCTGGCGACCCCGGCAGAAGAGCTCGACGCAACCGCGCTGCCCGCAGGCACCCGACTGGTGCAGCTTGGCGCCTACGAAAGCCCCGAGATCGCACGTGTGGAATGGAACCGCATCAGCGGCCAGTTCGCCGAGTTTTTTGATGGCAAAAGCCGTGTGATCCAGAAGGCCGAGAGCGGCGGGCGGATTTTCTACCGTCTGCGCGTCCACGGCTTTGACGACGTCGCCGACTCGCGCCGCTTCTGTTCGGTGCTGGTTGCGGGCAACGCCGCCTGTATTCCGATCGCTCTGCGGTAATCATGAATTTAGCTGCGATCTTCGGATGCTCGGGGCCTGTGCTGACAGGTGCCGAGCGTGACTTTTTCAGGGCCGCGCAGCCTTGGGGTTTTATCCTGTTCGCGCGGAACATCGAAGATGCCGAGCAGCTGCGCAAACTGACCGCCGACCTGCGCGAGGCGGTGGGCTGGAACGCGCCGATCTTTATCGACCAAGAGGGTGGACGCGTCGCCCGTCTGCGACCGCCGTTAGTGCGCGACTGGACCCCGCCCTTGGACATGGCCGTCGCCGCTGGTCCGAATGCGGCACGCGCGTTTTGGCTGCGCTACCGCTTGATCGCGGCTGAGCTTTTGTCATTTGGCATCGATGGGAACTGCGCGCCCATGGCCGATGTGGCCCGCGCTGACACGCACCCATTCCTGCGCAATCGCTGCTATGGCGAGGATGTCGCGACAGTGATCGCCAATGCCAAGGCCTGCGCCGAAGGGCATCTGGATGGCGGCGTGCTGCCCGTGCTGAAACACATGCCCGGTCATGGCCTTGCCCGCGTCGACAGCCACCTTGATCTGCCCCGAGTGGACATCGATGTAGAGACTCTGACCAAAGTGGATTTCGCCGCCTTCAAGGCGCTGAATGACCTACCGCTGGGTATGACGGCCCATCTGGTGTTTGAGGTGCTGGATGATCGACCGGCGACCCTATCGCCCGAGATGATGCGCCTGATCCGTCAGGAGATTGGCTTCGACGGACTGATCATGACCGATGACATCAGCATGGGCGCGCTGTCCGGAACAGTGGCGCGCCGTTCCGAACGGGCGATCCTTGCGGGCTGCGATGTGGTCCTGCACTGCAACGGCGATCTGGACGAGATGGAGAGCATCGCCGATGTCTGCGGCGACCTGACCGAAGCCGCCGCAACCCGCGCGGACAAGGCTCTGTCCATGCGCAAAAGCCCAAGCGATATTGACATTTCGGCCCTAGAGGCAGAACTTTCCTCCCTTCTGAACGGGTGAGGCTATGGACGATCTATTCAGCGATGATCCGCGCAGGCGGGGTGATGGCGCGACCGTCGAAGACAGGCTCGCCGCCGAAGCGCTGATCGTCGATGTCGAAGGCTTTGAGGGCCCGTTGGACGTTTTGCTGACCCTGTCACGTACCCAGAAAGTCGATTTGCGCCGCGTCAGCGTTCTGCGATTGGCGCAGCAGTATCTGGCCTTCGTTGAAAAGGCCAAGAAGCTGCGAATTGAGTTGGCGGCAGACTATCTGGTGATGGCGGCGTGGCTGACCTTCCTGAAATCGCGCCTGCTCTTGCCTCCTGATCCCACCGAAGATGGCCCCACTGGTGAAGAACTAGCTGCGCACTTGGCGTTCCAGCTTGAACGTTTGCAAGCCATGCGCGATGCCGCCGCGAAACTGATGGCGCGCGACCAGTTGGGCCGCGACTTCTTTGCCCGCGGGCTGCCCGAAGATCTCGAGCGTGTGCGCAAAGTCCGCTATACCGCGACGATCCTTGACCTGATGCGGGGCTATGCGCGTATCCGGACCAAGGACGATTTCCGCCCCTTTGTTCTGGATCGCGACAGCATCCTGACCATGGAAGAAGCGCTGGAAAAAATGCGTAGTCTGATCGGGTTTGTCGGGGAGTGGGTGGACCTGTCGACCTATCTGCCTGACGGCTGGGTCGACGACCCCAAGCGCCGCCGGACCGCCACTGCCGCGACCTTTGCCGCCTCTCTGGAGCTGGTCAAGGAAGGCAAGGCCGAGATCCGCCAAACCGAAACCTTTGCGCCCATTCAATTACGCAGACGGGAACGCCGCAATGAGTAAACACGACGAAGAACAGAGCCTCTTTGACGCGCCGGTAATAGCCGAGCAGGAGCGCATGGTCGAAGCCATCCTCTTTGCCAGCGCCGAACCTGTGACCGTGGCCGAACTGAACGCGCGGATGCCCCATGGCTGTGACGCGGCTGAGGCTTTGGCCTACCTGCGCAAGCGGTACGAGGGCAGGGGCGTGCGCGTGGTCCGCGTGGGGGATGCTTGGGCTTTCCGGACAGCGCCTGACCTGGCGTTCCTGATGCAGCAAGAGCGGGTCGAGGTCCGCAAACTCTCCCGCGCCGCGATCGAGACGCTGGCGATCATCGCCTACCACCAGCCCGTCACCCGCGCCGAGATCGAAGAAATTCGTGGTGTCACGGTGAGCCGCGGCACCATTGATCAGCTTTTGGACATGGAGTGGATTCGCTTTGGCCGCCGCCGGATGACACCGGGCCGACCTGTGACTTTTGTGGTGACGCAGGAGTTCCTGGATCACTTCGGACTGGAAAGCGCCCGCGACCTGCCGGGCCTGTCGGAACTGCGGTCTGCTGGGCTGTTGGACAGTCGGATGCTGGGGGCAGGGACCATTCCCACCCCGCGCGACGAAGAGGATCAAGAGGACGAAATGGCCGGTCAGACCGAGCTGTTCGAGGATTGATCGCGCCGAGCGGGTTGAAAAGGCGCGTGTCGTGCGTACCTTTGTAGGAAGTCACCGGAGAGGTCCCATGAACGCCAACCAGATCATCAACATAGCGATGCGCCTGTTCGGACGCCGTCTGATCAATAAAGGCGTGAATGCGGGCATCGACCATTTCTCAAAGAAAAACGGAGCCCGCAAAGGCCCCGTTTCCGGTCAGAACAGTGGCGATATCGCCAAGAAAGCCCGTCAGATCAGCCGGATCATGCGCCGCTTCTAATCACTTGAAGTGCTTGGAGAGCTTCAGGCCTTGGCCCTGATAGTTCGACGCGAGATCCGCGCCGTAGAGCGTTTCCGGGCGCTCAGCCATCTTCTCATAGATCAGGCGGCCGACGACTTGGCCGTGCTCTAGGACGAACGGCGCTTCGTGGCAGCGGACTTCTAGGACACCGCGTGCGCCAGAGCCGCCGACAGCCGCGTGGCCAAAGCCGGGGTCAAAGAACCCTGCGTAGTGCACGCGGAATTCACCCACCATTGCCAGATAGGGTGCCATTTCAGCGGCATAAGCGGGGGGGATGTGGACAGCCTCTTGGCTGACCAGAATGTAGAACGCGCCGGGGTCGAGGATGATGCGGCCCTTGTCAGTGCGGATTTCTTCCCAGAACTCGGCGGGGTCATAGGCGCCGATGCGGTCCAGATCGATCACGCCGGTATGCGGCTTGGCGCGGTAGCCCACCAGATCGGTCCCAGAGAGCCGCAGATCGACCGAGAAGCCCAGACCGTCACTGATCACCGGCTCCCCGTTCACCAGCGTCTCTGCGGCGTGTAGTGCGCGCAGGGCGGCGTCGTCCAGAATGCTCTGACCGTTGCGGAAACGGATTTGGTTGAGGCGCATGCCGGGGCGCACCAAAACACTAAAGGAGCGGGGGCAAATCTCGGCATAAAGCGGGCCAGAGTACCCTGCGGGGATACGGTCAAACTCGGTCCCACCATCTGTTACGCAACGCGTCAGCAGGTCCAGACGACCGGTCGACGATTTGGCGTTCGCCACAGCGGTGATTCCTTCGGGCAGGCTCAACCCTTCCATCAGCGGAACCAGATAGACGCAGCCCTTTTCCAGCACCGCGCCATTGGTCAGGTCGATTTGGTGCATGGTGAAATCGTCTAGGCGGTCCGCGACGGGCGTGCCGTGCCCAGGCAGGAACGATGCGCGAATCCGGTAGGCCACGGTGCCAAGACGAAGATCAAGACTTGCGGGCTGGACCTGTCCGGTCAGCAGCGGCGCGGCGATCGTGATCGCACCGCTCTCAACCATTTCAGAGATTGTCTGACTCGGCAGAACACCGGTGGGCAGGGTCATGTCGCGGCCTCCTCGCTTTGGATCGTTACCGATCCCCAGATACATTAAACGCCCGAGGCCGTGTAGGCACTCGGGCGTTTTAATGGTCGGGCTAGCAGGACTCGAACCTGCGACCTTCCGTCCCCCAGACGGACGCGCTACCAGGCTGCGCTATAGCCCGACGTTGTGTGAGGCTTTCTACAGTTGTGGGCGGCAGGCGCAAGAGCGAAATCGCCGATTTTCGAAATTATTTCTCTGCGCTCAGGCGGTCACGCAAAGCACGAATCTGCGGCACCAGTGCGGACAGATGTTTTTCCGGTGATTGCAAGGCCATAGCAAGCAAACGCGGCGCTGGATCGCGCGGCATTTCCACTGGTTTTTCTGCCTTTGGCGACTCTGCGGGTGGGGCAGGCCGCAGCGGAATGATTTCGGCGGGCGCGGGGGCAGGCGTGTCCTCGACCTCTACCTCCAGCAGCTCCACCTCGCTGGTGTCGTCAAAGTCATCGCCAAAGAGATTGCCTTGCGTGTACCCCTCATCAACGGGGTGCGCTGGCTCTCTCTTTTCGGTTTTGGGCAAAGGGGGCAGCGGCGCCTGTTCCGGCACGGTGACCTCGGTCGCAGGCGCTTCGGTCGTGCCCTCGGCTTCGACCGTTACAGTTTTGGTATCAGGCGTTGTTATCGTGTCTGACAGACCGGCCACGTGTTTGACGCCCTGCTCGCGCAGAATCTTCTGCACGCCCTTGATCGTCATGCCCTCATCATGGAGCAACTTCTTGATCCCGCCGAGCAATTCCATGTCAGCGGGGCGATAATAGCGTCGCCCGCCGGCACGTTTGACCGGTTTCACCTGAGTGAACTTACTCTCCCAGAATCGCAGGACGTGGGCAGGAGTCTCTAACCAGTCAGCGACCTCGCTGATTGTACGAAACGCATCAGGGGACTTTCGGGCCATCGGGAAGCCTTATTTTTTGCGGTTCCCGTCTGCCACACGGTCCTTCATCAGATGCGAAGGACGGAACGTCAGCACACGGCGGGGATGGATGGGCACTTCCTCGCCGGTCTTGGGGTTGCGGCCCACACGCGCCGCTTTTTCCCGAACACTGAAGGTTCCGAATGAGGAAATTTTGACTTGCTCACCATTCACAAGCGCATCGGACATATGTTCCAAGACGCTTTCCACCAGCTGTGCGGATTCATTGCGCGACAAACCGACTTCATTGAAGACGGCTTCGCTAAGGTCCATCCGCGTAAGGGTCTTTTCACCCATAATAGCTCTCCCCGTTGCTTCTAGAACAATAGGGTGCTTGGATTTTACGAGTCAATATCAACAACTTGCCGGAGGTGTACGTTTCGTTACCACCGGATGACCACAGAGCCCCACGCGAGACCGCCGCCGATGGCTTCGGTGACGACCAGATCGCCCTGTTTGATCTGTCCGCGTTCCTTGCCGACAGAGAGCGCCAGAGGGATCGATGCGGCAGAGGTGTTGCCGTGATCCTGAACGGTCACGACCACGCGGTCCATGGGAACGCCCATCCTTTGAGCGGTGCCTTTGATGATGCGCAGGTTGGCCTGGTGGGGCACAATCCAGTCCACATCTTCGCCGGTCAGTCCGATCTTATCGAGCGCCGTATGTGCAGTTTGTGCAAGCTTTTCAATGGCATGGCGGAAGACTTCCTTGCCCTGCATGCGCAGGTAGCCGGTCGTTCCGGTGGACACGCCACCATCCACATAAAGGATATCGCGATAGGTGCCGTCCGAGTTCAGGTCGGTCGCCAGAATGCCGCGATCGTCGGTGGTGCCGTGGCCCTCTTCGGCCTCGAGGATCAGCGCGCCAGCGCCGTCTCCGAACAGCACACAGGTGCCGCGGTCTTCCCAATCCATGATCCGGCTAAAGGTCTCTGCACCGATCACCAGCACGCGTTTCGCCTGACCAGAAAGAATCAGCCCGTTGGCATTTGTCAGAGCAAAAACAAAGCCTGCACAGACCGCTTGCACGTCAAATGCAAAGCCGCGGGTCATCCCGAGGCCTGCCTGAATCATCGTGGCGGCCGAGGGGAAGGTCAGGTCAGCGGTGGAGGTGGCAACGATAATCGCGTCCAGATCGTCGGGCTGCAGGCCTGCGTCGGCCAGCGCCGCTTTGGCGGCCAGAATGCCCAGATCAGAGGTGCTCTGGCCATCAGCTGCGAAGTGACGGCGTTCGATGCCGGAACGGCTGCGAATCCATTCGTCGCTGGTTTCGATCTTCTCTTCGAACTCGCTGTTAGGAACCACCCGCTCAGGCAGGTAATGCCCAACGCCTTTCACCACCGCTCGAAGAGTCATATTTTCAGAACCGTTTTTAGTTATCGTTTATGTTTCGGGCATCCTGAGCCAGCGTTGCTGCAGATGCAACCCGCGCGGCGAGTTTGTTCGTAAATCCGCTCTGCGCCAGTTGGAAGGCCAGCTTCACGGCGGCGGACACTCCGGTCGAATCAGCCGAGCCGTGGGATTTTACAACGGTGCCGTTGAGCCCGAGGAAGACGCCGCCATTCACGCGGCGGGGGTCAATGCGCTTTTGCAGACGCTTGAGCGATGTCAGAGCCAGCAGGGCAGCGATCTTGGACAGGAAGCTGTACTCGAACGCCTCTTTCAGCAAAGAGCGGATGAGGCTCGCGGTGCCCTCACCAGTCTTGAGTGCAATGTTGCCGGTGAAGCCGTCTGTGACGATCACATCAACTTTGTCCGAGGGGATATCGCCACCTTCGACAAAGCCGACGAAGTCATAGTTGCCCGCGTCCGCGTTGGCTTCGATCAGATCGTGCGCGGCCTTCATTTCCGCGCGGCCCTTATGCTCTTCGGTGCCGACGTTCAGCAGGCCGATGCGGGGGCGAGCTAGATCCAGACCGTTGCGCGCGTAGGACGCCCCCATGAGGGCGTACTGCAGCAGGTCTTCTTCGTCCGCGCGGATGTCGGCGCCGACGTCGAGCATGACGTTGAACCCCATCGGGTTCCGAGAGGGCCAGAGCACAGCAATTGCGGGACGGTTCACACCAGGCAGTTTGCGCAGGCGGACCATCGACAGCGCCATCAGGGCGCCGGTGTTGCCGCAGCTCACGCAGACATCAGCCTCGCCATTGCGAACAGCATCAATGGCCGAGAACATCGAGGTTCCCTTACCATGGCGCATTACTTGGCTGGGTTTGTCTTCCATGCTGACGACGCCAGCGGCGTCGCGCACGATACATCTCTCTGCCAGACCACGCTTGCGCGCGATCAACTGTTCCAGTTCGGCGGCCGGACCATGTACAACAAAGCGGATGTCAGGATTTTTCTCTGCCGAGAGCGCGAGGCCATCGATCACTGCCGAAGGCCCGCGATCCCCACCCATTGCGTCAATGGATAGGGTGACGGTACGGGCGTCCGTGCGCTCAGGATTCTGGGTCGCAGTCATGGGTCGCCCGTTCTCTCAAAGAAGAAGCTTACGCTGCGTCTTCGTCCAGATCGATCTCGTTGTTCAGCGCTACGACTTCACGATCGTCGTAGTGGCCGCACGAGGGGCACACGTGGTGGGGGCGCTTCAGCTCGCCACAGTTGGTGCACTCGTTGGGGTTGCCTGCAACCAGAGCGTCATGGGCACGGCGGTTGTTGCGGCGCGATTTCGAAACTTTGTTCTGTTGGACAGCCATTGTCCTACCTCTATGCTTTAGGCGGGCGGGGCCCGGAGTTGTCAGTCTGGGGCGTTGCCCGGCGTCGTTGCGGGTTGACGGGGCCTATAGTCCTAGGCGCAGTCCGTGTCCAACCCAAAATTCCGATGAGGCGCGGAAAATACGCGTTTTCCCGCTTTCTGCAAGGGGGTATCAGGAATTTTCCCCGCTGTCCCCGCCTAATTTATCCCGAAGGGCTGCTAAGCCAGCGAAAGGTTTGGCATCTTCGTCGGTCATGGCTTTCTTGCCAGGCTCTGTGACCTGCATTTCGACGGGTTCGGCGCCCTCGGCGCGGGGGTAGAGCGGGATATTGAGCGCCAGCGACTCGATCATCACTTCTGCGACGTCGATCACGGCGGGTAGGCGTTCGACCGACTCGTCTTCTGGCATTTCGACTTCTTCGCCTTCGACCTCGGGCAGGTCTGCCAAATAAGTCAGCTCGATTCCCGTATCTATGCGGGTTGTCACAGGCTCTAGTGTGACGACACAGGGCTGCACGACGGTCGCGCCCAAGGTGCCCTTGAGCCGCCAGTCGGTTTTGCCCACGGGCGCCAGTTCTGCCTCGAATCGCAGCTTTCGCAGGCCATCCAGACCCAGATCAGAGGCAATGGCGCGCATTTCCTCGGGGGTAGGGGTCAGGGTGACGCGTGTGGCTTTGCGCTGGGGCAAATCCGCGATCCGCAGGGGGTGCTGCGGCAGGGGTGCTGAGTCTTGCATTCTTGAACCGGTGCCTTTCCTTCTGTAATCGGGATAAAAGCTAATACATGTCGAGTTCAATAGGGGCAGCAGGATGCGAGCGGTTAAATGGATGGGACGGGCGACCTGCCTGGCAGCAGTGATCGCCGTCGCCGGGTGTGTGGCGCAGTACCGTTTGCATGGGTATACGCCCTCGGACGATGATTTGGCGAATATTCTGGTGGGCGTGGACACCCGCGACACCGTGGCCGAGGTGATTGGCACCCCGACGACCTCGGGTGTGGCCCGCAGCGACGCCTACTACTACGTGTCAAAAAATGTGCGCAGCTACGGAATGCGCGAGCCGGAAATCGTGGATCGTCAAATCGTTGCGATCCGGTTCGATGACGCCGGTGTGGTTTCGAATGTCGAACGCTACACGCTTCAGGATGGCAAAGTTGTGCCCCTATCGCGCCGCGTGACCGGAAGCAATGCAAACGACGTTCCGTTCTTGACGCAACTCTTTGGCAACGTTGGCGGTCTGGACCTGAGCCAAGCTCTGGGCAATTAACTTTCTCTGTCACGGCCGCGTCGCAGGTTGTATGCTAGACGGATAGGACATCCGACCTAGCAGGGATCGACGATGCTGAACTTGATGAAGGGACGTTACGTCACCCGACTTGCCCAAAGTGCCGCCGATATCGAGGCGGCACAGCGCCTGCGCTATTTGGCTTTCGTTGCCGAGACGGGCGCAGAGGCGCGGGATGGGGGCCTAGATACCGACGCTTACGACGGCATTTGCCAGCACATGTTGGTCGAGGATCAGCGCACCGGCGATCTGGTGTGCTGTTTCCGGATGTTGCCGCTGACCTCTGGGTCCGAGATTTCCCGCTGCTATGCGGCCCAGTACTATGATCTGGCCGCGCTCGAGGCGTATTCGGGCAAAATGGTCGAAATGGGCCGGTTCTGCATCCACCCTGCCGTCACCGATCCTGACATTCTGCGCGTCGCTTGGGGGGCGATGACCCGCTACGTGGACGATACGGGCATCGAGATGCTGTTCGGGTGCTCCAGCTTTCGTGGCACCGATGCGCAGGAATACTTCGACGCCTTTGCCCTGCTCAAGGAACGGCATCTTGGCCCGAAACGCTGGCTGCCCAAGGTCAAAGCGCCCAACGTCTTTCGCTTTGCCGCCCGCCTGCGCCGCAAGCCGGATGCGAAGCTGGCGATGCGCCGGATGCCGCCGCTGCTCAAGACCTATCTGATGATGGGCGGCTGGGTCAGTGACCATGCGGTCGTCGATGCCCAGATGAACACGCTCCATGTCTTTACCGGTGTTGAAATCGCCGCGATTCCCCCCGCCCGCAAGAAGCTGTTACGCGCCGTCGCAGGCTGACCCCTTGACGGCGATGCGGGGCAGAGATAGCGCGATGCCATGGCACGCGCACCCTTACTCCAGCTTTCCGACATCTCGCTGACTTTCGGCGGTGATCCTGTATTCTCCGGCCTCTCGCTGAACGTTCAGCCGGGGGACCGTGTGGCCTTGGTTGGCCGCAACGGGTCCGGCAAATCCACCTTGATGAAGGTCATGGCCGGTCTGGTCGAGGCTGACAGCGGCGACCGCGTGGCGGGGCCCGGCGTCACCGTGGGCTACATGGAGCAGGACCCCACAATGGAAGGGTTCGCGACGCTCGGGGATTTCGCGTCCAGCCGTCTGGATGCCTCCGAGATGTACAAGATCGAGGTGGTGGCCGAAGGGCTGAAGTTCGATCCGTCGCGTGATGTGAATGTGGCCTCGGGCGGGGAACGCCGTCGTGCCGTGCTTGCCAAACTGATGGCCGAAGCGCCTGAATTGATGCTGCTGGACGAGCCGACCAACCACCTCGACATCGAGGCTATTGCCTGGCTGGAAAACGAGCTGAAGACGACCCGCGACGCCTTTGTCCTGATCAGCCACGACCGCGCGTTCCTGCGTGCCTTGACCCGTGCGACCCTCTGGGTCGATCGCGGCGAAGTGCGCCGTCAGGAGTTGGGTTTCGAGAATTTCGAGGCGTGGCGCGACAAGGTCTGGGAAGACGAAGACGAGCAGCGTCACAAGCTGAACCGTAAGATCAAGGCCGAAGCCCGCTGGGCCGTCGAGGGCATCAGCGCCCGCCGCAAGCGGAACCAAGGCCGTGTGCGCGCACTGCAGGATTTGCGTGAACAGCGCGCCAATCAGATCAAACGTCAAGGCGCTGCCGCGATGGCGCTGGAAAGCGGTCCCCAGTCGGGCAAGCGCGTGGTCGAGGCCGAGGGCATCAGCAAGACCTATGGCGACAAGGTGATCCTTAAGGACTTCTCGATCAAGATCCAGCGTGGGGACCGAGTGGCATTCGTCGGCCCGAACGGTGTGGGTAAGACGACCCTATTGAAGATGCTGATGGGGCAGGAGCAGCCGGACACGGGCACCGTGACCCTTGGCACCAACTTGTTGCCCGCGATCTTTGACCAGACCCGCGCGCAGCTGGACCCAGAGATGACCTTGTGGGACAGCCTCACCGGCGATCCGGACATGCGCGTCAGCGGGCAAGCGGATCAGGTGATGGTGCGCGGCAATCCCAAGCACGTCGTCGGCTATCTGAAGGAATTCCTGTTTGCCGAAGGGCAGGCCCGTGCGCCCGTGCGCAGCTTGTCGGGCGGTGAAAAGGCGCGTCTCTTGCTGGCCAAGATCATGGCGCGCGAAAGCAATCTCTTGGTGCTCGACGAACCGACCAACGATCTGGACGTGGAAACGCTGGATCTGTTGCAAGAGCTGCTGGACAGCTATGATGGCACCGTGCTGCTGGTCAGCCACGACCGTGACTTCCTTGACCGCGTGTCGGCGACCACCATCGCGATGGAAGGCAACGGCAAAGCGACCGTCTACGCGGGCGGCTGGTCCGACTATCAGGCCCAAAAGGCTCTGACCGCGAAGGAAGAAGCCAAAGCGGCCCCCAAGGCCGAGAAGCCTGCAGTAGCCCCTGAGAAACCTGCCGCCGCGCCCAAGCCCACCAAAGACGGTCTGAGCTATAGTGAGAAGCATCGACTAGATGCGCTGCCCGCCGAGATGGAACGCCTTGAGGCCGAGATCGCCAAGCTGGAAGAATTCCTTGCGGATCCCGAGCTCTTCACCAAAGAGCCGCTCAAGTTCAACAAGGCCACCGAAGCGCTGGTCGAGCGGCAAGAGAAGCTCGCCGCCGCCGAAGAAGAGTGGCTGGAACTCGAAGAGAAGGCGGCCGGTTAAGGCATCCGCAGCGCTCCGTCGATCCTGATGACCGACCCGTTCAAATAGGGGCAGGTCAGGATGAACCCGACGGTGCGCGCGTATTCCTGCGGATCCCCAAGGCGCTTGGGAAAGGTCACGTCGGCGGCCAGACCGTCCATGACCTCTTGGCCCAGACTTTCCAGCATTGGCGTGCGGAAGATGCCCGGCGCAATCGCCATGCAGCGGACGCCCACCGGCGCCAGATCCCGCGCCATAGGTAGGGCCAGCGCCGCGATCCCGCCCTTGGAGGCGGCATAGGCGGCTTGGCCCTTTTGCCCCTCGAACGCGGCGATAGAGGCGGTGTTGACGATCACCCCGCGCTGCCCGTCCGCATCGGGTGCGTTTTTCGACATGATTTCAGAGGCCAAGCGCCCGACGTTGAAGCTGCCGGTTAGGTTGATGTCGATGGTGCGTTTCCAACTGTCTAGCCCGTGGGGGCCATTCCGACCCAAGGTCTTTTCCGCCGTCGCAATGCCCGCGCAGTTGATCGCGGCGGTCAGCCCGCCAATGTGGGCGGCGGCAGCGGACAGGGCGGCCTGAACCGACGCTTCGTCCGTCACATCGCATTCCTGAAAGCCTGCGCCGATCTCCTCGGCTTGTTCGGTGCCGCGCGCGGTGTCGCGGTCCAGCAAAACCACCTGCGCGCCCGATGCGGCCAGAAACCGTGCCGTGGCGTTGCCCAATCCCGATGCCCCGCCGGTCACAACGGCCTTGATGCCGGTCAAATCCATCCGAGTTCCTCCCCTAACTGAACGGTTGTTCAGAAAGTGGCCGGAACGCGGCGGACTGTCCAGCCCCTTACTGCAGGGGACGGATCTTCAGCTTGGTGATGCGGTTCGCCTCGCGCGCCAGAACAAGGAAGCGGAAGCCATGGAAGCTGAACACCTGACCGGGGGTCGGGATGGTCTGCGCCTCGTGGATCACAAGGCCGGCGATGGTGTTCGCTTCGTCATCCGGCAAATTCCATTCGGTCGCACGGTTCAGGTCGCGGATCGTCATGTGACCTTCGACGATATAGGTGCCATCCTCGGCCTTTTTGATCGGCAGCTCGGCCTCAGCGTCGAATTCGTCGGTGATCTGGCCGACGATCTCTTCGAGGATATCTTCCAGCGTGATCAGACCCTCGATGCTGCCGTATTCGTCCACCACCAGCGCAAAGTGCGTGCGGCGGCGCAGGAATTGGCGCATCTGTTCGTCCAGCGAGGTGGTGTCGGGGATGAAGTAAGGCTTCATCGCGACGCTGGCGATGTCAAAGGCCTTCATCGCCTCTTCGTCGCGCAGGATGGTGTCCATGGCGCGCATCAGGTCTTTGGCGTGGACCACCCCGATGATGTTCTCCTGGTCGCCTTTGAACAGGGGCAGGCGGGTGTGATTGCTTTCCAGACACTGGGCCAGAATGTCTTCGATCGAATCCTCGGCATTGATCATCTCGATCGAAGAGCGGTGCAACATGACCTCTTCGACGTATCTGTCGTTCAGGTCGAGCGCGCCGAGGATGCGGTCGCGGTCCTCTTTCTCGACCACGCCTTCGGAGTGACCGAGTTGCAGTGCGCCTGCGATCTCTTCGCGGACAGCGAGGATCTGGCTGTCAGGATCGATCTGCACGCCGAACATGCGCAGGACCAAACGGACCAAAGCGCGGACGGCATAGACGACCGGAGAGAAGACGCGCACGATCAGCGTGATCATAGGCGCGGCACGGGCCGCGGCGACCTCGGCATTCGTGATCGCGTAGGTTTTCGGCAGCACCTCGGCAAAGATCAGAACCAGCAAGGTCATCACCATGGTCGCCAGCGCCACACCCGATTCCCCGAAGATGCGGGTGAAGAGCGCGGTCGCCAACGAGGTCGCCAGAATGTTGACGAGGTTGTTCCCAAGCAGGACCGAGCCGATCAGGCGCTCGTTGTCTTCGGTGATCTTCAGAGCCTGTTCGGCCCCCTTGGACCCTTTGTCCGCATTGGCACGCAGTTTCCCGCGCGAGGCGGCCGTCAGCGCGGTTTCCGACCCCGAGAACAGAGCCGAGAAAAACAGCAGCAGCAAAATGCCACCGGCGGTCGTCCAGAACGAAGCGTCAAAAAGGGAGGTGTCCATAAGTCTCTCAGAAGTGTTTTGGGGGCAGATGGCGCTTTAATGGCCTTTCGCCAAGGGGTGATGTTCGAAAACCAGCGATTTCAGCCGCTCTTCCAGAACATGCGTGTAGATTTCCGTGGTGCCAAGGTCCGCGTGCCCGAGAAGTGTCTGGATCGCCCGCAGGTCGGCCCCATTGGCCAAGAGGTGAGTCGCAAAGGCGTGGCGCAGGGTGTGCGGCGTGACCGCCGATGGGGACACGCCGCCCTGAACGGCGAAATCCTTGATCATCAGGTAGAAGGCGTGGCGGGTCAGATGCCCAAGTTTGCCGCGCGAGGGGAAGAGGTAGGGCGAGGTGGGTTTGCCCTTGAGACGCGCTTCGTCTTCGGCGGTATCGCGGTGTTCGAGCCACAAGATCAGCGCGTCGCGCGCGGGTTCGGACAAGGGGACCATTCGTTCCTTGCCGCCTTTGCCCTTAATCAGCAGCATTCGCGGATCGCCGCGTGTGGCGGCCACGGGCAGGCTGACCAATTCGGTGACACGCATCCCGGTGCCATAGAGCAGCTCCATCAAGCAGGTGTTGCGGGCCTGTTCCGCGGCGTTTCGGCCTGAGTCGGCGGCGGCATCCAGCAGACGGGTGACATCCTCTTGGCTGAGCGTTTTGGGCAGGCGTTTGGCCTTGCCCGGTCCGGTGATCTGGATGGCGGGGTTGGTGTCGCGCCAACCTTCGTCGTGGACGAAGCGGAACAGCTGTTTCAGTGCGGACAGACGGCGGGCGCGGGTGGACTGGGACAATCCCTGCGCCTCGCAGAAGATCAGGTAGTTCTCGAGATCCTCGCGCTGGGCCGTGCCAAAGCCGCTGCCATTGCGCGACAACCAATCTGCCGCGTCCTTTAGGTCTCGGCCATAGGCCAGCAAAGTGTTGGTGGCGGCGTTCTGCTCTGCGGCCTGTGCTTCGAGAAAGCTGGAAATCCAGCGGTGGTCTTCCATTTCAGGCCTCAGACAGTCTCCAAGAGCATCAGCTGCAGCGCCACCGCACGGGCCGTGCCCACCAACCCGACAGCTCGGAAGAGCGAGAGCGCCTCGGTGATCTGGCGCGGGTCACTGCGCAGGTCTTGCGAGAGTTTGGCCATCGCGGTCAGGATCGCCTCTCCGATGGCACCGCTCTCAACCAAGCTTTGCAGCTGCACGGGCGGATCATTGGTGAAGCCGTCGTAAATGGCCCTGAGTTGCGGCTGGCTTGGTGGCGTTTCCGGCATCCGTCCCGTCGCGACCGCACGTAGCATCGCATCAGTGGGGGTGATGTTCGGAAGGCGACGTGCAGCCTCTTCGTATCCCGGAGACAAGAGCGCGACTTCCAAGGCCTGACGTTCGTGCGCCCCGTTCAGGTCAATGTCCAAAAGGCGCGTGCCAAACAGGCGGGCAAAGGGCACTTGCAGCCCGACATCCCCCATGCGGTCCCACGCCTCGGGCAGGGTGCGCATGATGGCCTGCTTGTCGCGGCGGTTCAGAGCGGTCTCGAACCGCTGAACTGCTTCGACGCGGTCCCAGACGCCACCTGATGCGGCGGGAAGCCGCGCGGAATAGATGCCAAGAAAGCTGTTTTCCGACAGGGCTCCGGCGCGGGCCAGACGTTCAGCAGCCTCGAGCTGGGCCTTCCAACCTGCCACGGGGCGCAGGTCCGCGTGGGCAAAGGCACGGGGCAGGGGGGCGGTCGGCATCCGCTCGCCAATCGCTTCGAAGAGGCGGAATTCGAGCGGCGTGGGGACGTCAGGGAAGGCCAGCAGATCGTCTTCTTCGAAAAGATCGGGGTCTAGGAAACGGGCGAGCAGGGCGTCTTCGGCGGGCGAGAGCATCCCAAGCGCCTCGGCGGTCCCAAGGACCAGTGCTGCCGTGCTCCAGTTCCCGCGCCGCGCGAGGCAGAAGATGCGCGCAGGATAACGGGCAGAGAGTTCGGGGCGGCGATCTATCTCGGCGCAGCGGGTGTCTTCGTTGCCAGTCAGGAGAGAGGCATCAAAGGCCCGCTGGAACAGCTCCGGCGTGTCGATCCCTGCGCGTTCCATCAAGGCTTCGGCTTGCTCGACCGCGCCAAGGCGCAGGAGCTGGTCCACTCGGAGCTGCAGGAAATCTCCGGTCCGCGGGAGGCCAGAGGGCGCATCCGCCTCGGCCAGAAGTAAAGTGAACATCAGAGCACGCGTGGCTGGTAACTCGGCGTCTCCTGCCTGACGCATCAAGCGCGCCAGATCTTCGGGGCTGCTTTGCGACCACAGATCAGCGGGAAAGCCCGTCACCGACCGCGCCAAAAGCCCCGCCGCATCGGGCGATGGCCCGCCCAAGGGCGTCACCACAACTTCGGGGATTTCGCTGCTGCCAAGGTCAGTTGAGGCAGGCGGCATAGCGATGGGGGTGGCCTCGATCGAGTTCGACAGCCAGTCGATTGCGGACAGCGGTTGCTGCGCAAGCGCAAGCCCCGGCCACAAGGCCACCAGAATGGCGGCCTTATTCCACATTCAGAATGACCTCCTGACGGACCTCATTGGCAGGGGCAGAGAAATCAGCCCCTAAAAACGGGCCGACATAGGCATAACAGACCAGCCCGATGCCAGCCAAAACGATTAGGTAAAACAACCACTTGATGATGCGCCCCATAGTCCCCTCATTCTCGTGTGTTTGGGTTTGGCCGAGATTATATATGGCATTTCCGCCAAGTTCACGTCATTGAAGGCGTCGAATTGCAATTTAGCGTGAACACGCCGACGATCCGAAGCGGGAGCCATGACACTACGCCTTAAAAAGACTGTCGTTCTGATCGGGATGATGGGAGCCGGAAAAACAGCCGTCGGGCGGGCTTTGGCCGAACGCCTGCACGTGCCCTTTCTGGATTCGGACGAAGAAATCGAGCGCGCAGCAGCCATGAGCATTCCTGAAATCTTTGCCCGCGATGGCGAGGATTTCTTTCGTGCCCGCGAGAGCGAGGTTATCTCGCGCCTGATCACGAACGAGGGCGCAATCCTCAGCACCGGCGGTGGCGCCTTCTTGCAGGCCCGCAACCGCGAGGTGATTCACGAGCAGGGCGTGTCGGTCTGGCTGGATGCAGAGCTGCAGACCCTGTGGAACCGCGTGCGCCATAAAAACACGCGCCCGCTGCTGCGGACCCGCGATCCAAAGGCGACGCTGACCGAAATCTACCACAAACGCGTGCCGGTTTACGCCAAGGCAGATCTGCGCGTGACGTCCGAACCGCGCCTTCCGATTCCCGAAATGGCGAACCGCGTGGTCGAAGCTCTGAAAACCCGCCCCGATGTTCTGGAGGTCTGTGATGATTGAAACCGTCTCTGTTCCGCTGCCCGGCCGTGAATACAACATCCGCGTGGGCCAAGGCCTGATCGCCAGCGCGGGCGCTGAAATCGCCCCTTTGCTGCGCCGGAAAAAGGTCGCCGTCGTCACCGACGAAAACGTGGGCGCGATCCATCTGGACGCCTTGCGCGCGGGCCTAGAGGCCGAGGGCATCACCATGACCGCCCTGACCCTGCCCGCAGGCGAAAGCACCAAAAGCTGGCCCCATTTCACCCGCACCGTCGAATGGCTGCTCTCCGAACAGGTCGAGCGCCGCGATGTGGTCGTGGCTTTGGGCGGCGGGGTGATCGGTGATCTGGTGGGCTTTGCTGCTTCGGTCCTGCGCCGCGGTGTGCGCTTTGTACAAATCCCGACGTCGCTGCTGGCCCAAGTGGACAGCTCGGTCGGCGGCAAGACTGGCATCAATACGTCGCACGGCAAGAACCTTGTGGGTGCGTTCCACCAACCCAGCCTCGTGCTGGCGGACACGGATGCCCTCGGGACACTGACCCAGCGCGATTTCCTTGCTGGCTACGGCGAGGTCATCAAATACGGCCTCCTCGGAGACGCAAATTTCTTCCAGTGGCTGGAAAAGAACGCCACCAAAATGGCAGCAGGCGATGTGGATGCCCGCATCTACGCGGTCAAACGCTCGGTCGAGATGAAGGCCGAAATCGTTCTGCGCGACGAAACCGAACAGGGCGACCGTGCGCTCCTCAACCTTGGCCACACCTTCTGTCACGCGTTCGAGGCCGCCACCGGCTACTCCGACCGCCTTCTTCACGGCGAAGGTGTTGCCATCGGCTGCGCACTGGCCTTCGAACTCTCGTCGCGCCTCGGCCTCTGCCCCCAAGAGGACCCCTCGCGCCTGCGTCAGCACCTGCGCGATATGGGCACCACGGTGGATCTGGCGGACATCCCCGGCGATCTGCCCGACGCGGACAAACTGCTCGACCTCATGGGGCAGGACAAAAAAGTCGTCGACGGCCAGCTCCGCTTCATCCTCGCCCGCGGCATCGGCGAGGCCTTCGTGACCTCGGACGTTCCGCGCGACAAAGTCCGCACGCTCCTCCAAGAAGCTCTCGACGCCCGCTAAACACCAAAGCCAGCCATCATCGCGGGCCTTCTGCTTTCTGCTTTGTCCAAATACTCACGGCACCACAACCGCCACGAGACCAAAGCAAAAAGAAAGGGGCCCGAAGGCCCCCACACGTTCCAATCAGAACGGAATTTCGTCGTCCAGATCACGGCCGCCGCCGCCACCCTGACCGCCGCCGTAGCCACCGCCGTCCGAGGGTCCACGGTCGTCGTAGCCACCGCCATAGCCGCCGCCCTGACCGCCACCGTAGCTGCCGCCACCGCCGCCTTGTCCACCGTCATTGCGGCCGTCCAGCATGGTCAGTTCGCCGCGGTAGGGGCGCAGAACGACTTCGGTCGAGTAGCGGTCCTGACCGGACTGGTCCTGCCATTTGCGGGTCTCAAGTTGACCTTCGATATAGACCTTCGAGCCCTTGCGCAGATACTGCTCGGCCAGCTTCACCAGCGGCTCCGAGAAGATCGCGACGGTGTGCCATTCGGTGCGCTCCTTGCGCTCGCCCGAGTTGCGGTCCCGCCATGTTTCCGAGGTCGCGATGCGCAGGTTGGCCACTTTGCCGCCGTTCTGGAAGCTGCGAACTTCGGGGTCGCGTCCCAGATTACCTACCAGAATAACCTTGTTTACCGATCCGGCCATAGTGGTCCCTTTCGAATCCTTGTTCCGTCGTGTTCAGGGCAGGCTTACACAAACCCGTGTCCTTCAAAAACCCCGATCCCGTGCCGCTTGGAAAAATCGGCAGATTTGTCTATGGTCCCCTAAGTTTTTTCAACGAGGGGCTGTCCATGCGTCATTCTACGATCCG
Source organism: Alphaproteobacteria bacterium (assembly GCA_030433335.1). Taxonomy (GTDB): domain Bacteria; phylum Pseudomonadota; class Alphaproteobacteria; order Rhodobacterales; family Rhodobacteraceae; genus Donghicola. The sequence goes on along the minus strand of JAUILL010000008.1, from coordinate 89,613 downwards.
GACCTTCGCGACGACTGCATTTGTTTTTTCGATTTCGATCACATCTTTGGCTGAATTTGCTCTGGCTGATACTGCGGGTTCCCGTGCACGGATGGCCGCGTTCCGCACACAGACTGCGGTGCTCGACGGGCGTGCCGCGACGCAATACGCAGCGTCGATCAAGTTGATGCCGCCGTCTGTTATAACACCGACCAAATACGCCAGCCCGAAGTATCGCGGGCGGTATAGCGGACCCTATCTGGCGATGGCCAAGGATGCTGCGCGCAAACATGGGATTCCCGAAGATTTGTTCGCCCGTCTCGTGCAGCGCGAATCCGGTTGGAACGCGGGGGCGAAGTCGCACAAAGGCGCTTTGGGCCTTGCCCAGTTGATGCCGGGAACGGCGCGACTGCTTGGCGTGGACCCGCATGATCCCGCGCAGAACCTCGAGGGGGGCGCGCGTTATTTGGCCACGCAATACGAAGAGTTCCGTGATTGGAAACTGGCCCTCGCGGCGTACAACGCGGGCCCGCAGGCCGTGAAAAAGCACAACGGCGTCCCTCCGTACAAAGAGACCCGCGCCTATGTCGCGGCTATTCTGGGGCAGTAACCGGAAGCGCGGTTCTAAACCACAGATCGTGATGATGCTCGAGGGCTTGGTGCATGACAGTGCCACCGATTCCTCGGCGCATGTGACGGTAGAGCCGACGCCAATAAGGTAGGATCACTGCGCCATCCTCGATCAGGATGTCTTCGATCCGGCTAATGACCAAGCGTCGCGATTCGATGTTCGTGAGGCCAGACGCCTCTTCGATCAGCCCATCAAGCTCTGTGTTAGCGATCCCACACTCGTTCCAAACCGAATCTGATTTGTAAGCTAGATTGAGGATTTGAACGGCAAGAGGGCGCGCGTTCCACTGGGTGCAGGACAGACCATGCTCTTTCCAGCGGCTGCGAAACTCTTGACCATGCATCCGGCGGCGCGACACCTTGAGGTCTGCATCCCGCATTTGCACCGCGAGTGCATCCCCCGAGGCGGCGCTCCAGTCGTCGTCAACGGTTACCAACTCGAACGCGGTCGCCCATTGACCGGAGGCTGCCATGAGAGCGCGGGCGGCTTTTGCGTCTCTTTCTGGGATTGGTTTGGCCACGTATTCAGGGTGGCGCGGGGCGACCGGATGGTTCTCTGCGACGTGCCCGTGATTGGCGTAGCCCAGTTCTAAAACGATCCGATTGTCGACGGCGGCAGCCAAGGCACGACGCACGCGGGGGTCAGCAAAAATCTTGACGCCATCCTGTTCGTAATTGCGGTTGGCGCGACAAACCAAGGTTGCAGAGGTGTCGACCTCGGACCGGAACAAATCCATGACGTCGAAGGTCTCGATATAGGTCGCGCTGGTTTCGTGCACCATATCGATGGTGTCGTCTTGAAACGCACGGGCAAAGACAGCGGGATCGGTGCCAAGATCCAGATAGGTGATTTGTGCAAGGGCAGGGGTGCCGCCCCACCAATCCTCGCGTCGGGTCAATACAGCGCGGGTGCCTTCGACAAGGGAGTCGATCATGTAAGGCCCCGTGCCGATCGGATTGGCCAAAAGGTCCGCACCGCTTTCGTCAAAGGTCGGATGGACGACCAATGCAGGGTAGTCCGACAGACTCGCAATCAGCGCGACGTCCGGTCGAGACAATGACAAACGGATCGTGCGATTGTCCACGATCTCAATGGCTGTGTCCGCGAGCTGCCCTGTACTATTGTCGATTAGGGCGCTCATTCGGTTGGCCATAGAGTTACCGCTCACGCCGCGATTGCACCAACGGGTAAAATTGTAAGCGATATCCGAGGCGGTCACGGGATCACCGTTTGACCAAGTTACGCCATCTCGAAGGATCAGTGTGTAAGTTCGAGCATCTTCAGAGACTTCCCACGCCTCGAGTAACCACGGTTCAAAGGTGTGATCTGTCCGCCAGCGTACCAGATTTTCGCAAAGCCCTCGTGCAATATTGCCTTGCTCGGGCCAATCCATGAGACGCGGGTCGGTGAAAGACAGGACTCGCATCTGGCAATTCAGGACTTCGGTTTCCAGCAGGGGGGCCGGTTCCTGAGCAGATGCGACTTGGGGCACTCCCGCCATTCCCAGCGCTGCCGCAGACGTCGCGCCGAGGCTAGTTGCATATGCCAGAAATTCTCTCCGGCTCAGCTGCCCTCGGTCCAACTGTTGGCGCAAGCCTACAATCGCGGGGTGCATCGGAGCATCGGTGAGGGTTTTGCGCGTCATATTTGCCTCTTTGCGACGGGCGCAGGGCGGCGCGTGCCGTGTCCTGCATCCTTTCCTTCTGATTGCGCACAGAAAAACGGAGCGGGTCAACCGCTCCGTTGCAAAATCACCGGTGTGTGTTGTGGATCAGGCCGCCGAAGCGCGAGCGCGGAAGCTTTCGGGCGATTCGCCGGTCACGTCCTCGAAGTTCTGCGTGAAATATGCAGGGGAGCTGAACCCAAGATCCTTGGCGACTTGTTGGAAGCTGGCTGAGCTATTGGCAAGTGCCTCCTGAGCGGCGTAGTGAATGCGTTGGTTCAGGATGTCTTCCGCCGAGAGGTCACACATCTCTTTGCAAAAGCGGTTCAATTCCACCGGGGTACGATCCAATTCTTTTGCATAATCATCGATTTTGCGACCAGAGGCGTAGTTGGCCTCGATCAGGCTCGTGAATGCGCTCACCGTTGCCGCGGCCTCGCGATTCCGGGGTGCTGAGCCAAGAGCGCCTTCTGCGCACTGGCGCTCTAGCCAGACGGACACGAGGCCCAAGAGGCAGATGGCGGCCCGCTCTGACCGTGCACGCTGGCTTTCAAGCTCTTGCTGAAGAACCTCGAGATGACCGGTCAATTCGCACTGATCGGCCCCATTTCGCACGCGCAGGTGCAACGCCTTTTGTGGCAGGCCCACAATCAAAGAAGACGAAATCCGCATCACGGTGCCGTAGCATTGCGACCCGCACTCGAACTTGAGCATCGTACCGGCGGGCACAAAGATCGCGTTATGGCTGGTGTACCCGCTACGAGCACCGCCTAGCACCATGCGCCCCTGACCACGGGTGACCCAGATCAGCAGGTGATCTTTGTATCCATGCATCGCACTTCGTTTCCACGCCGGTCCGTTGAAAAACTGGCTCAGAGACTGGAAGCGTACGGGCGTGTTGCCGTCCCGCAGAGGCCATTGTCCGGTTTCGGTCGGATTGATGATTAGCGCGTGGTTCATGTTGTGCGATCTGTAAGTAGCCAAAGGGGTTGTTGTTCAACCTACTCGGACAGTAGAGAACCAACTTTAGTCTAGATCAAGTCTAAGCCAGTTTGACATCTTGCTCCGCAGCCAGCTTCTTTGGCGTTTGGCGTATTGCCGGCTGGATATAACAGCTTCATTTCGCGCGGTTTCTAGGGGAATCCCCCCGTTGACATAGGCGATTAATTCTTTTGCACCGATCGCCTTCGAAGATTGCCAGTTCGGGTCCCAAATCGGCGAAATCTTGCGCGCTTCGTCCAAAGCGCCCTGTTCGAGCATCAGATCAAAGCGTTTTGCGATCCGGTGATTCAGCCAGTCGCGGTCGGGCATCAGGGCAATCGGCTTACATTTTGCCAGAGGCAGCAGGGGGGCGGGCGTGTCGTCCTGCCAGTCTGCAATACCCTTGCCCGTGGCTTGGAGCACTTCCCAGGCCCTTTGGACGCGCATCGGGTTTTGCTGATCCAGCCGCGAGGCACTTTTCGGATCAAGCTCTGCGAGCAGTGCTTCGAAGCCCTCGGTACGGACGCGTTCGTCGGCCAACTGCCGGATGTCAGGGGGCGTCGCGGGAATGTCGGCGAGCCCCTCGGTCAGCGCAGTAAAGTAGAGCCCTGTGCCTCCGACGATGATGGGACGGGGGCCATTTTCCAAATAGGGCGTGACATCGCGCAGCCAGTGTCCGACGGAGTAGTCGGCCTCTAGGGGCACGTGGCCGTAGAGATGGTGGGGAGCCACTGCCAGATCGTGATCGTCAGGGCGTGCAGTGAGTACGCGCCAGCCGGCAAAAACTTGCAATGCATCCGCGTTTACAATGATACCATCCTGAGACTCAGCGATCCGCAATGCCAACGCGGATTTTCCACTGGCCGTTGGTCCGGCGATCAGCACCGGCTGGTCTGGCGCGATGGTCGAGATATCAAAGCTGTTCAGTGCATCGGGCAAGAGGGCACTCCGAATTTGTGATGTCTTGGGTTCTGCATTGATCCCGTGCGCGTTTTCCGACATTTTGCGCCCGACTGAAAGACATCGCTCCGAGGATCTTCGATGGATAATACGCCCGACAGCCTACAGCCCAAGTTTAAACGCGTTCTGCTGAAGATTTCTGGTGAGGCCTTGATGGGCGATCAGGGCTTTGGTCTGCATCCCCCGACCGTTCAGCGCATCGCCCGCGAGGTCAAATCGGTACACGATCTTGGTGTCGAGATTTGTATGGTCATCGGCGGCGGCAACATTTTCCGTGGTCTGTCCGGCTCGGCGCAGGGCATGGAGCGCACCACCGCAGACTACATGGGTATGCTTGCGACAATCATGAACGCCCTTGCTATGCAGTCCGCTTTGGAAGAGTTGGGCGTATTCACCCGTGTGATCAGTGCGATCCGCATGGACGAAGTGGCAGAACCCTACATCCGTCGTCGTGCGGTTCGCCACCTCGAGAAGAAGCGCGTTTGTATTTTTGCTGCGGGCACCGGCAACCCGTACTTTACCACCGACACCGCAGCGACCCTGCGTGCCAACGAGATGGCCTGTGAGGCGATCTTCAAAGGCACCAAGGTCGATGGCGTCTACGACAAAGACCCCAAAAAGCACGACGATGCGAAGCGGTATGATTCTGTGACCTATGACGAGGTTCTGGCGCAGCATCTGGGTGTCATGGATGCCAGCGCGATCGCTCTGGCCCGTGATAACAATCTGCCGATCATCGTATTCTCGCTGGACGAACCCGGCGGCTTCCGGGGTATCCTTGCAGGTCAGGGCACCTACACCTCGGTCCACTCATAAGACAGCGCGGGCGCTGGCCCATCGCTGCATAAACCAAGACAGGGCGACGCCACGCAGCACGCCCCAATCAGGAAAGAGCACACAATGGCTGATGAAGAGTTTGAACTGGACGTGGACGATCTGACACGCCGCATGGATGGTGCAATGGGCGCGCTGCGTACCGAATTTGCATCGCTGCGGACTGGTCGTGCGTCGGGTGCCATGCTGGAACCGATCATGGTCGAGGCTTACGGTCAGCGCACTCCGATCAACCAGGTTGGCACCGTCAATGTCCCCGAGCCCCGCATGGTCACCATCAACGTTTGGGACAAGGGCATGGTTGGCGTCGTCGAGAAGGCGATCCGTGAAAGCGGTCTGGGAATCAACCCGCAGACCAACGGCACGATCATCATGCTCCCGATCCCCGAGTTGAACGAAGAGCGCCGCAAAGAGTTGGGCCGCGTCGCTGCCCAGTATGCCGAGCACGCTCGTGTTGCTGTGCGCAACGTGCGCCGCGATGGTATGGATCAGATCAAGAAAGCCAAGAGCAGCATTTCGGAAGATGATGCCAAGTATTGGGAATCCGAAGTTCAGGATTTGACCGACAAGTATATCAAGGCCGTCGATGCGGCCTTGGAGGCCAAGCAAGAAGAGATCATGCAGGTCTGAGTACGATTGTAAGGGGGGTGCGTTATGGCGCTCGATTCTAACGCTAAGAACGCACCAGAGCACGTTGCCATCATCATGGATGGCAACGGTCGCTGGGCCCAGAGCCGTGGGAAGCCGCGGCTCTTCGGGCACCACGCGGGCGCACGCCGTGTCCGCGAAGTGGTCGAGGCATGCCCCGATCTCGGGGTGAAATATCTGACCATTTTTGCCTTCTCGACCGAGAACTGGAAGCGCACTCAGGTCGAGGTGGCGGGCTTGATGAGCCTGTTCCGCCGCTACATCACCAAAGAAGCCCGCGCGCTGAAGGACGAGGGCGTACGTGTGCGCTTTATCGGAGATCGCGTGCGTCTGGATCACAAGCTTCAGAGCCTGATGGACGAGCTGGAGCAGTTGACCGAGACCAACGATCGTGTGCATCTGACCATCGCCCTGAACTATGGCGGCCGAGACGAGGTTGCCCGTGCGACCAAACGCTTGGCGCAGGATGTGGCCGCTGGCCAAGTCGATCCCGAGACTGTCGATGGCGAGACTTTGGCCCGATATCTCGATACCCATGTGCTGCCCGATCCTGATCTGGTGATCCGCACCAGCGGCGAAGCGCGGATTTCGAACTTCCTGCTCTGGCAATCGGCCTACGCGGAATATGAATTTATCGACACCATGTGGCCCGACTTTTCACGCGATGTTTTCGCCAAAGTCATCGCGGGCTATTGCAAGCGCGACCGTCGCTATGGCGGTGTGAAGGTATGAGCAGCGCCGCGAAATGGGCTGATCTGATCCCGCGTGCAGGCTCCGCGATTGTCATGCTTGTGGTCGGTCTGGCCTGCGTGTGGTTCGGCGGACTCTGGTACTCGGCTCTGATCGCGTTTGCTGTTGGCTGCATGACCTATGAGCTGCGTCTTCTGGGCAAAGCCCGCGATCACAAAATGGCGGCAGTGCTTGGCGTTCTGGCGGCTGCACTGACATGGTTTTTGCCGGTCCTTCCGAACATCGCCATCCTGCCGGTCGTAGCGGGCATGATCGCGGCGACCATTGGCGGCGTCAAAAAGCCTTTCCCGATAGGGGTTGCCGCGGGCGCGATCATTTTGGCCGGATACGTGCTGGTGTCTCTGCGCACTGACGCAGGGATTGTCTGGGTGTTTTGGTTGCTTTTCGTTGTGATTGCGTCGGATGTGGCGGGATACTTCGTGGGCAAAACCTTTGGTGGGCCAAAGTTCTGGCCGCGCCTGTCGCCCAAGAAAACATGGTCTGGCACCGCTGGCGGTTGGGCCGCGGCGGGCGTCGTAGGGGCGCTCTTTGCGGCGACCACGGGGGCAGGGCCGATCCTGATCCCGATCAGCGCTGCGATGGCTTTCGCTGCGCAGCTTGGCGATATCGGCGAGAGTTGGCTCAAGCGAAGGGCAGGGGTCAAGGACAGTTCTAACCTGATCCCCGGCCATGGGGGCTTCATGGACCGCTTCGACGGTCTGGTCGGCGCCTGCATGATCGCGCTATTCGTTGTGGGGGCGCTGTGAAACGCATCAGCATTTTTGGCGCGACAGGATCCATCGGGCAGAGCACGCTGGATCTGATCGGTCGCCGCATGGACGATTTCCAAGTGGTCGTGCTGACCGGTGGTGCCAACATTGCGCAACTGGCCAGCGATGCGCTGAAGTTCCGCCCCGAATTGGTTGTGACCGCCTATCACGACAGGCTTGATGATCTGCGGGTGGCATTGGAGGGCACTGAGATCGAGTGCGCCGCTGGGCAGGCGGCCTTGGTCGAGGCTGCGACGCGTCCCGCCGATTGGATCATGTCCGCGATTGTGGGGGTGGCTGGTCTGGCGCCAGGCCTCAAGGCGTTGGAGCAAGGCACGACACTGGCGCTGGCGAACAAGGAGTCGCTGGTGACGGCCGGGCCTCTGCTGCTGGAGACCGCGCGGAAGCACGGCGCGACGATCCTGCCCGTCGATAGCGAACACTCTGCGATCTTTCAGGGTTTGGTGGGCGAAGAAATCTCTGCGGTTGAGCGGATTATCATTACCGCTTCGGGCGGCGCCTTTCGCGACTGGCCGATCGAAGATCTCCGCGACGCGACCTGCGCCCAAGCCTCGACCCACCCGAACTGGGATATGGGGCAGCGGATCACCATCGACTCCGCGTCCATGTTTAACAAAGCGCTTGAAGTCATAGAAACCAAAGAGTTTTTTGGCTGCGAACCAAACATGATCGAAGTGCTGGTGCATCCTGAATCCTTGATCCACGCGCTGGTCGGGTTCAACGATGGCGCGCTGATGGCACACGTCGGCGCGCCGGATATGCGCCATGCCATCGGCTACGCGCTGAACTGGCCCGAGCGCGCGCATTTGCCGGTCGAGCGGCTCGATCTGGCGGCTATTGGCCGGATGACCTTCCGTGCCCCTGACGAGATTCGTTACCCGGCATTGCGCCTCGCCCGCGAGGTGATGGAGGTAGGCGGACTCTCCGGTGCGGTGCTGAATGGTGCCAAAGAGAGAGCACTGGATCACTTCATTGCGGGGCGCATCCGCTTTACAGATATGGCGGATCTGGTGGCCGGCGCGCTTGAAACATTGTCTCGTCAGAATATCCTTCAGTCGCCGGTGATACTTGATAACGTGGTCGAACTAGACCATTTGGCCCGTAAGGCGGCGGATCAGATCGCCATGGACCTGGTAACGTAAGAGGCAGTTTTGGATATTCTCGCTTTGGCCCCTGATCTGGGTGGCCTGCTGTACACGATCATCTCGTTTGTGGTCGCACTTATCATCATCGTCGCGGTCCATGAATATGGCCACTACATCGTCGGTCGTTGGAGCGGGATCAAAGCAGAAGTCTTTTCGCTGGGCTTCGGTCCGGTGCTTGTGTCGCGGGTCGATCGTCACGGCACGCGCTGGCAGATCGCCGCGCTCCCTCTTGGCGGATATGTGAAATTTCTTGGGGACAGCGACGCAGCCAGCGGCAAGGACGCAGATGCGATTGAGGGTCTGAGCGAAACGGATCGCTGTCACACCATGCACGGCGCGCCTTTGTGGGCGCGGGCTGCGACTGTGGCGGCCGGACCCGTGTTCAACTTCATTCTCTCGATCCTGATCTTCTCGGCGGTCATCCTTTTCGAAGGACGTCCGAAAGAGCCCTTGGCGATCGGCGATCTGCAAGAGTTGCCTTACACGGTCACGCTTGAAGCGGGCGATACGCTTTTGTCGATTGCGGGTTTGGACATTCCAGAAGAGGGCCTGTCGGCCATCCGCAGCGAACTGCCCAAGGAAGCTGACCTTCAATACGTGGTCGAGCGCAATGGAGTTGAGACGACCGCTATTGCGCCGAACCCTTACGCGCCGGTGGTAGATCAGGTCGCGCCGCGGTCTGCAGCTTATGAGGCCGGTATTCGTCCCGGCGACGTCATCAAGGCAGTGGACGGACAATCAATTTATGCCTTCGAGGAACTGGTAGATCTGGTCAAAGCTGCAGAGGGTGCGCCTCTGGATCTGTCCGTTTGGCGCGCAGGCGAGGATCTGAATATCCTGCTGAGCGCCAAAAGGGTGGATGAACCCACAGCAGATGGCGGTTTCCAGACGGTCTGGCGGATCGGCGTGGTCGGCGGCCTGTTCTTTGAAGCCGCGACCGAATCTGTTGGCGTCGGCGAGGCGCTTTCCTCTGGGGTCAGCCAGCTTTGGTTCCTGATTTCGGGCTCTGTCTCTGGGCTATGGCATATGATTACCGGTGCCATCAGCACCTGTAACATGTCGGGTCCGGTGGGGATTGCCGAAGTGTCGGGGGCCATGGCGTCTCAGGGTGCGCAGAACTTTATCTGGTTCATCGGATCGCTCTCGGCAGCCGTGGGCCTGCTGAACCTGTTTCCCGTACCGGTTCTGGACGGCGGCCATCTGGTGTTCTTTGCCTACGAAGCGGTCGCCGGAAAGCCCCCGAGCGACAAGGTCCTGCGTGTTTTGATGGCAGCGGGTCTCGCGTTGATCCTGTCTTTGATGGTGTTTGCCTTGGGGAACGACCTGTTCTGCCCGTGATTGCCCCATTTATGACGTAATCCAGAATTACAGAAAGCCTCATCCGTTGTTTCGAATGAGGCTTTTTTTCATGACCACGCTGACCCAAGGCTACCGTAGCCTGTCTTTCCTTGTGGGAATCAACTGGGACCGCCTGTTGTTCCCGACCACGGTGCTGCTTGGGCTGACCTTCGGCGCGGCGATTGGCAGCTATCTTGTTTAATGCAGCGATAAAGACGCCACATGCTGCGGTTGGTTTTTGACAATCGCCGCAGTTACCGATAGTCACACAACCAATTGAGATGATTTGACGGGGTCACTGCCATGACCGAATTTCCTCGCCGTAAGGCAGGCGGTTTTGCCAAAGCTGCAGGCCTGATGGCCAGCGTTGCTGTTCTTTCTACTTTTACCAGTGTTGTTGCCGCGCCCACGGCCGTTATGGCCCAAAGCTACGCCTTCAATTCCGTGGAAATCGACGGAAACCAGCGGATCGAAGACGCGACGATCCTGTCCTACATGGGCATTGCGCGTGGACAGTCCGTGTCTGCCGCCGATGTGAACGCAGGATACCGCCGTCTCGAGGACAGCGGCCTGTTCGAAAGCGTTGACGTCCAGCCCCGCGGGAACACCTTGGTGATCACCGTTGTGGAATACCCGACCGTCAACCGCATCTCGTTCGAAGGCAACCGCCGCTTGGATGACGACGCCATGGCAGAGATCGTCGAGTCGCAAGAGCGCCGCGTTCTGAACCCTTCGCAGGTCGAGCGTGACGCTGCACGGATCGCCGAAGCCTACAGCCAGCAGGGCCGTCTTGCGGCGCGCGTCCAGCCTCGGATCATCAAGCGCACCGACAACCGCGTCGACTTGGTGTACGAAGTCTTCGAAGGCGATGTTTCGGAAATCGAACGCATCAGCTTTGTTGGCAACAAGGCGTACTCGGATCGTCGTCTGCGCCGCGTTCTGGAAACCAAGCAGGCTGGCCTGCTGCGCCGCCTGATCACTCGCGATACTTTCATCGAAGATCGCGTCGCATTTGACCGTCAGGTTCTCTCTGATTTCTACGCCGCCCGCGGCTATGTGGATTTCCGCGTTCTGGGTGTGACACCCGAACTGACCCGCGAGCGCAATGGCGTCTTCCTCGTGTTCAACGTCGAAGAGGGCCAGCAATTCCGCGTGGGCAACGTGTCGGTAACCTCCGAGTTGTCGAATGTTGACGCCGATGTTTTTGCTGCCGCGCTGAAAATGAAAAGCGGCGACATCTACTCGCCCACACTGGTCGAAAATTCGATTGCCCGCCTCGAACGTCTGACAGTCCAGCAGCAGCTGCAGTTCGTTCGGATCGAGCCGCGCATCACCCGCAACGATCGTGACCTGACCCTTGATGTGGAATACGTCCTGTCTCGTGGTCCCCGCGTCTTTGTTGAGCGTATCGACATTGAAGGCAACAACACCACACTGGACCGCGTTGTGCGCCGCGAATTCACTGTGGTTGAAGGCGATCCCTTCAACCCGCGCGAAGTTCGCCAGGCCGCGGAACGTATCCGCGCGCTGGGCTACTTCTCCGAAGCGAACGTTGACGCACGCGAAGGGTCCAGCTCGGATCAGGTCATTGTCGATGTCGACGTGACCGAACAACCCACCGGTTCGATCAGCTTTGGTGCCAGCTTCTCGAGCGCCGAAGGCGTTGGCCTCGTTGGTTCGTTCAGCGAGCGTAACTTCTTGGGCCGTGGTCAGTCGCTGAGTGTTTCGCTTGGTAACTCCAGCACCAACTCGACCGCTGGCATCCAGTTTGTCGAGCCTGCGTTCCTTGGCCGCGATCTGGCTTTCGGTCTGAACCTGAGCATGGTGAACAACACCGCAGACTACGCGGAGTACTCCAGCGACTTGGGTGTGTTCGAACCGTCTTTGACCTTCCCGGTCAGCGAAAAGGGTCGTCTGCAGGTGCGTCTGAAAGCCGAATATGGCGAGATGTACGATGTGGCGGATGACACCAGCATCATCATCGAAAACGAAGCCGACGAAGATCCGCTTCAGGCCGGTGGTATCGGTTACACCTACAGCTATGACACCCGTACCACGGGCCTGAACCCGAACGCCGGCGTGTTCTTGTCGTTCGGTCAGGATTTCATGACGGGCAACGATGTCCAGTACGTGGAAACCAACCTGCGTGCGCAGGCGCGGACCTTGGTCTTTAACGAAGAAGTCGAGCTGCGCGCGACCTTCGAAGCGTCGAACCTGTCCTTCACCGAAGGCTCGAGCCGTGCCTTCCAGCGTTACTACCTTGGCAGCCGCTACATGCGCGGTTTCGAAGGGGGCGGCATCGGTCCGCGTGACGCGTCCGAAGATGCAGCACTGGGTGGTAACAACTTTGCGGTTGCCCGTTTCGAAGCGGAATTCCCGATCGGCCTGCCCGAGGAATATGGCGTCTCCGGCGGTGTGTTCTACGACATCGGCTCGCTCTGGGGTCTGGATGAGACCTATGGCGCGAACGTGAAATACGAAGAGGCCAGCCTGCGTCAGGTTGCGGGTGTCTCGCTCTTTTGGGATACGCCGCTTGGTCCGCTGCGGTTCAACTGGTCCGAGCCGATCGAACGTCGTGCGCAGGACAAGCCGCGGACCTTCGAATTCACGATCTCGGCTGAATTCTAATGATGCGGGGGATTGCTGCACTGGCTGCGGCCGTGCTGTGCGGTGCTCTCCCCGCCCAAGCGCAAACGCTTGATTTTGGCGAGGGGCAGCCTGTACAGGCTGCCCCTAATTCTGTTCTGGTGGTGGATCTGGATCGCGCCTTTCGCGAGAGCCTGTTTGGTCAGCGCGCACTGGCCGAGATAGAGGCGACCCGCAAAGAGATCGCCGAGGAAAACGACCGCCTGACCGCAGAACTGGACGCCGAAGAAGAAGAACTGACAGTCCTGCGGGACACGTTGCCTTTGGACCAGTTCCGGACGCGGGCCGAAGCGTTCAATCAGAAAGTCCAGACGATCCGCCGTGAGCAAGACACCAAGGCGCGTAACTTTGCTCGGCTGACCGAGGCCGAGAATGCGCACTTTCTAGAGCTCGCGCGCCCGATCCTGACAGAGATTCTGGTGCGGCACGACGCAACGCTTTTGGATGACCGTCGCGGCTATTTCATCGTTCTGGATCAAGCGGATGTAACAGATGAAGCCATTGCTGAAATAAATGCGCGCATCGGGGCGGGCGAAACGGCAGAATCCGGCCAGTCCGAGTAGGGCGCTTGCCCGACCTTTTCCAACTTGGTACTCAGCCTTCAAAACGACTTTAGAAGGTACAGCCATGACTGAGCCCCGCACCACCGCCGACATCGACCTGATCCAGCGCCTGCTGCCGCACCGCTACCCGTTTCTGCTGGTGGACAAAGTGGTCGAGATCGACGGCATCCAGTCCGCCAAGGGCATCAAGTGCGTGACCATGAACGAGCCGCACTTTCAGGGTCACTTTCCCGGCAATCCCATCATGCCCGGCGTGACCATCATCGAGGCTATGGCTCAAACCACCGCAGTTATGGTTGGTACCAGCCTGAACCTCGAAGACAAGAACATGCAGATCTACTTCATGGCGATCGACAACTGCAAATTCCGCCGCATGGTTCGCCCCGGTGACGTTCTGGAAATGAATGTCGAACTGGTGCGTGGCAAGCCCGGCGGCAAGGTCTGGAAGTTCAAAGGCAAAGCGACCGTCGATGGCGAACTGGCAGCCGAAGCGGATTTCACCGCGATGATGGACATGCCCAAGGACGCGGCATGAGCATCGATCCCACAGCACAGGTTCATGCCTCGGCCGTGATCGAAGAGGGCGCGGTCGTCGGAGCAGATTGCGTAATTGGTCCGTTCTGCGTGGTGGGGCCTCAGGTTAAGCTGGGGCACGGCGTTGTCCTGAAATCCCACGTGGTTCTGGCGGGCGATACAGAGATCGGCGACGAGACTGTTGTCTTCCCCTTCGCCTGCATTGGCGAGGTCCCGCAGGACCTGAAGTTCAAGGGCGAGAACACCAAGCTGGTCGTGGGCAAGCGCAACCGCATCCGCGAGGGCTGCACCATGAACCCCGGCACCGAAGGTGGAGGCGGGATCACAAAGGTTGGCGACGACTGTCTCTTTATGACCGGCGCCCATGTGGGGCACGACGCGATCGTGGGCAACCGCGTGATCATGGCGAACCAGGCCGCTTTGGCTGGCCACTGTCATGTGGAAGATGACGTGATCATCGGTGGTCTCTCTGGCATCCACCAGTGGGTCCGTTTGGGCCGCGGTGCGATCATTGGCGCCGTGACCATGGTGACCAACGACGTGCTACCGCACGGACTGGTCCAAGGCCCCCGTGGCAAGCTGGACGGCCTGAACCTCGTTGGTCTGAAACGCAAAGGCGTCGCGCGAGAGGATATCACCGCTCTGCGGGCCGCGTTCCAGACCTTGGCGCAGGGTGAGGGTACCTTCCTCGAGCGCGCCAAACGCATCACCGAGGATAGCGACAGCGAATACGTCCGCTACATGGCGGAGTTCATCCTCGGGGCGACTGACCGTTCGTTCCTGACGCCGAACTGATGGCGCGTCTTGGGATATTGGCCGGGGGCGGTGCGCTGCCCCCCGCGATTTTGCAGGCGCATCCTGACGCATATGTGCTGACTTTTGCGGGGGTGCAGCACCTGATGGGGCCAGACGCCCCTGTCTTTCCCATCGACCGGATTGGCGCGATCTATGCCGCGCTGCGGGATGCTGGCGTGACAGATGTGGTCTTTGCTGGCGGCCTGTCGCGCCCCGCGTTGGAACCTGCGCAGTTTGATGACGATATGCGTGCCCTTGCCCCCCATCTGCTGGCCGCGATGCAGCAGGGGGATGATGCCGTCCTGCGATTGGTCGTTCAGACGTTTGAGGCACAGGGTTTCACGGTTCGGGGAGCCCACGAGGTCCTGCCTCTACTGACCGCTGAGGCCGGGCTCGTCGCCGGTTCTCAGCCGTCCGATACAGACATGGCCGATGCGGAGCGCGGTTTCGACATCTTGGCGCACACGGCTGCTCTCGATATCGGACAGGGCTGCGTTGTTGCGAATGGCCTGTGTCTGGGGTTTGAGACCCTGCAGGGCACCGACGCGATGTTGCGCTTTGTGGCGGACACCCCCGAGAAGTTGCGAGCTGCGGCCAAGGGCGGCGTGCTGGTGAAAACCCCCAAACAGGGGCAGGATCTGCGCGTTGATATGCCTGCCGTCGGTCCTGAGACTTTGCGCGCTGCGGCCAAGGCGGGCCTGAATGGAATCGTCATCACGGCTGGCAATGTGGTGGTGCTGGACCGCGCTCAGATCGCCAAAGTGGCCGAAGAAACCGGTGTCTTCCTCTGGGCAGCGGAGCCCCGTTCATGAAGATCTACGTGATTGCAGGCGAGCCCTCGGGCGATGCCTTGGGCGGTGCGCTGATGGAGGGGCTGAACAGCCTGGTGCCCGACATCCAGTACAGCGGCGTCGGTGGGCCGAACATGCAGGCGCAAGGCCTGACCAGCCAGTTCCCGATGGAGGAACTGAGTCTGATGGGCATCGCCGAGGTGCTGCCGAAGTACTTTAACCTGAAACGTCGCATCCGTGAGTGCGCCGAGGCTGTGATCGCGCAGAAACCGGACGTGATGATCACCATCGACGCGCCCGATTTCTGTCTGCGCGTGGCCAAGCTGGTCAAAGCCAAAGCGCCCCACATTCGGACCGTTCACTACGTCGCCCCCAGCGTCTGGGCTTGGCGTCCCAAGCGGGCGGACAAGATGGCGAAATGCATTGATCAGGTGCTGGCCTTGCTTCCGTTCGAGCCGCCATACATGGAAGCGGCGGGGATGGAGTGTGACTTTGTCGGCCACCCCATTGCAACGCAGGAACAGGCCACAGACGCCGATGCCGATCAGTTCCGCCTGCACTACGGGATCGGCGAGCAGCCCTTGCTCGTGGTCCTGCCGGGGTCGCGGCGGTCCGAAGTCACGCGCTTGTCGCCCGTCTTCCAACAGGCCGTCAAAGGCGTTCTGGAGCGCGAGCCTGATGTGCAGATCGTGCTGCCTGCTGCGCCTGCGGTTGCTGGGCTAATTGAGGCGTCCAAGGACCTGTGGCCCGAGCGTCTGATCATCCTTGATCCGCGCGAATTGGGAGAGCAGGCGGACCGGATTAAGAAGGCCGCGTTCAGGGCTGCGGATGTGGCGCTGGCGGCGTCGGGCACGGTGTCGCTAGAGCTGGCGGCGGCGCGTACGCCGATGGTCATCGCCTATGATATGAGTTGGCTCAGCCGCAAGATCATCTCGGCCATGCTGCGGATCGATACGGTGACTTTGGTGTCGCTGGTGTCCGATACCCGTGTGATCCCCGAGTTGATCGGCGACCAGTGCAAACCTGAACTCATCGCACCCTACGTGGTCGAAGTGCTGAACCATCCGTCCGAGCAAATTGCGGCCATGACCACGACCATGCATCGCTTGGGTGAAGGTGGCGAAGCGCCCGGTCTGCGCGCGGCCAAAGCTGTGCTCGCGGGTTTGCACCACGCCTAAGCTACCGTCGATATCATGAGAACTGGAGCGGGTAGCGGGAATCGAACCCGCGCCAAGAGCTTGGGAAGCTCGTGTGATACCATTTCACCATACCCGCATCACTGACAGGCGAGATACGTTTCGCGATCCCGCCCGTCAAGAGGCTTGTGCCGATTAGCGGCGGCGACGCTTGCGTCCGCCACCTTCTCCACCGCCCGTGTTGAAGCTGACGTCGGGCAGGGTGACGATCTTGGACAGGTTCGGGAAGGCGTCGGTCTTGTGCGGGATCGCGTTGGCGTTGACGAAATGCTCTTGGAACTTCGGCTCGATCGCGGTCTCGACCTTGGTGATCTGGCGCACGATCTGTTCGATGTCATTGCGGGCACTGACGTTGCAAAGGGCGATACGCGCACCGGTACCAGCGGCATTGCCAGCGCTGGTGACTTTGTCCAGCGGAACGTCAGGGATCATCCCCAGCAGCATGGCGTGTTTCGGGCTGATATGGGCACCGAATGCACCGGCGAGGACCACGCGGTCCACAGTATCCACACCGCGTTCATCCATCAGCAAACGCGCACCGGCATAGAGTGCCGATTTCGCCAGCTGGATCGCACGGACGTCGTTCTGGGTGACGGTGATGCGCGGCCCGCCATTGGCGCTGCCGTCGTGGATCACATAGGTGTTGGTGCGGCCTTCAGCTTCGATCCTCGAAGTGCCGACTTGCTCGGCGCTGCCAATCAGGCCGCTCTCGTCCATGATGCCTGCGCTGCGCATCTCGGCCAGCGCTTCGATGATGCCAGAGCCCGCGATGCCGGTGACGCCGCTGCCTGAGGTCGCCTCGGCAAAGCCCTCTTCGTCCGACCACAGATCGCAACCGATGACGCGGAAGCGGGGCTCTTTGGTCTCGGGGTTGATCTCTAGCTTTTCGATGGCACCGGGGGCGGCGCGCTGGCCGCTGCTAATCTGAGCGCCCTCGAACGCGGGGCCGGTGGGCGACGAACAGGCCAGCACACGGGATTTATCCCCCAGCAGGATTTCAGCATTGGTGCCCACGTCCACAATCAGCACGAGGTCCTCGGATTTGTTCGGCTCTTCGGACAGGGCGACGGCGGCGGCGTCTGCCCCCACGTGGCCCGCGATGCAGGGCAGGACAAAGACCCGCGCGTTCGGGTTCATCTGGTTCAGGTCCATCTCACGCGCGTTCAAGGACACGCTTCCCGAGGTCGCCAGCGCAAAGGGCGCCTGACCCAGTTCTACGGGGTCCAGACCCAGCAGAAGGTGGTGCATGACGGGGTTACAGACGAATGTCGCCTCGACGATCAGGGAGGGCGCGATGCCAGCATCTTCGGCGATGCCGGTGGTCAGGTCGTTTAGCGCGTCGCGCACGGCGCGGGTCATTTCCTTGTCCCCGCCGGGGTTCATCATCGAGTAGCTGACGCGGCTCATCAGATCTTCGCCAAAGCGGATCTGCGGGTTCATGCGTCCGCTGGAGGCTTTGACCTCGCCCGTCACCAGATCGCACAGGTGCGCGGCGATGGTGGTCGAGCCAAGGTCCACAGCCAGACCATAAAGGCCATCCTCATGCAGGCCCGGCCAGATATCCAAAAGCTGAACGTGGCTGTCTTGATGGCCTTTGTGGGCAGCGACGGTAACCTTCCATTGACCTTTGCGCAGGGCAGGCTGGAGCTTCGCAAGAAAGGGCAGGGCGGCAGTCACGCCTTCGATCTGCCACTGGACCTTGAGCGCGTCCTTCAGGCGTTCGAAATCGCCGCTGGGATCGTGCATGTCAGGCTCTTGGACTTCGACAAAGTAGAGCTTGGTGGCGGGGTCCATGACGATGTTACGCTGGGTCGCGGCCTTGCGGACGACCTGCTTGTGGACCTGAGACTCTGGCGGCACGTCGATCACGATGTCGCCCTGCACCGTGGCCTGACAACCCAGACGGCGACCGGCCTTGAGCCCGCGAATGCGGTCATAGCGTTCCTCGACCGCGTTGAATTCGTTCAGCGCGTTTTCGGCCACGTGGACGCCGAACTTGGGGAAGTCACCGTACGAAGGCTGCACCTGACACTTCGAGCAGATGCCGCGTCCGCCACAAACAGAATCCAGATCGACCCCCAACTGGCGGGCCGCTGTCAGCACAGGGGTGCCGATGGGGAACCGCCCCCGCTTGCCCGAGGGGGTGAAAATAACCAGTGCGTCGGTCATGGGAATATTCCTGAAAAGTCTGTTGCGCCTCGCGATCATAGACCGCATCTGGGCAAGGAAAAGGCCGGAAGCGTCAGAAAAACTGTCGCCCCCGACAGACATGCAACCCAGATATGTTGCAGTGCGGCGCAAATAGGGCTTTCCACTTACCCCATTCGGTGCAATAGGGAAGCGCCAAACGAAGCTTCCACGGAGACCCGCCATGAAGATTCGCGAGGCGCTGACCTTCGACGATGTACTGCTTGTTCCGGCCGCAAGTAATGTGATGCCATCGACCGCTGATACGCGGACTCGAGTGACCAAGAAAATTGCCCTGAACATTCCCCTTCTTTCCTCGGCTATGGATACCGTGACCGAAGCCCGCATGGCGATCTGCCTTGCGCAGGCTGGCGGGATGGGCGTGATCCACCGCAACCTGACTGTGGACCAGCAGGCGCGCGAAGTTCGCCGCGTGAAGCGTTTCGAGAGCGGCATCGTCTACAGTCCCGTGACTTTGCGCCCCGATCAGACCATGGCCGACGCCAAGGCGCTGATCGAACGCTACAACTTCACCGGCTTCCCCGTTGTGGACGCAGACGGCCGTGTGGTTGGCATCGTGACCAACCGTGACATGCGATTTGCGACCGACGACAACACCCCTGTCAGCGCGATGATGACCAGCGACAATCTGGCCATTCTGCGGGAACCTGCGGACCGTGACGAAGCCATCAACCTGATGAAATCGCGCCGCATCGAGAAGCTGCTGGTGACCGATGCGACTGGCAAGCTGACCGGTTTGCTGACCCTCAAGGACACCGAGCAGGCGGTTCTGAACCCCACCGCGTGTAAAGACAAGCTGGGCCGCCTGCGTGTGGCTGCGGCCTCGACCGTTGGCGATGCGGGCTACGAGCGGACGGCTGCCCTGATCGAGTCGGGGGTGGACATGGTTGTGATCGACACCGCCCACGGTCACTCCGAAGGCGTCGCTCTGGCCGTCTCGCGCATCAAGAAAGAATTTGGCGATCGCGCTGAAATCGTTGCTGGCAACGTGGCGACCGGCGCCGCAACGGCTGCTCTGATCGACGCAGGTGCGGACGCGGTCAAGGTTGGCATCGGGCCGGGCTCGATCTGTACCACCCGTATGGTCGCCGGCGTGGGCGTACCCCAGCTGACCGCGATCATGGATTGCGCGGCTGCTGCGGGCGATACCCCGATCATTGCGGATGGCGGCATCAAATTCTCGGGCGATTTTGCCAAGGCAATCGCGGCGGGCGCAAGCTGCGCGATGGTTGGTTCGATGATCGCAGGCACCGACGAGTCGCCGGGCGAAGTGATCCTGTATCAGGGCCGTTCGTTCAAATCCTACCGCGGCATGGGCAGCCTTGGCGCGATGGCCCGTGGCTCGGCTGACCGCTACTTCCAAAAAGACGCAGCGAGCGACAAGCTGGTTCCCGAAGGCATCGAAGGGCAGGTCCCTTACAAAGGCCCCGCAGCCGCTGTTCTGCACCAGCTGGTTGGCGGTCTCCGCGCCGCAATGGGCTACACCGGCAACGCCACCGTCGAGGACATGCGCAAGAACTGCGAATTCGTCCGCATCACCGGTGCCGGTCTCAAGGAAAGCCACGTGCACGACGTGACCATCACTCGCGAGTCGCCGAACTACCGTCTGGGCTAAGGCCCACGCGAACGTGACTTACAGGGGCCGTCCGGTGATCGGGCGGCCCTCTGCCATTTCCAAAGGGGGCGCGTATGACACCTGCCGCACGCATTCAGGCCGCAATTGAAATTCTGGACCAGATCGTCGCGGGCGAGCCTGCGGAAAAGGCTCTGACCTCGTGGGCTCGGGGCGCGCGGTATGCAGGCTCCAAGGACCGTGCTGCGATCCGCGACCATGTGTTCGATGTGCTGCGCCAGAAGTTGTCCTGCGCCGCGATTGGCGGCGGAATGAACGGACGCGCGCTGATGATCGGGTGCCTGCGTCAGGCGGGGTTAGATCTATCGACGCTGTTCACAGGAGAGGGCCACGCGCCTGCGCCCTTGACTGACGGAGAAGCCAGCATACGCGCCGATCTGACGGATGCGGAGCAGCTTGATATTCCTGAATGGTTGGTTCCCCTTTGGCGCGGCAGCCTTGGCGAGGGGGCTGATCGGGTCGCGGAGCTTCAGCGCAGCCGTGCGCCCGTCTTCCTACGGGTGAACCTGAAACGAGCCTCGGTGTCAGAGGCCATCACGTCTTTGGCTGCTGATGGTATTGTTGCCGTTCCGCACCCCCTATCCCCGTCCGCCGTCGAGGTCACAGAGAATGCCCGCCGCATTAAGCAAAGCCCGGCCTATTTGACGGGGGATGTCGAATTGCAGGACGCCGCGAGCCAAGCCTTGGTGGATGTCCTGCCGCTGCCCGAGGCTGGGACCATTCTGGACTATTGTGCTGGGGGTGGGGGCAAAACGCTGGCGATGGCCGCGCAGACCAAAGCCGCGATCTATGCGCATGATGCGAACCCCAATCGGATGAAGGATTTGCCTGACCGCGCTGCGCGAGCCGGCATTGCTGCAAGGATTTTAAAAACATCGGAGTTGAAGGCGCAGGGGCCCTACGATGTGGTCTTGTGTGACGCGCCATGCTCGGGTGCAGGATCTTGGCGTCGAGCGCCCGAAGGGAAATGGAGGCTCACGCCAGACGTTTTGGATGATGTCACCCGTCTTCAGGCACAAATCCTGGACAATGCAGCGCCTTTGGTCGCCGAAGGTGGCGTGCTTGCCTATGCCACATGTTCTGTTCTGTCGGTCGAGAACCGCGCACAGGTCGAAGCGTTCTTAGAGAGGCATTCCGGCTGGACACTGGAGGCCGAGCGTCTCTTTACCCCCATCGAAGGCGGCGACGGATTTTTTGTCGCAGGCTTTCGAAAGGCTTAAAATTTTGTTCTGCCTTTGATTGATCTGTGGATTTGTTAAGCTGCCCTTAATTGTTTTGGGCGAAGCTCGAGCAGGTTCCAGTCAGAGGCACGGTATGCCGCACAGAAAAATTAAGAACGCGCTCCGCCAGTCGCCCGTGACTGTTGCGGCTTTGGTGCTTGGTGTTTTCCTGCTCGGGGTCGGCTCTGCGCTGTCACTGGTGCCCGAGATGTCGACGATCGCGATGGTCGGCACAACCCTCTTGATGCTTGGGGTTACGGGGCTGACCTTTGGTTTGGTTCTGCGGCTAAGCCTGCCGCGCCACCAAGCGGCGATGACTCAACGCTCCGAGATGTTGCTGGATGCATTCCCCTGTCCTGCTCTGATCACTGACGAGGATGGGAATGTTCTGCAGGTTGGCCCAGGCGCGGCTGTTCTCTTGCCTGGTGCCGAGATTGGCTGCGCGATTTTTCCGAGCCTGCAGGAGGATGCGCAGAAGGGCAGAGATCTGTTGGCGGATTGTCTTTTGGGCCGCAAATCCCAAGGGGTCTGCGCACTGGCGGATGATACATTTTCCATGTCGTTGACCCTGCTCGAAGGTGAGCGCGTTTTGTGGACCCTGTGCAATCGCACCGTGATCGAGGACCGTCCTGCGCCAGAGAGTAACCACCAGCATCCTCATCTCGCCTTGGGTCGAAATGGTACAATCTTGTGGATGAACAATGCTTTGCGCCATTTGGTGTCTGGCAGCCGGCGAAATGTGCGCGATGTGTTTCTGGATCCGCCGCTGGAGCATGGCAAGTTGATTTCTCTGCGCAGCGCGCGTGGGATCAAAGAGTATTTGGTGGTCGATCTGTCGCGCGAAAACGGTCGTCGCGAGGTTATGCTGGCGCCACCTCCGGCCACAGTCCAGCGGCTTGAGCAACCAGACATCGAACACTTGCCTGTTGCGATCCTGAGCTGTAGCCCTGATGGCGCACTTCTGTCCGCAAACCGTGCGGCGCGACGTTTGCTTTATGGCGACACTGCCACGCCGCGCCCGCTGCCCGCGCATCTGTCTGGCGTGCTCGAAGGGCTGGGCCGATCCCTGAGCGATTGGCTGCAGCAGGTCGCAAGCGGGCAGGCCGTCGGGCAAACCGAGTTCATGCGTCTCTTGGAGCAAGAGCGCGAGCGCTACGTTCAGGTGACGCTGTCGCCGCAGCGAGACGGTCAGGACAAATCGCGCGTAATGGTGCTGTTAACCGATGCAACGGATCTCAAGGCGTTGGAGGCGAAGTTCGCTCAGACCCAAAAGATGCAGGCGGTGGGGCAACTGGCGGGCGGCGTGGCGCACGACTTTAACAACCTGCTGACTGCGATTTCGGGACACTGCGATCTTCTGCTTCTGCGCCACGAGCCGCAGGACCCCGAATATGCCGATCTGATCCAGATTGCACAGAACGCCAATCGCGCGGGAGCTTTGGTCGGTCAATTGCTCGCGTTCTCGCGCAAGCAGACCTTGAACCCAGAGCAACTTGATGTGGGCGCAACCCTATCGGAGCTGACGCACCTCTTGAACCGGCTTGTGGGAGAGAAGGTGAACCTCAATTTCTCCCAGCAAGCGGCGCGTTTGCCAATCCGTGCGGACAAGCGGCAATTGGAGCAGGTTCTGATGAATCTGGTTGTGAACGCCAGAGATGCGATGCCCGAAGGGGGTGAAATCCGGATCACATCCGCCGAATGCCAGTATGATTTTCCAGTAGTGCGCGATCGTGCCCATATTCCCGCGGGCAGCTACATCATGATCTCGGTCGAGGACGAAGGGGTCGGCATTCCCTTTGAACATCAGCACAAGGTTTTCGAACCTTTCTTCACGTCAAAAAAGGCGGGCGAGGGGACAGGGCTGGGGCTCTCGACGGCCTACGGGATCGTCAAGCAGAGCGGGGGCTATATCTTTCTGACCAGTTCGCCGGGTCGCGGGACGCGTTTTGATCTGCTCTTTCCAGTGGATCAAAGTGAACAGGTCGTTGTCGCTGCGCCTGCGGAACCTGTCCGCATTCGCCATGGTGAAGGCCGCGTTCTCCTGGTCGAAGACGAAGCACCCGTTCGGGCCTTCGCGACCCGCGCTCTGCAGATGCGCGGCTACGAGGTCATTGAGGCCGCTTCGGGTGAGGAAGCGTTGGAACGGTTCTCTGAAGCAGGGTTCCACGTGGATGTCGTTGTGACTGACGTGATTATGCCGGGCAAAGACGGCCCAACTTGGGTGGCCGAAGCGCTTGCCAACCGTCCCAGCATCCCCGTTGTTTTTGTCTCGGGCTATGCAGAGGAAACTTTCGAGGATGCCAAGAAAGTTATCGCAAATTCAGTCTTCTTGCCCAAACCCTTCTCTCTGACGGATTTGACGGCCACCGTTCAGGCGCAGATGGGGGCAGAGGCGGCCTGAGGCCTACCTCACGCTCTCGTAGAGTTCGAATTCCTGCGGGCATTTGCGCCGAAAGTGCTCTGCGACCTCGTCAGACAGGTTCAATTGACCAGCGGGTGAAACGTTCATGCGTTCGGTTGCGATCTCGCGTCCCAAACGTTCCTGCAGGAAGGCGTATAACTGGTGTAGCTGGTCATAGCGGAACAAGTGGGTGACCCCGCAAAGTGCGTCGTCTTCGCCCGCAAGGAACCGCGCCTGAGAACCCACATTGGCAAAAGGCGCGGGCTTCCCTTTGGTGTACTCCAGCACAAAATCATCGAAACTGACCTCCGCAGTCGAGTTCGGGCGGCCCTGCAACTCGGGCCGCTGGCGATACCTGAACCAACTGCCGAGCCAGTCGATCGGCTCGCGCACAACGGCCACCGTTTCGGGCTTTCGGCCCGTGGCTTTGTCGAACATCTTTTCCATGAATCGGGAGTAGCGATAAACAGGCAGATGCTTCAGTTCTGGCGGGTTAGAGATCACAATATCTGCATGAGGCGACAGGGCTGCCTCAAGTGCTGTCGTTCCTGTTTTTGGCACGGACAAGATTGCCAGATTTTGCTTCCAAAACACCAACATACGGGACCTCTTCTTGAATTTGCCCCCATGATAACGGGGCTTTAACCAAGATACCCGAACTTATTTCCATCAGGTTTCTCTTGCAATGTTCTCTTTTTGGTCCAATATGTGAACAAGACGGGAACATCGCAACGATTGCCGCCCGTGTCAGGGTGTGGAATAAGGATAGCGACAATGGCAATGGCAGATCTTTTGAGCATGGACAGCAAATCACAGGCAGACAAGCAAAAGGCGCTGGACAGCGCTTTGGCGCAAATCGAACGGCAGTTCGGTAAGGGCTCGATCATGAAGCTGGGGCAGAACAACCCCATGGGAGAGATTGAGTCGACATCGACCGGTTCGCTGGGGCTCGACATCGCGCTCGGCATTGGCGGTCTGCCCAAGGGCCGGATCATCGAAATCTATGGTCCTGAAAGCTCGGGTAAAACCACGCTGACCCTGCACTGCATCGCGGAAGAGCAGAAGAAGGGTGGGGTTTGCGCGTTCGTCGACGCAGAGCACGCTCTGGACCCTCAGTATGCGAAAAAGCTGGGTGTGAATCTGGACGAGCTGCTGATCTCGCAGCCCGATACTGGGGAGCAGGCGTTGGAAATCACCGATACGCTGGTGCGTTCGGGTGCGGTGAATATGGTTGTCGTCGACTCGGTTGCGGCGCTGACGCCCAAGAGCGAACTTGAAGGCGACATGGGTGATTCGAGCGTCGGCGTTCAGGCCCGCCTGATGAGCCAAGCGATGCGCAAGCTGACCGGTTCGATCAACCGTTCGAAGTGTACCGTGATCTTTATTAACCAAATCCGTATGAAAATTGGCGTCATGTTCGGAAGCCCCGAAACGACAACCGGTGGTAACGCGCTGAAGTTCTATAGCTCGGTGCGTCTGGACATCCGCCGCATTGGGGCGCTCAAGGACCGTGACGAAGTTGTCGGTAACGCCACCCGCGTCAAAGTGGTCAAGAACAAGGTTGCTCCGCCGTTCAAGCAGGTTGAATTCGACATCATGTATGGCGAGGGTATCTCGAAGAACGGCGAACTCCTTGATTTGGGTGTCAAAGCTGGTGTCGTGAACAAGTCCGGCGCGTGGTTCTCCTATGGGGACGAACGGATCGGGCAGGGCCGCGAGAATGCCAAGAACTTCTTGAAAGAGAATCCGTCAATCGCGGACGAGATCGAAGACAAGATCCGCGCTGCACACGGGCTGGATTTCTCGTTCAACGAAGCAGACGGCGACGACGTGGTCTCGGACGACTGATACCGACACAGTTACAAAAGAAGCGGCCTTCGGGCCGCTTTAATTCTGGCTTTTTCTGCGAGTGCGATGTAACCCGCGCGGGAATAGGAAAAGGCTGAACTCATGGATCTTCGCAATATCGCGATCATCGCGCACGTTGACCACGGCAAAACTACGTTGGTCGATGCGCTTCTGAAACAATCGGGTGCCTTCCGTGAAAACCAGGCCGTGGACGAACGCGCCATGGACAGCAACGATCTGGAACGCGAGCGCGGGATTACTATCCTGGCCAAAGCAACCAGCGTCGAGTGGAACGGAACGCGCATCAACATCGTGGATACCCCCGGTCACGCCGACTTTGGCGGCGAGGTCGAGCGTATCCTGAGCATGGTAGACGGCGTTGTTCTGCTGGTCGACGCGGCCGAAGGCCCGATGCCCCAGACCAAATTCGTGACCTCCAAGGCTCTGGCTCTGGGTCTGCGCCCCATCGTGGTCGTGAACAAAGTCGACAAGCCCGATGGCGAACCTGACCGCGCGCTGGACGAGTGCTTCGACCTTTTCGCCAACCTTGGTGCAAACGAAGAGCAGCTGGACTTCCCGACCATGTACGCCTCGGGCCGCGCCGGCTGGTGTGACATGGAACTCGACGGTCCCCGCGAGAACCTGCACGCTCTGTTTGACCTGATCGTCGATCACGTGCCGTCGCCCAAACAGCAGGAAAAGGCCGGTGAGCCCTTTCAGATGCTGGCGACCACTCTGGGCAGCGACAACTTCCTCGGCCGCATTCTGACGGGCCGCGTCGAAGCAGGCACCCTGAAAACCGGTGACAGCCTGAAGGCATTGTCGCGCACCGGCGAGCTGATCGAGAACTTCCGCGTTGCGAAAATTCTCGCGTTCCGCGGCTTGGGTCAGCAGCCCATCGACGAAGCGGTAGCAGGCGACATCGTCACCATCTCGGGCATGACCAAAGCGACCGTTGCGGATTCGCTGGTTGCCCCTTCGGTGAACGAGCCTCTGCCCGCACAGCCGATCGACCCGCCGACCATCACAGTGACCTTTGGCATCAACGACAGCCCGCTGGCGGGCCGCGATGGTAAAAAGGTCCAGAGCCGTGTCATTCGTGACCGCCTGATGAAAGAAGCCGAGTCGAACGTTGCGATCCAGATCAGCGACACCCCCGGTGGTGAAGCCTTTGAAGTCGCCGGTCGCGGCGAACTCCAGATGGGCGTTCTGATCGAGAACATGCGCCGCGAAGGGTTCGAGCTGTCGATCTCGCGTCCTCAGGTTCTGTTCCGCGAAGTTGACGGTCAGCGCATGGAGCCCATCGAAGAAGTCACCATCGACGTGGATGATGATTATTCGGGTGCCGTGATCGAAAAGATCACCGGTGCGCGCAAGGGTGAGCTGGCCGAAATGAAACCCGCTGGTGCCGGTAAGACCCGCATCATCGCGTATGTGCCTTCGCGCGGCTTGATCGGCTATCACGGTGAATTCCTGACCGATACCCGCGGTACCGGCGTGATGAACCGCGTGTTCCACGAGTGGGCGCCCCACAAGGGTGCGATCCCGGGCCGCCGCGCAGGCGTCCTGATCTCGATGGAGAACGGCCAATCGGTTGCCTATGCTCTGTGGAACTTGGAAGACCGTGGCAAGATGTTCATCGGTGCTCAGGAAGAGGTTTACACCGGTATGATCATCGGCGAGCACAGCCGTGACAACGATCTGGAAGTGAACCCGCTGAAGGGTAAAAAGCTGACCAACGTTCGTGCCTCGGGCACCGACGAAGCGGTTCGCCTGACCACCCCGATCACGCTGTCGCTGGAAGAGGCGATTGCCTATATCGACAACGACGAGCTGGTCGAAGTGACGCCGAACAAGATCCGTCTGCGCAAGCGCTATCTTGATCCGCACGAGCGGAAGCGGATGGCGAAACAAGCCTAAAATAGCAAAGGCCCCGAGGTGATCCTCGGGGCCTTTTGTTTTGCGAAGTTGGCCGCCGTGGCGGCCAAGACATCCGATTATTCAGTAAGTTCGACGATCACCAGATCACGCTCAGCTGCGCCTTTGGCATGTGCCAAGGCGGCCTGATATTCGTCCGAATGGTAGCAGTCGATGGCCGCTTGTTTCGACGGGAACTGAGCGACGACATGGCGTTCGCGGTCAGCTCCTTCGAGGATGTGGTAGTCGCCGCCACGGGCAAGGAACTTGCCTCCGTGGACGGCGATGGCGGGACCGGCGCCTGCAGCATATTTGCCATAAGCGTCGGCGTCTGTGACGTGCACGTGGGCGATCCAGAGAGCGGTCATGGTTATCCTCCGATGGCGGCTTTGGCAGCGGCGATCGCGCCATCTGCGTTCGCGGCATCTTTGGCGCCGCCCTGAGCCATGTCGGGACGGCCACCGCCACCCTTGCCACCCAGTTCAACTACGGCGGCTTTGACCAGATCAACGGCGCTGACTTTGTCGGTCAGGTCCTTGGTCACGCCAGCGGCCACGGCGACTTTGCCGTCCGCATCGGCGATCAGCAGGATCGCGGCGCTGCCCAATTTCTCTTTATGTGCGTCGATCAGAGAGGGCAGGTCTTTGCCCGTCACACCCGAGAGAACTTGCGCAAGGAAGGGCACGCCATTGACGTCCTCTGCCTTGGCTTCGGCCTGACCGCCACCGGACATTGCCAATTCGCGGCGCAGTTGGGCAACTTCGTTCTCCAGCTTCTTGCGCTCGTCCATCAGGGACTGAACGCGGCCAACCAGATCGGCGGGCTGGGTCTTCAGGGCACCCGACAGTTCCGAGACACGCTCTGCCTGTTCGCGCAGGTGGTTCAGCGCGGCCTGACCGGTCAGAGCCTCGATCCGGCGGACGCCAGAGCTGGAGGCGCTGTCGGACAGGGTCAGGTAGAGGCCAATCTCACCCAGCTGGCGCACATGGGTGCCGCCGCAGAGTTCCAGCGAATAGGTCTCGCCGTCCATGCCTTTGCCCGAGCCGGGCAGGGTGCCCATGGAAACAACGCGAACCTCATCGCCGTACTTTTCGCCAAACAGAGCCTGCGCGCCAAGGCCGCGAGCATCGTCGGGGGTCATGATACGGGTTTCGACTTTGGTGTTCTGTCGGATGAACTCGTTCACCTCGGCGTCGACTTGGGCCAGTTCCTCGGCGGTCAAGGCCTTGGCGTGGCTGAAGTCGAACCGCAAACGGTCTTCGGCGTTCAGCGAGCCGCGCTGTGCCACGTGATCGCCAAGCGCACGGCGCAGGGCTTCGTTCAACAGGTGCGTGGCCGAGTGGCTGGAGCGGATCGCGCCGCGACGGTCGTGATCGACTTCAAGCTGAGCGCCTTGGCCGCGGTCGATCTTTCCTTCGGTCACTTCGACGAAGTGAATGAAAACGCCAGCGGTTTTCTTGGTGTCAGTGACGCGGGCCTTGCCGCCTTCGACTGTGATCTCACCGGTGTCGCCAATCTGACCACCGCTTTCAGCGTAGAAGGGGGTCTGGTTCAGGACGATCTGGCCGGTATCGCCCGCGGACAGGCTGTCCACCTGTGCGCCGTCTTTGACCAGCGCGACGACCTGACCTTCGGCGGACTCGGTGTCGTAACCCAGGAAGTCGGTGGTGCCTTTTTCATCGGCGATGTCGAACCAGATGGTTGCGTCGGCTGCTTCGCCCGAACCGGCCCAAGCAGCGCGCGCCTTGGCCTTCTGTTCAGCCATCGCGGCATCAAAGCCGTCGGTGTCCACGGTGCGGTCCTGTTCGCGAAGCGCATCCTGCGTCAGGTCGAGCGGGAAGCCATAGGTGTCGTACAGCTTGAACGCAGCTTCGCCGGAGAGGGGCGCACCTTCGGGCAGATCAGCCACTTCGTCAGACAGCAGCTTCAGGCCGCGATCCAAAGTGGTGATAAAGCGCTTGCCTTCCAGCTCCAGCGTTTCTTCGATCAGTGCCTGAGCCTGACCCAGTTCGGGGTAGGCGGCACCCATCTGGCGCACCAGCGCGGGCACCAGTTTATGCATCACGGGGTCTTTGGCACCCAGCAGGTGCGCGTGACGCATGGCGCGGCGCATGATGCGGCGCAGCACATAGCCGCGGCCTTCGTTCGAGGGCATGACGCCATCGGCAATCAGGAACGAGGTCGAACGCAGGTGGTCCGCGATCACGCGGTGATGCACGTTGCCGTCGCCATCAGGGGCGCCGTCGGTGACTTCGGCGCTGGCCTCTATCAGGCTGCGCATCAGGTCGGTGTCGTAGTTGTCGTGCTTGCCTTGCAGCAGGGCGCCAATACGCTCCAGACCCATGCCGGTGTCGATGGACTGCATGTCCAACGCCTTCATCGAGCCGTCTTCGAACTGCTCGTTCTGCATGAAAACGACGTTCCAGATTTCGATGAAGCGGTCGCCGTCCTCTTCGGGCGAGCCGGGAGGGCCTCCCCAGATGTGGTCGCCGTGGTCGTAGAAAATCTCGGTGCAGGGGCCGCAAGGACCGGTCGGCCCCATTTGCCAGAAGTTGTCAGAGGTCGCGATGCGGATAATGCGATCCTCGGGTACGCCGACCTTTTTCCAGATCTCGAACGCTTCGTCATCGGTGTGATAGACGGTGGTCAAGAGGCGGTCTTTGTTGATGCCGAATTCTTTGGTGATCAGCTCATATGCAAAGGGAATCGCTTCGGTTTTGAAGTAATCGCCAAAGCTGAAATTCCCCAGCATTTCAAAGAACGTGTGGTGACGCGCGGTGTAGCCTACGTTGTCCAAGTCGTTGTGCTTACCGCCAGCGCGCACGCATTTCTGCGCGGTGGTCGCACGCACATAGTCGCGGGTTTCAACACCGGTAAAGCAGTTCTTGAACTGCACCATGCCCGAGTTCGTGAACATCAGGGTCGGGTCGTTGCGCGGCACCAGGGGTGACGAGGGCACAACCTCGTGTCCCTGCTTGGCAAAATAGTCGAGGAAGGTCGATCGAATATCGTTCAGCGAAGGCATGTGGTCTCTTTCGTTCTGGCATGGGCCAAGCGTCACGAATGTCTAGCGATGCAAGGGGGGCTTGTCCATAAGTGCGCCGCGATTGGAATGTGTAAAAGGGATAGGTCCGGGGCAGGGGTCTTTGGTGCTGCTTGTACCTGTTTGAACTGGCCTGTAGATTGCATGCCGCAACACAGCATCCGCCACGTATCGAGGACACGCCAATGTGCCGTTGGGCCGCCTATATCGGAGAACCGATTTTCCTGTCCGAGGTCGTGACCGACCCCAAGCATTCGCTGGTCCATCAGTCTCAGTGCGCGACCCAGTGTCAGACTGCGATCAATGCGGATGGTTTCGGGCTGGCGTGGTATGGCGAGCGCGAAGAGCCGGGTTTGTACCGCGACGTGCATCCGGCGTGGTCGGACCCCAACCTACGGTCGCTGGCCTATCAGGTGAAGTCGGGGCTTTTCATGGCGCATGTCCGGGCCTCGACCGGTACGGCGACCAGCCATAACAACTGCCATCCCTTTTCCGTGGGCAAATGGAGCTTTATGCACAACGGACAGGTCGGGGGCTTTAACGCGATCCGCAAGGACGCGGATATGATGATCTCGAACGAGCTGTATGACAGCCGCAAAGGGGCGACGGACAGCGAAGCGCTGTTCCTGATCGCATTGGACGAGGGGCTGGATGCGGACCCCCATGGTGCAATGCTTCGTGCGGTCGCTCGTCTGCAAATTTTGTCCGAGGAAAAGGGCGCGACACCCCACATGCGTTTGGCCGCGGCTTTGTCTGATGGTCAGAGCCTTTATGCAGTGCGCTACGCGTCAGATGCGCATGCGCCGTCGCTGTATTATCGTTGGAGCGATACGCGGAACGGGTGGGCTGTGGTGTCCGAACCCTTGGAAACCGACGAGACGGATTGGGTCGAAGTCCCGCCCGGTTGCTGGATGCGCTTTAGCGCGGACGGGGTCGAGCGGTCATGCTTCGCGCCCGATCTGCACCGGGCGCACAAAGTCGCCTAGAGCGCGACGTAGCGGTCTTTGCGGTGGTTGGTGGCGATGATCAGGTTCACGATCACAGCCCCAAGCAGGCTATAGAGCACCATCGGAAGCGGCAGTATAAAGAACGCCACGCTAAACAGGCAGGCGTCAAAGATCAGCTGCGTGTGACCCGCGCGGAAACCCGTTTTGTCCTGCAGGTACAGCGCCAGAACGCCGATCCCGCCAAGGGACGCGCCATGCCGAAACAGCACCATCAGTCCCAGACCCGTGACACCGGCCATGATCAGCGTGCCCACCAGTGGATCAATCTCGCTGAACTGGACAAAGTTCGGCAGTTGGTCGGCGATCACAGACAGCAGGGCCACAGCGATGAAGGTCTTGATCGTGAACCGTAGGCCCATTCGCATGTAGGCGAGCACGTAGAACGGGATGTTCACGAGGAAAAACAAAAGGCCGAACTTCATGCCAGTCAGGTAGCTGAGTAGCACCGCAAGGCCCGCCGTCTGTCCAGTGATCAGCCCCAGATTGGTCAGGATCAGCAGACCCAGCGAACACATTGTCGTTCCCAGCGCAAAGGCTTGGGCATCATCGGCAAGGGTATGGTTAATCGAGTGATGTGGCTCTGCCATGGCGCATCGTCTCTGTCTAATTGGTCAAATCTTAGTCCGCGATATAACGGTCGCGCCGGTGATTAAAGGCAATAACGCCGTTCAGGATGACTGCGCCAAATAACGAGAAGAGCACGATGCGCGGATCGAACAGGAAAAACGCGACAGCAAAGAGGATTGCGTCGAACCCAAGCTGTACGTAGCCCGCGCGGATGTTCAGGAACTCTTGAGCCATCAGGGCAATCACGCCAAGCCCACCGAGCGAGGATTTGTGGCGGAAGACGCCAAGCAACCCAAAGCCGGTTAGCACTCCGAATGCCACGGTCCCGAACCACGGGTTCAATCCGTCAAAGGGCATCAGGCCCGGAACGACCGCCATCAGCACGGACAACAACGTCACGCTGATCGCGGATTTGATGGTGAATTCGGGGCCCATGTAGAACCATGCGACAATGTAAAAGGGGATGTTGATCGTCCAGAACACCCAACTGAAGCTGATCCCGCTCAGGTAACTGATGATCAGCGCCAGACCCGCCGTTTGCCCCGTGATAAAGCCGAGCGAGGTCAGGAACGTCAGGCCGATTGACGTCGTGATCAGGCCGATGGACAGCCCTTGGATGTCCTCGATCATGGTGTGTTTCTGTGGGGACGGGGGGATATGATAGGAGGCTGGCATGACCTCTAATATAGGACAGAAATGCTGACCTGTCGACATGCTGCGCACGCAAAGCCGCAGCGCAGCGTGCCTTAGCCTGTGTTTTCAGCGAACCATCGGTCGATGCGGGTCTTCAGCGCCTCCCAAATCGCGGGGGCGCCGCGTTTGACTTTGACGCCGACGCGGGTTTCCAACTGCTCGGGCGTGACGTTGTATTCGGGCCAAGTGCCGCCACCGGTTTCGAGGTTCGCGATCACGGGCTGTACGCGGTCTATGGACTTGGCAAAGATCGCGTCGTCGGTTTCGGCGGCCTCGAACTCCTCCCAAATCGCGCGGAAGGCGTCGCGTTGGTCGGCGGGCAGCAAGCCAAAAATGCGGTCGGCAGCGGCCTGTTCCTTGGCCGCTTGCAAGTCAGGGTCCGGGCTGCCGTGGATCGGCGCGTCACCGGCATCAATCTCGACGATATCATGGAGCAAGAGCATCTGGATCACGCGGCTCACGTTGACGGGGCGCGAGGCGTGTTCGGCCATGGTCAGCGCGTAAAGCGCGATGTGCCAACTGTGTTCTGCAGAATTTTCGCGCCGCGAAGCGTCGCACAGGGTGGTCGCGCGGTTGATGGATTTCAGCCGGTCTGCCTCTGTCAAAAAGGCGAGCTGGGCCGAAATCCGATCCGTGCTCACGCCTCGTCCTCGCCAAGCTTGGAGGCTAGGAACTTGCGTGCCCGTTGTTCGGCGATCCGCACGCGCACAGCGGTGCGGAAGGCCTCTTCGGTGGTGGGCGAGGTGGCGCCGATCACATCGGCCACCTCGTCCGGCAGGCGGTCATCGCCAAGCTTTTCCATGGCAGCGATCACGTCTTGGGCCAACTTGTCGGCCAGATCTTCTGTGATCCCCATAACTTAGCGGCTGTTCTCGGTGAGACGACGCTTCACATAGGTCGACACGGTGTCGATCATCGGCTCCATGTTCGGCTCCTCGAAGAAGTGACCGGCGCCGGGCATTTCCTCGTGGGTGATGGTGATGCCTTTTTGCTCTTGGAGCTTTTTGACCAGCGACACGGTGTCTGCGGGCGGCGCGACGCGGTCGGAGCTGCCGTTGATGATCAGGCCAGAGCTGGGGCAGGGCGCCAGGAAGCTGAAGTCATACATGTTGGCCGGCGGCGCGACAGAGACGAAGCCCGTGATCTCGGGGCGGCGCATCAGAAGCTGCATCCCGATCCACGCACCAAAGCTGAAGCCGGCGACCCAGCAGTGCTTGGAGTTGGAGTTCATCGACTGAAGGTAGTCCAGCGCCGATGCCGCATCCGACAGTTCGCCCACGCCTTGGTCGTATTCGCCCTGGCTGCGGCCAACGCCACGGAAGTTGAACCGCAACACAGTGAAGCCCATGTTGTAGAAGGCATAGTGCAGGTTGTAGACGACCTTGTTGTTCATCGTCCCGCCGAATTGCGGGTGGGGATGAAGCACGATGGCGATCGGGGCGTCACGGTCTTTTTGGGGGTGATAGCGGCCTTCGAGGCGGCCTTCGGGTCCTGGAAAAATGACCTCGGGCATGTACTTGGCGCTCTCCTGAACAAATTGGGCGGCGAATTCTTGACGAAAACGATCAACCACCTTAGAAGGATTCTAAATTACCGTCGGTGTGGACGGGAAGGTGTAAGCGATTTAGGGCTTGCGGGCGCGAACGTCAATCTATTCGCCGTCGGGGGGACGAAATGAAACTGAGTACCAAAGGTCGTTACGCAATGGTTGCGCTGGTGGACTTGGCTTTGCAGCCTGAAGATCATCTGGTGACGTTGGGCGAAATCTCGAAGCGTCAGGACATTTCGCTGCCCTATCTTGAGCAGCTTTTCGTCAAGCTTCGCCGCGGTGGTCTGGTGGAGTCTGTGCGTGGTCCGGGGGGCGGATACCGTCTGGCGCGACCCGCAGCGGACATTCGCGTGTCCGAGATTTTGGGCGCTGTGGATGAGACCGTGAGCGCGATGCACAAAGGGGCAGGGGCCTCTGGCGGGTTGTCGGGATCCCGGGCGCAGTCGCTGTCCAACCGTCTGTGGGAAGGGCTGAGTGCCCATGTCTATGTGTTCCTGCATCAGGCGAGTTTGAAGGACGTGATCAAGAACCAGCTGGCGCCTTGTCCGGCGGTGCCGAGCCTGTTCGCTGTGGTGGATGAATGATGCGTGGCTGGGGGCTCTGCCCCCGTCGCTGCGCGACACCCCCGGAGTATTTTGAGCAAAAAGAAGGACCTGTGCTGTGAAGCGCGTTTATCTGGATTGGAATGCGACCACGCCTTTGCGGGCGGAGGCCAAGGCAGCGATGATCGCGGCCATGGATGTGGTGGGCAATCCATCCAGCGTGCATGCCGAGGGGCGTGCGGCCAAGTCTTTGGTCGAGGCCGCGCGTGCGCAGGTTGCTGAGGCGCTCGGAGCTGAGGGGGCGGACATTGTCTTTACCTCTGGGGCGACCGAAGCGGCGGCTTTGGCTTGCGCGGGGCGCGGGTTGAAGAGTGCAGCCGTTGAGCATGACGCCGTGTCAGCTTGGGTTACGGATGAGTTGTCAGTGGATGCTCTGGGTCGCGTGACTGTTGAGGACCCAACTATATCGGCATTGCAGCTGGCGAATAGTGAAACCGGGGTCTTGCAAAAACTGCCCGAAGGCTTGGCGGTCAGCGATATGACACAGGCCTTTGGCAAGGTGCCTTTTGCGTTCAACTGGAGCGGTGCGCAGATGGGCCTCGTGTCCGCGCACAAGCTTGGCGGGCCAAAGGGCATTGGGGCTTTGGTGCTGCGGCGCGGTCTGGATGTGGAGAGCCGCATCAAGGGCGGGGGGCAGGAAATGGGCCGTCGGTCGGGGACTGAAAATGTCATCGGAATGGTCGGTTTCGGGGCGGCCGCGCAGGCTGCGGCCCGTGATCTGGCGGATGGCGTTTGGGAACGGGTTGCGGAAATTAGAAATATTCTAGAAAACGCTCTGGAAGATGACTCGGACCTACCTATTTTGGTCGGGAAAGGCGCGGATCGCCTGCCGAACACCACTGTGGTGGCGGTGCCCGGATGGAAGGGTGAGACGCAAGTGATGCAGATGGATCTGGCCGGTTTTGCGATCAGCGCCGGGTCTGCCTGTTCCAGCGGGAAGGTGCGCGCCAGCCGCGTGTTGACCGCGATGGGATTTAATGAGGCCACAGCCAGCGGAGCGATCCGTATCAGTCTGGGGCCGGACGTAACAGAAGAGGACGTGCTGCGTTTTGCCGAGGCTTGGCGCAAGCAGTTCAAGAAATTTCGCGCCCGCGCGGCGTGATCGTGATGTGAACAGGAGGGACGCCAATGGCAACCTTGGATGACGAAATCCGCGAAGGCGTGGATCGGGAAACGGTCGAAACCGTCCGCGCGATGGGCGGCACCTACAAATACGGGTGGGACACCGATATCGAGATGGAATACGCCCCCAAAGGCGTGAACCCCGACATCGTGCGTCTGATCTCGGAAAAGAACGGCGAGCCGGAGTGGATGACCGAATGGCGTCTGTCCGCGTTCGAGCGTTGGGAACAGATGGAAGAGCCCGATTGGGCGATGGTCACCTATCCCGAGATCAACTTTCAGGATCAGTATTACTACGCGCGTCCCAAGAGCTTTGAGACCAAGCCGAAGTCGCTGGACGAGGTCGATCCCAAGCTGCTAGCGACCTATGAAAAGCTGGGTATTCCGCTGAAAGAGCAGATGATCCTTGCTGGTGTCGAAGGCGCTGAAGACATGCCCGCCGAAGGCCGTAAGGTCGCCGTAGACGCGGTGTTTGACTCGGTTTCGGTCGGGACAACGTTCCAATCCGAACTGAAGAAGGCGGGCGTGATCTTCTGCTCGATCTCCGAAGCGATCAAAGAGCACCCCGAGCTGGTCAAGAAGTATCTGGGCAGCGTCGTGCCCGCCTCGGACAACTTCTATGCGACATTGAACAGCGCGGTCTTCTCTGACGGCTCGTTCGTGTACATCCCGCCGGGCGTTCGCTGCCCGATGGAACTGTCCACCTACTTCCGCATCAACGCGGAAAACACTGGCCAGTTCGAGCGTACCCTGATCATCGCAGATAAAGGCTCGTATGTGTCCTACCTTGAGGGCTGTACTGCGCCTCAGCGTGACACCGCGCAGCTGCACGCGGCTGTTGTCGAGATCATCATCGAAGAAGACGCCGAGGTGAAATACTCGACCGTTCAGAACTGGTTCCCCGGTGATGAAGAGGGCAAAGGCGGCATCTAT
This sequence comes from Alphaproteobacteria bacterium, assembly GCA_030433335.1. Taxonomy (GTDB): domain Bacteria; phylum Pseudomonadota; class Alphaproteobacteria; order Rhodobacterales; family Rhodobacteraceae; genus Donghicola. Next base: position 52,646 of record JAUILL010000008.1, on the reverse strand, counting down.
AACTTCGTGACCAAGCGCGCCGATTGCCGTGGCGACCGCGCCAAGATCATGTGGACTCAGGTGGAAACCGGCTCGGCTGTGACGTGGAAATACCCGTCCTGCATCCTGCGCGGCAATGAAAGTCAAGGCGAGTTTTATTCGATCGCCATCGCGAACAACATGCAGCAGGCCGACACCGGCACCAAGATGATCCACCTTGGCAAAGACACCAAGTCGCGGATCGTCTCCAAAGGGATCAGCGCGGGCCAAGCGCAGAACACCTATCGCGGTGCGGTTACCATGCACCCCAAAGCCAAGAATGGCCGGAATTACACCCAGTGTGACAGCCTCCTGATCGGTGATCAGTGCGGCGCGCACACGGTTCCGTACATCGAGGTTCGCAACAACTCGGCCCGTGTCGAGCACGAGGCGACCACCTCGAAGGTGGATGATGACCAGCTGTTCTACTGCCGCCAGCGCGGCATGGACGAGGAAGAGGCCGTCGCACTCGTGGTGAATGGCTTCTGTAAAGAGGTGCTTCAAGCTCTGCCCATGGAATTCGCCATGGAAGCGCAGCAGCTTGTGGCCATCTCTCTCGAAGGCTCTGTCGGTTAATCTGGTGGGGGCAGGTTGCCCCCTTCGCATCCCACAAAGGAACGTCCAATGATCGTCACCACCACCCCCACCGTCGAAGGGTACCAGATCGCCGAATACCGTGGCATCGTCACGGGCGAGGCTATTCTGGGTGCCAACGTGTTCCGCGATATCTTTGCGGGCATCACCGACATCATCGGGGGCCGGTCCGGTGCCTATGAGGCAAGCCTCGCCGAAGCCCGCGAAACTGCTCTGAAAGAGTTGGAAGAGCGCGCCGCCGCCGTGGGCGCGACCGCCGTTGTCGGCGTCGATCTGGACTACGAAGTAATCAACAACATGCTGATGGTCTCGGCCTCGGGCACCGCCGTGGTGCTGGGCTGATCTGACCTGAAAAGGAACGAAAATATGCTGGAAATCAAAAACCTGCACGTCAAACTTGAAGACGAGGACAAGCAGATCCTGAAGGGTCTGGATCTCACTGTCGAAACCGGCAAGGTCCACGCGATCATGGGCCCCAACGGCTCGGGCAAGTCGACCCTCAGCTACGTTCTGTCGGGCCGCGATGGCTACGAAGTGACCGAAGGCTCGGCCACCATGGACGGCTTTGACCTGCTGGAAGCGGAAACCGAAGAGCGCGCCGCCGAAGGCTTGTTCCTGGCGTTCCAGTACCCCGTGGAAATCCCCGGCGTGTCGAACATGACCTTCCTGCGCACCGCTCTAAACGCACAGCGCAAGGCCCGCGGCGAAGAGGAAATGTCGGCGACCGACTTCCTGAAGATGGTTCGCGAAAAGGCCAAAACCCTGAAGATCGACGGCGACATGCTGAAGCGCCCCGTGAACATGGGCTTCTCGGGCGGCGAGAAGAAGCGTAACGAGATCCTGCAGATGGCGGTTCTGGAGCCCAAGATGTGCATCCTCGACGAGACCGACTCGGGTCTGGACGTGGACGCGATGAAGCTGGTTTCCGACGGTGTGAACGCCCTGCGTTCCGAGGGCCGCTCGTTCCTCGTGATCACCCACTACCAGCGCCTCTTGGACCACATCGTTCCTGACGTTGTGCACATCATGGCGAACGGCCGCATCATCAAGACCGGTGGCCCCGAGCTGGCTCTGGAAGTTGAAAAGAACGGCTACGCAGACCTGCTGGCGGAGAACGCGTAATGGCGATCAAACGAGCACAGCTGAAGCAGCAGAAACAGGACGCTCTGGCCGCGCGCCAGCCCGTCTTGTCGATGCCCGAAGGCGGCGAGTGGATCACCGCTGCCCGCAAAGATGCCGCTGGCCGTCTGGATGCGATGGGTCTGCCCATCCGTCGCGACGAATACTGGAAATACACCCGCCCCGATGCGTTCACCTCGGCTGCGCCCGAAGCGGCGGCTCTGGCCGATGATGCTGGTGCGCAGGTGTTCGAAGGCGTGGACGTTCTGACCGTTGTCTTCCGTGATGGCGCATTTGATGCGGATGCCTCTGACGCGCTGGCGCTGGACGGTGTGGAAATCAGCCGCTTGGCTGATGCCGCGCAGGCCGACATCCACTGGGCCAAGGACATCTACGGCGCACTGGAAACCGCAGGGCAGGACCCCGTCGAGCGTCCGCTGGCGGCCCTGAACACCGCCTATGCGACCGACGGTCTGGTGATCCGTGCCACCGGCGCGGCAGCCAAGCCGATCCACGTGGTCTATGAGCGCAGCTCTGACACCTCGGACGTGGTTCTGCACCACGTGATCAAGGTCGAAGAGGGCGCATCCGTGACCCTGCTGGAAACCGGTGCCGCTGGTGCCCGCGCCAACACTGTGACCGAAGTCACCGTGGCCGACACTGCCGCCTTCCACCATGTTCGCAGCCAAGGCCGCGATCAAGAACGTCAGTTGCTGACCCACATGTTCGCGCGTCTGGGTTCTGAAAGCACTTTCAAGTCGTTCACTCTGACCCCGAACGGCAAGATGACCCGCAACGAATGCATCATGGAGCTGACCGGCGATGACGCGATTGCCCACGTGGCAGGCGCGCTGATGGCGGACGGCAAGGACGTGCATCAGGACGACACCATCTTTATCACCCATGACGCGGTGAACTGCGAAAGCCGTCAGGTGTTCAAGAAGGTGCTGTCGAACGGCGCAACCGGCGTGTTTCAGGGCAAAATCTTGGTCAAGCAGGGCGCTCAGAAAACCGACGGCTACCAGATCAGCCAGTCGCTGCTTCTGGACGAGGACAGCCAGTTCCTCGCTAAGCCCGAGCTGGAAATCTATGCCGATGACGTGGCCTGTTCGCACGGCTCGACCTCCGGTGCGATTGACGAGGATGCGCTGTACTACCTGCGTGCCCGCGGCATTCCGCATCGCAAGGCACAGGATCTGATGGTTCTGGCGTTCCTTGCCGAAGCGGTTGACGAGATCGAATCCGAAGAGCTGCGCGAGGCTATCCTGCGCCGCATCCGCCTCTGGCTGGATTTGGAAGACGATCTCTGATGTCGATCACGCGGGATATGGTCGCGACCTATCGCAACCCCGGACAGGTGTTCACGCGCCTGTCCGCTATGGGCCAGCGAGAGGATCGCGCCCTGTTCTGGCTGATCGCGGCATGCGGTCTGACCTTTGTGGGGCAGTGGCCTAAAATCTCGCGCGATGCGTTTCTGAGCGGTCAGGATTTCACCGAGAGCCTGACCGGTCCTCTGATGGCGTGGGTCTTTTTTGCGCCGCTTCTGTTCTACATTCTGGCCGGTGTGCTGCACCTGCTCGTCCGCGTAGCAGGCGGCAAGGGAAAATCTTACGGGGCACGTCTGGCGCTGTTCTGGGGCTTCTTTGCTTCAGTCCCGCTCTTGCTGCTCTATGGCCTGACCGAAGGGCTCGCGCCCGGAAGCGGCGTTGCGGTGGTCGGGGCCTTGTGGGTCGTGGCCTTTGTATGGTTCCTCTTTTCCGGTCTCAAGGTCGCCTACTGGACAGGCCCACTTGCCTCGGCGGCAAGAGGCGCCTAATCACGAGTCATGACACTGAACGCTTCGACCATATGGCAGTTGATCCTTGCCACGGTTCGTGACCCTGATGCGGTCGCGGGATCTCTGCTAGGGATGCGGCTGCGGCCCTCTGCGGTGTGGCACATCTTTGGCCTAACCGTCATTGCAAGCGTTCTGATGTTCTACGGGACAGAGGTGCTGTTGCCCTCGGGGCTCGGCACGGTGGTGCCGCCGTTTATGCTGACGGTCGTGATGGGCGCGAACCTCGCGGTGATGTCCTTTGCGATGCTGGCTTCGGGACGTGCTCTCGAAGGCACGGCACGTCTGGATCAGATTGTTCTGGTCATGTCTTGGGTGCAGACGATGCTGATCGCGCTGCAAATCCCGCAAAGCGTGTTGGCGCTTGCCTTTCCTTCGATCGGCCCTCTTTTTGCCTTTGTAGTCATTGGGTACGCCCTGTGGCTTACCACTAGATTTATCAAAGTTGCACATGGTTTCGAGACCGCTGGTCGAGCCGTTGCTACCGTGGTGTTCGGTTTTGTCGGCATCACTTTCGGCATGGTTCTGCTATTGGCGCTGCTCGGTGTGTAAACCTACCGGAGGCTCTGCCTTATGTTTGATGTAAACGCCCTACGCGCCGAATTCCCGATCCTGTCGCGTCAGGTGAACGGCAAGCCGCTGGTTTATCTGGACAACGGCGCCAGCTCGCAAAAGCCTCAGGTCGTGATCGACGCCATCACCCGCGCCTATTCCGAAGAATACGCGAATGTGCACCGCGGTCTGCACTTCCTGTCGAACCTCGCCACCGAGAAATACGAGGGTGTGCGCGGCATCGTAGCCAAATTCCTGAACGCTCCGTCCGAGGACGAGATCGTCATGAACACTGGCACGACCGAGGGCATCAACACCGTGGCCTACGGCTGGGCCATGCCCCGCATGGAAGCAGGGGACGAGATCGTCCTGTCCACCATGGAGCACCACGCCAACATCGTGCCTTGGCACTTTCTGCGGGAACGTCAGGGGATCGTGCTCAAATGGGTCGATCCCGAGGCGGACGGAAGTCTTGATCCGCAAAAGGTCATCGACGCCATCGGCCCCAAGACCAAGCTGGTCGCGATCACCCAGATGTCGAACGTTCTTGGCACTGTGGTCGATGTCAAATCGATCTGCGCGGCTGCGAAAGAGCTTGGTGTGCCTGTGCTGGTTGATGGCTCGCAGGGCTCTGTCCACATGCCTGTTGATGTGCAGGACATCGGCTGCGATTTCTATGCGATCACCGGTCACAAACTCTATGGCCCCTCGGGCTCTGGCGCGATTTTCATTGCCAAAGAGCGTCTGGCGGAAATGCGTCCCTTTATGGGTGGCGGGGACATGATCCGCGAAGTGTCCAAGGATGCGGTCAGCTACAACGACACCCCCATGATGCTCGAGGCCGGCACGCCCGGTATCGTTCAGCAGATTGGTTTGGGAGTGGCGTTGGAGTGGATGATGGGCGTCGGGATGGAGAACATCGCGGCCCACGAGGCGGCCTTGCGCGACTACGCTCAGGAACGTTTGCTCGGTCTGAACTGGCTCCAAGTGCAGGGCACCGCAGCGGGCAAAGGCGCGATCTTCAGCTTCACTATGTCGGGCGCTGCGCACGCGCACGACATCTCGACCATCCTCGACAAAAAGGGCGTCGCTGTCCGCGCAGGTCACCACTGCTGTGGCCCGCTGATGGAGCATCTGGGCATCACCGCCAGCTGCCGCGCCTCTTTTGCCGCATACAACACCACCGCAGAGGTGGATGCTCTGGTCGATGCACTGGAGCTGGCTCAGGAACTACTGGGCTAATTTTGCGATTGCGGGGCTGTCATGGCCCTGCTATTCCACCCCTCAGGCACCCATAGCTCAGCTGGATAGAGCGCTGCCCTCCGAAGGCAGAGGCCTCAGGTTCGAATCCTGATGGGTGCGCCACTTCTCCCAATAGGCCATTGTCAGACCTCAGCTTTTGGAATCGCAGGAGCTACCGGAGACCATGATGGAGACCAATTCAGTCCCAGGTTTGTGCGTCACAGACGTGTTGTGGAGCCTTCGGAATGGCGGTCCGTCTGGCCTTTGGCAGCATTGTCTTCCGGCCCGAATCCGGGTTGCGCCAAGTGCCAAGCCTCAATCTTTGCGATCATCCGAACGTCATCCAGTGCTTTAGAGCCGAGGTTGAAATGGCCTCGCGCGCAGGTGGGGGTGGCGAAGTCCTATCCCTTTGGGACTGACCCATACAAATTGCGGATTGGCCTATATAATTTCCGGCATATGTCGTTCTGATCCACAAGGGATTGAGAATAATTGGGGGCAAATATGGCTGAAATCGCAGTGTTTCCGCAGGCTTCAGAGCGTGTTCAGGGCGACGCAGACAAAAATAGCAAAGCGATCAAAGAGATTGCAAATCGCGTCGGCAGCCTGAGCGTCGCAATCGCAGCGGTATCGGGCGATGTGGGCGATACCTCCGAAAGAGTGCGCGAACAAAGCGAGAGCTTCCGTGGCATTCATAAGCGGGCTCTGAGTATGTCCGAACAAAGCGCCGTTGTGTCGAGTGCGGCGCAACGCGCCCTGACGATCTCAGAAGATGCAGAGGGCCGCATGGTCGAAACAAGCGGAAACCTGAGCGCGATGGTGTCTGACGTCGGCCAACTGACCGAACAGGTGACCAAGATTGCAGCCCAACTGGACGGGCTACAGGCGGCTTTGGATCAAGTTGCGCGGGTCTCGCGGCATGTCGCTGGGATCTCGCGGCAAACCAACCTGCTGTCGCTGAACGCCTCGATCGAGGCTGCGCGGGCTGGCCAACACGGCAAAGGCTTTATGGTTGTGGCGGGCGAGGTCAAGGAACTGTCCAATCAGGCAGGGCAGGCGACCGCCGAGATCGGTGAAACGATCGAGCAATTGAACAAGGAACTCGGGGCATTGCGCGACGCCGCCCAAAGCGCGACAGGGCTGGCGGGCACCATCACCGAGCGGACAAGTGGGGTCGGGGGGGAAATCGATGCGATCCCCGTCACCTTGGGCAAAGTGCGCGAGGCACAGCAGGATATTGTGAATGCCTCTGCGACGATCGACGAGTCGATCCTTGCCACCCAGCATGATATCGATGCGCTGACCGTCAATGTCGAACAATCCGCGGCCAGCCTTGCCAAAGCGGATGCGGCGCTTTCCGACGTGACTGATGACGCCGAGACTTTGACAGCCTTGAGTGCTCAGATGGGGGTCGAAACCTACGACACCATCTACATCAACGCCGCCAAGACCGCAGCAAGCAAGATTTCCGATGCCTTCAACGCGGCTGTACTTTCGGGGCGTATCTCGGAGCGGGATATGTTTGATGACATGTACCAGCCCATCTCGGGCAGCGCTCCTTTGCAGCACATGACGCGTTTCACGGCGCTGACTGACGCGCTGCTGCCAGATATCCAAGAGCCGCTCTTGCAACTGTCTGGCAAAGTCGTTTTCTGCGCCGCGATCGACAAGAACGGCTACATTCCCACGCATAACCGCAAGTTTAGCCACCCTCAGCGGTATGGCGATGAGGCGTGGAACAGCGCAAATTCGCGCAACCGTCGGATTTTCGATGATCGAGTCGGTTTGGCCGCGGGCAAGAGCACGCGTCCGTTTCTTATGCAAGCCTATCGTCGTGATATGGGCAACGGCGAGTTCCGGATGATGAAAGATGTATCCGCACCTATCTATGTGAATGGCCGTCATTGGGGTGGGCTGCGCCTGGCCTATCTGTGCGATTGACTAGCTGGGCTATCCTGAGGGCTGGCCCGTCTATACCGAAGGGCATCCGCTCTGCCGTTAAGAGATTATTCTTCTTTCCCATGCAGTTTGAGAGACTGGTGGTCAGGGGAACAGACGGGAACTGTCATGTACGGCGAACATTTCGAAAGTAGCGCAGGATCAGCGAGCCGGGTGATCGTCGCCCGCAGGGCGTATGGTGACTCCTATCAGGATTTCGGGCGGCACTACGGATATGACCGGATGGAAATGCTGGTGATCCAGCGCAAGGTTACACGCAGGCTCTATCTCGGGATTGCGGGTCTCGCGGTGGGCGCGATGGCACTGGCCTCTGTGCTGGGATTGATCGGCTAGACTATCCGCTTCAGGTTTTTAGAATTGGGCTGCCCGCAACGGAGCAGCCCTTTTGCGTTTAGCGCGCAGCACAGATTGTTGCGCGGCCATTGTGCCAGCACCCGCCGCTGCCCATGCGGAAATCCTCGCCGAGCAGGGCTTGGGCGTGGGTTGAGCCAGGGCTGCCGTTCCAGTGCCCTGACGCGGTGCCATCGCCCCAAGGGGATATCTCGGCAAAGTAGTCCCCCAGATATCCGCGTTGATCGCTATTGATCTGAAAGCGGCCATCCGAAGCCATAAAGATCGGGCAGTTTGAGGGGATGTTGATGTATTGCACGCCGTCTACGATCAGTTTGCAGCTGCCATAGATGACGCGCCCTTGACCGGCAGAGACCTGCGGTTCGGGCCGCATGCCTGCGCATTGCAGCATCGTGTCAATCGCGGCCGAAGACCCTGACAGCGGGAAATCCATATATTGGTCGAACGCGATTCCGACAGAATTTCCCTGTTTCAGCGCTTGGACCAAATCCATCCCGATCTGGGTTTGAACGACGTCCGATTCCCGCTCCCAGCGTTGCGTGAACCTGCGCCCGTCAACGATGACGTCAGCAACCGAACCCGCATTGTAGTAGTCGGTAATCAGCCAAAAACCGTTTGAACCGGCGGTCAACCGCAAGAGCTGGCTGTGGTATTCTTGGCGGTAGGGCACGCGGATTTCGGCTTCGCAGTATTGCCCGTCTCCGATCCAGCGTGCTTGCGGGGTCGGGTAGACAGGGGCGGGGGCTGACATCTGCAGCGGCGAGACGGGCTGCGCTTGGCCTGTGCAATCAATGACGAGGTTGCGGATGTGATCTGCTGCACCGACGACGCTGTCGCGCGGGTTTTCGAGGCACCAGTTGTAGTGCATCTGGTAGACATCATGGACGCCGCGGTCCCAGTCCAGACAGGAGCCGTTTTGCTGGATGGCTTTGTTCACCATCGAGCGCAGGAAGCCCGCGTATTGTTTGCACATCGCAGGGTCTGTCAGATTGCTTTGAGCGCGAACGTCGGGTGCTGTGATTGCCGTTGCCATGACGGCAGCACAGATCATGAGAAGTTTCTTGATGCCGAAGCGCATCGTGTTGGCCTTTCGATCAAAATCGGGCGCAACGCGTGGCAATAGCCTGTGACAGCGCCCCTTCTTAAAAACAGTTCAATTCGAAATAGGGTCTTAATCGGCGACTGAAATGCATCGCTTCACGGACTCGCGAGCAAGTCTAAGCACCCCTTACCATCGCCTGTCGAGAGGGAAGTGTGGCGCACTAAAATAAAATATCGAATTGTGAATTTGTGTGCGAAAGCAGGCCAAAGGCTGCACGTTTGAGCGGCACGCTCATGGGGCATGCCGCTCTGGTCGCTGCGTTACTCGGCGTCTGCCAAGGCCTTGGCTTGGTCACGCAGCACGAATTTCTGGATCTTGCCGGTCGAGGTGCGCGGGATCTCTGTAAAGACAAATTTGCCGGGGACTTTGTAATGGGCAAGGTGGTCGCGGCACCAACCTTTGAGCGTCGCGGCGGATGCGTCAGACCCTCGGGTCAGTTCCACAAAGGCGCAGGGTGTTTCCCCCCATTTCTCGTGGGGCATGGCGACGACCGCTGCGACCGCAACCGCGTCATGCCGATACAGCACCTCTTCGACCTCAATGGACGAGATATTCTCGCCGCCCGAGATGATGATGTCTTTGGACCGGTCCTTGAGCTGGATGTAGCCGTCAGGATGCACGACCCCAAGATCACCGGAGTGGAACCAGCCACCTTCAAAGGCTTTGGCCGTGCCTTCGGGATTGCGGAAATAGCCTTTCATCACAACGTTGCCGCGGAACATGACTTCGCCCATGGTTTCACCGTCGCGTGGAACGGGTTCCATGGTTTCGGGGTCCAGCACATCCAGATTTTCCAAGGGCAGATACCGGACACCTTGGCGCGATTTCAGCGTGGCCTGTTCTGACGCGGGCAGGGCGGACCAATCGCTGTGCCAGTCGTTCACGACCGAAGGCCCATAGGTTTCCGTCAACCCATACAGGTGGGTCACATCAAAGCCAGCAGCACGCATATCGGCGAGCAGTTTTTCCGGCGGCGGGGCCGCGGCGGTAGAGAACTGGACGGTGGTATCGAGCGCCCGCTTTTCCTCGGCTTGGGCAGAGATCAGCAAGGACATCACGATGGGGGCACCGCACAGATGGGTAACGCCTTCGTCAGCGAGTGCATTCCAGATCGGTTCGGCGCGGACCTGACGCAGACAGACATGGGTTCCGACAATGGCCGAGAGTGTCCATGGGAAACACCAGCCGTTGCAATGGAACATGGGCAGGGTCCACAGATAAACCGCGTGCTTGCTCATGGATGTGGTCAGGGCGTTGCCCTGCGCCAGCAGATACGCGCCGCGGTGGTGGTAGACGACACCTTTGGGATCGCCCGTGGTGCCCGAAGTGTAGTTGATCGCGATGGCGTCCCATTCATCCTCTGGCATCAGCCAGGCGAATTGCGGATCGCCCTCTGCGACAAAGGCTTCGTAGTCGATGGCGTCCGTTTCGGTGGGGGCGCCCTCAAACTCGGGATCGTCGGATTGAACGATGATGGGCGTGACGGTGGCCAGTGCCAGAGCCTCTTGCAGCAAGGGCATGAACTCTCGGTCTACGATAACAACTTTGGTCATCGCGTGATCGAGCTGGAAAGCGATGATTGCAGCGTCAAGGCGGGTGTTGATCGAGTGCAGAACGCCCCCGCACATGGGGACCCCGTAGTGGCATTCCAGCATGGCTGGCGTGTTTGGCAAGAGCGCGGACACCGTGTCACCGCGGGCGATGCCGTTCTGGCTGAGCGCAGAAGCCAGTTGCCGGGCGCGGGTGTAGAATTCTGCATAGCTGCGCCGCAAGGCTCCGTGCACAATGGCGGTGTGCTTTGGAAAGACTGTCGCCGCGCGTTCCAGAAATTGTAGGGGCGTTAGCGGCTGATGGTTTGCCGGATTGCGGTCAAGACCGTCGTTATAAAGGTTCGTCATTCTATTACTTGTCCTGCCAATGTGGGGCGCGCTTTTCGATGAAGGCCTGAATGCCTTCTTCCGCGTCGCGGGCGAGCATGTTCTCGACCATGACTTGGGCCGCGTGGGCGTAGGCGTCAGCCAGTGGCATCTCGCGCTGCGCGTAGAACGCCTTTTTGCCGGTTGCTAATGTCATGCTGGATTTGCTAGCGATCTTGCGCGCCAGAGCCATCGTGGTGTCTGTCAATGCGTCCGCAGAAACGGCATGGTTGATCAGCCCGATCTCTGCCGCGCGGGGCGCCGGCACCATGTCTCCGGTCAGCAGCATTTCCATGGCATGCTTGTTTGATAGGTTCCGCGAGAGCGCGACCATGGGGGTCGAGCAAAAGAGCCCGATATGCACCCCCGGCGTGCTGAACTTCGCAGCGTCAGATCCGACGGCTAGATCGCAACTGGCCACCAACTGGCAGCCCGCTGCGGTGGCGATGCCATCGACTTCGGCGATCACCGGTTTGGGGCACTTAACGATCTGCTGCATGACCGTGGAACAGAGCGTCATGATCCGCGTGAACACCTCTCTTCCGCGATCAGGGGCGGCCCGTGCAGCGGTGAGTTCTTTCAGGTCGTGACCAGCGCAAAAGGCAGGCCCATTCGCGGCCAGAACGATGACGCGCGTCGCTGGGTCGTTCGAGGCATCGCCCAAAGCCGCCGACAAAGCGACCAGCATCTCTTCGGACAAGGCGTTGCGTTTGGCTGGTGTGTTCAAGGTCAGGCGCAGGACACCATCGGCGTCCAACGCTTTCAGCAAAATATCAGTCATGCGGGCGCCAGCCATGCATGTGGCGCCAGTGCCGTAACTGGGCTGGCCCCTCTGACCACACAGGGGGGCAAACTTGGGGTGTGCATCGGTCTCAACTCCTCCTCCGAGACGACGTGAAGGAAATCGAACTCTACAAGCCGAGCCAAGTCAATGCGCGTTACTGACACCCTATGTACCAAGCAGGTTCGAGCTAGCGCGTGGAGGCATGTGCAACGTTGAGACCGACCAGATCCCTGCGGAATGCGGTGATGATCCTCTCGGCCAACTCTGTGTGCAGGGCACTGCGGTCGCGTCCTCCGGCGTCCGCGCAGAGGGGATCTGGCTCTCCTTCCCGCTCAAGGATCGACGCGCCCGCCGGTTTGCATTCTGCCAGAAAGCTGAAGTGCAATGCATCAGGAATGGTGTCGTATCGGGCGTTCGGGATGGTTTCTGCGATCTTGCGCGCATGGACGCCTTCGGGGACGACGGCTTCTTGGCCCAGATTGATTAGGCTCACAGGAATGCCAATGTCGGACAGGCTCTGTGGGGTGAGCGTACTCGCGATGCCCGGATCGATGACGACTGCCGCAGTGATCCTAGGGTCGCGCAAATCCTTCGCGGCGGGCGATAGGTCCATCTGGTGCAGATCAATGCCATAGCGCGCAAGAAAAGCGCAGTCCGACATGCCGTGATCCGAACCATCGCAAAAGCGCTGCAATTTCGCAGGGTCGACCCGTGCCCCTGACACGGCCAGCGCGGTGTACCCTCCGGCAGAGAACCCGAGCACGCCGAGCCGCTGCAAATCGACATAGGGATAGTCGGCGAGATTGTTCACCACCTCATCCAGCACGGCAGTCAGGTCTGCAGGCCGCTCCCACACCCTCACCGCCGCCTCCGCCGAGGCATTGCCCGACGTCGTTCCGGGGTGGTTTGGTAGCAAAACGACGAACCCGGCTTTTGCCAGTTTCGAGGCGATCCATCCAAACTGGCCTGCATTTCCGCCTGCACCGTGGGACATGATGATCGTCGGAAACGCGCCGTCCCGATGTGGCGCGCGCCGTCCCGCAGGGGTGCCGTAGAACACGCCGTTTCCGCCGACAGTGACTGCTTTGCCGCCAGATTTTGCCGGGTACCAAATATGAAAGCCGACCGCTTGGCCCCGAACCGGCGCATAGGCAGAGCCATAGGCAATGCCCGCGCTGCCGTCATAAGTAGGGCGCGTCAGTTCATATCCGGCCCAAGCCGCAAGCCCAATGGCAATGGCGCAGGCGCTGCTTTTCAGGATGGTGGTGAAGCGAGGCATGGTGGCTCTCCGTCGTTGGAACTCTGTGACGGTTTTACCCAAGCGATCCTGCCAAAACGTCCTCGAACGCGTTTTAGGTCGTGCCAGATCGCGTTTCAGGATAGGGTCAGGCCATTGAGACCTAATGCTATTTCCTATGATCTTCGTTCCGCTTCCGCTTTTTTCCTGTTTGCTCCTGTGTCTGGCCTGTCTGTGGTTCTTGCGGACCCAAGACATGCGCCAGCGCCCGCATCAATTGTTTTTCGGTGTCATACTGCTGTTGGCGCTGCAGTCTTTGTTGGTCACTTTGCGCTGGGGGTATGCACTGGACTGGGCGCGTTGGCCCAGCGCATTTCTCGCGCCACTGCCACCGGTTGTTGTCTTCCTTGCCTACCGCAGTCTGTCGACGCAACTCCGGCGAAAAGAGCTTTGGCCTCTGGCGGTCGTCGGCATGACATGGTGCGTGACGGCGATTGCCCCAGACTTGGCCGACGGGATGATCATGTTGACCTATCTCGGTTTCGGAGGCGCACTTCTGCGGAATGCTCGGAGGGGGCAGGATGGTCTGGTCCTGTCGCCCTTGGGGGATGCAGGCAGGATAACGCGCGCGATGGTGTTGACCTCCGCGGCCCTAATGGCTTCCGGGGTGATCGACGCCGCGATCTTGGCGGACTTTATCTTGCAGGGCGGGCGACATGTGCCGCTCCTCGTCGGGGTAGCGCAATCCTTGTCAGTGCTGGTGATTGGACTCTGTGCGACCACAGGGCGGGTCACCGAAACGGACAGTGCAATCACCGAGCCCGAGCCGGTCGAAGCGCCCACCGACGAAGATGCCCAGATCATTGAACGCCTCGAAAAGCTGTTCACGACAGAGCTGTTGCACCGGGATGAGGAATTGACGTTGCGGCGCTTGGCGCGCCGGTTGTCTTTGCCGGACCGGCGGGTGTCCAATGCGATCAACCGGCATCGCGGTCAGAGCGTGTCGCAGTTCGTCAACGACTTCAGGATCAAGGATGCCTGTCACCTCTTGGAAACAACGAGCGATACCATCCTTGCGATCTCGATGATGTCCGGCTTTGCCAGCAAGTCGAATTTCAACCGAGAGTTTTCGAGAGTGACGGGCCAGTCCCCTTCGAAATGGCGTGAAGGTCGTCGCAAGGGTGCACCAGATTAAGAGCGCTTGGGCTTCGGTTATCCATACTGCGGAGGTTGTTTGTTTTACCCCCATCGAAGTAAAAAACAGAAAAGTAATTCGAGGTCACATATTAAAAACCGCATAAGTCTACGGGAACTTGTGCGCATGCGGTAGACCTATCGAAATTACAGCTTTTGAATATCTGATATTTCAAACGTAATTAATTGATGGATAAGAAAAAATCCCAGATCCCTCGCTGGGGGTGTCACTCAAGTAATTGTTTATACGTATCTTTTTTAGTCCGTCTCGAATTAATACTTGCGCACACCATAGTGTGGGCACCTCTCTGACGATAATACTTCGGTGAGTGGCCGCTTATCGAATTTCATTCTCTGAATTCAGGTGAATTTCTTAATTAATTGCATCCTCTGGCGTTGAGTCTGCTGTTAGGTGATAAGACCGAACACGGCGCCACCTTTTTCTGTTTACGTCATCCAGGGGATACACTTATGGCGCTTGTGAAGCAAAAAACTGGAACTCCGGCACCTCGTTCAGCAGGAGCTTCGGGGTCCGATGACACTCCGACCACCCGTTCGAAACCTGCAGCCAGCGCGGTTGACCAAAAGCGTCAGCGCGCGCGGACCGTGGCCAAGCGCAAGCAGACCGCTGATGCGATTGGTGCCGCCTGTGCAGAACTGAGCGCAGGTGTTCAGGAGGCCAGCGCCGCCACGCAGCAGCTCTCTGGAGCAATGACGCAGATCGCACGCGGTGCGGTCGAGGCGGCCTCTGCGAGTGAGGAAAGCGCGGCGTCGATGACCCAAGTCAACCGCCGTGTGGGACTTCAGGCCGAGGCGGCGAAGAAGTCGCTCGAGGTGACCGAGAAATTGCAGACGCTGCTGGTCGAGACGGACAAGGGCGTCAACAATCTGATCAATAGCGTGGATCAGAGCGCAAAGAGCCAGTTTGCGTCGGTCAAGCTGATGCAGGACCTGGAAAATCAGGCACAGAACGTGATTGAAGCTGTCAATCAGGTGATCCGGATTGCCGACCAAACCAACCTGCTGGCTCTGAACGCTGCGATCGAAGCGGCGCGCGCCGGCAAGCACGGCAAGGGCTTTGCTGTTGTTGCAGATACCGTCCGCAAGCTGGCCGAAGCGTCAGAGCGCAACGCGACCGACATCGACGGGCTGGTGCGCAACATTCAGGAAAAGGCGAGCGTTCTGTCCGAGAATGTGGGCTCTGCCGCGAACACTGCAGCCGATGAAGTCGAAAAGTGCCGCTCGGTCACCGACAACCTAGAAAAAATCCGCGAGGATATGGAGGTGATTGCGGGCGGCGCGGAAGTTCTGTCCCGCAATGCCAACGAGATGGGCGCTGCCGCAGAGCAGGCGCTGAAGGGCGCGGAACAGATCGCGGCCGCTGCCGAAGAACAGTCAGCAGGCGCGGATCAGGCTTCGAAAACGGTCGAGACCCAGAACCAAGCTTTGTCTGAAGCAGAGCGTGCAGCCACCGAACTGGTCGAGATCGCCGAAGAACTGAGCACCGCCAGCGACATCACCAAGGCCTCGGAAGAGATGGCCGCAGCGTCCGAAGAACTGGCCGCGACCATCGAAGAGCTGAACCGTGCCAGCACCGAAATTACGACTGCGATCTCTCAGATCCTCGACACCGCGACACTGCAGGCCTCTGCAGTTGAAGAGGGTGTTGCCGGCATTACCCAGATCGAAACCAACTCGAAGCTGTCCAAAGAGAACGCAGGTGCTGCGCTTGAAAAAGGCGGTCTGATCAGCAATCTGCTGATCGAGAACCGCACCGCGATTGAGAATATCATCCGCGGCGTGAGTGAGGCGATGACTGCGGGCCAACGCTCGGTTTCCGAAATTCAGGAATTGGATGTCGTCAGCCGCCGCATTGACAAGATCGTGGACGCGATTGCGAACGTGGCGATCCAGACCAACATGCTGGCAGTAAACGGTGCTGTCGAAGCGGCCCGCGCCGGTGAATACGGCAAAGGCTTTGCCGTTGTTTCGACGGACATTCAGAACCTTGCCGAAGACGCGCAGAAAAACGCGGACGAAATCAAAGACATGGTCAAAGGCATTCAGGACCAAATCGCGATTGTGCGCACTGACCTGACCGAAACCGCCGAGACCGCTCTGATGGAAGTCGATCGGGCCAAGGCGACCACCTCTTTGCTGGAAACCGTTGCGCGCGACATGAAGATTGTTCTCGACGGCAACCAGGAAATCGTCAACTCGGCCGACGAAATCCTAGAGGCTGTTTCGACCGCAAAGCAGGGCATGGAGCAGATCGCTGCAGCCGCCGAAGAGGCGCAAACCGCAGCCAATCAGGCCTCGATCGCGGCGACCGAGCAAGGCAAAGGCGCGGAAGAGCTGTCCATTGCGATCGACAATATCGCGGCATCGGCTGACGAGCTTCAGCTTGGCTAATCACCTGTGGGCGGGCGGCTCTGTGCGCAGGGCCCCCGACCGGGTTTTCAATCTGGAGGGGTATGATGGGCCAGCTTGATCAAGGCAGTTTTTCCGATCTTGATGCGGAAGAGGAACAGATCGGTTCTGTTCTACAATATGTGAGTTTTCTGATCCGGGACGAGCTCTTTGGCTTCGGGATCGAGATGGTACAGGAAATCATCCGCGTGCCCGAACTGGCGCGCGTGCCTATGACGCCTTCTACGATGCTGGGGCTGGCCAACCTGCGCGGGGAAATCCTGCCGGTGTTTGACCTGCGCAAGATGCTGGGTGTCTCAGCGCCAGAGACCAGCGACGCATCCCGCGTGATTGTCGTCGAAGACAGGTTCAAGGTGGGACTGGTTGTGGACCGGGTCGCGCAGGTTCTGAACGTCCCTGAAGACCGGATCGAAGACGCCGAGGCGATTGAGAAAACCGTCGCGTCGGAGTTGTTGACGGGGGTGGTCAAAAACCTCGGGAACCACGATCTGGTGCAGTTGTTCGATCCCAGCCGTCTGCCGGATTTCGCGAACCTGCAAGCGCGTGGGGGTCAGCCCGAAGGCGGATCGGTCATCGGCTCGAGCGCGGGAAGCAGTCGCGGGTTTGATGCGGCCGAAGGCGGATCAGAAGGCTCTGACGATGACGTTCTGCAAATCGTGTCCCTGTCTATCGGGAACGAGGAATATGCTTCAATCTGACGGATGTAGACGAGATTGTTCGCGTGCCAGAGATGATCTCGGAAGTTCCGAATTCGCCGGATGCCGTCGTTGGATTGACCAGCTTGCGCGACCGCGTTCTGCCGCTGATCAGCCTGCGCACCTGTCTGGGTGTTGCGCGAGAAGAGGCGAATGACAGCAACCGCGTTGTCGTTCTGCAAATTCCGGACAGAGACGGTGCCGTGCGTCGTTTCGGGGTCATCGTCGACCGGGCTCGCGAAGTTCTGCGCATCTCGAACGAGTTTATCGAGGACGTGCCTGACGGGATCAAACGCCATGGCTCTGACGAGATTGAATGCATCTGCAAACTGGACAGTGGAAAACGCCTGATCTCTGTCCTGTCGGCCAGAGAAATTTTCTGCGGTTTGAATCTGAAGGAAGAGGACGAGGCTCTTGCGGCCTCGACCATCGATGTGAACACCGAAGAGACGGAGGAAGACGATATGCGTGGGGCAGGGGACGAGCACCTCAGCGATGATGAGCAACTGGTGGTCTTCAAGCTGGCCCAAGAGAATTTCGGGATCAGCATTCACTCGGTTCAGGAAATCATCCGTTTGCCCGAAAGCTTTGTAGTCGTTCCCAATGCGGGCGCCGAGGTCGAGGGCCTGATCAACCTGCGCGGTATGGTCATGCCGGTGATCGACATGCGCCGGTATTTCAACCTTGCTTCCTGCGAACGGAGTGAGCGTCAGCGCATTATCGTTCTGAACGTGCAGGGCATGTTGACAGGCTATATCGTCGATAGCGTGACCGAAGTGCTGACCGTCACCGCATCTGAACTGACAGCGCCGCCGACTTTGAATTCCGAAGCGGCCCGATACGTCCAGAACGTGGCCAAGACACATGGCGGCAAACGCATGGTGCTGGTCTTGGACAGCGGGGCCTTTGACGTTGTCGACCCCGATGAACTTGCCGCTGCTGCTGAAGAGGTGGCCGCATCATGAAGCTTCTGATCGTCGAGGATTCCGCTTTGATGCGGCGTGTCCTGCGCGAAAACTTCGCCGATCAGGACGACCTAGAGATCGAGTTCGCCCGCGATGGCGAAGACGCTCTGGAGAAGTTGGCGCAGTTCGAGCCGGATGTGATTACACTGGACATCAACATGCCCAAGATGGATGGGCTGACCTGTTTGGCCCACATCATGGAAATCCGGCCCTGTCCGGTGATCATGCTGTCCTCTCTGACAGAGCGCGGGGCGATGGCGACCTTCGAGGCCTTGGAATTGGGGGCGGTGGACTTTGTCGCCAAGCCCGACGGGACCGTCTCGGTCGACATGAGCAGCGTCATGGACGAGTTGAAGCGCAAGATCCGTATGGCGACGCAGACACGCGCACGGACGCGACGAGGCGTGCGGGTGGGGGCCAAGCCTCGTGTCTCTAAAACCTCTGCGGCTCCGGCACAGCGCACACGCTTTCCGAATTGTGTCGGGACAGAGCTGTTGCTGATCGGCAGTTCGACCGGCGGGCCAGGAGCGGTTCAGACCATCCTAGAGGAAATCCCCGCTGACTTCCCCCTGCCGATCCTGATTGCGCAGCACATGCCGCCCAAGTTCACTGCTGCGTTCTCTCACCGACTGAACGAAGCTTGCGAAGTGGATGTGGTCGAACTGACGGAAACCTGCCCGCTGCAACCCGGGACGGTCTATCTGGCGGCAGGTGGCCGGGACGTTGTGGTTCGCAAAAAGCTGAATAGGCTCGTGGCCGCGACAGTGCCCTCTGATCCGAAATATGTGTGGCACCCCAGCGTGTCGCGCATGGTCGATAGCGCGCTGGATCATATTGAGGCGCGCAAGCTGATCGGTGTGATGCTGACAGGGATGGGCGACGACGGGGCCGTAGAAATGGCGCGCATCCACAAGGAAGGTGGCGCGACAATTGCAGAGTCCGAAGAAACCGCTGCGGTCTTTGGCATGCCGGGTCAGCTGATCGAACACGGAGGCGCCACCTGTGTCCTCCCCGTTCAGAGGATCGCAAGCGAACTGCGGCGGTGGACCGAGAACACGATACCTGCGAGGAGACGGCAATGCTCTTAAAAAAGAACCAGAGCAAAGCGCCCGTTGCGGATGCCATGACCGTCGAGGACGCCATGGAGAAGATCGCGCATCCCGAAGCAGCGCAGCGCCGCGAAGCCGCAGTGACCCTGCATGGCGAGGAGGGGGCCGTCGACGTTCTGGCCGATTGCTTGCGTCACGAAGAGCGGCAATCGGTGCGCGGTGCTGCGGTTTCTTCGATGATTGCGATCGGCTCCGATGACGTCGTCGATTTCTTTATCGAGCAGCTGCGCGGTGACGAAGCCGACCGCCGGAACGAGGCTGTCTATGCTTTGCAGCAGTTGCCCGAGCAATCCTCTCAGAAGATCCAGTCCCTGCTTAGTGAAAGCGAGCCGGACATGCGGATCATGGCGGTGGACGTCATCCGCCTGCTGACCATCCCCGAAGCGCACCTGTGGCTGCGGGCATTGCTGTCCCGCGAAGACCATCCGAACGTGATCGGGGTGGCGGTCGATCGCCTCTGCGAAATCGGCAGCGTGGACGATCTGCCAACGCTCGAAGAGATCAAAGCGCGCTTTGTCCATGATCCCTACATCCAGTTTGCGATCGATCATGCGATCAAGCGGATCATCTGCCTCGACGCGGAGGAGCCCATATGAGCACAGCCGCGCTGAGCAAAGAGGACTTCGATGTTTTTCGGGAATTCTTTTACAAGAAGACCGGCATCGAGTTCGACGACAGCAAACGATACTTCGTCGACAAGCGATTGCTGAAACGGATCGAGGAGACCGGTTCCAAATCGTTCCGCGACTACTTTATCTCTGTCCGCTTCGAGTCCAGTCAGAAAGAGTTCCAGAACATCGTCAACATCATGACGGTGAACGAGACCTATTTTTATCGTGAGGATCATCAGTTCCACACCCTGACAGGGGATGTGCTGCCGGAAATCGTCGGACGCGACCGCCGCCGCTCCAAACCGATCCGCATCCTGTCGCTGCCCAGTTCCACCGGAGAGGAACCCTATTCGATCGCGTTGCAGCTGATCGAAAACTGGCCGGGGCTCAGTCAGTACGACGTGGAACTCGAAGGTGCGGATATTGACACCGACGTCCTCGAGCGGGCGCGCCAAGGGATCTATAACCGCCGCAGCGTGCAGTACCTGCCGCCGGACGTGCTGCGCCGCCACTTCACCACCATGCCCGGTGGGCAATACCAGATTTCCGAAGACATCCGCGAGGCCGTGCACCTGTTCAAAACGAACCTGTCCAACCGCGAGGACGGGCGCAAGTTGCGGGCCTTTGACGTGATCTTCTGCCGGAACCTGCTGATCTATTTCGACGACAAATCACGGCAGCAGGCGATCAACACCTTGTTCGATGCCCTGAATCCGGGCGGCTACCTGTTCCTGGGACATTCCGAAAGCATCAGCCGGATGACCTCTCTCTTCGAGGTGCGGCGTTTCCCCAAAGCAATCGTCTACCAAAGGCCAAGCGCATGACTGCTCATCACAACACAGCTCTGATCATTGATGATGCGACCACTGTGCGGATGTATCACCGATCTCTGGTAGAGCAAGCAGACTGGATTGCGCTCGAGGCCGAGAACGGCGTCGAAGCCTTGGAAAAAGCGCTGGAATTCGAGGTCGACCTGATCCTCGTGGATGTGAATATGCCGGTCATGGACGGCTACTCTTTCGTCAAGGCGCTGCGAACCTCTGACACGTTGGGGCAGATCCCAGTGGTCATGATTTCGACCGAGGCGCAACTGGTTGACAAGGACAAAGCCTTTGCGGCGGGGGCGAACCACTATCTGGTCAAGCCCGCAAGCCCCGCGGATATCACGCATCTTCTGACGTTGCTCACGGTAGGAGAGGTTCAATGAACGCACTTCTCGCCCAATTCGTCGCGGAAAGCCGCGACCTCATCGAAGCCGCTTCGAAAGCGCTCCTCGATCTGGAGCAGAACGCGCAGGACAAAGAGCAGATCGATCAGCTCTTTCGCGCGGTCCACACGATCAAGGGCGCAGCGGGCCTCTTCGAATTTACGCCTCTGACCAAGACGGTACACGCAGGCGAAGACCTGCTGGACACCATCCGAGCGGGGGACGTGCCCTTCACCTCTGACGTGGCCGATGTCCTGTTGGAGATGCTGGATCGCTGCGTCGATTGGCTGGATCAGGTCGAGGCACAAGAGGCCCTGAACGAGGACGCAGCGGCTATCGGGGATGCTCTGAGCCAGCGCCTGCGCGCGCTGATCGATGCGCCGGGCATCGGGGCGATCCCGGAGCTTTCGGATGCTGCACCAGAAGACACTGCGCTGCCTTGGCCAGACGACGTGCCCGCGCTGCCCGTCTCTGGGGCGGTGACTTTGGTGACCTATACACCCTCGGTGAATGCTTTCTTTTCGGGCGACGATCCATTGCGGACTGTCCAGAGCACGCCCGGTTTGGTGTGGTCCCGTATCGTCTCGCCCAAAGAGTGGCCGACTTCTGACGATCTTGATCCGTTCCTTCTGCACATCAGCTTCCGGTTGGTCAGCAGCGCCTCACAGGACGAACTGGACGCCCATTTCGCCTATGTCAGCGACGAGGTGACCTACGAAGCGATCGTCTCTGCGGGTGATGCGCCTGCCGAGGGCGCGATAGACGAAGGCCTGCGCGCGATGGCCGAGCAACTGCTCGTCTCACAGCGCAGCTTGCTTGCATCGGATCAGGCCAGCCCCGCCGAAGACCACTGCACCGCCAGTGTTGCTGTCGTCTTGCAGCGCGTGGCGCAGGCCGTCTCGATTGAGCTGAGCCCTGAACTCGATGCGGACAACCCCCGCGCCACGATTGATCAGTGGATGGCCATTCTAGGGGCGGCGTTGCGCAAGCCAGAGCCGAAAGCGGTTGCCGCCCCGCCAGCCGTTGTCGAGGAAGAGCAGGCGGACGAGCCTGAAACCATCAAGCAAACCGCGTCGCCCGCCCGTGCGAACTCGCATCTGCGGGTCAGCAGCGAGCGTATCGATGCCCTGATGAACCTCGCGGGCGAATTGATCGTGGCCAAAAACGCCATGCCGTTCCTCGCGCAGAGGGCCGAGACGATGGACGAAACCGGCGAGTTGGTGCGTGAGATCAAAGCGCAGCACAACACGATTAACCGGATCTCCGAAGAGTTGCAGTCGGCGATTATGCAGATCCGCATGGTCCCGATGAGCACGATCCTGTCGCGCTTCAATCGACTGGTGCGGGATATGTCCCGCAAGCTGGGCAAAGAAATCCAGTATGTGGTCGAAGGAGAAGATACCGAGGCGGACAAGGCCATCGTGGACGAATTGGCCGAACCGATTGTGCACTTGATCCGGAACTCGATCGACCACGGTCTCGAAGACCCCGTCACCCGCGAGGCCTCGGACAAACCGCGCGTCGGGACCATTCAGGTCAAGGCCTACCAGCTCGAAGAGAGCGTCGTGCTCGAGGTCCTGGACGATGGTAAAGGGATCGACGTTGATGGCGTGATCGCCAAGGCGCTGGAGCGCGGTTTGGTGGATCAGGACAAAGTCAACAACATGACACGGACAGATGCGCTGCAGTTGGTATTCTTGCCTGGCCTATCGACCAAGAACGAAGTCTCGGATCTGTCCGGGCGCGGCGTTGGCATGGACGCGGTCGCAAGCATGGTGCGGCGTTTGGGTGGGAGTATTTCGATCTTCAGTGAAAAAGGGCGGGGCACCAAGATCACGATGAAGCTGCCTCTGTCGATGGCCGTGCAGCGTCTGATGATGGTCGAGATTGGCGACGGGCTCTACGGTGTCCCGATCGACCGTGTGGTCGAAAGCCAGAAGATCAAATCCTCGAGCATCCGGCGCCACCGCAACGCTGAAATGGTGGTTCTGCGGGACCGGCTCATTCCGCTTGTCCGCATGCGGAACCTTTTTGCCTGTCCAGACGTCGAGGACAACGACATCCTGAGCGTCATGGTTGTCGACGTCGACGGGCGCGAGTCCGGACTGATCGTAGACAAGTTTCATCCCGGCGTCGATGCGATCATCAAACCCATGACAGGCGTCCTGAGTAGCTATCAGTGCTATTCGGGGACCGCGCTCCTGGGGGATGGCTCGATCCTGCTGGCCCTGAACCTGAGGGAGATCATCGAATGCCAATATCACTGAACGACGATTGCGCTCTACTCGAAGGATATATCGATATCACAGATGTCGATATTCTTCATCCTTGGCTACAACAAAACCCGACCTCTGCCGTTGATGTAAGTGACTGCACGGGTGCGCACACGGCTGTTGTACAGTTGCTGATTGCAACAGGCGCGACGGTTGCCGGTGCAGAAGGGACAGAGGACTGGCGTCAGTATCTGACATCCGGTCGAGAGTATTACGCCAAGGAGAATGCCTAACATGGCACATGTTATGATCGTCGATGACAGCCCAACCGTCCTGATGAGCATGGAAAGCCTGCTCCAGCGGTTCGGCCATACCGTCGTCAAGGCGAGCACAGCAGAAGAGGCGGTCGAAAAACTACGCGCAGGCGAAGAGCCCAAGATGGTGATCACCGATTTGCACATGCCCGGCAAGAACGGGATCGAGCTGATCGGCTTCCTGCGCCAGCATCCCGCGCACCGGTTTACGCCAATGCTCGTACTGACCACGGACTCCCAGCAGGACCGCCGTGATCAGGCAAAAAAGGCCGGTGCGACCGGCTGGTTAACCAAACCCGTTGATCACAAGCAGCTGGAAACAGCCCTCCAGAAGCTGCTTCCCAACGGTTAAAAGTAAGAGGTGGTCATGGATTCCGGACACTCATTCAACTTGGACAAGATGGAAGCCCAAAATCAATCTTATGGGGAACATCTGCCACGCTTTGTCGATCTTCTCAGCGATCTGACAAAGAACATCGTGCACGAGACCAATGACTGTTCGATCAACTTCATGACCCACCTCATGAGTATCGAAGAGCGCTTGCAGGACGAGCGCAAGAAGTCCGAAACGGCCATTGATCATCTGGGTGGTTTGGAAACAGCCATTCATGATCACCAAGAAGACCGCAAAGCGCTCGAAGCTGACCTCCAGCGGGCTGTGGACGTCAACAAGTTTGTCCGTGAAGAAATCGAAGCCGCACGCCAGTCCATGCGGGCGATTGCAACCTCTATCGAGGCGATGCGCCAAGAATTGCGCGAGGTCGAGAATTTCAGCCGCGAGATCAAGATGATCGCGATCAACGCCTCGATTGCCTCGGCGCGGGCAGGCAAGGCCGGGCGGGAATTCACCGTGATTTCCTCCGAAGTCCGCCGCCTGGCGTCGGAAACAGAGAGCGTGACCCAGCGTCTTGCGCCGTTGGTGCAGAATGCGCTGAAAGAGATCAACGCACACGCGTCCACCATGGAGTCCGACGGATCCGACGATCGCGAGGATATCCTCGAAAGTCTGACGGACCAAGAGGCCACACTGGATACGGCTCGGGCGAACCTGTCCGAAATGACCGTCAGTTATTCTGACTTGCTGGATCTCACGGTTCAGCAGCAGGCAGAGAACAAAGCGACCCAGTCTGAAATCGAAGGCTCGATCCGTTCGGCCATGTCCTGTGCCCAAAGCGGGGACGTCATCCGGCAGCAGGCAGAAACCATTGATGAGATGCTGCAAGAAATGAGCAACTTCATCAAAGACACAGATTTGAACGCGGATATCTGCGCGGGCGTGGACGATCTGATCGGAAAACTCTCGCAGAAATACGTGATGTACTCTCAGCGCCGCGTGCACATGGAAAGCGGCCATGTTGGTGATAGCCAGTGGAAAGAGAGTGACGAAGACCTGACCTTCGAGCTTTTCTGACGGATCGCTTGAAGGCCCGTATCGGGGGCGGGCGCAGAGCCATGCTCTTGTTTGTGCGAGATGCGCTCATTCTATAAGCCCTCAGATCCATTTTGTTAAAAGTAATATTCACATAGAATCGCGATCCATGAGCCGTGACTGCGCGTCTGGCTTTTTACATCGCGGCAAGCGAGCTTAAGCAGCATCGCTTATCCTATAGTCGCCTTATCCAAACGAAATCTTGGTGAATTGGGTGATTTGCACAAAAAATCATCCCATCGTTTAGCCTCTGAAAAGCCTAGGGAAATTCATTCCTTTTGGGTCGCCTCGGTGTGCGATTGCGTGAAATTACGTGAAAAGTACCGGGAATAATCTAGGCGTGGTCCGCGGTTGTCGTAATATTCACATAAATCGACACAGCGAGGCACGTCATGGTCCAGCACTCCGAGATCATTACAATTCGACTAGCGCTCGGAGCGGCAGAGGGGCTCAGGGTTCTGATCAAGGAATGCCTTGGGGTCAAAGGCTTGCCGACCCGCTGCGGGAGTGCGGCCTTTGCGGAAGCGCCGGTGGAGGCAGAGCACTCCGACGTGGTGGCACGCCTGATTGCGGGGGGCGCGCGCATCAACGGAACCACTACCATGCACGAGCTGGCGTTCGGGGTAACGGGGGCCAATGCCTATGCCGGAACCGCCCCGAACCCGCTGTGGCCGGACCGCATTCCGGGGGGCTCATCCTCAGGGTCGGCGGCGGCAGTGGCGGCGGGTCTGTGTGATTTCGCGATCGGCACCGACACCGGCGGGTCGATCCGCCAGCCCGCGTGCTGCTGCGGGATCTATGGCCTGAAGCCGACCCAAAATGCGATCAGTCGCCGGGGTGCCATTCCACGTGCGTCCTCTCTGGACGTTATCGGCCCCTTCGCCGCCAGCGCCGAGATGCTGACCCGCGCCGCCGAGATGCTGCTGGACGGGTTCACGCCGGTTCAGATCGACGCCCCCAAACTGGGCTGCGTGCCGGTCCAAGTGGACGCGGACATCATCGCGGCGGTCGATGGCGTCCTATCGCCCCGCTGGAAAACGGTCACCCCGCTGGACGGGCTGGAGGCTGCGTTCAAAGCGGGCATCACCTTGATCAACTATGAACTGGGAGGCGAATTTGGGCATCTGGCGCGGTCGAATGCGACCCTGGGGCCCGATGTGCGCGCCCGCCTGCTGAACGCCCTTACCGTCACACCCGAAATGGCGGCCGAGGCCGAACAGGTCCGCACCCAGTTTACCGAAGAGGTTGATAACGCCCTGACCGGCCTTGATGCCCTGGTGCTGCCGACCATGCCTTGCGTCCCGCCCACTTGGGATCAGGCCCAAGACCCCGCCGCGATTATTCCCCTGACCAAGCTGGTGCGCCCCTTCAACCTGTCGGGCCACCCCGCGCTGACCGTGCCCCTGCGCACCGCCGCCGGACTGCCCGCTGGCCTGCAACTGGTGGGCCGCAAGGGCGAAGAAGCTCGCCTCTGTGCCATCGCCGAATTTCTAGAGCGCCAGCTCACCACCGAACCTTTTGTGGAGATGATTGGATGACCCATCCCGAACCGGTTGCCACGCGCAACGCCCAAAGCGCCGAGATGGCGCAACTGCTTGATACGATCCGTTCCCGCCGTGCCGAATTCGACCAGCTGCGGCACATTCCGCAGGACATCGTGGACGGGTTCAAGAAGGTCGGCGTGTACCGCGCCTTTGTGCCCCAGCGGTTTGGCGGGGATGCAATCAGCCCGATGGACTTTCTGGCGCTGATTGAGACTATCGCGGCGGCGGATGCTTCGGCAGGGTGGGTGGCCAGTTTCGGGGTCTCATCGACCTATTTGGCGGCGTTGCCGACCGATAGCTTCGCGGCGATCTACAGCGCCAACCCCGACACCGTGTTCGCGGGCGGCCTGTTCCCGCCCCAAGACGCCACCCGCGTGGCTGGCGGGATTGAGGTAACGGGCCGCTGGCCGTGGTGCTCTGGCTCCATGGGCGCGGACCTGCTGGGGGGCGGCATCAAGCTAGAGGGCGAGGGGTCCCCGCTGCCGCGCACCGCCGTCATGCCTCGCGCCGCGATCACCATTGACGAAACGTGGGACACCATCGGCCTGCGCGGCACCGGAAGCCACGATCTGGTCGCCGATAAAGTGCTGGTGCCCGACGAAATGACCTTTGTTCGCGGGTCGCGATCCGCGATGGAGGATGCGATTTTCCGTTATCCCGCGATGGCTTTGGCCGCGCAAGTGTTGGCCGTGGTTGCGCTCGGAACCGCGCGTGAGGCGCTGGATTACATCCGGTCGGATGCTGCGCAGCGGGCGTCGATCACCGGTGCGCCGAACCCCGGCGCCCGCCCGAACTTCCAGTCCATGCTGGCGCGCGCCGAAAGCCGCCTTGCCGGTGTGCGCGCCCAATTCTTCGACGCCACCGCCCGCGCGTGGGAGGAGCTGAAGCACAACTCCAGCGTCACCCCCGACACCCATGTGCGCCTTCGTCTCGCCGCCACCGCCGCCGCCCACGAAGGGGCCGCTGTGGCCCGCGATGCCTTTGTCATGGGGGGATCGAACGCGATGATGACGGGGCACCCCTTGGGGCGTTTGATGATCGACGCGGCCTGCGTCGCGCAGCACGCCTTTATGGGCGAGGGGACGTGGACCGCCGCTGGCGCTGCCATGTTCGGCGAACGCACGCCCCCCGGTTTCCCCTGATTTTGCCGCTCACACCAAATACACCCGAAGGAATAGAATAATGAGTGATACCAAACCTTTGCGCACGCTTCTGTGCATCGCGGTCCAGCAGAATTTCTTTGACCTGCCGTTCGACCAGATCGGTATGGTGTGGAAGGGGTTCTCGACCTTTATGGGCACCGTCGCCGCGACCGAGGGCGTGACCGTTCTGGGCACCATTGACGATGACGAAACCATGGTCGGCACGTCGCCTACCGGCTTCCCTTGGACCTGCTACATGCTGTGCGACTTCCCAGATCGTGAGGCCGTCAAGGCCGCGTGCAACCTGTTCCGCACCATCGAAGTCGGCGAGGAAAACCACCGCCTGTGGCGCTACATGCGGATCGAGGCCCGTATGGGCCGCGCGCTGGAGATTCCCGCGCTGTGAGTGATCTGACCGCCATCCTGTCCCGTCTGGACGCCCTAGAGGCCGAAGCCGCCTGCCGCCGCTGCCTGTCCGATTACATGGACATTTGCGACCGGCTGGATGCGGACACGGACCTGACCGCGCTTGGGGCGCTGTTCACCACGGACGCCATCTGGTCCGGTGCCGGTGAGCGGTACGAGGCCGACTTTGGCGCGCACCGTGGCCGTCAGGCGATCATAGACTGGATGGCGGGCTTCTGCACCACGCCCCCGCATTTCGCCATGAACGCGCATTTCCTGACCGCAGAGGCGCTGTCCCACAACGCGGACGGCACCAAGACCGGACGCTGGATCATGCTGCAAACGCCGACCTTTCACGATGGGCAATCCTTTGTGATGGCGGCGCGGCTGGTGATCACCTTTGCCCGTCAAGACGGCGCGTGGCGGATGCACCGCTTTACCACCCGAAACCTTTATGCGCGGTCCGTGTCCGACTGGAACCAACCCGTGCAAATTCCCGCTCCAACCCCGTCTGCGCCTGTGGCTGCGGACTGAACCAATAGGACAAACCGATGTCTCTTGACCAAACCCCCGGCGGCATCGGCACCGATGATCTGGTGCTGAACGACCGCGTGAAAACCCCGATGTACGAAGACCCCGCGCTGTTCAACGAAGAGATGGAAAAGATCTTTGGCAAGGTCTGGGTCTGGGTCGGCCACACATCCGAAGTGCCGGACAAGGGCAGCTTCAAACTCAGCCATGTGGGCCTGCAGCCGGTGATCATTTCCCGCGACCGCAAGGGGGAAATCCACGTTCTGGTAAACCGCTGCCGCCACCGCGCCGCGACCGTGTGCGAGATCAAGAAGGGCAAGACCTCGTCCTTCCAGTGCCCCTATCACGGCTGGGGCTATGCCCTGAACGGCGAGCTGCGCGCGATCCCCTACACCAAGGGTTACAACACCGACTTCGATAAGAAAGAGTTCGGCCTGAAGCAACTGAAAGTCGGCATCTTCGAAGGGATGATCTTTGCATCCTACAACATGGATGTGGAGCCGCTGGAGGACTTCCTTGGCAACGCCAAGCCGTGGATCAAACTGTTCATGAAGCAGGGCGGCGGCTATCCGGTCAAAACCTTGGGCGAGCATCAGTTCAAGGTGCCGATGAACTGGAAAATCCAGTTGGAGAACACCACTGACGCCTACCATTTCCCCATTGTTCACAAGAGTTTCCTGCAATCTCTTGATGGCGAGGCGACCGAGACGTTCAGCTTCATGGACGACGATGACGGCTATGTCGAAGACCTTGGGAATGGCCACTCGGTCATGGTGATGATGCCCGAATTCATTGATCTGGATAACGACGACGGCGCTCCGATCCCCGAGCGGTTCGCTGAATTGGCCGAAGACCTGCGCAAGGACTACGACGAGGCGCAGGTGCGCCGCTTGGTCCGCGCTGTGGGGGGCTGCGGGTTCAACCTGAACCTCTTCCCGAATGCGGCGTGTTCGCTGTCGTTCTTCCGCATTCTGCGCCCCGTGTCGGTGCACGAAACCGAAATCCGCCACATCGCGATCGGCATGGACGGTGGCCCTGCGGCAGCAAACCAGATGCGGATGCGCATTCACGAGCACTTCCAAGGGCCGATGGGCTTTGGCTCGCCCGATGATGCCGAAGTGTGGGAACGCGTCCAGCGCGGTTCTGCCGGTGGTGGCGAGGATATCGACGTCATGGTGAACCGTGGTCTGGGTCTGGAAAAGGCATCGGACAATGGCCTGCCCGTAGGCGACATCAGCGCCGAGACCGGCATGCGCTCTGCCTATAAAATGTGGAAGAAGGTGATGGAACAATGAAAGATTTCCCTGCGCAAACCGACGTAAATCTGGCCGCGATCACCGAATTCCTGTGGATGGAAGCGGACCTGCTGGACGCCAAGGAATACGACCAGTGGCTGCAACTGTGGACCGGATCGGGCCACTACGTGATCCCCGTGGACAAGCAGGGCGACGATTTCGCCAACACCCTGAACATCGCCTATGACAACGCCCTGATGCGCGACATGCGGGTCAAGCGGTTGCAGGGTGGTTTCTCGATCTCGGCCGCGCCGCCGGCGGAATCCGTGCGTACGGTTTCGCGCATCGTAATCGACAGCGTCGAAGGCAGCCTGATCACCGTCCGCGCCGCGCAGCACGTCACGGAGGACAAGTTCGGCCGCCAGCGCAGCTTTGCCATGAACGTCACATGGAAGCTGGAGCAAACCGAAGAGGGCCTGAAGATCCATGACAAGATCATCCGCCTTCTGAACAGCGATGGGATGCTGACCTCGATCAGCTATCTGTTCTGATGGGGGCGCCGTTGCCGGATGTTATCCAGACGGCCGTGATCACGGGGGGCGCCAAGGGTTTTGGCGCCATCGCCACCCGTGCCTTGCACGCCGCAGGCTTTCGCGTGGTGATCACCGATCTGGATCAGGAGGCGGCTGGCGCGCTGGCCTCGGAGCTGGATCTGGCGGGGGAAACGGCTGTGACGGCGACGCTGGACGTGGCCAACCCCGCCGATTTCCAGACCGTTCTGGACAAGGTGATCGACCGCTGGGGCAGCGCCGAAGTTCTGGTGAACAACGCCGCCATGACCCAGGCCCGCCCCGTGCTGGAGATTGACCCGGCCGAGTTCAACACCGTCATGGCCGTGAACGCGGGCGGGTGTTTCGCCGGATGCCAGACCTTTGGCCGCCATTTCAAGGAACGCGGCTATGGCCGTATCGTGAACATGGCCAGCCTTGCGGGGCAGAACGGCGGAACGGCCACGGGGGCGCACTACGCGGCCTCCAAGGGAGCAATCCTGACATTAACCAAGGTCTTTGCCCGCGATCTGGCCCCCTTTGGCGTGACGGTGAACGCGATTTCGCCCGGTCCGATGGACACGCCCATGGTGCACGGGATCGTCCCCGAGGACCGGATGGAAGGCTTCTTGGCCGGTATCCCCGTGGGGCAGCTCGGACGCCCTGAATTTGTTGCGAAAATGGTGGCCATGCTGTGCGCCCCCGACGCCGGTTTCACCACTGGCGCCTGCTGGGACGTGAACGGCGGCCTGTACATGAGGTAAGCCATGAAGGACATGCACGACACCACGCCCTTAGTCCTGACCGTTGCCGAACGGCTGGACGATCGCGGCGACATCATGCGCCTGACCCTGACCGCCGACGGCCCGCTGCCCGAGGTCACCGCAGGCGCGCACATCGACCTGTTGGTAGACACCCCCGAAGGCCCGCTTTGGCGCCAGTATTCGCTGGCCGGAGATCCCACGGACCGCTCGGCTTGGCGCTTGGGTATCCTGCGCGATCCGGCCAGCCGAGGGGGATCAATCGCGCTGCACCAATTGGTGAAGGCGGGCGAAAAGGTCCATGTTGAGGGGCCGCGCAACCACTTTGCGCTGGACCATTCGGCGCAGAAGACCGTTCTGTTCGGCGGCGGGATCGGCGTGACCCCGATGCTGGCGATGGCGTGGGAACTTCATGCCAAGGGCGCGGAGTTCACCCTGCATTATTGCACCCGCTCGGCGGACCGGATGGCCTTTGCCGATTTGATCGAAACCGCCCCGTTCAAGGACCGGATTGTGGTGCATCACGACGACTCGGCCCCCTTGGATTTGCAAGCGGCGCTGCCTGCACCGGATGCCGGTACGCACATCTACGTTTGCGGCCCCGCAGGATATATGGACTGGGTGATCCAGACGGCAGAAAATGCCGGGCACCGTCAAAAAAATGTGCACCGCGAATATTTTAGCGCGGATGTGGATGCCTCGGGCGAGACATTCGAAGTGGTCGCGGCGCAATCTGGGATCACTGTGACTGTCGGGCCGGACGAGACCATCGCCAAGGCTTTGGCCCGCGAAGGTGTAAAGATCGAGGTCAAATGCGAAGAAGGCATCTGTGGCACCTGCGTGACCGGTGTTCTCGAGGGCGAAATCGATCACCGCGACCAGTTCCTGACCGAGGAAGAACGCGAAGAGAGCGAGATGATTTGCGCCTGCTGCTCGCGGGCTTGCTCGGTCCGGCTGGTGCTGGACATCTGATGGGGGCCGCCATGCAGAACCTATTCCGCAAGGGCATGAGCCGTTTGGGCGCCGCCGTCACCGTCCTGACCACGGACGGGCAGGCGGGGCGGCACGGGATGACCGCATCGGCTGTGTGCTCTGTCACCGATACGCCGCCGACGCTGCTGGTCTGCGTCAACACCCGCAACCGCAGCCACGATCTGTTTGTGCAGAACGGGGTGCTGTGCGTGAACGTTCTGGGTCCGCGCCACCGTGACCTTTCTGGCCAGTTCGCAGGCCAATGCGATGGGGACCGGTTCGCCCAAGGCGGCTGGACCACCCGCGCCACCGGAGCGCCCGTTCTGGACGATGCGGTCGCCGCCTTTGACTGCCGGATCATCAACCGCGAGGTCATCGGCACCCACTCGGTTTTCTTCTGTCAGGTCGAGGATATCGCCCTGACCGAGGGCGACGCTTCGGGCCTGATGTGGTTCGGGCGCCAGTTCCACCATCTGCCTCAAATCGCTGTCTGAAGCGCGGCGCAGAACCGCGCGCAGATCCATCTCAGGAAATTTTAAAACAGGGAAACGCACTATGAATAAACTGATTTCTGCCAGCCTTCTGGCGCTTGCCGCCGCACTGCCTGCCAGCGCGCAAACCACCCTGACCGTGGCGAACTGGCTGCCACCGTCGCACCCGCTGGTGTCCGAGGTGATTGTGCCCATGACCGAAGCGATTGCTGAGGCAACGGGCGGCGAAGTGACCGCCAGCATCCTGCCCGCCCCCCTCGGGCCGCCCCCCGCCCATTTCGATTTCGCGGTGAACGGCGTGGCGGACATCACATTCGGCGTGCAGGGCTACAGTCCCGGCCGGTTCAAGACCACCAACCTCGCCGAACTGCCCTTCCTCGGGAACAGTGCCGAGGCGATCTCAGTCGCGTATTGGCGCATGTTCGACAAGACCCTGAAGGGCGCGGGTGAATATGATCAGGTCAAGGTGCTGGGTGTCTTTACCCACGGCCCCGGCGAGATTTTCCTGAAAACCTCGGCGGACCCGTCCTCGGTCGATCTGCTCAAGGGGCAGAAGCTGCGTGTGGGCGGCGGGATCGTGCACACAGTTGCCACCGAACTGGGTGCCGTTCCGGTCGAGGGGCCGTCCTCCAAGGCCTATGAACTCCTCAGCCAAGGGGTCGCGGACGGCATCCTGTTCCCCTATGAATCCGTGAACTTCTTCAAGCTGATCCCGCAGCTGGATGTGGGCGTCTCGGTGCCCGGCGGCCTGTACAATACCTCGTTCTACGTGGTGATGAACAAAGCCAAATGGGAAAGCCTGAGCCCCGAAGAGCAAGCCCAGATCGACAGCGTCACCGGCGAAGCACTAGCCCGCATGGCTGGCCAAATGTGGGACCGCGCGGACGCTGCGGGCAAGGCGGCAATGGATGGGGAGATCGCGATCACTCCGGCCTCTGACGTGCAACTGGCCGCGTGGGAAGAGGCGCTGTCGCCCGTGATCCAAGCCAAGCTGGCCGAGGTCGCCGAGGCAGGCATTGATGCGGACGCTGCCTATGCCGCGTTCAAGGCCGAAATCGAAGCCGCCAGCGCGGAAATGAAAGCCGCAGGCGAATGAAGCCTGTCACCTCTCTCCATCAATCAGAACTGCCGGCAGCTAGAGTGCTGCCGGCGGGGATCTCGGTCCCCAAGCCGCGCACGATTTTGGCGGTGATCGGGGGGCTTTTGCTGCTCAGCATGATGGGGATCACCGTGGTGGATGTGGTCGGGCGCTATCTGTTCAATTCGCCGCTTCCCGGTGCGGCAGAGCTGACCGAGATGCTGCTGGCCGCGACCATCTTTCTGGGACTGCCTGCCGTCTCAATGGACAACGAACACGTCACGGTCGATCTGATCACTGACCACATGCCGCGCTGGATACACCCGTGGCGGCTGGCGATCACGGGCATTGCAGGGGCAGGGGTTCTGCTGATTGTGGCTTGGCGGATCTGGGTCTATGCGGCGCAGTTCGCCAGCTATGGCGGGGCCTCGCAGACCTTGGGGCTGCCGATTGCCCCCTTGGGGTATTTCTGTGCGATCTGCACGGTTGCTGGCGCGCTTCTGACGGCTTGGGTGCCTCTGCGCCGTCTGGTCCTCTGGCTGAAAGCGGAGAAATAACGATGGAACACTGGCCAATTGGCATGGCGATCGTCATGGGCCTGTTGCTCTGCGGCGTGCCGATTTCCCTGTCGCTAGCGGGGGTTGGCTTGGTCGGGGTGGCCTCGATCATCGGGTGGACCCCGGCGCTGTCTTTGCTGGGGTCCGCGTTTTTCGACAACGGCCGGGATTATTCCCTGTCGGTGCTGCCGCTGTTCCTGATGATGGGGAACTTTGTGGTCCAGTCCGGCATCGCCGAAGAACTGTACAAGTCCGCCTACGCCTGGCTGCGCCACCGCAAAGGCGGGCTGGCCACGGCCACCGTCATCGCCTGCGGCGCATTCAGTTCGGTATGCGGTTCGTCGATGGCGACGGCGGCGACCATGACTCGGATCGCGCTGCCCTCAATGCGGAAATTCGGCTATCCGGACCAGCTGTCCACGGCCTCGATCGCGGCGGGTGGCACCCTTGGCATCCTGATCCCGCCCTCGGTCATTCTGGTGTTCTACGGCATCATGACCCAGCAGGACATCGGCAAGCTGTTCCTTGCGGGGCTGATCCCCGGTGTGCTGGGTGTGCTGTTCTATTCGATCGCCGTGCGCATTTCGATCAAGTGGCAGGGTCTGGACCTTCCGGTCGAGCCCAAGCTGCCCCTGCGGGACCGTTTGGCGGCACTGAAGGGCACGTTGGGTGCGCTGATCCTCTTCGCCTTTGTCATGGGCGGGATTTACCTCGGCGTCTTCACCCCCACCGAAAGCGCGGGCATGGGCGCGGGCGGCGCGCTGCTGCTGGTCGTTCTGTCGGGCCGCTTTACCATCGAGGGGCTGTTTCAGGTGCTGCTCGACACGATGAAGACCACCGCCATGATGTTCTTTATCCTGTTCGGCGCGCTGACCTTTACCAACTACGTCAATATGTCGGGCATGACGAACGACATCCAGAGTTTCCTTAGCACCTTTGGCGCCACGCCGATGATGACCATTCTGGTGATCCTGTGCATCTATCTGGTTCTGGGCTGCGTGCTGGAAAGCCTGTCGATGATCATGCTGACCGTGCCGGTGTTCTATCCCATCGTGGCGGCCCAAGGGTTTGACCTGATCTGGTTCGGCATCTTCGTGGTCATGGTCACCGAGATTTCCTACATCACGCCCCCCGTCGGCATGAACGCCTTTGTCCTGCGGTCGGTGGTGCCGGATGTGCGATTGGGCACGATCTTCAAAGGGCTGGGGCCGTTCGTCGCGATGGACCTGCTGCGGGTCGGGCTGCTGACGGCCTTGCCGGGGTTGGTCCTGCTGCTGGCGCACACGGCCGGATAAAAGCGGAGAGATTTCATGAGACTAGCAATCATCGGTGCCGGAAATATCGGCACCGCCATGGCCGCGCTGTTGGCTTCGGCCGGACTGGATGTGACTGTTGTGGCCCGTGGCGCGCGGCTGGAGCGTATCCGCGCCGAAGGGGTGGCGCTGGATGATCGTGGCACCATCCACCGCGCGCCTGTGCAGGCTGTCACTGCCCTGATCGAGCCGATGGACGCCGTGTTCGTGACCGTGAAATCGCAGGATTTGGGCGTGGCTCTGGCGGCCAATGCGGCGGGGATCGGGCCGGACACGTGGGTGATTCCGATGGTGAACGGGTTGCCGTTCTGGTTCTTTGACCAGCCTGCGCCGTTCACCGACCCGACCGGAGATCTGGCCCGCCTGAACCGCGAACGGGTGCTGGGGGCGGTCCTGTTGATGACTGTGCAAACCGGTGCGGACGGGGTGGCTGTCTCTTCGAACACGCCGACGCTGTCGCTGGGGCGGGCTGCAGGGCAGGGCGGGGACCTTGGCCCCTTGGTTCAGGCGCTGAACGCGGCGGGCGTTCGCACTGACGTGACCGACACCATCCGCACCAAGGTTCTGGTTAAGCTACTGGCCAATGTGGCCACCAACCCCCTGTCCGCTCTGGTGGGCTGCTCGCTGGCGGAGATCGGGCGGAACGAGGCCTTGCGCACCATCGCCTTTGGCATCGCCGACGGGTTCCGCTCTTGGGCCAAGGCGATGGGCTATGACCTGCCGCCAAACGCGTGGCTCGGAGATCTGCTCCTGGACGCGGGGGAATTCGAAACCTCGATGCTTCAGGACGCCCGCGCGGGCCGCCCGCTGGAACTGGACGCGATCTGCCGCGCCCCCATGGCGATGGCCGCACAAATGGGCCTGCCGATGACCGGCCTGACAAACCTGCTGGCCGAGTTGGAAGCCGCCCCCACCTTGCCGCTGCCCGACGCTGGCGCGGTGCTCAAGAATTTGACCAAACATCTTACACATACCGTACTGGAAAGGATTTAACCGATGAACGTTGCAACCAAAATCGCGGACCCGATGGCTGGCATTACCGAAGCAGACCTGCGCGTGCAGCTGGCCGATTTTTACCACCTTGTCAGCTATCTGGGTTGGGCCGAGCTGATCTTTAACCACATCTCCGTACGTCTGCCCGGTGAACAACACGCCTACTTGGTGAACCCCTTTGGCCTGCACTACGACGAAATCACCCCTGAAAACCTGATCCGTGTGGGCGTGGACGGCAAGCTCTTGGACGAAGGTGGCCACGGCGCGAACCCCGCCGGTTTCGCCCTGCACGGCGTGATCCACGAAAACCGCCCCGATGTGGGCTGCGTGGCGCACACACACACCACTCCCCTGTCGGCCATCACCATGAAGGGTTTCGACATCGATCACGACAGCTTCTACGGCGCTCAGCTCTATGGCCGCGTGGCCTATCACACCTTCGAAGGGATCACGATCTACTCGGACGAGCGCCAGCGCATGTTGAAATCGCTGGGGGACAAGCACGTTCTGGTCCTGCGCAACCACGGTATCGCCGTGGCCGAGGCCGACATTCCCCTGACCTTCATGCTGCTGTGGACGGTTCAGCGGGCGGCGGAAATCCAGTGTGCGGCGTCCTCGATCCCCGGGCCGAACAGCATCCTGCCGCAAGAGGTCAAAGAAAAATGCGCCCGCGACGCAGAGAACCTGAAGGATAACGCATCCTTTGCGACTCTCTTGTTCGATGCGATGGTCCGCAAGATGAAGCGCGACTGCCCCCAGTACGCGTGATGGTCAGGGGGCAGGGGCTCAGTCCTCTGCCAGCCCGTTGAAAACGCGCTGGAGAAGAAGGTTCAGGATCATCTTCTCCTCTTTCGACAGGTCGGCAAAGGCACTGGCAAAAACCTCTTCTGCGATGGCCCGTGCTTTGCGCCGCATTTCGTGGCCTCTGTCGGTCAGAAAGACATCGGTGACGCGCCCGTCCGAGGGGCGCGTGCCCGTGGCCACCAACCCTTCGACGGTCATACGCTGCACGATCTTGGTCGCCGTATTAGGCTTGATGATGCAGTAATTCGAAATCTCGGACACCGAGAGCGCGTTGTCCTCGTACAAGGACATCAGAACGCGCCAGTAAGCGATATCCACGCCGATGGGCTTCAGCCGGGCCTCGAGCACCTGCAAGTACCGCGAGGAAGTTTGGGTAATCCAATAGAACGGCCACTCGGACTTATGAAATTCGGCCTCGTGCGGAGGTGGGGCTTCGGGGGTGTCATCGGTCATCTTGGTGATCGGGCCGGCTCGTTTCAGCATGGAGACTACAGATGCTGAATGTGGACTGCGCCCGTAGGAATGGCAATCGCATAGGCCACATCTGGTGGAGGTTTCGACCGCCCTTGGCTCGTATTTCTAAGGCCGTCTGAAGCTGAACAAGAGGGCGACCAAAGCGCGGATGGGTCAGCGTGCCTTGATCTGAATAGCAAAGCTGCGCTGTGCCCCCGCTGGCGGCGCGGGACAAGGGCCCGCGCGGGAGATCAGGGCTAAAGCTTCTTTGTCCAAAGCCGCCACGCCCGAGGATTGGGCAAGCGTGACACCGGTAACCGCACCTGAGCTGGACACTGCAAAGGCAACCCGCGCGGCTCCTTGGGCGCGCACTCTTGGCCGACCCACACGACTAATGCAGCGCATAACCTGACCGGGATAGTTGGAAGCCGCGGCGCTCCCATCTGCAGTGACGGTTTTGCCGGCGCCTCGCGTCGCGGCTTTTGCAGTTTCCGTTCCGGTTGCTGCACCGCGTTTGGCTGCTTGCGTCGCATTCCCGATCGGCTTCTTTGGGGTGGACTTCGGAGCCGGAGCTTTGGGCCGTTCGGGCGGACGAAGCGCCGCGAATTGTTTGGGTTGCTCTGGCGTGGCCGCGATCAGGTCCGAAGGAGCAGCCACTTCAGACGTCGTTCGGGCGGCGATCGGAGCGGTCACTACAGGCACAGGTTTCGCGGCCTCTGCGGGTGGAACGGGCTTGGCAGGTTCAGGCGTGATCGCTTCCGCTATCTCGGTTGTGGTCTGCAATGGCTGGGTCGTTTCCGGGGGCTGCGCTGTCAGGGTACCCTCGACCAGATCGGCAAAGCTGCTGCCGATTTGCAGCTCGGTCTCGCCGCCTGCACCTTCGGTTTGGACGGTCGGGGCTGGGGCGATCAATGCCAAGAGTGCCGCGCTGTGCAAACCAATGGCCACTGTCAAAGCGAGGCCTTTGGCGATGCGGGATGTCGCGATCATTCGAGGCCTCGTTCTGTCACCAGGATCACTCGCTCCGCACCCGCCGCGCGAAGTTGGTTCCCGATCTGGACCAATTGCCGCGCGGGCAGGTTGCGGTCCGGCACGATCCGAAGGGCGCTGCGATCGCCAATGTGCTCTGACACGTAGGCGTCGATGTCGGGCAGGGGGATGCCGCGGTAGGACAACTCACCCGCGGCATCGATCACTAGCGCATCGTCAGGCGGCTGCGCAGCCAAATCCCGCGCCCGTACCAAGGTAAGCTCTGGGTCTAGTGGCTGAGCCAACGTACCCGCGACCAAAAAGAAGATCAGCATCAAGAAGACAATGTTGATCAGGGTGATCGTCGGTTCGGGCTTTTGTCGTTTCGGCCGCGTCCGCATCATGTGCCCTCCAAGACCGTCACGCTCAGATCGGGGATGGTTTTCAAGACCACCAAGACATCGACCAACCGCTGCGAGGACACATTGGGCTTGAGCGAG
The DNA here is from genome assembly GCA_030433335.1 of Alphaproteobacteria bacterium. Lineage (GTDB taxonomy): Bacteria > Pseudomonadota > Alphaproteobacteria > Rhodobacterales > Rhodobacteraceae > Donghicola. The sequence goes on along the minus strand of JAUILL010000008.1, from coordinate 13,475 downwards.
ACCAGAACAGGTTTGGTGCTGTCGAGCGCTTCGGGCAACGCATCAAGTCCAATATCGCGCCCGTTCAGGCCAAGCCTGTGGGGCGACACCTGCAAAAATAGCGGGGCATCGCCGGACGCTCTGGTGCCGCGACCAGCGGCAGACGTCAGGTCGATCTCGCCAAAACGCGTAAAGGTCGAGGTGAGCATGAAAAACAGCAGCAACAAGAAAATCACATCGATCAACGAGGTCATCGACAGCCGCCTGCGCCGAACGTGCCTACGCATGGCTTGAAATAGGTTGCGCGCAGGAAGGCGAAAGCGAAGTCCGCAAAGCACGCTCTGCTAGGACCCGTTCAGCATCCATGCGCGCTTCGAGCCAACTCAGGACAGAGGCCACGGGCATAGCAACCGCCAATCCGACCGCTGTGGTGAGCAGTGCGACCCAGATGCCGCCGGCCAGAACGCTCGGGTCCACTTGGGTGCCTGCATCTTGCAGGGCTTGGAACGCCGAAATCATCCCGAGGACAGTGCCGAAAAGCCCGAGCAAGGGCGCGAGTTGTGCGATGGTGTCGAGAAGGCGAAAGCCGCGCTCTAGTCTGGCAAATCGGGCCTCTGCCTCGGCGGCGAGCCGGTCGTAATCGGCAGTTCCGTCGAATGCTGCGGCAACCACGGGGCAGAGGTAACTGCGCGATGTGGCGATGTCTGATTTGGCACGGTCAATGTCGCCATGGTCCCATGCTGTCACGGCAGATTGCAGGGCTTTGTGGCGCCCCACACCCGCAGCAGAAAACTGCCAGAGTTTATAGGCGATGACGGAAAGGGCAATGATCGACAAGGCAAGCAAGACCAGCACCACAGGCCCGCCCAAGTCATGCAGCTGAACAACGCCGTCCTTCAGGGCTTGGATCATCCTGTGACCTCCACGTCGGTCCGGCTCGAAACCGTCAGACCTTTGGCACACACATCAGAGGCGGCGCCCGCGATGGTGCAGGTCTGCGCGCCGTTGATCAAGATCTGTCCAAGATCGCCGCAGGCAAGGTTGCCCAAGCCGAACTGCCGCACCCGAGGGCGCCCCTCGGGCAGCGTCCCGAAATCGAGCAACGTCAGACGGTCCACGCCGCCGTCCGCGTTAAAGAGAACGACCTCGTAGATCGCACTTTCGATGTCTTGATCGCTGGAATTTGTCGCAACGAAACTGGCCATGCACGCCGTGTCCGAGGGCGAGAGCGCATTGAGTTCAAGCGAAATCTTGGCCCCTTCGTCCTGAGCCACAAGCACAGAGGGCAGAAGACAAGCGGCAGTGAAGGTCAGCATGCGGGACAGCATCTCGTCTCCTGATGACAAAAAGGCGCCGGAAAATATATCCGAGTAAAATACTCTGGAATCAGGTAGCAGCCAGCGGATCGAAACGCAAGCCTCAGATCTGCGTGGCCGCTGCGATCAAGCGCAATTAGAGCAATGGTGATAGATAAAGTCACGTATCGCGATAGGTCATACCTTTGAGGTATCAACGTATATCTGCCCGAGCATTGTTTTGGGGACCAGAGGCCCGCACATTCCACTCAAGTCGACAGAGGGAGGAGCTACTGTGCGCAACATTACCATTGAGAATATTACCGACGCCGTCATCAATTCGATGGACGCAGGGATTCCCGCACGCAACATGGAAATCATGAAGGCCGCGCTGAAGCACGTGCATGCATTCATGAAAGAGGTCGATCTGACCTATGACGAATGGCTCGAAGCCATGGAATGGATGCGCCGCGCAGGCGAGATTTCCAGCGATGCCCGCAACGAATTCATCCTGATCTCCGACATTATCGGGGTCGAGGTTCTGGCGGACATGCTCGACAAAAAACCAACCCACAACGAGACCATCTCGACCGTGCTTGGCCCGTTCTACCGCGAGAATCCGCCGGTTCTGGAAAAGGGCGCATCGATCATCCAGAAGGATTTCGAAGGTCAAGAGACCGTCCGCGTATCTGGCACCATCCGCGATACCGATGGCAACCCCGTGCAGGGCGTGACCATGGATGTCTGGGAAGATGCGCCGAACGGCCTGTACGAACAGCAGGACCCTGATCAGCCGGATTACAACCTGCGCGGCCGCTTTGTTACCGACGAAAAGGGCGAGTACGAATTCGTCGCGATCCGTCCCGTGCCCTATCCGATCCCCTATGACGGGGCTGCGGGCGAACTGCTCAAGTACATGGGTCACCACCCTTGGCGCCCCGGCCACATCCACTTCATGATCATGAAGGACGGCTACAAAACCCTGATCTCGCAGATCTACGACAGCACCACCGAATACCTCGACAACGACAGCGTCTTTGCCGTGAAAGAGGAACTGATCGGCGAGATGACCAAAGCCCCCAAAGGCGCGGACACCGACATGGTCATGACCTTTGACTTCGTGATCCGTGACAATGCTCTGATCGAGAGCGTCGCCGCCGAGTGATCGGCGCTGGCTGGACGGGAGCTTCCCTCCAACCTCCCAAGGAGCGGCGCGTTTGCCCGTGCCGTTCCCCAAACTGACCATCCGGAAATCATCATGAACACGCCCCTCGCATCCAAAGCGCTCTCTGGTCAGCCTTGCGATCATCTGGAAGAGGCCACGCGCGTCCGTGCGGTCACCTCTTGGATCGTCGAGGCACCGACCCGCCGTAAGCACAAACTCTCGAACACATCGATCAGCTATCAGGGCTACGTCTTTGTCCGCGTGACGCTGGAAAACGGGGTCGAGGGATTTGGCGAGGCATCGACATTGGGTGGTCCCCGCTGGGCCGAGGAAAGCGTCGAAGCGATCAAGGCCAATATCGACACCTACCTGGCGCCTGCGCTGATTGGCAAACCGGCATGTCTGCTAGAGGCCGCGGCGGGCGAGATGGCCAAAGCGGCCAAGCGCAACAATGCGGCTAAGTCCTCTCTCGACATGGCGCTGCTGGATGCCACGGGCAAAACGCTCGGGGTTTCGGCCCATGTGCTGCTAGGCGGCGCACGGCGGCGGTCGTTCTCTGCAATTTGGGCGTTGGCGTCTGGTGATGCGGGCCAAGAGGTCGAAGAGGCCAAAGGCATGATCGAAAAGGGGTGGTTCAACCGCTTCAAGATCAAGCTGGGCTTTGCCGATCCGGCGACCGATCTGGACCGCTTGGCTGCCTTGCAAAAGGCGCTGCCCGCAGGGACCGACATCATCGCGGACGTGAACCAAGGCTGGTCCGAAGCGGACTTCATCCGGTACATTCCTCGGCTCGTTGATCTTGGCGTGAGCTTGATCGAACAACCCCTGCCGGGCGGCCAAATGGCGGCGATGGCGCGGATCGCGGCGCGCTCCCCCGTTCCGATCATGATGGACGAGGGCGTCTTCACCACCGAAGAGGCACTGGATGGGTGCACCCGTGGCGCGGGCTCTGTCCTGTCGCTCAAGCTGTGCAAACACGGCGGGGTACATCAGTTGAAGCAGGTCGCAGCTGTGGCGCAGGCCGCTGGCGTGCAGCTCTACGGGGGCTGTCTGCTGGAAAGCTCGGTCGGGGCTGCAGCCCACCTGCATGCCTTTGCCGCGCTGCCCGATCTGCACTGGGGCACCGAACATTTCGGCCCCAAAATCCTGATTGAAGACCTTTGCCGCAACGGCCTGAGATACGAGAATTTCGAGGTGCATTTGCCCGATGGGCCGGGGCTCGGCGTGACGCCGGACCTGGACCTGATCGAGAAATACGCCCGCAAAGACTAAGGAAATCCCAATGACAAGTGATCTGCGTGACCGCTTCGAGGACATGGGGCGCGAGCTCGCTGCCAAGCCTCATCTTCTGCGGCTTGGCGCGCTGTTCTCGGAAACCGTTCTGATCGAAATCGACGGCAACGAATATTATCTGGCCTTCCATCGCGGTGAACTGGAGCGCGTGACCGAAGGCCCCAGCCGCCAGACCCCTTGGCGGTTCGCGATCCGTACCGACGCTGAGGCGCTCGCGAAGTTCTGGGAACCGGTGCCTGAACCCACTTTTCACGACATCTTCGGCTTTGTGAAAACCGGACGCGGTCGGATCGAGGGCGACATCCTGTTGCTGGTGAAAAACCTGCGGTTCTTCAAAGAATTTATGGCGCTCGGTCGCCAAGAGGAGGCCACAGCATGAGCGCGCCAAACTACGAGCCGATCATTGGCCGCTATGTCACCATCGAAGTCGCAGGCCGCAGTTACCGCGTCTATGTCGAAGAAGCCGGACAGGGCCAGCCCGTCATCTGCTTCCACACCGCAGGCGCGGACAGCCGCCAATGGCGTCACATCATGAACGACGCCGAGATGACCACGAACTACCGCTTCATTGCGCCGGACATGCCGTGGCACGGGAAATCCCTGCCGCCCGAAGGGTTCGAGGAAGAGGAATACCTGCTGACCACCGAAGTCTACGTCGAGACCGTCCTGAAACTGGTCGAGGCGCTGGGACTAGAAAATCCGATCTACGCGGGCTGCTCCATGGGGGGGCGGATCGCGCTGCAATTGGCCTTGAACAACCCCGAACCGTTCAAGGGCTTCATCGCGATCGAGGCGTCGGACTTCCAGCCTGCATGGTACGACATCGACTGGTTCCACCGGCCCGATGCCCATGGGGGCGAGATGGGCGCGGCCTTGGTGTCGGCGAACATCGCCCCTCAAGGACCCAAGGCCGAACGCTGGAACACCCAGTGGATGTTCATGCAGTCGGGACCGGGCGTGTTCCGCGGCGATCTGAACTTCTACACCAAGGATGACAGTCTGGTGGGCAAGCTTGGCGGGATCGATACCTCGGGCAAACCGCTGCACATCATGGTCGGCACCTACGACATGACCTGCACCCCCGAAGACGCCAAGCGCACGGCGGACCAGATCCCCGGCGCAACCCTTGCGGTCATGGAGGGGATCGGGCATTTTCCGATGAGTGAAAACCCCGCCACCTTCCGTCCGCATTTCATCGAGGCGCTTGCCAAGATGGGGTAGGGTGGCCGCCGAGGGCCGCTCTTGGAATTCAAACGTCTGAAATACTTTATCGCCGTGGCCGAGGAATTGCACTTCGGCCGCGCTGCCGTGCGTCTGGGAATGGCGCAGCCGCCTTTGTCGCGGCAGATCGCGGCGCTGGAGGATCAGCTCGGCGTCAAACTCTTTGACCGCAGCCGCAACCAGATCAGGCTGACCGACGCGGGCGCCGCGTTCCTGCAGCGGGCACGGGATATTCTGCGCGATCTGGACAGCGCCTACCGCGAGGCGACCCTGATTGGCCAAGGCGGAGCGGGCCAGCTGCGGATCGCCTTTGTCGGGTCGGCGACGCACGGTCCGCTGCCCGATCTCATTCAGGCCTACCGGTCGAAATACAAGAACGTCGATCTGTCCCTGTCGTCCATGAACAACGCGGATCTGGAACGCGCCCTGATCCGCAGGGATATCGACATCGCCGTGGCCCGTCCGAAATTGAGCGGCGCAGAGGCGCTGCGCTCGGCAGAACTGTTTCGCGAGCCATTGATCCTGGCTATTCCCGATGGTTCACCCTTTGCGGATGCCGACCGCGCGCTCGCCCTGAGCGATCTGGCAGACGAACCCTTCGTGCTCTATCCGCGCCGTCCAAGACCTTCGTTCGCGGACTTCATCCTGAGGGTTTGTTCGGAGAACGGATTCCATCCCAAAGAGCAGATTTTTGCGCAGGACTACCAGACGGCCATCTCACTAGTGTCGGTCGGGGTAGGGGTCGCAATGGTGCCAGAAAGCGTTTCGCGATCGCCGCGATCTGGCGTCATTTACAGGCAGTACGAAGGTCACAATCCCGGAACGCGTCTGACCGCCCATGCGCGGCTCGACAATCGGAAGCCGCAGGTCATGAACTTCTTTTCCTTGCTTCAGAGCTTCGCTCGGCAGGGGTCGGCGTAAGCCTGCAAACACCCGATGCTCTAGGACAGAAGAGGCAGGGGACAGGCAATCCCGATCTCGGTTCTCTCGATCTCGACCGTGCGCGGTAGAAAGCGATGATGTTGCAAAAAATGCTGCGCAATCTGACGGGCGTCGTTCCGCAGATCATGGTGCAAAACAAAGCTGAGTTTTCCTTCTGCCAAAAGGCTCTGGTTGGTTCGGTCAAGGTCGTGAGCGGCAAACACATCAATCGTGCGGCCCGCCTCTTCGAAGGCAGACAGGATTGCGCGATTGCCCCCGCCGATGGAATAGACGCAATCAATGTCTTCATGGCTTGCCAGAGCATCAAGAATGACCGCCTTGGTCGTGCGATTGACGCCGAGCGCTTCGGACACGGTTAGCACAGCCGCGCTGGATTGGATGCCGTGCAGACAGGACATGAACCCGATCCGGCGCTCCTCTTCCCCCAGAAACAGCTGGCTGGAAAGGGACACTAGGATGCGGCCACCGTCCGATTTTCGCATTCTATTCAAAAGGTATGCGGCGGTCGCTCCGGCCTTCTTGTTCTCCATCCCGACATACGCATGGCGCAAGGTCGGGGCCACATCGGTCACATAGGTGATCACAGGAATGCCGCGATCCAGAAGGTCGTGCAGGCAGGCTTCGATCTGGGTCGTGGCAGGAACCTTGAGGACAATCCCCTGACTGCCGCGACGGGCAATGCTTCGCAGGGTTTTGACGATGTCTGTGTCACTCATCACTTCGGCCAGATGAAATCGGGCGCGGAAGGCGGCGGGCTTTGCCAACGGAAGTTCCGCTTCGAGCGCGTCGCGCACGGCGGAGGAAAAGCGCTTGGGGGCCTGCATGACCACATCAATGGTCAGCTTCGTGCTGTCGAGCCGAGTCGCCGCGTGCTGCCGCTCCAGCTCGGCAATGGCAGCGTCCACACGATCGCGCGTGACTTGGCGCACGTTCTCTCGCCCATGTAGTGCACGGTCGACCGTGGCCAGACTAAGCCCCGCGTGGAAGGCAATTTCCTTGATCGTGAACTTTCTGCTCATAGCGTGATCTTGAGGTGTTTTTGAGGTGGAAAGCAACTTTCGAAACCAGCGGCCATCGCGCAGGTTTGGCGCAGGGAGGACAGATATGAACGTTATACATGATCCGAAAACGGTCTGGATCAGCGCGACCAGCGGTGAGTTCGAGACCTTTAAATCCATCGTGGAGCAGACCACCGATCCAGCGTCGGTGCCCCTAGCAACGGACGTCATCCGCAATATCCCGATCTACGACGGCCCCAGTGTAGACCGCGCGGCGGCCGACCCAGAAGCGCGGCAGAGCCTGAAGGCCGAATGGGCCCGCGTTTTTGCCGATGGCGCAGGGGTGATCGTGATCAAGGGCGCTTTGCGTGACGCTGCGGTTGTGGATCGTGCCTCTGAGGTGTTCGACGACATCATCCGGCAGGAAAAAGAAACCAACACCGGCAAGGGCGATCACTTTGCCAAACCCGGCGCAAACGACCGCATCTGGAACTCGCTCGAGAAACACTGCCTCGCCGATCCCGAGAATTTCGCGGCCTACTACAGCTGCCAGAGCTTTGCGTTGGCCTCCGAGGCGTGGCTGGGGCCGGCCTATCAGATGACCGCTCAGGTGAACCGCGTGAACCCTGGCGGCACGGCGCAGAAGCCCCATCGCGACTACCACTTGGGCTTTATGTCGGCCGAGCGGATGGCCGAGTATCCGGCCCATATCCACGGGATTTCGCCAGTGTTGACCCTGCAGGGGGCGCTCGCCCATTGCGACATGCCGGTCGAAACGGGGCCGACGCTGGTACTGCCCTTCTCGCAGCAGTTCTTCGAAGGGTATATCGCGTTCAATCGCCCTGAATATCAGGACTATTTCGCGGAGAACTACGTGCAGTTGCCGCTGGATAAGGGCGATGCGGTGTTCTTCAATCCCGCAGTCATGCACGGGGCAGGGACCAATCACACGGCGGACAAATTCCGCTTGGTGAACTTGTTTCAGGTCTCTTCGGCTTTTGGCCGCGCGATGGAAAGCGTGAACCGGACCGAGATGTGTCGCGCCCTTTTTCCGATGCTGAAATGCGCGCCCATTGGGGTCGATATTGCAAACGTCATCGCCTCCAGCGCAGAGGGCTATCCGTTCCCGACCAATCTGGATCGCAACCCGCCAATCGGGGGCATCGCGCCCAAGACGCAAGCGGCCTACTTGGCGCAGGCGATCGCAGAGGGCTGGACGGAAGAAGCCTTTGGTCAGATGCTGGATGATCTGAAAACCAAGAACGAGACCTGAGGGCATTGAATGAACCGAATTGACGGTAAAATCGCGATTGTGACCGGCGGCTCCCAAGGATTGGGGGCCGCGATCACGCGTCAGTTTGCTGCGGCCGGTGCTGCTGGCGCGCTGATCGTCGGGCGTGATCCGGCCAAGGGCGCGGCAACCGCTGCGGCGATCACCTCGGAGACCGGAATGCGGACCGAGATGATTGCCGCTGACCTGTCCGATCTGGCACAGGTGCAGCAGATCGTGCCGCGCTGCGTAGAGCTCTTTGGTCGGGTCGATATTCTGGTGAACGCGGCGGGTCTGACAGACCGAGGCACCCTGACTGACACCTCGCCAGAGCTGTTCGATACGCTGATGGCCACCAACGTCCGCGCACCGTTCTTTCTAATGCAGGACGCCGCCAAGGTAATGATTGCGCAGGGCATCGACGGGCGGATCGTGAACATCGGCTCCACGTCAGAGCGGGCTGGGCAGCCAATGCTATGCGCTTATTCTACGACCAAGAGGGCGTTGGCGACCTTGACCCGCAACGCAGGGTTTTCGCTGATGCGTAACCGCATCAGGGTGAACCAACTCGATATCGGGTGGATGGCCTCGGACAAGGAGCGGGCGATCCAACTGGCGGAAAGCGGCGATCCCGATTGGGAGGCCAAGGCCGGGGCGGGCTTACCTTTGGGCCGGTTGCTGGATCCTGCGGAAGTGGCAAAGGCGGTCTTGTGGATGGCCTCTGATGACAGCGGTGTACTGACCGGTTCGGTCATTCACTACGATCAGTCGGTGTGGGGCGCCTATGACAGTCAGGCACCAGGGCCGGCGGTGCCTTTGACGTGATACATCTCGCCGCCAGACGCTCTGACACAGTCTTTGGCGGCGAAGAATTCCAAATTGTAAGTGGGCCCAGATCGCAAGGCGGCATTCGCCGCGTTATTTCAGATAGTTAGTCGCGATACTTCGAGTGACATGCCTTGCACGTCACGCCAATCTGCCGAAGCGCCGTATCCAGATCATCTGGCGTTGTGATCGTGCCAGCGACCGACGTAGCAGCGGCTTCGCTGTCTTGCGCAAGCTTTGTGAATTGCTCCCATTCTGTCCAGATTGCGGGCAGAGCTTCGGATTTCGGATCACTCGCAGGCGATGTGAAGACCGAAGAAATTTGGGACGAGAGCTGAGCGATCTCGCTAACAGCCGCATTCGCGACATCACTATCAAAATCACTCTGCCCTTTGGCCATCGCGCCCACAATCTTCATCTGATCGCCGATGGATTTCATAACTTCCATCCGCGCGAGAACGTCCTTGTTTTTGACGCCGCCATGGGCAAGCGCGGCCGTTCCCAAGGCGATCAGGGCGATTGCAGCGTAGGTCTTTTTCATCTTCGGCCTCTGTAGGTCTTTTGTCTTTCACATCGCATTGAACGTCTAGGTTACTTCGATCCATGTGTTCATACCAGAGGCTGCATGGGCCAGCATATGGCAGTGAAAGAGCCACTTGCCGGGGTTGTCGGCGGTAAAGGCGATCTCTAGCGGTTCGTCGGGATAGGACAGGATGGTGTCCCGCAGAGGGCCAAGGCTGCCGTCCGCGCTCACTTGGCGAAAGTGCATACCATGTAGGTGGATCGCATGAGGAAACGCGGTGCGATTGGTCAGAGCCACACGGGCAACCTCCCCCCGCGCCAAAGAGGCAAAGGGTGTCTCCGAGAGACCGGCCTGACCGGAGAGAGCCCAAAACTGCCCCTGATCAATCAGAGCGCGGAAATCGAGCGTCTGGCCGTTGTAAACAGCGCTCTCCATCCCCGCCATTGCGCCGCCTTCCATCACGAGGTCAAAGCGTCTGGCAGTCGCGAGATCAGGCAGCGCCGTGTTCGGGTTGGCTGGCAGCGGGGCCGGGGCATCCGCCCGCGGCGACTGGCTCCCTGCGACTGTCATGTCAGCCAGTGCCTGCCAACTGTTGTCATTCATCGCCATCAGGATGCCTGCAGGCTCTCCTTCGCTGGCGGTAATGTCTACGATCAAATCGATCCGCTGGGCTGGCGCGAGGATGATGTCTTCGCTCAACGCTTCTGGCCTGTCCAAAGGCATTCCGTCCAAGGCAACTGTCCACGCTTTCATGCCCTCTAGTCGCAGGCCAAAGATCCGAGCATTGGCCGCATTGATCAACCGCAGGCGCAGACGCTCGCCGGTGATGGCGGACATGGTGAAATCGTAGCGGCCATTCACCCCGACAAGGTTCCCTGTGCGGCCGCCGTGGCTCATCATCATGGGATGATCAAAGGGCTCGACAAACCCGCCGGTGTCGGGATCCAGGAGCCAGTCATCCAACATAAGAACTTCGTCGCGGTCTACGTCGGGTGGGGTCGGTTCGTCCACAATCAGAACGCCAGACAGGCCGCGCCCGACCTGTTCCATCGAATTTTTGTGGGCGTGGTACCAGTAGGTGCCCGCGTCGGGCACGACGAAGTCATAGTCAAACGTTTCGCCCGCAGCCGCAGGGTCTTGGGTCAGGCCCGAAACACCGTCCATGGCATTGTCGATGCGGATCCCGTGCCAGTGGATCGACGTGGGCACATCAAGGTCATTCACCAACTGCCGGGTCAGCCGCTGGCCTTGTCGAACGCGGATCAGCGGGCCGGGGAGGGTGCCATCGTATGACCAGACCTCTGTGGCGGGATAGCCTTCGGGGGCGAGTTGGACCGTTGCTTTCTGAGCGCGGATTGTCTGAGTGCTGGCAGAAGCCCGAAGGGGCAGGGCGACCGCGCCGAGACCTGCACAGAACTGTCGTCTAATAATGTTCATCATGCCGCCCTTAGTTGATGCCGTTGGCGCGCTGAAGTTCGCGCACGTAGGCAATGATGCCGGTCACATCGCCTTGGGTCAGTCCCTCTTGGGGGGGCATGTTGCCAAAGGGCCAGTGATGCGCGCGAACGCCACGTTCCACCGCCGCATAGAAGGACATGTCGCCATGGTGGGAGGGCTCGTAGATTTTGTGAACCAGCGGGGGGCCATACCCCAACTTGCCCGCCGCATTCGGTCCGTGGCACGCAGCGCAAACGGCATCAAAGGCAAGCTTGCCGACTTCCGCCTGTTCGGACAGAGTTGCTGGCAATGCAACCTCGACAAGAGGGTTGCCTTCGGCTGAAGGCACGGCAGCGGCTTCCTGAGCCTCTGGCGCGTTGAGTGTAAAGTAGGCGCCTGCCGCAAGGACGAGGGCTGCGCCTCCTGCGAGAATTAACTTATTCATCTGATGACCCTTTATATTCGGGTTTGGGCTTGATCGGTTGGGTTTGGCGAAAGGATCGCCGCGGGATCAAACTTGTGTCCGAGGGGGTGGCAGATCGATCGCCTCGCCTGTTCCGGCAGAGATCTTGGCCTTTGGGATTGCGTGACGCGTACCTGAGTAAGGTGCGCGGATGGGCACATCCATGGCGATCGCCAAGGCACCGACGGCACAGCAGGCCGTCATATGCGGGCAATCTTGGCCGGTTTCCATTTGCTCTGCAGCAGCGTGAGTCGGGCAATCCGCGCAGGCCTCTGCGTGGTTGGACATCCCGTGCGCTTCGGCCATGCCATGTGCCATGCTCTGAGACGGCGCGAGCGAGAAGAGCGCGAGCAAGCCGGTGCAAAGGATGGTGATGATCAGGCGCACGGAAAGTCCTTTCGGGTCTGGCCCGCAGTCTGTCCCAAGCATCGCGACGGCGTCAAGCAAACCAGAACGCTGGTGCGCCCACGATTTAGCGAGAGAGTTGCAACACTCCAGTCGAGCGGCACAGGGTCGTCCAACGCTATGGCCCTTTGCAGTGTAGGTGCGGCCGCCTGTTTTTGGTGCACTTCGTAGACTCTTTCACAGAGACGAGAGCTGAATCTCAAAAACAACTTATAATTGCATCCAGAAAGGTGCGGTGCGCATCAAAAATGCTTGCTTTGCGGCGGGGTGCTCCGCAGTCTTGGCTGATCACTTAACTTCCGGAGTTTTCGGACACAGCTTATTTTATTGGAGTATACACATGGGCGTTGTCGGGCTGGCTGCCAATGCGGGGCTTTTTGCATCCAGAGCAATCGTGAAATCAATTGTTGGGCGGGACAATAAAGGACGGCTGGAACCCGGTCTGGAACTCCTGATCGACGTATAAGACCCTTCGTTTAAGCGGCAGCTCTGGGTAAACCGCCAACTTTCTCAGTTGGACGACCGTCTCAGCAAAGTCGAAGCGCGCCAAAAACAGCTGAGCATCGATCTAGATTGGTCCTATTTTGACTCGACGTTGAAAGAAGCCCTAGTCATGATCCATGATGGCTACGACGAACTTGTGAAGAAGGTAAAGGCGAACACGAACGCCTATGGGACCCACAAGCCGAGCTATGAAGAAGCCATCAGACAGGTTTTTGTTAAGTACGATTATGCCTTCGGGGCGAGGCTCGGTTTTCTCCACAGGGTCATTTGCGGACTTGATACGGACGGGAACCATGTGGGCCAGACAGTCTTTCAGGCACATGAGGCCAAGCATCAGGTAGAGCTCGATCTCGCGTCGCCAGAAGCCTATTTCAATTCAAGAGAGGAATTTTACCTTTCTCTGGCAACCACTCAGCGCAAGTGCGCGGCACTGGCGGCGATGCGATATCGTCTGGGTGACATCGAGGAAGACATATCCGAATTGAAGTCGAACCTCGAAAAGAACCTGATCGAACAGTACAATGTCTTCCTGAAGGACATGCCCAAGCTGGCCACCCTGTGCGCGATGTCGCATGGGTATGGGGGGTTCGATGCGAATGTCCTGTATGTCAGGGGATCAGCTGGAGGCGCTGTAAAGCACCCCACCTCGACCAAACACGAGGAACTCGTTCCTATCCATCCAGGATGGCCCTTCGGGACAATACACAAAGAGACCGGCTTTTCGTCATATAGTTGGCGTTTGGTGCAAGTCGGATCGTCAGACAAGGGCGCGACGTTTGGTATTGTACTCAAGGGAACGTGGCACGGCGCTTCGGATATGTGGACAGTGTATTTTGGCGATCCGGTTAAAAAGAAAACCGGCTACACCCTGCAGCAACAACCAAAATACGAGAAAATTCCTTTGCTTTCGGTTGGACGCCCGAGCCAGAAGCACAAGGTAACAGGCGATATTTTCCCTTTGCTTTCAGCGCAAACATATTTGGACGCAGTTTATAAAGCAAAAAATGCGGATAAAACTGTTTTCGTGGACCTAGGGTCAGGATTCATAACCAGAACATGACGACTGCCGCTAATGCGCATGCTGACAGGAAGACCTTCGGACACCTGTCGTAGCGTGTTGCGACCCGCCGCCAATCCTTGAGGCGAGCGAAACTG
>JAUILL010000048.1 GCA_030433335.1 Alphaproteobacteria bacterium | reverse complement strand
CAGTTTCGCTCGCCTCAAGGATTGGCGGCGGGTCGCAACACGCTACGACAGGTGTCCGAAGGTCTTCCTGTCAGCATGCGCATTAGCGGCAGTCGTCATGTTCTGGTTATGAATCCTGACCCTAGTTCCAGCGGTGCGCAAGGAAGCATTTTTGCAAAAATCACGTGCAAAATCAGGCCGAAAACGAAGGATGCTTTTGAGAGTTAAGGCGCAAATTAAAGAGCGCTATCCGAATGGATAGGGTGCGAAGATGGCCAAGCCGCGCGAAGACTCGCGCGGTAAACGCCCTAAAGTCGGTGCGAATATCATTTATCTTTGAGGAAATTTGGTGGAGCCAAGGGGGATCGAACCCCTGACCTCTTGCATGCCATGCAAGCGCTCTCCCAGCTGAGCTATGGCCCCATCAGGTGCACCATTTGGTGCGTGTCGCGCTAATTAGAGAGGCGTACGGGGGAGTGCAAGCGCAAAACACATCCCCCGTTCGATTTTTTTAGTTGTCGTCGTCGTCGGCTGCGACGTCAGCCAGTTCGTCGAGCGAGACGTTATCATCGTCATCGTCGTCGAGCAGATCATCGTCCAGATCTACATCGGTATCGTCGTCATCATCGAGGATGACATCATCCTCTTCCTCAGCCTCTTTGGGCTTCAGCTTGCGCGCGGTGTCTTCGGCGATGAAGGAATTGCGCTTGCCGGTATCGATGTTGACGATCTCGCCGGTGTAAGGGCTGACGATCGGATTCTTGTTCAGGTCGTAGAAGCGTTTGCCGGTGGTCGGGCATACACGTTTGACGCCCCATTCTTCTTTGGGCATGGGTGATCCCTTTCGCTTTCTGGTGCTTGCAGGCGGTCGAAGACCCCTGCCATAAGGTCGGACGGGTGTCAAAGGCTAATAAAGACACCACTTGGAGCGCGCATATGGGACAACATATCCTTTCTGGCAACCCCCCAGTGCCCGTCGTTCTGCGAAGATCGGCGCGGGCCAAGCGATTTACCCTGCGTGTGTCGCGTCTGGATGGACGCGTTACCCTGACTTTGCCGTCCTCTGCACCAGAGCGCGATGGGCTAGCTTTTGTCCGTGAAAAAGAAGGTTGGATCCGCAGCCAGTTGGAGCAGCACGTGCCTGTGCAGGGTTTGGCCGTGGGCGGTGTTGTGCCTTTCGAAGGGCGCGCGCGCAGGATCACTGTCGCGGATGGTGCGCGGGTTATTCTAACCGATAATGAGATTGCCTTGCCCCGTGGCGGTCAGAACGCCGGTGCACGGCTCAAGGGCTTTTTCCGAGAGCGTGCGCGGTCTCGGTTTGCCGAAGCGGCGCATCATTATGCAGGCCGTCTGGATCGTGCCTACAGCGCTATATTGCTCAAGGATACGCGCTCTCGTTGGGGGTCTTGTACCCATGACGGCAAGCTCATGTTCTCGTGGCGGCTGATCATGGCGCCGCCGGACGTGCTTGACTATGTCGCCGCCCACGAAGTGGCGCATTTGCAGCATATGGACCACTCTGCGGCGTTCTGGGGCGCGGTTGAACGGATTTATGGGCCCTGTGCCAAACAGCGGGAATGGCTGCGGCGTGATGGCGCAAAGCTTCATGCCTTTCGTTTTGAAGATTGATTTCCCCTGAGTTTGTGATCACATCCTAAGCCATGTTGATGTCCTCTCAAAAAGCGCCCGAGTCGGGCACGCCGATGGCGGCCCATGATCGCACCTACCGCATGCTGCGTAGCCGAATCATGCACGGTGAACTTGGGCCGGGCGAAGCCCTGACCTTGCGCGGGATTGGCAAGGAATTCGGTGTCTCCATGACGCCAGCACGCGAGGCGCTTCGCCGGTTGGTTGCCGAAGGGGCACTGACCTTGAGCGCATCTGGCCGCGTCGCGACGCCGGAGTTGTCGAACGACCGGATCGAAGAATTGGCAGCTCTACGGGCCTTGCTGGAGGTCGAGTTGGCATCGCGTGCACTGCCACGTGCCCACATGGCGCTGATCGACCGGTTGGAAAGCATCCACACCAACATCAGCATGAACGTCAAAAAACACGATGCTGTGGGCTATATCCGCACCAATCTGGAATTTCACCGAACCCTTTATTTGAGGGCTCAGGCGCCTGCGATGCTTGCTATGACAGAGACGGTCTGGCTGCAGCTTGGGCCGACTATGCGCTCGCTCTACGGGCGTTTGAACCGGACAGAGCCGCCGATCCATCATCGCCATATCATTGCGGCGCTGAAGGCTGGGGACGAGCCGAGTCTGCGCTTGGCTGTGAGGTCTGACGTGACGCACGGGCTGCGGCTCTTGGCCAGTTAAAACGAAAAAAAGCGGAGACGAGGTCTCCGCTTTTTGTTTGAGTATTTGAAGCAAAAAGAAGCTTAGGCAGCGAGACCTTTGGAACCCATTGCCAAGAACTTTTTGCGGCGCTGAGCGACCAGATCGCTTGCGCTCAGACCGGAGATTTCGCCAAGCATCTGCTCAATCATGCGGCCGACGGCAGCAATCGCGTGGTCGCGGTCACGGTGCGCACCGCCCATAGGTTCAGAGATAATCCGGTCGCAAATGCCCAGCTTATGCAGATCCTGAGCGGTCAGGCGCAGGGCTTCGGCCGCTTCGCGCATCTTTTCGGCGTCTTTCCAAAGGATAGAGGCGCAGCCCTCGGGCGAGATCACCGAGTACACCGAATGCTCCAGCATCGCGACGCGATCTGCGGTGGCAAACGCGACAGCGCCGCCAGAGCCGCCTTCGCCGATCACGACCGAGACAATCGGCACACCGATCTGCAGGCATTTCTCGGTCGAACGGGCAATCGCTTCGGACTGGCCGCGTTCTTCCGCTCCCTTGCCGGGATAGGCACCGGGGGTGTCGACCAAAGTCACGACGGGCATGTTGAACTTATGCGCCAGTTCCATCAGGCGAATCGCCTTCCGATAGCCTTCGGGGCGGGCCATGCCAAAGTTCCGCTCGATGCGAGTCTTGGTGTCGTGACCCTTTTCCTGACCGATCACGACGACAGGAGCTCCATTCAGGCGAGCCATGCCGCCCATGACAGCGTGGTCGTCGGCAAAGTTCCGGTCACCCGCCAGCGGCGTGTATTCGGTGAACAGGGCGTTGATATAGTCCTGACAATGCGGGCGGTTCGGATGACGCGCGACCTGGCATTTCCGCCAGGGGGTTAGGCTCGAATATAGCTCTTTCAGCAGGGTGTCGGCCTTGCGGTCCAGCGCCTTTGCTTCGTCTTCGACATCCATTTCTTCGCTTTGGCGGGCAATCGCACGCAGCTCTTCGGCCTTGCCTTCGATTTCGGCCAGCGGTTTTTCGAAGTCGAGATAATGGGTCATCCAACGCTCCTTTGCTTGACCGCTATATGGCGTCAGTCCGCCGCAGATGCAATCGGGATGACGCAAAGAGCGGTTTCGCCCCTATTTTACGGCGTCACGTTCCTGTTTCGCGGCTATGGTCCCCTCATTGAACGCAGCAGTTTACGGAGAAATTGAATGTACGATGTCCAAATTACAGAAAGACCGGCGCTGACATTGATCGGCCGTCATCACCGCGGACCGTATCCTGAGATGGGCGCCGTCTATCAGCAAGTCGTCGGCATCATTTCTGCCCAAAACCTCTTGCCGCAGATTCAAGGCGCGGTTGGCGTTGCGTGGGACAACCCCGATATTGTCCCCGCCGAAGACCTGCGGAGTTTTGCAGGGTTTCAAGTGGCGGCAGAGTTCGAAGCGCCGGAAGGATTGGAAACCTTTCAACTCCAATCAGGCCCGCACGCCGAAGTGCTCTACACAGGTCCCTACGAAGGACTGCGCCCTGTGTACCAGCACCTGATGGGCGACTGGTTTCCGAAATCGGGCCGCCAGCATGCCGATGCGCCGTCCTATGAGGTCTACCTGAACGACCCTTCGACAACCCCGCCAGCAGAGTTGAAAACCCTGATCTGCGCCCCGCTCGCCGCATAAACGAAAAGGGCCGCGAAACCCGCAGCCCCTTCATCTTGGTTGAAATACCCCGGGGGTTCGGGGGCAGAGCCCCCGTCTGCCCTCAGCTGTTTGCGATCATCTCAGCCTGACGCACGATCACTTCGGCTTGCTTGATCGACGCGATGTCCACCAAGCGGCCCTTGTAGACAGTCGCGCCTTCGCCCTTGGCTTTGGCCTCTTCCATCGCGGCAAGGATCTCGCGCGCTTCGGTCACAGCGGCTTCGGACGGGGTGAAGACTTCGTTCGCCAGGGCAACCTGCTTGGGGTGGATGGCCCATTTGCCAACCATGCCAAGGGTCGCCGACCGCAGCGCCTGAGCGCGGAAGCCTTCGTCATCGCTGAAGTCGCCGAAGGGGCCGTCCACGGGCAGAACGCCGTGGGTGCGGCAGGCGGCCACGATGGCGGCCTGAGCCCAGTGCCACGGATCGGACCAGTACTTCGCGCCTTCGCGCAGCATGTAGTAGTTTTCCTGCGTGCCGCCGATGCCGGTGGTCGCCATGCCCATGGATGCCGCAAAGTCTGCAGCGCCAAGGCTCATCGCCACCAAACGGGGCGAGGCTGCTGCGATCTCTTCCACATGGGCGATGCCCGCTGCCGATTCGATGATGACTTCGAAGTTGATCTTCTTGGTGCGGCCCATTGCGGTTTCGACCGCAGTGACCAGCGCGTCTACGGCGTAGATGTCACCGGCACAGCCAACTTTGGGGATCATGATCTGGTCCAAACGCTCGCCAGCCTTTTCCAGCAGGTCGACCACGTCGCGGTACCAGTAGGGGGTGTCGAGGCCGTTGATGCGCACGGACAGGGTCTTGGTGCCCCAATCGACGTCGCTGATCGCCTTGATAATGTTCTCGCGGGCGCTCTCCTTGTCGCTGGGGGCGACCGAATCCTCGAGGTCGAGGTTGATCACGTCCGCGGCGCTGGCCGCCATTTTTTCAAAGATCGCGGGGCGCGAGCCAGGGCCGAACAGCTGGCAGCGGTTCGGGCGGGCGGGCGCTTGGGGCTGGATGCGAAAGCTCATCGGCTCTGCCTTTCGGTAATGATATTACAAATTGGTTGTCTGAATGGGTATTAAATTACCCGATCAATCGCAAGCCTCTTTTCGCAGTCGCGGCATCACGCGGCGCTGCGGCAAAGATTCCTTCTATCTCTCTGGCATTCGTAGAGAAAAAATTCGGCAAAGATCACAATTTTGCGAAGGAACTTCGCAAGAGGCCGGAAATCACGGCAAATTTCGTATGAAATCTCATCGCAGACGACGCATCCTGATCTCAAGCAAAAGGATGACCTGTGATGATCAAGACCCCCTATCTCCTGTTTTTGGGCGACGCGCCCGACCAGCTTGCTGCTAAAGTCGCACAAGGTATCAAAGACTGGCGCCCTGAGAATGCCGTAGGCCAGTTCCGCATGGAAGGCTGCAAAGCCGATCTCGGCCTATCGGACATGACTCTGGAAGAAGCCAAGGCCGCAGGTGCCAAAACCTTGGTCGTTGGTGTGGCCAACCGTGGTGGTGTCATCAGTCAAGCCTGGAAGAAAGTTCTGGTTTCCGCGCTGGAGGAGGGCTTTGATCTGGCATCTGGCCTGCACAACCTGCTGAGCGAAGAACCTGATCTGGTCGCCGTGGCCGAAGCCTGCGGCCGCGAGCTCCACGATGTGCGCGTCCCCGAGGTTGACTATCCCATCGCGAATGGCAAGAAACGCACCGGCAAGCGCGTACTGGCTGTGGGCACCGACTGTTCCGTCGGCAAGATGTACACCGCTTTGGCTCTGGACGAATCCATGCGCAAAAAGGGCATGAAGAGCACCTTCCGCGCCACTGGCCAGACCGGCATTCTGATCACTGGCAATGGTGTGCCGCTCGACGCGGTCGTCGCGGACTTTATGGCGGGTTCGATCGAATGGCTGACGCCCGACAATGACCAAGACCACTGGGACATCATCGAAGGGCAGGGCAGCCTGTTCCACGTGTCCTACTCAGGCGTGACCATGGCGCTGGTCCATGGCGGTCAGGCGGATGCGCTGATCCTGTGCCATGAGCCTACCCGCACCCATCTGCGCGGTTTGCCCGAATTTTCGGTCCCGACCCTGCAAGAGCTGTGGGATACCGCCCTGCCGCTGGCCCGTATTGCGAACCCTGCCTGTCAGGTCGTTGGCGTGTCGGTGAACACCCAGCACATGGGCGCGGACGAGGCGGATGCCTATCTGGCAAAGATCGAAGAAGAACTGGGTCTGCCCGCAGTCGACCCTTATCGCCATAGCGCGGACAAGCTAGCAGACGCTCTGGCGGCACTGTAAGCACTGACCTTTGACGGGCGCGCCTTGTGGGTGCGTCCGGTCTTTTGAGTATTTTTAGCAAAAAGAAGGAGCGGGCATGTCCTTGATCGTTCGTCGCGAGAGTTTCCGGTTGGCTCAAGCCTTTACCATTTCACGCGGGAGCCGGACCGAGGCGCATGTGCTGTCGGTTTCGATCACCCGCGATGGGGTGACGGGTCGCGGCGAATGTGTGCCCTATGCCCGCTACAACGAAAGCATGGACAGCGTGGCCGAGCAGATTGCTGGCCTGCCGCAGGATATTGATCGCAAGGCGCTGCAATATGCATTGCCCGCTGGCGCGGCGCGGAACGCTGTAGATTGTGCTCTGTGGGATTGGGAGGCGAAGAAGGCCCGCCGCCGTGTTTGGGATTTGGCTGGGGTGGCTGCGCCTGTGGCAGAGATCACCGCGTTTACTTTGTCTTTAGCCTCACCCGAAGAGATGGAAGCGCAGGCCCGCGAGAACGCCTTTCGTCCTTTGCTAAAGATCAAGCTGGGAACGCCCGAAGATATGCCGCGTCTGGAAGCAGTGCGTCGTGGTGCCCCCGAGGCCCGCATCATCGTCGATGCCAACGAAGGTTGGAGCGCCGAGGTGTATGGCGAATTGGCGCCACATCTGGTGCGTCTGGGGGTCGAGATGGTTGAACAGCCTTTGCCCGCGGGCGAGGATGATGCGCTGATCGGGATGGATCGCCCCGTGCCCCTTTGCGCTGACGAGAGCTGTCATGACCGTGCGAGTCTGGCCAAGCTCAAGGGCAAGTACGACATCATTAACATCAAACTGGATAAGACCGGTGGCCTGACCGAGGCATTGGCCCTACGCAAGGCGGCCGAAGAGATGGGCTTTGGCATCATGGTCGGCTGCATGATTGGCAGCTCGCTGGCGATGGCCCCTGCGACAGTTGTCGCCAAGGGCGCGCAGGTGGTGGACCTTGACGCGCCGCTGCTTCTGGCCGAAGACCGTGACAACCCGCTGCACTACGATGCCGATGGTGTGCATCCGCCTGTGGCCGCTCTTTGGGGCTGAGGCCCCGCGACTGATTAGGAGAAGACCCGACATGACCCGCACCGTCTATGTAAACGGCGAATACCTGCCGGAAACCGAAGCCACGGTTTCGATCTTTGACCGCGGCTTCTTGATGGCGGACGGCGTGTACGAGGTGACCACCGTTCTGGACGGCAAGCTGATCGATTTCGACGGTCACGCCAAACGTCTGTCCCGTTCGTTGAGCGAGCTGGAAATGAAAGAGCCCTGCACGCAGGACGAACTCTTGGAAATCCACCGCAAGCTGGTCGAAGCCAACAACGTGACCGAAGGTCTGGTGTATCTGCAGGTGACCCGCGGCGCGGCGGATCGTGACTTTGCATACCCCAAAGATGCAGAGCCCACTCTGGTTCTGTTCACTCAGGAAAAGACGCTGGCCGAGAGCCCTGTTGCCAAGACCGGCATCAGTGTCATCTCGATCCCTGACATTCGCTGGGGCCGCCGCGACATTAAAACCGTGCAGCTGCTTTACCCCTCGATGGGCAAGATGGCTGCGAAAGCTGCCGGTGCAGATGATGCATGGATGGTCGAGGATGGCAGCGTGACCGAGGGCACCTCGAACAACGCTTACATCGTCAAGGACGGCGTGATCATCACCCGTAACCTCAGCAACGATATCCTGCACGGCATCACCCGCGCCGCTGTGCTGCGTTTCGCCCAAGAAGCGCAGATGCAGGTCGAAGAGCGCCCCTTCACGATCGAAGAGGCCAAAGCGGCAGATGAGGCCTTCGTGACCTCGGCGACCACCTTTGTCATGCCCGTCGTGAAAATCGACGACGCAGCGATTGGCACAGGCGCAGTTGGCCCGATCGCCAGCCGTCTGCGCGAAATCTATATCGAAGAAAGCCGCAAAGCCGCGCTCTAATCTCTGGCATATACCGGTGGTTTATCGCCCGCGCCCCTTGGGGAGCGGGCGTTTGCCGTATGAAGACTTGCTTTGACCCGCGCATAGGGCCACTACTGCGCGCGTAAATTGATTTGTGGAGGTTTTGATGCGCACGATTACAGGTGCGGTCATTTTATTAGTGGGCATCGGCGGTTTGGGCTATTGGGCCATGACAAACCAGGCCCAACTCTTGGAAAACCAAATCGCAGAAGCTGCCAGCGCCGTTGATGTGACACCGGTTCACGGAGTCGACGTGTCCGTGTCCGGTCGCGATATCGTTCTGACCGGTACTGTCGACGGCCCCGCAGAGGCTGACGCGCTTTTTGCTGCGTATTCTCAGGTTCCGGGCCGTCGCGAAGTGCGCGCGGACTGGACTGTTCTGCCCGAAGTGGCGCCCTTCGTTCTGGCAGCCCGCTGGCAGGATCAGGCCATGATTGCCGAAGGTCACCTGCCAACCGAAGCGGTCCGTGTTGAATTGACCCCGCTTTTGGCGCATGCGGAGTCTTTGCCCTTGGGCGCAGGCGCGCCGGACGGGTGGGGGACTGCCGCTGCTCTGGGGCTTGAGGCTGCACGCCAACTTGAAGAAGGCGAGATGCGTCTGGAAGATCGCAAGCTGACGTTGTCGGGCATCGGGCGCTCTCCGACCGAGGCAGCACAGATCGAGGCACTCCTTGCTGAACTTCCCGAAGGCTACGATTCCGAGGTGAGTGTTGGCTATCTCGATGACGGCACCCCGCCGGAGTACAGCATTACATATGACGCCAGCACTGGGTTACGGATCGACGGCAAATTGCCCGCCGGACTGACCCCCGAGCAGGTGGCAGGGGCGCTTCATTTCGTGGCCTATTCGGGTGACGTGCGCACCGGCCTTCTGGGCGATGCCGAAGGGCACGTGGCCCTTATCGCTCCGATCGCAGAATGGCTGCCCGAACTCGAGCGCCTGACCATCGAC
The DNA here is from genome assembly GCA_030433335.1 of Alphaproteobacteria bacterium. Taxonomy (GTDB): domain Bacteria; phylum Pseudomonadota; class Alphaproteobacteria; order Rhodobacterales; family Rhodobacteraceae; genus Donghicola. The sequence goes on along the minus strand of JAUILL010000048.1, from coordinate 13,516 downwards.
CGCACGCAGGATGACTTCTCGGTTGTCGGCGCTGTGCGGACAGGTGTGGATACAGAGCTTGTGGCATCCGCGCTGTCCGAGGCGCTGGGGTCTCCGGTGAACTTGACCGTCAGCACCGCGCATCTGCCCGATGGCAGTCTGAGGACCAACGCCGCAACAGGCGAGACCGAGGTGGCGCGAGCAGGCTACTGGTTGCCGAATATCCAGTTTACGCCGGATGCGCAGACCTGTGCGAACGCGATGACCGCGACGCTCTTTCACAGCCCGATCAATTTTCTGACCGGTTCGGCGCGTCTGGATGCCAAAGCCTCGCGCGTGATCAATGAAATGGCTTCGGTCGCGGCGCTTTGTGTCGAGACGGGGCACCTGCGTGCAGAGATTGGCGGACACACCGATTCTGTGGGTGATGCAGCAGGAAATCGCGCCCTGAGCGAAGCCCGCGCCAACGCGGTACGCGCGGCTCTGATCGCGCGCGGCGTTGCGTCAGAGTCCTTGACGGCGCGCGGATACGGGGAGAGTGACCCGATTGACACCAACGATACCGAAGAGGGCCGCGCGGCGAACCGCAGGACAACAGTTGTCTGGTCCCCCTCTGATGATGGAGTGAACTGATCATGTTCCAGAACTGGAATTTTCTGATTGCTGAAATGTGGGTACTTCTGGCGCTTGCGGCTCTGGTCGGTCTGATTGCTGGCTTTTTCTTTTTCCGAGGAAAGGGAAAGAGCGAGGATAATTTCTCGCTTGATCAATCCCTCGCGGCGGCAAAGTCCGAGCTGTTGGGCCTGCGCAAGCACCTCGATACGGCTCAACAGCAGATTTTTGCCCAAGAAGCTGAGCTGAGCGATCTGCGGCAGATTGCAGCGGCTGTCGGCATCGGTCGCCCCGCCGAGGGCGCTGGCGCGGGGCAAGAGACACTGGACGAACTGCCAGACGAGATGCCCGAGGAATACGCGCAGATCCTCTTGCAGCGGGACGAACGCATCGCCCTGCTTGAAGCGGATCTCGAAGACCTGCGCGCCGAACTGGAAACCGATGCGAGCAAGATTGAAGCGCGTTTCGAAGAAATGATCATCGAAGCGGATGAGCGCGACGCTGAAATCGCCAGATTGACCGAAACGCTGGCCGCCTACGAAGAGGCGACAGGCACAGGCAACGTCCCTCAGCAGGTCAACGCTTGATCTGACCCAAAGAAAAAAGGCGCCGCAGGGAAACCCGCGGCGCCTTTTTTACGTCCTGAACGAACCCTCAGCCCGCATCGGCAGGCTTGTTCACCTCAAATGCAGCGAGTTGGTCCGCATTCGCTTCGGTCTGGTATTTGTCCTTCCACTCGGAATAGGGCATCCCGTAGACAGCCTCGCGGCCTTCATCCTTGGTCATCGGAACGCCGCGCTCGTCAGCAGCCTCTTGGTACCAGCGCGACAGGCAGTTCCGGCAGAACCCGGTCAGGTTCATCATGTCGATGTTCTGCACATCGGTACGCTCGTTCAGATGGGCCAGCAGGCGGCGAAAGGCGGCAGCTTCGAGTTCGGTGCGCGTCTGTTCATCAATCTGTGACATTGCTTTGCTCCTCTTCCGGCAAGTACAGTCCTAGCTGAGGCCCCTGCGCCAAAGCGTCAAGGGGCATCGATGCGGCCGATTGTGCATATTCAAGCAGCAACCTGTTGCCCCAGAGGCCATGTTAGGGCATAACGCGGCTGACGTTAGCGATAACATGAGATGTGCCGGTTTATACCGTGAAGGAGGAGGGCCGAATTATGAGACGCCACCGTAAAGTGAAAATCGTGGCCACCCTTGGGCCGGCTTCGAACGATTACGCCATGATCCGCAAACTGCACGAGGCCGGTGCAGACGTATTCCGTCTGAACATGAGCCATGGCAGTCACGAAGAGATCGCAGAGCGCCACAAGATCATCCGTCAGGTCGAAGAAGACCTGGGCAGCCCCATCGCTATCCTCGCTGACCTCCAGGGTCCGAAGCTGCGCGTGGGCGTGTTTGCGAATGGCTCCGAAGAGCTGGAAGAGGGCGCGAAGTTCCGTCTCGATCTGGACGAAGCCGAAGGCACCGTTGATCGCGTGTGCCTGCCGCACCCCGAAATTTTCGCCGCGCTCGAGCCCGGCGCGCACCTCTTGGTCAACGACGGCAAAATCCGCCTGAAGGTCGAGAGCTGCGACCGCGAATCGGCAGATTGCGAAGTCATCACCGGCGGCACCATCTCGAACCGCAAGGGCGTGAACGTTCCTGACGTGGTTCTGCCTCTGGCCGCTCTGTCGGAAAAAGACCGCGGCGATCTGGAACTGGCCTGCACCTTGGGTGTGGACTGGATCGCTCTGTCCTTTGTTCAGCGCGCCAAAGACGTGTGGGAAGCCCGCGAACTGGTTCAGGGCCGCGCCGCCGTCCTGTCCAAGATTGAGAAGCCCTCGGCTGTCTCGTCCTTCGAAGAAATCCTCGACGCGTCGGACGGCATCATGGTTGCCCGCGGTGACCTTGGCGTCGAACTGCCCGTTCAGAACGTGCCCCCGATCCAGAAGCGTCTGGTCCGCAAGTGCCGCGCGGCGGCCAAGCCCGTGATCGTTGCGACCCAGATGCTGGAATCGATGATCGACAGCCCCATGCCCACCCGCGCCGAAGTGTCGGACGTGGCGACCGCCATCTACGAAGGCGCCGACGCGATCATGCTCTCGGCCGAATCGGCAGCGGGCCAGTACCCCGAGCAAGCGGTCAAAACCATGGATAACGTGGCCCGCGAAGTCGAAGGCGACGACACCTGGCGCGAAGTCATCACCGCATCGCGTGGCGGCACTGCCCCCATGCGCGGCACCGGCATCGCCCACGGCATCGTGGCGGCGGCCCGCGAAATCGCGGAAACCGCGCAGATCAAAGCGATTTCCTGCTTCACCCAGACCGGTACCACTGCGCTGCTCACCTCTCGCGAGCGTCCGATGGTTCCGATCATTGCGCTGACCCCGCTGCTGCGGACTGCGCGCCGTCTGGCCTTGTCGTGGGGCGTGCAGCCGATCAACACCAAAGAAGTCGACCGTTTCAAAATGGCGGTGGTCTCTGCGGTGCGTGCGGCCCGCGCCGAGGGATACGCGACCGAGCAGGACCATATCGTCGTCACAGCGGGCGTTCCCTTCAATGTGACCGGTTCCACGAACATCTTGCGCGTCGCTCCTTGCGAAGAGCGTTTGATTTTTAACACCGATCCCGAATAAACCCTTTAGCAACTATTACAGTTGCGAGTGGGTAAATGGGAATCGACACAGATCTGGCATTGGTTGTAGGCCTCGTTATCGGGGCCTTCGCCGTTCCGAGCATCGTCTCCGCATATATTGACGGGCGCACCCCGCGGGTCGCGATGCTGGCCGTCGTGCTTTCGGGGGTGTCGCTGGTCTATGCGCTCAAGACCCATCCGGGCGGCTACGACGTGGGTGATGTGCCTGCGGCCTTCGCCTCTGTGATCGGGCGCTACATTCACTGATTTAGCCTTGTGCTATATGCGATGCCCCTGTATAGGGCGCGCTCTAGCCACGCGACCGGCCCAAGTGGCATGCCGAGTCGCGTTCGGACCGAACCTGCATTGAAGGAGACGGAAATGCCCAAGATGAAGACAAAATCGAGCGCTAAGAAGCGCTTCAAAGTGACCGCATCGGGTCGTGTTGTTGCTGGCCAGGCCGGCAAGCGTCACGGCATGATCAAGCGTACCACCAAATTCATCCGTACCGCCCGTGGTACCACGACTCTGTCGGCTCCCGACGAGAAGATCGTGAAAAAATACATGCCCTACGCGCGCTAAGGAGAGAACGGAATGTCCCGAGTCAAAGGTGGTACCGTCACCCACGCCCGTCACAAGAAGATCATCAAGCAGGCCAAAGGTTACTACGGCCGTCGCAAGAACACCTTCAAGGTTGCAGCACAGGCCGTCGACAAGGCGAACCAGTACGCAACCCGTGACCGTAAGGCCCGTAAGCGTAATTTCCGCGCCCTGTGGATCCAGCGTATCAACGCAGCCGTCCGCGCGCACGATGAGAGCCTGACCTACTCGGCCTTCATCAACGGCCTGAACAAAGCCGGCATCGCTGTGGACCGTAAGGTTCTGGCAGATCTGGCCGTTCACGAGCCCGCAGCCTTCGGCGCGATCGTGGACCAGGCCAAAGGCGCACTGGCAGCCTAATCTCGTTCAACGAGACAACAGAATAGAAGCGCGGGTCCCATCCGGACCCGCGTTTTTTGTTTATGATCCGCGCGGCGCCATTTGTATCGATCTCTCGATCAGCGGGAAACTCGGTCTTTTGAGTATTTGTACAAAGAAGAAGTTTGATAACGAAGTTTTCAGCATTCTGGTCGATGCTTCAAGGCGCGGTACAGGCTGGAGAGCCGATGACCGCCAAAGGAGAAGGCGCCCTGTCCGGCGTATAGACCGGCTATAGGCACTACCGTCGAATGGGGCGCGACTTTTGCCTTCTTCTTTGAAAAAATACTCATGTCTCCCAGTCCCGAAGCCGTACCTGACCTCTCCTAACTCTTGCGTCCCGGCCCGCTTGTGGTAGCAAGCGCCCAAAGCCAAGGAGGGTGTCATGGACGATCTGCGCGCGAAATATATCGAGGCCATCGCGGCCGCTGGCGACGAAGCCACCATCGAAGAGGTCCGCTTGGCCGCTGTTGGCAAAAAGGGCGAGATCAGCCTGAAAATGCGCGAGCTTGGCAAGATGACCCCCGAAGAGCGTCAGGTCGCGGGCCCCGCGCTGAACGCGCTGAAGGACGAGATCAACGCAGCCTTGACCGCCAAGAAGGCCGCTCTTGCCGACGCCGCGCTGGACGCACGTCTGAAGGCTGAGTGGCTGGATGTGACCCTGCCCGTCCGTCCCCAGCGTCAGGGATCGATCCACCCGATCAGCCAGGTGACCGAAGAAGTCACCGCGATTTTCGCTGACATGGGCTTCTCTGTTGCGGAAGGTCCACAGATCGAGAGTGACTGGTATAACTTTGATGCGCTGAACATCCCCGGCCACCACCCTGCGCGCGCCGAGATGGATACCTTCTACACCCACCGTGCCGCAGGCGACGATCGTCCGCCCCACGTGCTGCGCACCCACACCAGCCCCGTTCAGATCCGCCACATGGAAAAGAACGGCGCGCCCTGCCGTATCATCGCGCCCGGTCGTGTGTACCGTTCCGACTATGACCAGACCCACACCCCCATGTTCCACCAGATCGAAGGTCTGGCGATCGACAAGGACATCTCGATGGCCAACCTCAAGTGGGTGCTCGAGCAGTTCGCCGCCGCCTTCTTCGAGGTCGACGAGGTTGAGGTTCGCTTCCGCGCCTCGCACTTCCCCTTCACCGAACCCTCGGCCGAGATCGACTTCCGTTGTTCGTGGGTTGATGGCCAGCTGAAGCTGGGTGAGGGCGACGATTGGCTCGAGGCTGGCGGCTCCGGCATGGTCCACCCCAAGGTTCTGCAGGCTGCTGGTATCGACCCCGCGCTGTGGCAGGGCTTTGCTTTCGGTCTGGGGATCGACCGTCTGGCGATGCTTAAATACGGCATCCCCGATCTGCGCGCGTTCTTCGAATCTGACCTGCGCTGGCTACGCCACTACGGCTTTGCTGCGCTGGATGTGCCTACCTTGCATGCAGGCCTTAGCCGCTAATATGTTAGTAACGTAACGTCACTAAAGGGGTAGGGCACGAGGCCTTACCCTTTTGCAATTGCAGGGTTGGAAAACGGCACGGGATTTGCTGCGTTTGTCTCGAGAAGTGTTCGAGTGTTCAAGTGTTGGTGCATGGGGGAAATCATGCTGGACGACCTGAAGGCCAAGTATCGCAGCGCAACCACCTTTTCTTTCGGCAACGGGCCACGCATGGCCAACGACTTTCTGGAGCTTGTGGTTCTGGGTCGTAAAACCGCCAGCTGCGGCGCGTTGCGAGACTATGATGGGGCCGCCCGTCTGCCCGTCGCAGGGCAATATTTCATCGTAAACGATGGGCGCAGAAAGCCCGGTGCCGTGATCCGCGTGACCCAAGTCACCGTGCGAAGTGCGACTGAAGTGACCGAGGAGTTTGCCCTCGCCACCGGCGAATTTTCCAGCCGCGAGGAATGGTTCGACGATCTGGTCTCCTATTTTGGCGGGTACGAGGCTTGGACCGAAGACACCCCTCTGGTCTGCTGGCGCTTCGAACTGGTCGAGGTCTTGACGGACCGCTCCGGGATGGGCGACTTGGTGGCCTGGACCCAATCAGGAGCGCCCCGTGACCCTTTCGATTTCCGGCTTTCACCACATCGCGATTATCGCCAGTGATTATGCGCGGTCCAAGGCGTTCTACGTCGATATCCTTGGGGCCCGCATTATCGAGGAAACCTATCGCGCGGCCCGCGACAGCTGGAAGCTGGATCTGAAACTGGGCACCAACCAGATCGAGCTTTTCAGCTTTCCGGATGCCCCCGCGCGCCCCAGCTACCCCGAAGCGCAGGGCCTGCGCCATCTGGCCTTCACCGTGCCCGATGTTGCCGCCGCAAAGCAGGCGCTCGAAACCGCAGGTGTCGCGGTCGAAGAAATCCGCACCGATTCTCTGACCGGCAAGCGGTTTACCTTCTTTGCTGATCCAGATGGCCTGCCGCTCGAACTATACGAGGTCTAACCCCTCTTTCCCCCTGCCGCCCTATGGGCTATGCCGTGCCTCGAATGAAACCTGACAAATAAAGGCGCGCGGCGATGAAGTTCACCCTGTCCTGGCTCAAGTCACACCTCGATACCTCGGCCACTCTGGACGAGATCCTCTATGCCCTGACCGATCTGGGCCTCGAGGTCGAAGGCGTTGAAAACCCTGCCGAGAAACTGGGTGCCTTTACCATCGGCAAGGTGCTGACCGCCGAGAAGCACCCCGATGCGGACAAGCTGAACGTCTGCAAGGTCGCCACCGACGAGGGCGAGCTGCAAATCATCTGTGGTGCGCCGAACGCCCGCGCTGGCATCACCGTCGTGGTCGCCAAGCCCGGCACCTATGTTCCCGGCATCGACATCACCATCAACGTCGGCAAAATCCGTGGCATCGAAAGCTATGGCATGATGTGCTCCGAGCGCGAGATGGAGCTGTCGGACGAACACAACGGCATCATCGAGCTGCCCTCGGGCGAGGTTGGTCAGAAGTTCACCGACTGGCTGGCGGAAAACGACCCCGCCAAGGTTGATCCCGTGATCGAGATCGCGATCACCCCCAACCGTCCCGACGCCCTTGGCGTGCGCGGCATCGCGCTGGATCTGGCGGCCCGCGGCCTTGGCACGCTGAAGCCTGCGCCCGTGACCCCCGTGGCTGGCACGTTCCCCAGCCCGATCACTGTCAGCATCGACGACGATGCGCTGGCCGGTTGCCCCGTGTTCTACGGCCGCGTGATCAAGGGCGTAAAAAACGGCCCGTCGCCCGCATGGCTGCAGGACTACCTGCGCGCGATTGGCCTGCGCCCGATCTCTGCTCTGGTCGATATCACCAACTTCTTCACCTATGACCGCAACCGCCCGCTGCACGTGTTCGACGCAGACAAGGTCGCTGGCAACCTGCGCGTTCACGCGGCGCAGGGCGGCGAAACGCTGGTGGCTCTGGACGACAAAGAATACACGCTGCAACCCGGCATGACCGCGATCAGCGACGACAACGGCGTTGAATCCATTGCGGGTGTCATGGGCGGTCTGCCCTCTGGCTGCACCGACGAGACCACCAATGTCTTCCTTGAGGCTGCGTTCTTTGACACCGTTCGCACCGCGCTGACCGGCCGCGCGCTGAAGATCAACTCCGACGCCCGCTACCGTTTCGAGCGCGGCATCGACCCCGCTTGGACGCCCGAAGGCCTAGAGGCCGCGACCCAGATGATCCTTGATCTCTGCTGCGGCGAGGCGTCCGAAGTGGTCATGGCGGGCGAGATGCCCGACCATTCCCGCGCCTACAAACTGGACACCGAGCGGTGCCAGAGCCTTGTCGGCATGGAAATCCCCGCCGAAACCCAGCGCGCCACCCTCGAAGCGCTCGGCTTCGTGATGGAAGGCGACATGGCCCACGTCCCCAGCTGGCGTCCCGACGTTCTGGGAGAGGCCGATCTGGTCGAAGAAGTCGCCCGCATCGCCTCGCTGACCAAGCTGGTCGGCAAGCCCCTGCGCCGCACTTCGGACGCTCTGCCCAAGCAGATCCTGACCCCGATGCAAAAGCGCGAGAGCATCGGTCGCCGCACCGCTGCCGGCCTCGGCTACAACGAATGCGTGACCTACAGCTTCATCGACGGCAAGCAGGCGGCTCTGTTCGGCGGCGGCACCGATGCCACCCGTCTTGAAAACCCGATCTCTTCGGAAATGAGCCACATGCGTCCCGACCTGCTGCCCGGCCTTCTGGCGGCAGCATCGCGCAACCAAGCGCGCGGGTTTGGCGATTTGGCCCTGTTCGAATGCGGCCCTGCCTTCCACGGCGGCGAGCCGGGCGAGCAGCACACCCAGATCACCGGCGTTCTGATCGGCCGCACCGGCCCCAAGAACACCCACGGCTCTTCGCGCCCCGTTGACGTGTTCGACGCCAAAGCGGACGTCGAGGCGATCCTGTCGGCCATCGGCGCGCCCGCCAAGGTTCAGATCATGCGCGACACCGCTGAATGGTTCCACCCGGGCCGTTCGGGCCGCATCTGCCTCGGCCCCAAGAAAACCCTCGCGGTCTTTGGCGAGCTGCACCCCAAGGTGCTGGACGCGATGGATGTCAAAGGGCCCGCCGTGGCCTTCACCATCTGGCCCGCCGAAATCCCGCTGCCCCGCAAGGCCGCAACCACCCGTCCGGCGCTCAAGGTCAGCGACCTGCAGGCGGTCGAGCGTGACTTTGCCTTTGTCGTGGACGCGAGTGTGGAGGCTCTGACGCTGGTGAACGCCGCAGCAGGTGCCGACAAGGCCCTGATCGAAGAGGTCCGCGTGTTCGACGAATTCATCGGCAGCTCGCTGGGAGAGGGCAAGAAGAGCCTTGCCATCACCGTGCGCATCCAGCCCATCGAGACCACGTTGAAAGAAAAAGATCTCGAGGCGATCAGCACCAAGATCGTGGAAAAAGTTCAGAAGGCGACCGGAGCCACCCTGCGCGGCTAACGCATCCCTTCAAAGTCTGGAATCACCAAGCGCCGTCCCTCGTTGGGCGGCGTTTTCGTTGCGCTGCGGACTAATATCATTTTCCAGAAAGACAGACGTAAGTCGACTTTCAAGAGGCTGATAGCGCAACTGACAGGTGAAGGGAAAAAGAGGTGTGTTGAAGGAAATTACTGGGGCTCCTAATTCCGACCACCACTCACGAAGTCCGAGGAGCCCCAGCTAAACATACTAAAAAGTACTTCAACTACACGAAAGACGATAAGCTATCGAAAGTATATTGGCAACAAGAAATGACGCCTTTGCGGAAAAATAATTAAAGATAGGTTAATATTTTTCCATTAAAAAAACAAATATTTGTCGCAAATCGGTAGTTTGTGGGGGCATATTTTCTTGGTTTTGCTGGCCAAAAATACACTCGGGGCAGTCTAATTTGCGCTCACACACGCTTTAGTTGATTCGCCTTCCTTGGCTCAAGCATTAACCAAACTCCCCCTTCTGGCCGCAGAGTGAGAATCATAACCGGTTTCGGGGGGCGACCTGGCACTGGATCAAAGCGATAGCGCGCCAAGAGTGTCGCAAGAATGATCACTGCCTCGGTCAGGGCAAAGCTCGCGCCGATACAGATCCTCGGTCCGTCCCCGAACGGCAGGTAGGCGTAGCGCCGAATCGATTTGCGATCGGCAAAGCGCTCTGGCCGGAAAGCATCGGGATCATCCCAAAGCAGCTTGTTACGGTGAAGAGCATAAATCGGGATCATTACCGTATCTTTAGCCCGAATCTCCCGCCCGCACAGCCGATCCGCCTTGCGGGCCGTGCGAGAGACCAGTGCGGCGGGCGGATAGAGCCGCAAGGCCTCGTCTATGATCTGTCGGATATAGGGCAGGTGGGGCACGTCCTCTGCACCCGCGACGCGCTCCCCCAGTACCGAGCGGGCTTCTGCGGCGGCAATCTCCTGAACCCGCGGATCGCCCGCCACCAGATACAGAGCCCAGGACAGAGAAAGGGCTGTCGTCTCGTGGCCGGCGACGATGAAGGTCAGCAGGTTGTCTCGCAACTCTTCTGTGGTCATCTGCCGTCCCGATTCGGGGTCTGCCCCAGCAAGCAGCAGGTCCAGCAAATCAGGCGCCGCATTCGGCTGCCCCGAGGCCCGGCGACGTTGGATCGCGTCATCGGCCACACGCTGCATGTCGGTCAATGCCGCCCCGCTGCGCAGGCGGCTCAGTCGCGGGACCCAGCCCGGCAAACCCAGCATGTCCCCCAAAGAAATCTTGGCCGTGCTCTGGATGTATGCCTCGATCGCGTGATGCACGCCGTCGCGGTCAAACCCTTCGTCCCCGGAAAAGGTGACATCCGAAATAACTTCAAAGGTCGTCTGCACCATTTCGTCGAACATGTTCACAGCCCGTTGGCCGGTCACATTTGCCAACCGCTCTGCCGCACGCTCTGCTGCTGCCGACATCACAGGGGCCAGCGCCATCACGTGACGGTGGGAAAAGGACGGCGCAGCCGTGCGTCTTTGCCAGTGCCACTCCTGACCCTCGGCAATAAACAGGCTCTCGCCGATGGCGGGGCGCAGCAGGTCTTTGGTGACGTCGGATTTGGGGTAGTCTGGCAATTTGTCCCGCAGGATCTGACCCAAGGCATCGGGGTCCATAACCATGTGCCAGCGCTTGCCTGTGCGGCCAGAGACCATCGGTTGACGTGTCGCGATTTCGGGCAGAATTTCCAGCACGTTCCGCCGCGCGGTCTGCAAACTCTTCAAAACGCCCATGGGTTCTGTCACCAAGGGGACGCGAACAGGAAAGCCGGACTGGACCATATTCAACCTCTCTCTTGCCATTGAAATTTAGGCGCGAGAGCCAGTCTGGCAATGAGGAAAGGTGTTCAAATGCTGCCCTATCTGGCCTTGGCGACCGCAATCGTGTGCGAAGTGATCGGCACCTCTGCCCTGAAAAAGACCGAAGAGTTCACCCGCATGGGGCCGACTGTCGTCATGGTAGTCAGCTACCTCGCAGCCTTTTACCTGCTGACCATTGCGCTGCGCGTCCTGCCTGTCGGCATTGTTTACGCGGTCTGGAGCGGCCTTGGCGTCGTGCTGATTTCGATCGTTGGCTGGGTGGTCTTTCACGACCGATTGGATCTGCCCGCGCTCTTGGGGATCGGGCTGATTCTGGCGGGCGTGATGACGATCTTTGTCTTTTCGAACACAGCAGGACACTGACACGCCTGCCCGCAGCCGGGGATCAAGCGTTGCTACTTCGGCGGAAATCAGGCTATCCCCCTCAGCGAACACGCGACCGGAGCCGATATGACCCGTTTTTTTGCCATCGCCATGCTTTGCATCCTCGCCGCTTGTGGCAGCAAATCCGATCTGGATCAGCCGCCGGTACCGCTCGGCCATTTCCGTCTGGGTCATAACGTGGTCGTTGCGCCGCACCCTGTACAGGGGCCTTTGTCCCGTGATGTCGCGCCCGAAGAATGGGTCGATACCATGCGTGGCGCGATCTCGGACCGCTTTGGCCGATACGAAGGCGACAAGCTTTACCACCTCGGAATCAGCGTCGATGGCTATGTGGTCGCGCAGACTGGCATCCCGCTGGTGCTCGCGCCGAAATCGGTTGTGATCCTGAACGTCACCCTCTGGGACGACGAAAAAGGCGAGAAGGTGAACAAAGAGCCGGAACGCATCATGGCGCTCGAATCGCTGAACGGAAAATCTGTGGTGGGCTCGGGGCTGACCCAGACTCGCGAAGAGCAGATGGAAAATCTCTCTTACAATGCGGCCAAGCGCATCGAGAACTGGCTGAAAAACAACATCGAAGAGTTCGGCCTCGATGTGCCGCCCGTCGAACCCTACGTGGATGACACCGCAGAAAGCACCGAAACCCCCGCGGAGCCCACAGAAGAACCCGACGCATCGGATGAGGATGAGACCTTGCTCGCGCCCGCGGAAATCGCCGCCGAATAACCCAACCTCAGGCCGGATCATCGAAAATCCCCGCCTTGGACCGATGCGACAACACAACAACCCCGCTTCTCGCACTCTCATTGTCATCTGGCGCTTGATTTTCTTCTGTGCGTCCAATACATCGCCCGCGATGCTGAACCGGGGCAGGCTGCCCCCCCAACTCACGAGGCGCCATCGATGGCAAAGGAAAAGTTTGAGCGTAGCAAACCGCACGTCAACATCGGCACCATTGGTCACGTTGACCACGGTAAGACCACTCTGACCGCAGCGATCACCAAGTACTTCGGTGACTTCAAAGCGTACGACCAGATCGACGGCGCGCCCGAAGAGAAGGCACGCGGCATCACCATCTCGACCGCACACGTTGAGTATGAGACCGAGAACCGTCACTACGCACACGTCGACTGCCCCGGCCACGCTGACTATGTGAAGAACATGATCACCGGTGCGGCGCAGATGGACGGCGGCATTCTGGTTGTGAACGCAGCAGACGGCCCGATGCCCCAGACCCGCGAGCACATCCTGCTGGCGCGTCAGGTTGGCGTTCCCGCGCTGGTCGTTTTCATGAACAAAGTTGACCAGGTAGACGACGAAGAGCTGCTCGAGCTCGTCGAAATGGAAATCCGCGAACTGCTGAGCGAATACGACTTCCCCGGCGACGATATTCCGATCATCGCAGGTTCGGCTCTGGCCGCAATGGAAGGCCGTAACCCTGAGATCGGCGAAGAGAAGATCAAAGAGCTGATGGCTGCTGTGGATGACTACATCCCCGAGCCCGAGCGCGCGATCGACCAGCCCTTCCTGATGCCCATCGAAGACGTGTTCTCGATCTCGGGCCGTGGTACCGTTGTGACCGGTCGTGTTGAGCGTGGCGTGATCAACGTCGGCGACTCGATCGAAATCGTTGGTATCCGCGAAACCAAAACCACCACCTGTACCGGTGTTGAAATGTTCCGCAAGCTGCTGGACCGCGGTGAAGCAGGCGACAACATCGGCGCCCTGCTGCGCGGTGTTGACCGTGAAGGCGTTGAGCGTGGCCAGGTTCTGTGTAAGCCCGGTTCGGTTAACCCCCACACCAAGTTCGAAGCTGAGGTCTACATTCTGACCAAAGAAGAAGGCGGCCGTCACACTCCGTTCTTCGCGAACTACCGTCCGCAGTTCTACTTCCGTACCACCGACGTCACCGGTACCTGCATCCTGCCCGAGGGCACCGAGATGGTTATGCCCGGCGACAACCTGAAGCTTTCGGCAGAACTGATCGCGCCGATCGCGATGGAAGAAGGCCTCCGCTTCGCGATCCGCGAAGGCGGCCGCACCGTTGGTTCGGGCGTTGTCTCGAAAATCATCGAGTAATCAGGGCTCGCCCCGATTACGGAAAGGCCGCCTTCGGGCGGCCTTTTTGCTTTTCAGGGATCGAAAACCGGCCCAGTAACGTTAATCC
>JAUILL010000007.1 GCA_030433335.1 Alphaproteobacteria bacterium | reverse complement strand
GGGAAAAAAGGTTCAAGCTTGGCCATCTGCGTATCGCTTAACCAGTATAGATCACTCATGTCACCGCTCCGTTTTCCGAGCCGTGAATCACGCAGCACAACGGAAATCAATGCGTCCTGACCCTAACAGGTCAGAGATTTAAAGGGATATTTTGACGTTCGCGTCCTCAGATCGGATCGTAAATTTCGGTCTGAGAAAAAAGCGCCGACGTTCTAGGAAACGCGCGAACAGGACAGAACGTCGGCGCAACCCCGTAGGAAAAAACGGGGTATTCATTGGTCAGTGGCGGTTATTCCCCGCCACCCAGACCATGTACATAAGTCGCAACTGCAGCGATTTCGGCATCAGACAGACGCTCGTTCCAGTTGGGCATGACACCAAAGCGGGCCTGAGAGACACTGGTGATCAGCGTGTCGTAATCCCCACCATAGAGCCAGATGGCATCGGTCAGGTTAGGCGCACCTTGGCTACGGTCGCCTGTGGCGTCCTCACCGTGGCAGCTGGCGCAGTTGTCTTCGAACACGACAGAGCCTTCTTCGACCAGAGCCGAATCATTGGGCTCTGTGCTTAGGGACATGACGTAGTTCACAACCTGACGGATCTCTTCTTTCTCGAGCAGTTCGTCAGTGCCAAAGGACGGCATCTGGCTGTAGCGGGCATCTGCATCTTCTTCATTGCGGATGCCGTGAGTAATGGTGGTGTGGATCTCTTCGATCGAACCACCCCACAGCCAGTCATCGTCCAGCAAGTTCGGGTAGCCGGTGGCACCCGCTGCGCCCGAGCCGTGACACTGTGCGCACCAGGTGCGGAACACAGCGGCGCCAGCGTTGTTGGCGTAGCTCTGCAGGTCGGCGTCTGCGCTGATCTGGGTCAGCTCTGCGTTTGCCAGTTGGTCGTTGATCGCTGCGTTTGCCTCTTCGACAGCGGCGATTTCAGCGGCAACGTTCTGGCGGGTCGAGAAGCCCAGAATGCCCGGGGTTGCACCGTTCAGCAGGGGCCATGCCGGATAGGCGATGGTGTACAGAACGCCCCAGAAGATACAGGCGTAGAAGGTCCACAGCCACCAGCGGGGAAGAGGGTTGTTATACTCTTCGATACCGTCCCAGCTGTGACCGGTCGTTTCGACCTCTTTCTTTTCAGGTTTCTTGCTCATGTCCGAGCCTCCTCGTGGTCATTGGCCGGGCGATCTTCGTTGCGGAAGATGCTTTCCGCTGGCTTGCGGTATTCCTTGGATGAACCGGGACGGAACACCCAAAGAATTGCGGAAACGAAGAACCCGAAGAGGAACAACAACATCCAGCTGTCCGCGAATTGGCGGGTAATGGTATACATATCCATCACATCACCCCTTAGCGGCTGGCATCCGGGTTGAAGGTCGAGAAGTCGACCAGCGTACCCAGCATCTGGAGATAGGCGATCAGAGCATCCATTTCGGAAATGCCGGGCTGACCGTCAAAGTTACGCACCTGTGCGCCGGGGTAACGCTCGAGCAGACCGTCGTAGTCACCCCAAGGGTCGACCTGGACGGTGAAGTCTGCCGCAGCGTTTTCCAGCATTTCTTCGGTGTAGGGGACGCCAACAAACGCGTTGGTTTCCATCAGGTCGCGGATATGCTCCGCTTCGATCAGGTTGTCCTCTAGGAAGCCATACTTGGGCATCACCGATTCAGGAACGACCGACTGCGGATTGCGCAGGTGATCCAGGTGCCATTCGTCCGAGTAGCGGCCACCCACGCGCGCCAGGTCGGGACCTGTGCGCTTGGAGCCCCACTGGAACGGGTGGTCATACATCGACTCCGCCGCCAGCGAGTAGTGACCGTAACGCTCGACTTCGTCGCGCATCGGGCGGATCATCTGGCTGTGGCAGACGTAGCAACCTTCGCGGATGTAGATGTTGCGACCTTCCAGCTCCAGCGGAGAGTAGGGGCGGACGCCCTCTACTTCTTCGATGGTGTTTTCCAGCCAGAACAGCGGGGCGATCTCTACGATGCCACCGATGGTGACAACGAGGAAGGCGAACACGAACAGCAGCGAGCCGTTGGTCTCGAGGATTTTGTGCTTATCGAGAATAGACATGCTCCGGCACTCCTTATTCAGCCGGGACAGCGGCACTGGCTTCGGCTTTCGCCGGCGCTTTGGCCACAGTCATCCAGAGGTTATAGCACATGATGATCGAACCGCTGAGGAACATCACACCACCAAGGCCACGGGCAACGTACATCGGGAACTTCGCAGCCACGGTGTCGGCAAAGCTGTTCACGAGGAAGCCGTTTGCGTCCACTTCACGCCACATCAGGCCTTCCATGATACCGGTCACCCACATGGATGCCGCGTAAAGGATGATGCCGATGGTCGCGAGCCAGAAGTGCCAGCTGACGAGGCTGAGGCTGTACAGACGCTCTTTGTTCCAGAGCTTGGGAACGAGGTAGTACAGAGCACCAAAGGTGATCATGCCGTTCCAGCCAAGTGCGCCAGAGTGAACGTGACCGATGGTCCAGTCAGTGTAATGCGACAGCGAGTTCACAGCGCGGATCGACATCATCGGACCTTCGAAGGTGGACATGCCGTAGAAGCCAACCGAGATCACCATCATACGGATCACAGGGTCGGTGCGCAGTTTGTCCCAAGCACCCGACAGGGTCATCAGACCGTTGATCATACCGCCCCAAGAAGGCATCCACAGCACGATCGAGAACACCATGCCCAGAGTCGAAGCCCAGTCAGGCAGCGCGGTGTAGTGTAGGTGGTGGGGGCCCGCCCAGATGTAGATGAAGATCAGGGCCCAGAAGTGGATGATCGACAGTTTGTAGCTGTAGACAGGGCGCTCAGCTTGTTTGGGGATGAAGTAGTACATCATGCCCAGGAAGCCCGCAGTCAGGAAGAAGCCCACAGCGTTGTGGCCGTACCACCACTGGGTCATCGCATCCTGCACGCCAGAGAAGACTTGCACCGACTTCGAACCCCAGATGCTGACGGGCACCGACAGGTTGTTCACGATGTGCAGCATAGCCACGGTGACGATGAAGCTCAGGAAGAACCAGTTCGCCACGTAGATGTGCTTTTCTTTGCGCTTGAAGATGGTGCCCATAAAGACGACCAGATAGACGACCCAAACGATGGTCAGCCACCAGTCAACGTACCACTCGGGTTCCGCGTATTCCTTGGACTGGGTTGCGCCCAGAAGGTAGCCGGTCGCCGCCAGAACGATGAACAGGTTGTAGCCCCAGAACACGAACCAGGCTGCGTTGCCGCCGAACAGGCGCGCCGCCGAGGTGCGCTGCACGATGTAGAACGATGTCGCGATCAGGGCGTTGCCGCCGAATGCGAAGATCACCGCGCTGGTGTGCAAGGGACGCAGACGACCAAAGTTGGCGTAGCCTTCTGCCCATTCAAAGTTCAGTGCCGGAAAGGCCAGCTGAAATGCAATAAAGGTCCCGGCGAGGAAACCGACAACGCCCCAGAAGGCAGTCGCAATCACACCGTAACGGATAACACCATCCATGTAGCCGGTTTCGACGGCGACTTTTTTGACGGGTTCATCGGTGTTACGCAGGGTCCAGAGAAAAAGGCCACCGGCCACAACCATAATAATAATGGCGTGTACCATGTAGGCCAGATCGCGCGCGTAGTTGGCGGCGATGGCTGCGAACAGCGTAATCACCCCCAGCGCGGCTAGCTTAAGATAGTTTATCATACCACGTCCCTTTGTCTTCCCGCGAATCCGAAGTGAAATGGACACACGGGCTCCATTGACTGGGCTCATATGGCGTGTCTGGGGCTCACAATTCTTTGATCTGAGTCAATCGCGTCACCAAGGTCGCATTCGAATTGTTGATGCATCTCAAAGTAGCGCCTTCTCTCCGAAGGTAGAGTCGCTCTCAGATGTCCAACTCAGGAGGACGAGATGGCTTACAAAACACTATTCACTACTGTGACTGATCCTGCGGCGGCCGAAGCCCCGCTGACTGTGGCCAAGGCGCTGTGCCGTGCTTGGGATGCGCATCTTGATGTGCTGACCATGGGCATCGACCGCACCCAGACCGGATATTATTACGCGGGTGCCAACGCGATGGTTTTGCAGGAAACTCTGCAACGCGCCCAAGCCGAAGCCAGCGAGCTGGAGGCTGATATCCGCGCCAAGCTGGAACCCGAGGACCTGCGCTGGAATGTCGAGACCGCCGTCGCGGCGATCGCCGATCTGGGCCGCCACGTGGCGGCCCGCGCGCGATTCTCTGACCTTGCCGTGATGGCGCAGCCTTACGGGGATTCGACCGGCGTTGAACTGGAGCCCGTGCTGGAAGCTGCGCTCTTTGACGGCGACACTTCGGTGCTCATGGTGCCCACCGGATATGACGGCCCGACCGAGTTCAAACGCGTCGTCATTGGCTGGAACGAGAGCGCCGAGGCGCTGAATGCCGTGCGCCGCGCTCTGCCTCTGCTGAAGGCTGCGGACTTCGTTTCAATCGCGATCATCAACCCCCCGACCCACGGTCCCGAGCGGTCTGATCCCGGTGGACGCCTGTCGGAATACTTGTCGCGCCACGGCGTGCATGTCGAAATCTCGGTTCTGGCAAAGACCATGCCGCGGATTTCCGATGTTCTGGCCCGTCATGCCGAAGATATCGGCGCCGATCTGGTGGTCATGGGTGGCTACGGCCATTCGCGCTTCCGCGAGGCGATCTTGGGCGGCGCAACACGCGGGATTCTAGAGAACGCGAAGCTGCCCGTATTCCTGTCGCACTAAGACAGCCCCATAGAATGACAAAAGGCGCGGACTACCGCGCCTTTTTCTTTGCCTTAGGCGAGCATCCCGCCGTCCGAGTCGTCCCCTGCCTCTTCCAGCAGGCGGCCCATGTCGGGGATGGTCACATGGCGCTTGCCTTCCAGCTCGATCACACCCTCGCGTTTCAAGGCACTGATCTGGCGGCTCACGGTTTCCAGCGTCAGGCCCAGATAATCGGCCATCGCCTCGCGCGTCAGGGGTAGGTCAAAGACCAGACGCCCTTGGGTCGCTTGCATTTTCAAGGTCGCATCGCGGCGGGCGATGATCGCCAACAGGGATGCAATCTTTTCCCGAGCAGTCTTGCGACCCAGAACCAGCATCCATTCGCGGGCGGCATCCAGTTCGTCCAAAGTCATTTCCAGCAGACGTTCCGCGATATGCGGCGTCTTGGACATCATCGCCTCAAAGGGTTTGCGCCGGAAGCAGCACATCACCATGTCGGTGATCGCAACAACGTCATAGGCCGCCCGGTCGCGGCCCGGACGCCCCACGAAATCGCTGGGCAGCAGCAGGCCGACCATCTGTGTGCGGCCGTCCTCCATCGTTTGGGTCAGGGTCGAGATGCCAGAAACGACAGACCCGACAAAATCCATCTGGTCACCGGACCAGATCACGGTCTGGCCGGCCTCGAAGCTACGATAGTACTTGATCGACTCAAGCTCTTCGAGCTCGTCAGTCTCGCATCGTGCGCACACGGCACGGTGGCGGATCGGGCACCCATCGCAATTATGGGGGTCAAATTTCAAAGTATCGTTCAACATGATCGTTCGCGCTTGATCTGGGTCAAGGATGACCCGAAAAGTCATCTTTAACGGTAGGCCCATGGATACGAAAACACAATTCGCCAAATTGGGTCTGTTTGACGCAAAAGTCCCGCGTTACACCAGTTACCCCACCGCACCGCACTTCTCGAACGACGTCTCGCCGACCGATTTCGAAGGGTGGGTGAAGGCTATTCCGGCCGGGAACAGTATCTCGCTGTATATCCATGTGCCCTTCTGTCGTAGGCTCTGCTGGTTTTGCGCATGCCGCACACAGGGCACACAGAGCGATGATCCGGTACGGGTCTATCTGCAGACACTCAAGGCAGAAATTGCATCGCTTGGTCAAATTCTACCTAAGGGCGTCACTCTGTCGCGTCTGCATTGGGGCGGCGGAACGCCCACTTTGCTCTCGGCCGAGATGATGACCGATCTGGCGCAGTCCATCGCAGCGATTGCACCGTTTGCCGAGGGATATGAATTCTCGGTCGAAATTGATCCCAACGAGATTGACGAGGCCCGTCTTGATGCGCTGGCCGCAGCGGGGATGAACCGCGCGTCGATCGGCGTTCAGGACTTCGATGACGAGATTCAGCAGACGATTGGCCGAATCCAGAGCTTTGACGTGACCAAGAAGGCGGTCGACATGATCCGCGAACGGGGCATCACCAGCCTGAACGCGGACATTCTGTATGGCCTGCCCCACCAGTCCAAAGAGCGGATCAACGAGTCGGTGCAAAAGCTGTTGTCTTTGTCGCCGGATCGGGTGGCTCTGTATGGCTACGCGCACGTGCCGTGGATGGCAAAACGCCAGCAGATGATCCCCTCGGACGCTCTGCCCACGCCCGAAGAGCGGCTCGATCTGTTCGAAACCGCCCGCCAGCTATTCATGTGGGACGGATATACCGAGATTGGCATCGACCACTTTGCGCTGAAAGGCGACGGTCTGGATGTTGCGTTGCGCACGGGCAAGCTGCGCCGGAACTTCCAAGGCTACACCGATGACACGGCTGACGTGCTGATCGGGCTCGGCGCTTCGTCCATTTCGCGTTTCCCGCAGGGGTATGCGCAGAACGCGTCTTCGACCTCGGCCTACACGGCGGCAGTTCGTGCGGGGCAGTTCGCGACCGCTCGGGGGCACACTTTCAAAGGTGGTGACCGCATGCGCGGCCGGATCATCGAGATGCTGATGTGCACCTTCGGGATCGATGGCGATGAATTGCAGCGGGACTATGGTTTGGGGACCGCCGCGCTACGGGCCTACTACGACGAGGTGGTCACCAAATACGAAGGCATGATCGAGGTTGTGGGGACACAGCTGACCATCAAGCCCGAGGCCCGCGCCATGACCCGCATCATCGCACGCGACTTTGACGCCTATGATCTGAGCAAAGCTGGCCACAGCTCTGCGATCTGACTTCGAAAGAAGCCGCCGCTCGCGGAAGGCCCGAGGGAAATTCCCTTCGGGCCTTTGCTTTGTCTGGGATTAGCGGCGGCAGAGTTCCTTGATGCCCATGGCGATCTCTGGTTTGGCCGTCAGTGTGTCCTGAACAAGGGCCTGCGCCTCGTCCATCAAAGCGTCTGGCGCGACCAAACGATCCACGAGGCCAAAGGAAAAGGCCTCATCTGCTGTGATTTTCTGACCGCCCATCAGGATCAGTTTCGTCCGAGACGGGCCGATCAGTTTGGCCATACGCACGGGGTCGCTGGGCTGCGGCATGAACCCGAGCTTCATCACCGGATAAAAGAATTTGGCTGTGGGGACGGCGATTCGCAGGTCGCAGGCCAGTGCCATGCCCATCGCGCCGCCAGCCAAGGTGCCGTTCAGCGCCGCGACCGTCAGACCCTGAACCGCCGCGACCGCTGAGGACAGACGTTCCCAAACAGTATCGACCGCCAGACCCGCACGGGCTTCGTCCAGATCGGCGCCTGCGCTAAACACCTTGCCTTCGCCGGTGAGGATTACGGCGCGGGCGTCTTTGGCGGCCTCAAAGGTGTCCGCCAGCGTGACCAGCATCTCTTTGGTCAGAGAGTTCGCCTTGTCGGGGCGGTTGATGCGGATGGTCCAGAGGTCGCCGTCGCGGGCTATGTCGATCATATCAGTCCTACCTTGCGCCGGATGTCCTCATCCCGCAGAGAGATTTCCCCGCCGAGCCAGTCATCGGCCTCGGCGCTGCACATCCAGACGAGGGCTTTGGCGGGCCACTCGGCAGGGATATGTTCTGACCAATCAAGCTGACTGACCGCGTTAATGCCACTGGCCTTGATGTCGCGCTGCATGTCCGTCGCCACGGTGCCGGGTGAAAGACCGATGGCGCGGATGCCGTTTTCCCGCTCTTCAAAATCGAGCGAGCGGGTCAGCATCTGGGCGGCGGCTTTGGACGCGCAATAGGCGCTCCAGCCTTCGACAGGACGCGAGGCTGCGCCGGAGCTGATGGTCAGGATGGACCCGCCGCCCTGAGCCTTCATGATCGGCAAGGCCGCGTGCATCCCGTGAAAGACGCCTTTGACGTTGATGTCGATCAGGTGCCCCCAAGCGTCAGGGTCGTTGGCCTGCATGTGGCCGATGGGGTCGATCACGCCTGCGTTGCCGACCAGAACGTCCAAACTGCCAAAGGTCCCGACAGCGGCCTGAATGGCGGCCTCGACCTCCCAATAGCGGCTGACGTCGCAGGGGACGGCCAGTGCCTGACGGCCAATTTCACCCGCAATCTCTGCAATTTCGTCCCCCTTGCGCGCGGCAAGGACCACATTCGCCCCCTGAGCCGCGAATTCCCGTGCCGCAGCGGCCCCGATCCCGCGGCTTGCTCCGGTCACAAATACGCACTTTCCAGCCAAGTCTGCCATGAGATCCTCCTGATGTACTTTGAACATTCGTAATAAACCCCTAGGTTGAGGTCCAGAAAATCAGCCTTGACGATTTCGCGAGATAGAGCCGAAGGTCGGGCGGAATAACGCTAAATCGAAAGGTACGTTATGACCAATCGTGTATTGCTGGGTGCGTCAGTCGCATGGAGCGCACTGGCCACAGCCGCAGCCGCAGATGTCACCCCCGAAGAGGTGTGGTCCGGCATGCAGTCGGCAATCAATGCAGCCTACGGCGGCTACACCGCGGCCAGCGAAGAGCAGACCGGTGACACGCTCACCATCACTGACCTGCAGGTCTCGCAGACAAATTCGGACGGCTCTTTCACCTTTATCGTGCCGAGTATCGCTTTGTCGGACAACGGCGACGGCACTGTGACTGTTACCACCTCGCCCGAATACGATGGGCAGATGTCGATTACCGACGAAGACGAAAAGCTGGATATTGACCTTTATATCCGCCAGATCGGTGCGACCATGATTGTCAGCGGCACACCCGATGACATGACCACGACTTACAATGCCGAGTCCGTGGCTGTCGGCCTCGATGAGATGTTGGTCAACGGCAAAAAGATGGACGACGCGATGTTCGAGCTGTCGTTCAACGGCATGAGCGGCACGACCGATTTGCGTCCCGATGGCATGGAACAGGCCTACGACGTCGAGAATATCCAAGTGGATCTGGGTCTGACCGATCCCGAAACCGGAGAAAAAGTCAAAGTCGACGCATTGATTGATACCATCTCGTTCACGTCGAACAGCGAGGGCGAGAACGCCGCGCTGCAGGACTTCCATCGGATGGCCGAGGCTGGCGGGTCCATGTCGTTCGACGTCACCACCGGTTCAGGCATCATGAACGTGAGCGGCTCTGCAGACGGCAGCCCGTTTGCAGTGTCTCTGAAGTCTTCTGGCAGTTCGACGTCCAGCAATGCGAACGCCGATGGTCTGACCTATGACGCTTTGGTGCGCGACGTTCAGGCGGTCGTGCAGGTGAACGCCTTCCCGCAGCCGATCGAAGTACAGATCGCAGAGTATAGCATCAACGCAGCCAGCCCCATCCTGCCCGGCGAAGGGCCCGCGCCTGTGGCGCTTGGCTTTGCTCTGCGTGACTTCACGATGTCTGACGCTCTGTGGGATATTTTCGATCCCGCCAAGGTTCTGCCCCGCATTCCGGCAACGGTCGCAGTTGGGCTGGAGGGCGACGCGATTCTGAAAGCGCCGCTGTTTGACCCGGCACAGTCGGCCCAGATCCAGACCATGTTCGAAGAGGGTAACCCACCTGTCACGCTCGACAACCTGAGCCTGACCGAGTTGGAAATCACCGCCGCAGGCGCAATGATCACCGGCACTGGCGACATGGCGTTCGACAACACAGACCTAGAAACCTTCAACGGCTTTCCGCGTCCCGAAGGCAAGATTGCACTGCGCGCCGTGGGTCTGAACGGTTTGCTGGATAACCTTGGCCAGATGGGCATTCTGCCGCCCGAACAGCTGATGGGCCCCCGCATGATGCTGTCGATGTTCACTGTTGTCGAAGCACAGGACACCCTGACCTCGACCATCGAGATCAAAGAAGGCGGCCAGATTTTGGCCAACGGTCAACGCATCCGTTGATCTGAAACCCCCGCCCCCTTCTTTGCAGAGGGGGGCAACCTTGCAAGCGAACGCCTTGCAGGCTACCTCAGAACCCTAAGATCGGAGGTACCGAATGACGCAGCGGCTAGAGACCCTCACCCAGCAATTGCTTGACGCAGCCAAGCGGGCTGGCGCAGACAGCGCCGACGCGATGGCTTTGCACGGCACATCAGTGGAAATCGATGTGCGGCAGGGCAAGCTGGAGCAGGCAGAACGGTCCGAAGGGATCGACATCGGACTGCGCGTCATGATCGGGCAGCGTCAGGCCAATGTTTCGGCCTCTGACACAAGCGCCGCCACGATCGAGACTCTGGCGGCTCGGGCCGTGGCCATGGCCAAAGAAGCCCCCGAAGACCCCTATATCGGGCTTGCCGACCCTTCGGAGTTTGCGAGTGAATGGGATGTCGCAGCGCTCGAACTGGCCGATCCCACGGTGGAACCGTCGGCCGCAGAGCTGCAAGAGGACGCACGCCGCGCCGAAGCAGCCGCCATGGCTCAGGACGGGGTGACGCAGGTCCAATCCGCTGGCGCCAGTTATGGCGCGCGTGACGTTTGGATCGCGACCAGCAAAGGCTTTTCCGGCGGTTATGGCCGAACCGGACGCAGCTTGTCCTGCGTGGCCATCGCGGGCGAGGGCCTGAAGATGGAGCGCGACTATGACGGCGACTCGCGCACCTTCCAATCGGATCTGCGCAGCCCCGAAGACATTGGCGCTCTCGCTGGGCAGCGCGCTGTGGAACGTCAGGGCGCGATCAAACCACCGACCGGCGCCTACCCCGTGATGTACGACGAGCGGATTTCGTCCGGTCTGATCGGTCATCTTCTGTCTGCCGTGAATGGCGCGATGGTCGCCCGCGGCTCCAGCTTCTTGCGCGAAGACCTTGGTCGTCAGGTGCTGCCCAAATCGCTCTCGATCACCGAAGACCCCCTCCGCGCCCGTCAGACCGGATCGCGGCCCTTTGACGCCGAAGGCCTTCCGACTTCGGCCCGCACCATCGTGCAGGACGGCATTCTGATGGGCTGGACGCTTGATCTGGCCACAGGCCGGAAATTGCGGATGCCATCTACCGCGAATGCAGGCCGCAGCCCGGGGTCTTCGCCTTCGCCCGTCGTATCGAACGTCGCTTTGACCCAAGGTGATAAATCGCGCGACGAATTGCTGCGCGAAATGGGGACTGGCCTGCTGGTCACATCTCTCATCGGCAGCAGCATCAACCCGACCACCGGTGATTATTCCCGTGGGGCCTCGGGCTTCTGGGTCGAGAACGGCGAGATTACCTATCCGGTGAACGAATGCACCCTCGCGGGCAATCTGCGCGACATGCTGATGCAGATCACGCCCGCGAACGATGCCCGCGCCTATCTGAGCCGCGTCGTCCCCTCCTTGCTTGTCGAAGGTCTCACCATTGCAGGAGCTTGAGGCGGATCAGGCGCTTTTGGCCGAAGCGGCGCAAAAGGCGGGAGAGATCGCCTTGCGCCACTTCCGCAATGCGCCGCAAGTCTGGCACAAGCCCGACGATGCGGGCCCTGTGACCGAGGCAGACCTTGAGGTCGACAATTTCTTGCGCAGCTTTTTGACCGAAGCGCGCCCCGACTACGGCTGGCTGTCCGAAGAAACCGAAGACGACGCCACACGCCTTGGCGCGGACCGCGTGTTCATTGTCGATCCGATTGATGGCACCCGTTCTTTCATTCAGGGCGAGAACAGTTGGTCTCATTCGCTGGCAATTGCGGATCGCGGCAAAGTCACCGTGGGTCATGTGTTCCTCCCCGTCAAAGGCCTGGACTATTCCGCCGTCGCAGGCCAAGGCGCATTCCGGAACGGATCAGCGCTACAGACATCAGCGCGGGGCATCTTGTCTGGCGCGGACATTCTGGCAACCCGCCCGAATATGGAGGCGCAGAACTGGCGCAATCTGCCCCAGATCACCCGCCACCACCGCCCTAGCTTGGCTTATCGACTGTGCTTGGTCGCCGAAGGCCGCTTTGACGCGATGCTGACCCTGCGCGATGCGTGGGAATGGGATATCGCAGCTGGCAGCCTGATCGCCGCTGAGGCTGGAGCACAGGTTACAGACCGCAAGAACGTACCGTTGATCTTCAACCGTCCGGACCCCGCGAGCGAGGGTGTGATCGCCGCGAATGCAGCGCTTCATCAGGAAATCTACAAAGCGCTGCGGTAAAACCGGCGAACGATTGCTACTCGCTTGACTGGTTGCTTGACCCGAGACGACAATCCCATAGTCTGCGCCGTCGCAGATTTCTGACCGATTGACTATACCCCGCAGATGTACCGCCACCTTGCTCTTTCCTTCGCCGTTGGCCTGAAACCTGGCCGCCGCGTGGATGCCGACACTTTGTGGGCACCGCGTCCCGAAGGGATGTTGCTGTGGCTGCATGCAGGCAGTTCACCGGATCTGGCGTCCCTGCTGCACCTGATCCCTAGGCTCGAGGCTCTGGAACCTGCGCCCGCCATTCTCCTGACCCTTCAAGAGGGGTTGGGATGTCCCGGCGCGTTGCCGAGCAATGTGCTATTGCAGGATGTCCCCCAAGAAAACGTGGCGCAAACTACGGCCTTTGTTCAGCATTTCAAACCTGATTTCGGTCTGGTGTGCGGGGCACCGCTGCGTCCGGCTTTGCATTGGGCCATGGACCGAGAAGGCATTCCGGTGACGCTGGTGAATGCTGACGTCGCCGAGATTGACCCGCCCGGCTTCCGGTTGCAGCGGGCTGCGATCCAAGCTTTGGCAAAGTGTTTCACCCAGATCATCTGCAAGGACGACATTGCCGCCCGTCGCTTGAACCGCCTGCGCGGCGAGATGGCTCCGGCGATTTCTCTGGGACGGCTCGAAGAGGGGGGCGCGATTCCCGAGATCGACCCTGACATGGCAGAAGAGCTGCGCACCGAGATCATGGGGCGCCCTATCTGGTTTGCCGCGCAGACCCGCGCTGGCGAAGAGCCGATGATCGCTGAAGCGCAGCGCCAGATGAAACGCTATTCGCACCGCCTGCTTTGCGTTCTCTCGCCCGCAGAACTGGAACGAGGCCCCGATCTGGCCGAGCACCTGCGCGATCAAGGCTGGAACGTGGCTTTGCGCAGCGCCTCGGAGCCCTTGACCGAAGATGTGCAAATGGTGGTCGCGGATGCCGAAGAAGAGGTCAGCGTTTGGTATCGTCTTGCGCCGATCACCTTTGTCGGCAGTTCTCTGGTGCCGGGATACGGGGGGCAGGACCCCTTCCCTGCCGCGACGCTGGGGTCTGCTTTGCTGTATGGTCCGAATGTCGGAAACTACCTCGACAGCTATAGCCGGCTGGTGAACGCGGGCGGGGCGCGCATTGTCAAAGACGCCAGTTCCTTGGCCCAAGGACTGCAATTGTTGCTTGCTCCGGACAAAGCAGCCGCCCAAGCTCACGCGGCGTGGGACGTGGCCTCGCGCGGGGCGAAAGTGACTGATAAGGTGCTCGAAATTATCCAAGAGCAGCTCGACGAAAAGGCCTTCTGACCCGATGCAAGCACCGACATACTGGTATACCTCGCCCGATCAGCCCGATTGGCGGGCACGGCTGATGGCTCCTCTGGGTGCTCTCTATGCGGGCGCAACGGCACGCCGCCTTGCCAAAGGCTCCTGGACCAAAGCCGAGGTTCCCGTGATTTGTATCGGGAATATTAACGCTGGCGGCACAGGCAAAACGCCAACGACGATTGCAATCGCCCAGCGACTGCTCGACGCCGGGCACACACCGCATATCGTGTCTCGCGGCTATGGAGGCTCGGTCAAGGAGCCGACGACCGTCAACGAGCGCACACATAATGCAGAGCAGGTCGGAGACGAGCCTTTGCTGATGGCAGCCTTCGCGCCGGTTCACGTATCGCCGGATCGCGTCGCAGGCGCAGAGCTTGCGGTTCGGTCGGGTGCAGACGTTATCCTGCTTGATGACGGTTTCCAGAATCCCGGCTTGATCAAAGACATCTCCGTGGTCGTCGTGGACGCGGACAAGGGGTTCGGCAATGGACGCTGCATTCCTGCAGGCCCCTTGCGAGAGCCGGTTCCAGTGGGCCAAGCCCGTGCGGACATCACCCTGTCGATCGGCGCGCCAGACGCGCAGGCCCGCTTTGCCGAACAGTGGCTTGATCAGATCACCACGCCGCATATGACGGGGCAACTCAAACCCCTACGCACAGGAATGGACTGGTCGATGATGCCTTTGCTCGCATTTGCGGGTATCGGCCATCCGGAGAAGTTCTTTGGCACGCTCCGCAGTCTCGGGGCGCCGTTGGTCCGAACCGAAGCCCTGACGGACCATCAAGAACTGACGCCTGCCCTGATGCAACGGCTCGAAAGCGACGCCCGCACGGCGGGTGCGCAACTGGTAACCACAGAAAAGGACGCCGTCCGCCTGCCAGAGAGTTTCCGGCGCAAGGTCCTGACCCTTCCTGTCCGCCTAGAGGTTCAGGACTGGTCGCCGCTTGATCAGAAACTTGCCGCTCTTGGGCTAAAGACACCCTAAAGGCCTCTCAATCCCCGTGTTCACCCAATCTTGGGGCGGCTTTGTCCAGTGACAGCTCCGCTTCGGAAAAGCGGATGGGCGTGCGTACACCCGGCTGCCCTTCCGGCGCGATTTGCATCCCCCGCGCAATGATCTGCGGATCGGCAAAGACTTCGGACAGATCATTGATCGGACCAGCGGGGACGCCATGGGCCTCGCACGCGGCCAGAAGATCGGCCTTGGTCCAACCTGCGATCAAAGGCGTCAGCGCCTGATCCAGAGCGGCCCGATTGGCCACGCGTGCAGGATTGGTCGCAAAATCCGGAGCCCCCGCCAAAGCAGGCACACCGAGCAGGTCGCAGAACCTTGCGAACTGTCCATCATTCCCGACCGCAATGATCAGGTGCCCGTCGCTACACGCAAAGACCTGATAGGGCGCCAGATTCGGATGGGCATTCCCCAGCCGCTGAGGCGCATCCCCCGTGGCCAGATAGTTCATCGCCTGATTGGCCATCACCCCGACCGCCACGTCGAAGAGCGCCAGATCGACCTGTTGCCCCCTGCCCGTCCGGTCGCGCTGATAGAGCGCCGCCAGAATTGCGTTGCTGGCATAGAGGCCGGTGAAAATATCGGTGACGGCGACACCCACCTTCATGGGCTGCCCATCAGGGGCGCCGGTCACAGACATCAGGCCCGACATTCCTTGGATGATGTAGTCATAGCCTGCCCGCGCGGCATAGGGGCCATCCTGCCCGAAGCCGGTGATCGAACAGTAGACCAAGCGTGGGTTCACCTCGCGCAGGCTCTCGTAGTCCAAGCCGTACTTCTTCAGCCCGCCAACCTTGAAGTTCTCGATCAGAACATCGGCCTCGGCGACCAGTTGGCGCACGGCTTCTTGGCCTTCGGGGCTGCGGAAATCGGCAACGACAGAGCGTTTCCCACGGTTGCAGCAATGGAAATAGGCTGCACTCCGGTCGCCCTCTCGTTCGATAAAGGGCGGGCCCCAGCGGCGGGTGTCATCGCCTTCGGGGCTTTCGACTTTGGTGACCTCGGCCCCCAAATCGGACAGCAGTTGACCGGCCCAAGGGCCGGCCAGAATACGCGCCAGTTCGACGACTTTTACACCTGCGAGAGGCGCGGTCATTCGGCCTCGGCGAGCGCCTCGTCGAGGGCAGCAGAGAAGTCTTCGTAGTTCATGTTCGGCTTCTTCTCACCGTTGATGAAGAAGGTCGGCGTGCCGGTGATGTTATCCTCGGCATCATTGGCCTGATACCAATCGACCAGAGCCTGCGCCTTGGCCGCATCTTGTAGACAGGCGTCCAGTTGGGTGTCATCCAGACCCGCAATCTTGGCGTAGCGGCGCAGATGGCCAACCATGTCAGCGGCAGATTCGGCACGCGCCCATTCGCTCTGGTTTTCGAAGATCAGGTCAGAGATCCCAAAGTAGCGCAGCGGGCCGCCACAACGCGCCACCATTGAGGCCCACAGGCCGGGGCGGTCGAAATATGCTTCGCGGAAGATGAACTTCACCTTGCCGGTGTCGATGTAGTTCTTCTTGATCTCTTTCAGCGGACCGTCATGGAAGTTTTTGCAGTGCGGGCAGGTGAACGACGCGTATTCCACGATGGTCACAGGCGCATCCGCCGCGCCCATCACCATCTCGGTGACGGTGGCTTCTGCGGGCGCTTCGGCAGTGGCCTCTTCGGTGGCAGCGTCCGCGGTGGCTTCTTGCGCAAAGGCTGCGGCGGGCAGCAGCGACGAAGAGGTTTCAGGCGTGCTGGTCAGCCAGAACGCGCCCCCAAGGGCGGCGCCTGCGATCAGGACGGATGCGAACAACTTACGGGTCATTTAGGCCTCACGTTTTGGGTCTTGTTCTTCAGGTATACGTTCTGCGCCAAGCGTTCCAGCGCAGCGCGAAGGTCACTATCGCCCACATCAGCAGCCGTTTGGGCCGCTGCGGCGCGAATTTCGGGGGTCGGCTGGGGCTTGGACTTTTTCGGCGCGTGGCCGAATTGCGCCTGCCCTTCGGCAAAGCCGGTGGGCGCGGTCTGGGTGATATAGACCCGAGCAATTGCATTGTAGCCGTAGCAAGAATTCACACGACTGCGGATCGTGTCCTTTTGCATTTCCAGCATCGGGGCGTTCGCGCCGGTGGTCAGCAGGGTCAGGGTCGCCCCCATGCCTTGGCGCCCATATCCCACTTTTACCGGCCGAGCGATGCTGGCGATATCCTCGCCCACGACCTCTGACCAATGGGTCAGCAGACGCGCCACGGCAAAGCCACGCTTTTCGCCTGCGTGGCGAATCTGCGTCGTCAGCAGATTGCTGGTGCGGGCAAAGCCGCGCGTGGATGGCTTGCGTGGGGCCATGGGTCTTGCATCCTTCTGTCTGGCACTATTCTAGTGACACGCGCCCCGAGGGCCAGAGCCCTATTGGCACAAAGGATAAAGAATGCGTGACACTTCGGCGATCCCGGTTCCAAAATCTGAAACATTGCTGGACTGGTATGATCGCCACGCCCGCAAGATGCCTTGGCGTGTCGGCCCTGCCGAGCGCAAGGCAGGCGTACGCCCCGATCCCTATCGCATCTGGATGTCAGAGGTCATGCTGCAGCAAACCACGGTCGCTGCGGTCAAAGACTACTTCCTGAAGTTCACCGGAAAATGGCCCACCGTCAGCGACTTGGCCGCGGCCGAGGATGCGGATGTCATGGCGAACTGGGCTGGCCTTGGGTATTACGCCCGCGCGCGCAACCTGCTGAAATGCGCCCGCGCGGTGGCGGACGAACACGGGGGCACGTTCCCCCAGACCTATGCAGAGCTGCTGAAACTGCCGGGCATTGGTCCCTATACCGCGGCGGCCGTCGCCTCGATCGCGTTTGATGAGCCTGCAGTTGTGGTCGACGGCAACGTCGAACGGGTGATATCGCGTATCTTCAACGTCCAAACGCCACTGCCCGACGCGAAGCCGGAGCTGACCGAATGGGCCGCGACTCTGACGCCAGCCGATCGCCCCGGAGACTACGCACAGGCTGTCATGGATCTGGGTGCAACCATTTGCACCCCGCGCAATCCGGCCTGCGGTCTGTGCCCGTGGCGCGACAATTGCCGCGCGCGGCTAGAAGGCACGCCCACAGACCTACCCCGCAAGAAGCCCAAGAAAGCCAAGCCCAAACGTCGCGGCATCGCCTATATCGCGCGCCGTGTGGATGGGGCCTATTTGCTGGAAACTCGGCCAGAGAGTGGACTGCTCGGCGGTATGCTAGGATGGCCTGGCTCTGAATGGGCAGAGACTGATCCCGCCCCCGCGCCCCCGATTCGTGCCGAGTGGAAGACCCTGAACGAAGAGGCGAAGCACACATTCACCCACTTCCACCTGAGCCTGACAGTGCTGACCGCCCTCGTCCCGATGGAACGCCAGCCCGAGCGCGGAGAATTTATCGAAGCCGAGGACTTTGACCCTGCCTCTCTGCCGACGGTCATGCGCAAGGCCTTTGACCTCACAGATCGCGGCAAAACGTGAATTTGACGCGACCTGCAAAGGGCTTAGGCTGCGCGCAATGACGATTGGAGCCTGACATGATTCCCCCCGTACAAGTGTCCCGTTTCTCGCGCGCCCTGCCCTTTTGGCTGCCCGTGCTGCTGTTGCCGCTGGCATGGTTCTGCGCGGTCACGGGGGGCTTGGCGATTCTGCTGATGCCGATTGTGACGTGGTACATGTTCAGCGTTCTGGACGCTGTGGGCGGGCTGGAAACAGACAACGCGGACCCCGACACGCCCGAATCGGACCTGTTCTGGTACCGCGCGATCACCGTCATGTGGCCGCCCCTGCAATTCGCGACTCTGTTCGGGATGATCTGGTACGTCACCCGCGCCGATCACCTGAACACATTGGAGAGCATCCTGATGTTCTTTGGCGTCGGGGTGATCACGGGGACCATCGGGATCACCTATTCCCACGAGCTGATGCACCAGAAAAACGCCAAGGAGCGCTGGCTAGGGGATATCCTGCTGGCGATGGTGATGTACTCGCACTTCCGCAGCGAGCACCTGCGCGTCCACCACATCTATGTCGGCACGCCCAAAGACCCCGTCACCGCCCGATATAACGAAGGCTTTCACCGGTTCTTCCCCCGCGTGCTGCGCGAATCTCTGGTGTCATCGTTCAAGGCGGAAAAGGCGATGCTGGCCCGCCGCGACCTGCCTTGGACCCACAAATCCAACCCCTTCTGGCGCTATTGGGCGCTGCAGGCCGCAATGCTGGCGCTGGCGTTCGTGATCGGCGGATGGGCCGGGCTTGGCCTATTCCTGTATCAAGCGTTCATCGCGATCTGGCAGCTGGAAATCGTGAATTATGTTGAGCACTACGGCCTGACCCGCAAACATCTGGGGGACGGCAAGTACGAGCACGTCAAACCCCACCACAGTTGGAATGCCTCGCACAAGGGGACGAACTGGCTGCTGATCAACCTGCAGCGCCATTCGGACCACCATTACAAGCCCGACCGGCGCTTCCCCCTACTGCAAAACTATTCCGAGGATGAGGCTCCGCAACTGCCCCACGGCTATCCGCTCATGACGATGGGCGCGATGATCCCAAGCTATTGGCGGCGGGTGATGAACCCCAAAGTTCGGGAATGGCGGGCCAAGTATTACCCCGAAATCGAGGATTGGAAGCCCTATAACAAAGGGCAGAACCCCCTGCCCCGTTAACGGTGCTCGCGGATATATTTGATGACGTCTTCGGCGAATGCGCCAACGGCGAGGAAAAAGAACCCCGCGCCGATAAAGATGTAGCCCGATGTGAACAGCTTGCCCGCAGGCGTAACCGGCACCAGATCACCGTAGCCAACGGTGGAAATCGTGATGACCGAGAAATAGAGGGCCTGGATAAATCCCCAGCCTTCGATGTGCATGTAGATAACAGAGGCAATCGACACCAAAAGCAGGTTCACGGAAAACAATGCCAGAACCAATTGGTGTGTGAACGCTTCGTAGATGGCCCGAAGCAGGCGGATGTAAGCACTGATGAGCTGCATCATCGCCTCGAAAAAGCGCCCCGCCGCGAATGGGATATCCAGCGGGGCGAAGTTGAGACCGCGTATGACAAAGAAACGCGGTCGCAGGCAACTGGTGTTGCTTGTTAGGGTTTAGTTGGTCCGGCCTTCCATTTCGGCGCGGATTTGCTGGCGCAGCACGTCGATCGGAATGATCTGGCCATCACGCTTGAAGTGCCAGTAGGTCCAGCCATTGCAGCTGGGGGCACCTTCGTAATGTGCGCCGACCTGATGGATCGAGCCCTTGAAATCCTTGCCGACCAGAGTGCCATCCGCACGGACAATCGCCTTGTAGCGGTTGCCAGTGGAATAAAGCTCGTCGCCGGGCTGGAGCATGCCACGCTCGACCAACTGGCCAAAGGGGACACGGGGGGCTGCACGCTTCGACGTCGACACCTCGAGGGCGGTCTTGTCGTAGGGTTTGACTTGGGCAATGCGCTGTTCGGCGATGGCGCGATAGCTGTCTTCGCGCTCGATCCCGATGAAGTCGCGGCCCAGCATCTTGGCCACAGCGCCGGTGGTGCCGGTGCCAAAGAACGGGTCCAGAATAACGTCGCCAGGGTTGGTGCTGCCGACGATCACGCGGTGCAGCAGGCTCTGGGGCTTCTGGGTCGGGTGGGCTTTGTTGCCCTCCTCGTCTTTCAGGCGTTCGTGGCCGGTGCAAATGGGCAGAACCCAGTCGCTGCGCATCTGGACACCTTCATTCAGGGCCTTCAGAGCCTCGTAGTTGAAGGTGTACTTCGCGCCTTCGGACTTTGACGCCCAAATCATGGTCTCGTGGGCGTTGGTCAGACGCTTGCCGCGGAAGTTCGGCATGGGGTTCGACTTGCGCCAAACTACGTCATTCAGGATCCAGTAACCGGTGTTCTGGAGCGCCGCACCAACGCGGAAAATGTTGTGATAGCTGCCAATGACCCAGATGGCGCCATTCGGCTTCAGCAGACGACGGGCCGCGGCCAGCCAGCCACGGGTAAATTCGTCATAAGCCGCAAAGCTATCGAATTGATCCCAGTGATCATCCACAGCGTCGACCTTGGAGTTATCGGGGCGGTTCAACTCGCCGCGCAATTGCAAATTGTACGGGGGATCCGCAAAGATCAGGTCAACGCTGTTTTCAGGAAGCGAGTTCATCAACTCGATACAGTCACCGCCCAAAATAGCGTTCCTTGGGAGCGCGCACTGCGCGTCCTGCTTGGAATTCTTTGTCATTTTTGTCTGCCTCTAACACCGGCGCTTGGTGCGCTCTAGTTGTGGATAAAAATGTGGGAAACCCGACAGAAGGTCAATTTCTTTTTTGAATCAGGACGTTAAGTTTTTGCCTTGATACAAGATGTTGTGGATAGGTTTGAAGGTACGCCTATGGTGCTCTGTTGCGCCCAAAAGCGTAAGTGCATCCATGTGGGCCTTGGATCCGTAGCCTGCATTCTTCTCCCAACCGTAGCCGGGGAACTGCTCTGCAAGGTCCCGCATGATGCCGTCACGGTGCTCTTTTGCGACAATCGAGGCCGCCGCGATCGACACGGACCGGCTGTCCCCTTTGACGATGCATTCAGAGAAACCATTGAGTTCAGGGGGGATTTTATTGCCATCTATCAACAGGTGCGCAGGCTGAACGGGCAAAGCCTCGACCGCGCGGCGCATGGCAAGGAAACTGGCCTGCAGAATGTTGATCTCGTCGATCTCTTCGACCGAGGCGATTCCGATCCCGTACTGCGCCTTTTCCAGAATCACCTCGAGAATCGCGGCGCGGCGCTTGGCGGTCAGCTTTTTAGAATCGTTCAGACCCTCTGGAATGTCATCCGGGTTCAGAATCACAGCAGCGGCGACCACGGGTCCGGCAAGCGGGCCTCGGCCCACCTCGTCCACGCCAGCCACTGGGGATAAACTGCGCGCCATCGCGGCGCGTTCGAAAGAATCGTCGGGGGTCGTTTTCTCTGTCATGGGCGCATGTGGCCCCTGCCCTACGAATCTCGCAACCACAAAAAAGGCGGACCCGAAGGCCCGCCAGTTGCGGTATCACGTGGCTGGAGGGGGCTCAGCGACGCGACAGCGCGACCCCATGGTTGCTGAGACAACGGGGATCGTATCCCAGAATATTCGCGCGATCTTCCGTGCGAACGCGGCGGACGCACTCGTTGGGCAGATCGCGCATGCGCACCTTTTCGGCGGCAAGGCAGTTCATTCCGTACATCGCCACGTCTTTCCCCTGACGAGTGTCATAGATTTTAAGGCAGCGGCGCGGCAGACCGTAGTTGGCCTGAGGCGCTGGACGGGGCGCGGGCGGCTGAATGTGGTTCCAATGATTTGGCTGGCTGTGGCCATACGACGGACGATTGCTTCCATGGGTCTGAACATAGGAATTGCGGTCACGCTCGTCCTTGTAACGGTCTTTGTAGTGCTCGGCCCGCTGCTCGGCTTCGTTGGCGCGGTTGGCATTATTGACCGCCAGAGCAATGCCGGCCAAAGCCGCGATTCCCGCCAGAGCGCGGATCGCATCGTTGTTTTCTGCGGCTTGGACCGGCTGCGACGCGCCTCCGACAAACAGTGCGGTGGCAAGGGTCAGAGTAGTCAGGGTTTTGCTGATCTTGTTCATTTTCAGGTCTCCGTAGGGGCCAGCAGGTGTGTTTGATGGCCCCACCCTCGCCGGAAACCCGAAAGTCGAGCAATATCAGACCATTGCTATGGGATAACCGCCCTGAAATCTGCGATTGTTATTGCATATCATAGAGGGCATCGGGCAATTTTGGACCATGAAACACATCATCTTTGCCCTCGGGCTATTGGTGCTGGCAGCGCCTGCTCAGGCGGCCTGCTACGCCGACTACAAGGCTAAAAAAGACTCTCCTCTGCGCCTCGCATATGGGGTGACGCAGGTGTCTGGCGAGTGCTCGAAAAAGAGCGCGGCAAGCGCACTTCGGCCGAAGCTGGCAGCGGATGGCTGGACCTTGCTGAATATCGTTGGCACCTTCGACGAGTCTGGACTGGAACAACGCAAAGGCGCCGCGGGTGACTTCTTCCTTCGTTACTAAAGGAAACCGGATCGTCTGGATCGGGTTCGCGGTGGTGATCGCGATTCTCGGCGTGGCCGCCGTTTTCCTAGTCCTGAGCCTGCCCGACGCCAACGCTTTCAACGCCCAGGTCGAGCGGATTTTCGTCGAGAATGACACCCTGACCGGCCGCGCGGACCTGAAACTGCTAGAGATCCTGGCGCAGTCCGGAACCGCCTTTTCCGACACGCTGGCAAGCTACCGGATGGTGATCTTTGTGCTCTTGGTGTTTTCTTGCGCGATGCTGCTGTCCGCGCTGGTGTTCCTTCTGCTGCTGACGACCTTGGGCCGCCGGATGGCGCAGATCGAACGGTCGGGCATTCAGGTCCGCTCGCTGGTGATCCAGCGGAACGAGAACATGGTTTACCTGAACGACATGGGTTTCAAGCTGACCCCCGCCGCGATCGAGACTCTGTCCGTTCTGGCCGAAGCGCGCATGGACGACGACATCCTGTCAGGCTCCGAAATCGAGGGCATGATCAGTGGCAAACCCTCTGCCGACTGCGAAGAGGCTGCAGGCGCGACCAGAATCAAGCGCCTGCGCGATGCGTTGGGAAACCAGATGGTGAGCGAACTGCTGGTGCGCAGTATCGCGCGGCGCGGCTATATGCTTTCGGTGGCGAAGGACGCGATTGATGTGCGGTAACTTAGGCTCTGGACTCATTGAGTTTCACAACCAGAAGATAACGGTCGCCGCGAGTGCGATTGCCGAGAAGAAGGTTCGTGGACATCGGTCGTAACGGGTCGCTATCCGCCTCCGATCCTTGAGGCGACCGAACATGATCTCGATCTGGTTACGCCTCTTATACCTGCGCTTGTCGTAGCGGACGGGCGTTTTGCGTTGCGTCCGGCCCGGGATGCAAAGATGTATCTTCTTGTCCTGCAACGCTTCTCTGAACCAGTCGGCATCGTAGCCGCGATCTCCGAGAAGTCACTTCATGTTGGGCAGCCTACTGACGAGGGCACGCGCCCCGATGTAGTCGCTGACGGGACCGGCAGTCAGGAACAGGTCGATCGGACGGCCTTGGCTGTCGCGGATGGCGTGCAACTTAGTGTTCATGCCGCCCTTGGTTCTGCCAATCAGGCGTCCACGCCCCTGTTTTCACGCCCCAGCTGGACGCCGTACGATGGGCTTTCAAATAAGTTGCATCAATCATCACGGTCGTCTCCTCACCGTGCTCAGCGGCCAACCCCGCCATGATCCGCGCGAAGACACCCCGGTCGCTCCACCGCTTCCAACGGTTTTAGAGCGTCTTGTGCGGGCCATACTCTCTTGGGGCGTCACGCCACCGCAAACCGTTGCGATTGATGAAGATAATGCCGCTCAGGACCCGCCGGTCGTCGACCCGGGGCCTGCCGTGTGACTTTGGAAAGCAAGGCTCTAAACGCGCCATTTGCGCATCACTCAACCAGAAAAGATCAGACATACTCACCGCTCGTTTTCGAACGGTGAATCATGCGCGACCAACCAAATCAATGGGTCCTAACCCTAGCAAGGCGAACCGCGAAAACATCGATCCAAAATGGGCATAGACTTCTTTTTGTAGATTGACGTCATCGCCATGGAGTTCAGGGAACGCCTCAAATAATCCGCGATAGCTCTCAGCTTTTTCAGACATGTCGAAATCCTAAAAAAACGCCTGAAGCCCCGTCTGCGCCCTGCCCAAAATCAGCGCATGCACGTCGTGAGTGCCTTCGTAGGTGTTCACCGTTTCAAGGTTGATCATATGCCGGATCACCTGAAATTCCCCGCTGATCCCGTTGCCGCCGTGCATGTCGCGGGCGTGGCGGGCGATGTCTAGCGCTTTGCCGCAGTTGTTGCGCTTGATCAGGCTGATCATCTCGGGCGCGGCTTCGGCTGCATCCATCAAGCGGCCCACCTGCAACGCGGCCTGAAGACCCAAGGTGATCTCGGTCTGCATGTCCGCCAGCTTCTTCTGGAACAGCTGGGTCTGTGCGATGGGTCGGTTGAATTGCTTGCGATCCAGCCCGTACTGGCGCGCGGCGTGCCAGCAGAATTCAGCCGCGCCCATGACACCCCAAGCGATGCCGTAGCGCGCACGGTTCAGACAGCCGAATGGTCCCTTGAGGCCTTCGACATTCGGCAGCAAAGCATCCTCGCCGACCTCGACCCCATCCATCACAATTTCGCCGGTGACGCTGGCACGCAGGGACAGTTTGTTCCCGATTTTGGGCGCGGACAGTCCCGCCATGCCCTTTTCCAAAACGAAGCCTTTGATCTTGCCGCCATGGGCGTCGGACTTGGCCCAGACAACGAACACATCCGCGATCGGGCTGTTCGAGATCCACATCTTCGACCCCGTGAGGCGGTAACCACTGTCTGTTTTTTCAGCACGGGTTTTCATGCCAGCCGGATCGCTGCCCGCGTCAGGTTCGGTCAGGCCAAAGCACCCGATTAGTTCGCCCGAGCACAGTCCGGGAAGATACTTCTGACGCTGTTCTTCGGTGCCGTAGGCGTAGATCGGATAGATCACGAGCGAGGACTGCACGCTCATCATGCTGCGGTAGCCGGAGTCCACACGCTCGACTTCATGAGCGATCAAACCGTAGGAGACATATGACGCACCCAGTCCGCCATACTCCTCGGGCAGAGTCGCGCCAAGGAGACCCGCATCGCCCATTTCCTTGAAGATTTCGGGTTCCACCCGCTCTTCTTCGAAAGCCGCGACGACCCGAGGTTGCAGCTTGTCCTGAGCGAAAGCATGGGCCCCATCCCGCAGCATCCGCTCTTCTTCGGACAGTTGCGCCGACAGCAGAAGTGGATCGGCCCAGTCGAACGACCCAAGATCGGGACGGTCTTTGGCTTTGAGACTTGGGATCTGGGCCATGGTGCTTCTCCACTTGAATTGAACAATTGTTCGAATAGGGAGCACAGGGCAACTGATCTGTCCAGAGGACAGATGTTCCGTCTTGAGCGACTAGCCCCGCGAAAAGACCTGGACCGAGTTGCCCTCCTTGGACACAGGAGAGACATGCAAGCCCTGCGCCGCGAGGACCGAGATCACACGGTCGCACCCTTCGGACCCGTAAACCTTTGGATGCAGTTCGATAATAATGTTCTCGATCGTACCGAGGTCAACATCGTCGAACAGGCCAAGTTCGCCGCCCTCGATGTCGCAGACAAGCAAAGTCGGCAAAACTTCTGCCATCAAAGATTGGAGGGAAACCGAAGGGACCAGAGCAACCCGCTCGAATACACCGGCCTCTTTGTCCATGGAAGAGCCCCAGAAATCAGAGCGGATGTAGAACGGAACAGCGTTTTCCGTCGAAGACGTCACGACGAAATTCCGGACGTCCACTTGCCCCGAGACAGCGTTCAGCCTGTGCGTTTCTTTGATCATCGAAATCATCTCGGGGTTCGCTTCAATGGCAACGATCCGAGAGATCGAGGGCGTTTTCGCGACAACTGTAGAGCACAATCCAACCCCACCCCCGAGTTCAAGAACCCGATCGCCGGCCTTCAATATAGCCCGCAACGCCCTGACTTCGTCATGCTCGTAGTAATTGTTCCGCATGCAGCGCTCTATCACCGGAGTGATAATCTTGGGATCGAACGGAACCTTTAGACCCAAGGTTTCGATGACGTCTCGAAATTCCATTCTGGTCATCCTTTTTAAAAAGGTGCGCTGCAAAAAACGTGGTGACCCCGGCAGGATTCGAACCTGCAACCTGCCCCTTAGGAGGGGGCTGCTCTATCCAGTTGAGCCACGGGGCCACGCGGACCTCTTGTGGCCAAAACCACTCTATAGCGCAAGCCCAATGGTTCGCTCTGGACACGCGGGTCGGTTGAGGGAAAGATGAAGTGATACAATAGACGGAACGGCCATGACCAACACCCCGACACGCCCGCTTACCCTGCGTGATGTTTCCGAAGCTTCAGGCGTCTCCGAAATGACAGTCAGCCGCGTTCTGCGAAATCGCGGTGACGTGTCCGAAGCAACCCGAGAGCGCGTCCTTAAAGCAGCCCGAGATTTAGGCTATGTCCCCAATAAGATCGCAGGCGCTCTGGCGAGCCAGCGTGTGAATCTGGTCGGGGTCGTCATTCCCAGTTTGTCGAACATGGTCTTTCCGAATGTGATGACCGGCATCAACGAGGTGCTGAGCGCGACAGATCTTCAGCCCGTCGTCGGCGTCACCGAATACAACCCGGAGACCGAAGAGCGTGTACTGTATGAAATGCTGTCCTGGCGCCCCTCGGGGGTCATCATTGCTGGCCTAGAGCATTCAGACGCGGCGCGGGCGATGCTGGTCGCAGCAGGTATTCCTGTGGTCGAGATCATGGATGTTGATGGCAAATGCGTCGACAGCATGGTGGGCATTTCGCATCGCCGTGCCGGCCGTGAAATGGCACAAGCAATCATTAAGCAGGGGTATCAGCGGATTGGCTTCCTTGGGACCAAAATGCCCATGGACCACCGCGCGCGCAAACGCTTCGAAGGCTTCACCGAGGCGCTGGCCAAAGCTGGCATCGAAATCGCCGATCAAGAATTCTACTCGGGTGGTTCTGCTCTGCTAAAAGGACGCGAACTGACTCAGCAATTGCTGGAGCGGACACCGGACCTCGACTTCATCTACTACTCGAACGACATGATCGGCGCTGGCGGGATGCTTTGGCTGCTGGAACAGGGCATCGATATCCCTGGTCAGATTGGTTTGGCTGGTTTCAATGGCGTCGAACTGCTGGATGGCCTGCCCCGTCAACTGGCGACCATGGATGCCTGCCGCACAGATATTGGCCGAAAAGCCGCCGAAATTATCGCTGCACGGAATGACCCTGACTCGCCCGATCCCGAGAGAATCATTGAGTTGACGCCGCGCATTTCCTTTGGCGATACCTTGAAGCGCTACTAATCCACCAGCGGTTGCCGTTAACGTCAGGTAACGTAACGTAAACTTACTATTTTTGCATCTTAGGTATTATAGACTTAGGACAGTTGATTGGGTA
Organism: Alphaproteobacteria bacterium; assembly: GCA_030433335.1. Lineage (GTDB taxonomy): Bacteria > Pseudomonadota > Alphaproteobacteria > Rhodobacterales > Rhodobacteraceae > Donghicola. The sequence goes on along the minus strand of JAUILL010000007.1, from coordinate 113,230 downwards.
CAACCATCCCAACGACAGCGTGTTTGGCTGTCGAGTATGAGTTCCATGGTAAATGGTATCGAGTGCTCGGTTAAAGAAGCAAGAGCGGCTTCAGTGATATATGGGAATGGCCTGACGCGATGCGTCGGGTCATTTTCATTTCAGGCATCTCCTTCTCTCTCAAACAGCCCGTGACATTGCGAAACAAAGCGCAGATCATTCCGCTTAGGAATGATGTCGGCCCAAGGGATCACAACATTCCATCGCCATGTCGTGTTAGGCCGATGCAAATGTCTTGCCAAACTGAGGGGTCATTGATGTCCGATACAAATCTGGTCCACGCGGACGACATCCGCAGCCGGTTTTCTGCTGCAATGTCAGAAATGTACCGCACCGAGGTGCCCGCCTATGGCACACTGATGGACATCGTCTCAAAGGTGAATGATCAGGTGCTCGACGCAGATCGGACCCTGCGCGACGACCTGGCGAATACGGACCAACTGGCCCGCATCTCAGAAGAGCGCCATGGGGCGATCCGCCTTGGCACGCCAGCAGAGCTCGCAACCATGCGGCGGCTCTTTGCGGTCATGGGCATGCAACCAGTCGGATACTATGATTTAACCGAGGCTGGGGTGCCCGTGCACTCGACCGCCTTCCGCCCAGTGGGTGAATCAGCCCTGCGCCGGAACCCGTTCCGAGTCTTCACTTCGCTTTTGCGACTCGACCTGATCGAGGACCAATCCCTTCGTGATACGGCCCAAACGGTGCTCGATGCCCGCCAGATTTACACAAATGGCTGTCTAGAGATGATTGAACTGGCTGAAGAGCAGGGCGGACTAACCGATGCGCAGGCCGACGCCTTTATCGCCGAGGCACTCGAGACCTTCCGCTGGCATCCCGAAGCCAACGTGAGCGCGGAGCTCTATCAGCAGCTGCACGATGCCCACCGCTTGATTGCAGATGTGGTCTCTTTTCGCGGACCGCACATCAACCACCTGACACCCCGCACGCTGGACATCGACCGTGTCCAAGCCCTGATGCCTGAATACGGCATTTCCCCAAAAGCTGTCGTCGAAGGCCCGCCCCGTCGCAATTGCCCGATTTTGCTGCGCCAGACCAGCTTCAAGGCTCTGTCCGAAGCGGTCAGTTTCGAAGGGGTCGAGGGCTCTCACACGGCACGGTTCGGCGAAATCGAAGCGCGCGGGCAGGCGCTGACTCCCAAAGGCCGTGCCCTTTACGATCAGTTGCTGACCGCGGCTCGGGCCAAGTGCCTTCCTGCTGCCGATGGCTCAAACGCAGATGAGTATATGCATACTCTTGCCGCGGCTTTCGCAGATTTTCCTGATAGCTTGACCGACATTCGCGCAGAGGGCTTGGGCTATTTCGAATGGGCTCTGACCGACAAAGGCGCAGCGTCAGCGGGGCAGGTCACCGAAACCGATCCCGACGCCCTGCTCGCTGCAGGCTACCTGCGCATCGACCCCATCGTGTACGAAGATTTCCTCCCCGTCAGCGCTGCTGGAATCTTCCAATCGAACCTTGGGGACGACTCGGCACAAGAGTTCACCGCCAGCCCCAACCAACAGCGTTTCGAGGCAGACCTCGGGTCCAGTGTCTTGAACGAGTTCGACCACTACCAAGAGATCGAGGACGCCTCGCGCACCCGCTGCATTTCCATACTGACCACAGGCGCCGCCGCCGCAGAGTGACGCGCCTCCCTTCGCCCTGCGAAGGGCCCAACAGAAGAGAGTACGAATGACCCTTTCCAAAGCTGCTGCAGAGATTCTGTCGAAACTCGGCGTGGACGAGGCTGCCTATACGGGTGGCACGCTCGCCAGCTACAGCCCTGTGACCGGCGAGCAGACCGGTAGCCTGCCCGAAGCCACCATCGACAGCACCAACGCCGCCATCGCCACCGCCAAGCAAGCGTTCAAAGCATGGCGTGTGACCCCCGCCCCGCAACGGGGTGAACTGGTCCGTCTGTTCGGCGAGGAACTGCGCGCCGCCAAGGATGATCTGGGCCGACTGGTGTCCATCGAGGCAGGTAAGATCCCGTCCGAAGGACTAGGCGAAGTGCAAGAGATGATCGACATCTGTGATTTCGCCGTCGGCCTGTCCCGTCAGCTCTACGGCCTGACCATCGCGACAGAGCGCCCCGGCCACCGCATGATGGAGCAGTGGCATCCGCTGGGTGTGGTTGGCGTGATCTCGGCCTTCAACTTCCCCGTGGCCGTCTGGTCGTGGAACACCGCGCTGGCACTGGTTTGCGGCAACTCGGTCGTGTGGAAACCGTCGGAAAAATCGCCCCTGACCGCGCTGGCCTGCGACGCGATCCTGAAGCGCGCTCTGGCCCGCTTTGGTGACGTGCCCGAAGGTCTGACCCAAGTCCTGATCGGCGGCGCCGATGTTGGCAACGCACTGGTCGAAAGCCCCGATGTTGCGCTGATCTCGGCCACTGGGTCCACCCGCATGGGTCGCATCGTCGCCCCCAAGGTAGCCGCGCGTTTTGGTCGCTGCATTCTGGAGCTTGGCGGGAACAACGGCGGGATCGTCTGCCCCTCGGCCGATCTGGACATGACCCTGCGCGCGGTCGCGTTCGGCGCAATGGGCACCGCAGGCCAACGCTGCACCACCCAGCGCCGCCTGTTCGTCCATGAAAACGTTTACGACGATCTGGTCCCCCGCCTGATCAAAGCCTACGAATCCGTCAGCGTTGGCAACCCGCTGGAAACCAGCGCCTTGGTCGGCCCGCTGATCGACAAAGCGGCCTTTGACAACATGGAGAAATCTCTGGCCGAGGCCAAAGCCGCCGGTGGCACCGTCCACGGCGGGGGCCGCGTGGATACGGGCGCGGAAAACGCCTACTACGCCCGCCCTGCCATCGTGGAAATGCCCAGCCAGTGCGGCCCGATGATGGAGGAAACCTTTGCCCCCATCCTGTACGTGGTCAAATACACTGACTTCGAGGACGCGATCGAGGCGCACAACGCTGTCGCGGCGGGCCTGTCCTCGACCATCTTCACCACGGACCTGCGGGAATCGGAAATGTTCCTGTCGGCGGCGGGCAGCGACTGCGGCATCGCCAACGTGAACATCGGCACCTCGGGCGCGGAAATCGGCGGGGCCTTTGGCGGCGAGAAGGAAACCGGCGGTGGCCGCGAATCCGGCTCGGACGCGTGGAAGGGCTACATGCGCCGCGCCACCAATACGATTAACTACTCGCGCGAGCTGCCACTGGCGCAGGGCGTGAAGTTCGACATCTGACCTTAGGGGCGCCTTCGGGCGCCCTTTTCCTTTGGCGTGTGGGCACGGCTCCCCTACCCTGCGGATAAGGGGGATCATCATGCGCGCATTCGACGACATCTACGACATCGCCGCAGACCGGAAAATGTGGCCCAGAGGCGCTAGAGGCCCTGCTCTCCTGCCCCAAGTCCCCCGCAGAATTAACCGCGATTCCCGACGACCGCTGGCTGTCCATGATGGCGCGCTGTCTGTTTCAGGCGGGCTTCAACTGGAAGGTCATCGATTCGAAGTGGGAGGGGTTCGAAGCCGCTTTTGACGGGTTCGACGTGGGCCGCGTGACCTTTTACCACGACGAGGATATGGACCGCCTGCTGTCGGACAAACGAATCGTGCGCAACGGGGCCAAGATCGCCGCCGTCATAGACAACGCACGCTTTCTGTCGGACCTAAGCCGCGACCACGGCAGCGCCGCGCGATTCTTTGCGGATTGGCCAAACGACGAACTGCACAGCCTGCACCAACTGATCGCCAAACAAGGCGCGCGACATGACACAGATCAGCCAGATCTTGGCGTTCAGTGTCTGATTTCTTGGTAAGTGGTGAGCCGTGCAGGATTCGAACCTGCGACCCACTGATTAAAAGTCAGTTGCTCTACCAACTGAGCTAACGGCCCACTTGAGGCGTTCCTCTAAGGGGTCGCGGCAGGGCGGTCAATAGAAGAATCCCAAAATCCTGACTCTTTTTCGACCACGCCTAACACCAACGTCAAGACGCAGTGAACCCGTTGAAAGCAACGAGAAAACAGCGATGTTTTGGATAAGTGGTGAGCCGTGCAGGATTCGAACCTGCGACCCACTGATTAAAAGTCAGTTGCTCTACCAACTGAGCTAACGGCCCACTTAGGGGGCTTCCTCTATGGGTTTGCGGGACAGCGGTCAATAGAGAATTGCAAACTTTTTGTGTCACCCGCTGGATTCATTCCGATGGCAGGCGTATATGCCCCGCCATGCAGACACAGACCGCTTCTTCCGGCCTGCCCTTCATGAAAATGCACGGGCTAGGCAACGACTTCGTAGTGATCAATGGAACCGACGTCCCCGGTGGGCTGTCGGATTCTCTGGTTGCGGCGATTGCCCACCGCAACACGGGCGTCGGTTTCGACCAGCTGGCCGTGATCGAGGAATCGGATCGCGCCGACGCGCGTCTGGTCTTTTATAATGCCGACGGCTCTCTGTCGGCGACCTGCGGCAATGCCACCCGCTGCATCGCGCGCCATCTGATGGACGTGCGCGGCGTGGACCGTCTGGTGCTAGAGACCGAGCGCGGCCTGTTGCCCTGCGAAGATGCAGGTAACGGCCTGACCCGCGTGAATATGGGCGCGCCGCTGCTGGCGTGGAATGAAGTACCCATCGCGCAGGACATCGACACTCTGCACCTACCCATCGACGGCGATCCTGTCGCGACCGGCATGGGCAACCCGCACTGCACCTTCTTTGTGGAGGATGCTGAGGCCGTGGACCTCACCACCTTTGGCCCCGCGCATGAACGTCACCCTCTGTTCCCCGAACGCACCAACGTTCAGGTCGCGCATCTGATCGACCCTGATCACCTGCGGATGCGGGTGTGGGAACGTGGCACCGGCATCACCATGGCCTCTGGATCTTCCAGTTGCGCGACCGCTGTAGCGGCTGCCCGCCGTGGCATCACCGGCCGCAAGGTCCGCATCAGCCTCGAGATCGGCGATCTGGTCATCGACTGGCGCGAGGATGGCGTCTGGATGGAAGGTCTGACCGCTCATGTGTTCAGCGGCACCTTCACCCCTGCATTCATTGAGGCTCACAATGGTTGATGTGCCCAAGTTCACCACTCTGGGCTGTCGTCTGAACGCCTATGAAACCCACGCGATGGAAGAGCTGAGCCAGCAGGCCGGCCTGTCCAACGCGCATGTGGTGAACACCTGTGCCGTCACTTCCGAGGCTGTGCGCAAGGCCCGTCAGGAAATCCGCCGCATCCGCCGCGAGAATCCCGACGCCAAGATCATCGTTACCGGCTGTGCAGCGCAGACCGAGCCAGAGACCTTTGCCGAGATGGAAGAGGTCGACCACATCATCGGCAACACCGAAAAGATGCAGGCCGAGACATGGCAGGGCTTGGCCAAGGGCCCGAACTTTATCGGCGAGACCGAGCGCGTGCAGGTCGACGACATCATGTCCGTAACCGAAACCGCTGGCCACCTGATCGACGGCTTCGGCACCCGCAGCCGCGCCTATGTTCAGGTCCAGAACGGCTGCGATCACCGCTGTACTTTCTGCATCATCCCCTTTGGCCGCGGCAATTCGCGGTCCGTCCCTGCGGGCGTCGTGGTGGACCAGATCAAGCGACTGGTGGACCGCGGCTATAACGAGGTCGTTCTGACCGGCGTGGACCTGACCAGTTGGGGCGCGGACCTGCCCGCCACCCCGAAGCTCGGGGATCTGGTGCTGCGCATCCTAAAACTGGTGCCCGACCTGCCGCGCCTGCGAATCTCTTCGATCGATTCCATTGAGGTGGACGAGGCCCTGATGCAGGCCATCGCCACCGAACCGCGCCTGATGCCCCACCTGCACCTGTCGCTGCAGCATGGCGACGACCTGATCCTAAAGCGCATGAAGCGCCGCCACCTGCGCGACGACGCCATTCGCTTTGCCGAAGATGCGATCAAGCTGCGCCCCGAGATGACCTTTGGCGCGGACATCATCGCAGGCTTCCCCACGGAAACCGACGCGCACTTCGAAAACTCGCTGAAGTTGGTGGATGAGTGCCACCTGACTTGGCTGCATGTGTTCCCCTACTCTCCCCGTCCCGGCACGCCAGCCGCGCGGATGCCGCAAGTGAACGGCAAAGCGATCAAGGAACGGGCTGCGCGCCTGCGGGATGCGGGTGAGCGCCGCGTTCAGATGCACCTTTCGTCGCAAGTCGGGCGAGAGCATTCGATTTTGCTGGAAAATCCCCGCATGGGCAGGACCGAGCAATTCACCGAAGTTCTGTTCGAGACCGACCAACCCGAAAGCCAGATCGTGCGCGCTACGATCCGCGGTATCTCTGGCTCGCAACTTCTGGCTTAACCCACACGGAAGTATCAGGATTTCCGCCAGAATCACTTGAGCATCCCGACACCGCAGGATCGCTCAAACCACAGGCAAAACTGATTCTCCGACGGGTGCTATTGAATGCACCCTTCCGCTGATTAGATGTGGTGTTCTGACGCATAACTGTTGATTTGCGGCGACTCGGACCATTTTCCCGACCGTCATGCTGCAGATGCGCTCGAATGTCCGCTGGACGGATGCAAACCCTCTCGTTAAATAGCGCGTGATGACAAGGGCTGCGGCAATCCGTGGCCCAAATCTGTATCGGTTCGGCTTTGCTCTGACATTCTTTGGGGTTCGGCCGACAAGAGAATGGAGAAACCTCGTGTCCCACGCAGAAGATCACGAAGGCACCCGCAGAGATTTCCTCTACTACGCCACAGCTGGCGCAGGTGCGGTGACTGCAGGTGCCGCTATTTGGCCCCTCGTCAATCAGATGAACCCCTCGGCAGACGTGAAAGCGCTGTCGTCGATCCGTGTGGACGTGAGCGCACTGGAAGTCGGATCGCAGATGACCGTGCTGTGGCAGGGTAAGCCTGTTTTCATCCGTCGTCGCACCGAAGCCGAGATCGAAGCTGCTCGTGCCGTCGAAATGGGCGACCTGATCGACACCAACGCGCGGAACGAAAACGATTCCGCAGACGCTCTGGCGACTGACGAGAACCGCGCAATGGACGAAAACGGCGAATGGCTGGTTCAGATGGGTGTCTGCACCCACCTTGGCTGCGTTCCGCTGGGTGACGGCGCAGGTGACTTCGGTGGCTGGTTCTGCCCCTGCCACGGTTCGCACTACGACACCGCTGGCCGTATCCGCAAAGGACCCGCGCCGCAGAACCTGCACATCCCCGTTGCCGAGTTCGTGGACGATTCCACGATCAAGCTGGGTTAAGGGAGAGGAGATTTAACTATGTCGGGTATCCCGCACGACCATTACGAGCCGAAGTCCGGCTTCACCAAAGCGGTCAACAGCCGTCTGCCGATCATCGGCCTGCTGTATGACACTCTGATGATCCCCACCCCCAAGAACCTGAACTGGATGTGGATCTGGGGCATCATCCTGACCTTCTGTCTGGCTCTGCAGATCATTACCGGCGTTGTTCTGGTGATGCACTACACCCCCCACGTCGACATGGCGTTCGCTTCGATCGAACACATCATGCGTGACGTAAACGGCGGTCACTTCATCCGCTACCTGCACATGAACGGCGCGTCGCTGTTCTTTACCGCTGTGTACCTGCACATCTTCCGTGGCCTGTTCTACGGTTCGTACAAGGCGCCCCGTGAAATCACCTGGATCATCGGTATGCTGATCTACCTGCTGATGATGGGCACCGCGTTCATGGGCTACGTTCTGCCCTGGGGCCAGATGTCGTTCCATGGTACCGCAGTTATCACCGGCCTGTTCGGCGCGATCCCCTTCATCGGTGAATCGATCCAGACCTGGCTGCTGGGTGCATCGGCTGTTGGTCAGCCCGCTCTGAACCGCTTCTTCTCGCTGCACTACCTGCTGCCCTTCCTGATCGCAGGTCTGGTTGTCGTCCACATTTGGGCGTTCCACCACACCGGCAACAACAACCCCTCGGGTGTTGATGTGCGCCGCACCTCGAAAGCCGAAGCAGAAAAAGACACTCTGCCCTTCTGGCCCTACTTCGTGATCAAGGACCTGTTCGCTCTGGCAGTTGTTCTGGCCGTGTTCTTCGCAGTTGTTGGCTTCATGCCCAACTACCTTGGCCACCCCGACAACTACATCGAAGCAAACCCGCTGGCGACTCCGTCGCACATCGTTCCCGAATGGTACTTCCTGCCCTTCTACGCGATCCTGCGTGCGTTTGACTCGGAAGTCTGGGTTGTTCAGTTCGCCAGCTGGATCTCGTTCGGCATCATCGACGCCAAGTTCTTTGGTGTTCTGGCGATGTTCGGTGCGATCGCTGTTATGGCTCTGGCGCCTTGGCTGGACACCTCGAGCGTCCGCTCGGGCCGCTATCGCCCCGCCTTCAAATGGTGGTTCCGCCTGCTCTGCGTCGACTTCATGGTTCTGATGTGGGCCGGTGCAATGCCCGCCGAAGGCATCTACCCCTACATCTCGCTGCTGGGTGCAACCTACTGGTTCGCATACTTCCTGGTAGTTCTGCCGCTGCTTGGCATCTTCGAAAAGCCCGAGACTCCGGTCGCGACCATCGAAGACGACTTCAAAGCGCATTACGGCAAGTCGGCTGACGCCACCCCTGCCGAGTAAGAAAGGTGACCCAAATGATTAGGAAACTGACCCTTACTGCGATCGCTGCTCTCGGCCTGTCGGCCGGGGGTGCGCTGGCAGCAGGCGGCGAAGCCCACGTACACGACTATGACTTCTCGTTCGAAGGTCCTTTCGGTGCATACGACCAGAACCAGCTACAGCGCGGTCTGAAGATCTTCACCGAGGTTTGCTCGGCGTGCCACGGTCTGCGTTACGTACCCATCCGTACATTGGGTGATGAAACTGGTCCCGGCCTGCCCGAAGATCAGGTGCGCGCCTACGCATCGGAAATCGAAGTCTTTGACGCATCGATCGACGACTTCCGTCCGGCAACCCCTGCAGACAAGTTCCCCGCGAACGACGCTGTAGACGCACCTGACCTGTCGCTGATGGCCAAAGGCCGCGCTGGCTTCCATGGTCCTCTGGGTCTGGGCATCAACCAGATCGTCAAAGGCATGGGTGGCGCAGAATACATCGCGTCGCTTCTGGACGGGTACGAAGAAGCTCCTGAATGCGCCCCCGAGGACTTCACCGGCTACTACAACACCGTTTTCACCGCTGGCGGTTACCCCGACGAGTGTAAAGACGAAGACGGCAACCACATGTACCCCGGCAGCTGGATCGGCATGGCGCCCCCGCTGATGGGCGAAGATGTTGAGTTTGACGATGGTCACTCGAACGAACTGCACCACGAAGTTCAGGACGTTGCTGCGTTCCTGATGTGGACCGCAGAACCCAAGATGATGCAGCGCAAGACCGCAGGTCTGACCGGTGTGATCTTCCTCGCGGTTCTGGCAGTTCTGCTGTACCTGACCAACAAGCGCATCTGGGCCCCCATCAAGTACGGCCGCAAAGACGACTAATCGTCTGATGCACGCATGAAATTAGCCCCGTCAGAGCGCTCTGGCGGGGCTTTTTCTTTGGGCCTAGTGCCCACGAAAAAGGCCGGCGCTTCCGCACCGGCCCTATTCAAACAGTCTGGCGGGTTGGGTTAGTCTTCCATCGCCTTGATCATATCGACGCGCAGGCCGTGGCGGCCGCCTTCGAACTCGGTCGACAAAAAGGCATCCACGATCTCCAGCGCCAACCCGAGGCCAACCACACGAGCGCCCATCGACAGGATTTGCGCGTCATTGTGAGCGCGGATCATCTTGGCCGAGAATGTCTCGTTGCACACGCCGCAGCGGATGCCTTTAACCTTGTTCGCAGCCATCATGATGCCCTGACCGGTGCCGCACAGAATGATCCCCAGATCGCAGTCGCCTGACGCAATCTTCTGCGCCGCCGCCTCCCCCATCGAGGGGTAGTGCACGCTGTCCGGCGTGGTCGGACCAATATCGACGGCCTCGTAGCCTTGCTCTTCGATGTGCTTGACGATGGCCTGACGCAGCTCGATGGCGGCGTGGTCACTGGACAGAACGATGCGTTTCTTGGCGGTCATGGGCAGATCTCTCGCTAGAAAGGTTTGGCACGGATGTGTGTCACCCGGCTCTCAATTCATCCATTAGGCGGAATGATCGGTTTTGGCAAATCTCAGCCGCACGCGTCGAGCATAGAGGTATAGGCCGCCGCCCGCCCCAAGCAAAGTCCACTGCGGCAGATCCAGCAGGCCTGCCAGACCACCTTGTCCTATCCCGACCGCGACAAAGATTGCTGCACTTCCCAGCCAAAGCCACGCCACTGGACGCGCGAAGGCGTTGCCCTGCCAAAATGCCCATGCAGATACCACAAGAAATAGGCTCACCATGTGCCAGCAGGCGTGTAGCGTCCCTGATACGGGCGCGGGCAAATCCGCCTCGAGCATCGGGATCAGCGTGTCGAAGGTCCCGACAAAGATGTGAAGTACGGCAGTGAAAGCGGCCAGAACGGCGGAAATTCTAAACAGCATGCAACAGTTCCTGAAAATGACGATAGGGTTACTGCTCTCGTGATCGCCGCCCTATGTGTCAAACTGTCTGATCACCGCCCCAAGTACTGCCGCAGCGCCTCGTCTGGGTTGTCAAAGACTTCTGCCGTCGGGCGCGGCGCTTGCGCGATCCCTGCATCAACGACCACGACCAGTTCTGCGAACTTTCTCGCATCCTCTGGATCATGCGTGACCATGAGCACCGTCGCCCCCACTTCCTCGGCGATTTGGCGCACTAGCGCCAGCATTTCAGATCGCAAGCCGGGTCCAAGCGCCGCGAATGGCTCGTCCAGGAGCCACAGTGGTCGGTCTTGCAGCAGCAACCGCGCCAGAGCCACACGGCTCTGCTGGCCTCCGGACAGGTTCGCGGGTTTACGGTCACCGAACCCCTTGAGCCCAACACGCGACAGAGCGTCATCAACACGGGACTGCTGATCTGAAGTTAGACGGCGCTGGCTGAGCGCGAGTCCTACGTTCTGCGCCGCAGTCAGGTGAGGGAATAGGTTTTGATCCTGAAACAGCATCGCAATCGGGCGCTTCCCCGGCGGTACACCGTCCAGAACTTCGGCTTCCCAAACAACGCGCCCCTTAGCGGGCGTGAACCCTGAAACCGCTCCAAGGAGCGTCGATTTCCCCCCGCCGGACGGCCCGATAATCGCCACCCGCGCGCCGGTCGGCACAGACCAGTCGGCGGTCAGGCGGAAGTCGTCCTGAACGATGTCCAAACCCTCAAGTGTCAGCATTGATCCGCCCTCCGCGGTCGAAAATCCAGAACAGCCCGAAGCTAAGGATCAGCAGCAGCAGCGCCGCCCCCGCCGCCTGCTCCATCCGGTAGGCGCCCATCAAGCGGTACATTTGCAAGGGCAAGGTCGCTGTATCGGGATCGGCAAACATTGTGATCACCCCCAGATCGCCCATCGCCAGAGCGCCCGTCAAACCCGCCGCGAACCCCAAGGGCCTGCGCAACCGTGGCAAGACCAACCACCGCAGCCGCGCCCATCCGTGCAGGTTCAGACTGTCGGCCAAGCGGCCATGCTCCGCCTCGATCTGCGCGGCGGCAGGGCGCAGGATACGCAGGGCAAAGGGCAGCGCCATCACCGCGTTCACTGCAGCCGTCACAGGCAAAGCCACATCCCACGGCGCAATGAACGGGTTGATCATAAGGTAAAGTCCAGTCCCCAGCACTAAGGGTGAGCTGGCAATGCCCATCAGGCCGACCAACTCGATCCACTTCCGGCGGGACAGGGCCAGCGGCAAGGCCAGCGCCAACGTCACCGCTACAGCCCCCAGGGACACCGCTACCGAATAGAGCGCCGCCTGCCAGACTGACGCGGGCAAGGTCGAGATGGCCCCTGCCCCGCGCAGCCCGATCGCCGCCAAAGGCAGCAGCAGAAACTGCGCCACCAGCGCAATCCAGAACCCGTCGGCAATGCGGCTGCCGTCCCAGCGGGGCACTACCCTGTCCAAGCCGCCAAAGCCCGCCTCGGGCAGGGTCAGCTTCATGGCGGCCAAGGCCGCGCCTCCGGCCAACACCAGCTGCACCACGGCCAGCTGCGCGGCCTTGCCGATGTCGAAATCGAAACGGAACGCCTGATAGATCGCCAGTTCCACCGTCGTCGCCTTGGGCCCACCGCCCAAGGTCAGCGCCACCGCGAAAGACGACAGGCAGATCACGAAAATCACCATCGCCGCCCCCGGCGCAATCCGCCGCAGCATCGGCCATTCGATTAGCTGGAACATCGTCCAAGGGCGCAGGTTCAGCGTGGCAGCCAGACGAAACCGCTCGGCCGGTATGTCCTGCCATCCTTGCAGCAGCAGGCGCGTCGCCAAGGGCAGGTTGAAAAACACATGGGCCAACAGCACACCGTGCAGCCCGTAAATCTTGACCGCTGGCAGGCCAAGCAGCCCCAGCACGTCAGACAGCAATCCCTTTTGGCCGAACACCGCCAGTAGCCCCAGAATGGCCACGATCACCGGCAGAATGAACGGAGCCCCCAGCAAAGCCACCAGCGCCGAGCGACCGCGAAACCGGCGCCGCGCCAACGCCCGGGCCACGGGCACCGCCAGCCCGACAGACAGCACTGCCGACAGGGCGGCCTGCCACAGGGTGAACCAGACCGCATCCCACGACCGGCCATCCAAAGGGGACAGGCCCCGGGCCCGCCAAATGACAGCGGCCAGAGGGAGTAGCACCGCCGCGCCCACAAGCGCGGCGGCAATCAGGGGGATCAGCCCCCGAAGGCGGTCAGCCATTCCTCGAGCGCGGCATCGCGCAGGGCAGCGGCTTCGTCTTCGGAGTAGAAGATCGCCTTGTCGGGCATGGGCAGTTCACGGAAGCCATCGGGCCACTGATCCCGCGGCAGCGCCGACGGGTAGGACCAGTTGGCGGTCGGGATCATCTTCTGGAATTCCTCGCTCAGGACGTAGGCTAGAAACTGGTCCGCCAGTTCGGGCTGCTGGGTGGTCGCGGTTTTCGCCACCAGTTCGGCCATGAAATAGTGACCCTCGGGGAAGATCGCGGCCTGCTTGGTCAGATCACCCTCAGCGATGATGTGATAGGCCGGAGAGGTGGTGTAGCTCATCACCATGTCCGCTTCGCCATCGGTGAACAGGCCATAGGATTCGGACCAACCCTTGGTCACGGTCAGCACTTTGGGCGCCAGTTTGGCCCATGCTTCGGGCGCCTTGTCGCCGTAGATCGACTTGACCCACAGCAGAGTCGCCAGACCGGAAATCGAGCTACGCGGGTCCTGAAGGACGATCTTGTAGGCATCGTCAGGCGCGTTCAGCAGGTCCTCGAACGAGGCAGGCGGGTTTGCCATTTTCTCGTTGTTGTAGACGAACGCGGTGTAGCCCCAGTTGAAGGGGAAGAACGTGTCGTCGTTCCACTCGATCGGCAGGGTCAGACCGGACAGGTCCTGACCGTGGGGCGCGAACAGGCCGCTTTCGCGGGCTTGCTTGCTGACGTCGGTGTTCAGGCCGATGACCACATCCGCGCGGTTGCGTTCGCCCTCAAGCAGCAGGCGGGGAAGCACGTCGCCGGCCTGATACTGGACGTCACAGGCGCAGATCGCCTCAAAGCCCTGTTCGATGCTGGGACCGGGGCCCCATTCGCTAGTGAAATAATCGGGGGCATAGATCGTCAGCACGGGCTTGTCCTCGGCGGCTGCCGAGGTGGCTGCGATCAGACCCGTTGCAAATACAAGCGCCTTGTTCATGAGGGCGTCTCCTACTGTTACGGGCGGAGACGGTTTGGACCTGTGAACCAGAAAACCAACCTTCCCTCCGCCGGTCCTAACCGGTTCAGGTTCTACGGGTTCGCGTTGCCGCATCTCAGGCCGTATCCGGCCACCCCGAGGTGCCCCAACACCTAGAGCGGCGCGGGGCATGATGCAAGGGCCGTGCTTGCCACTGGCGCGGGCGTCCTTTATCGAACGTCCCCAAGCAACAGGAGCCAGCCCAATGAGCTTGAATACCTTTGGTCACATCTTCCGCGTCACCACTTGGGGTGAGAGCCACGGGCCTGCCTTGGGCGCAACGGTGGACGGCGTTCCGCCGAACGTCGAGATCACCCCCGAGATGCTGCAGGTCTGGCTGGACAAGCGCAAACCCGGTCAGAACAAGTTCACTACCCAGCGCCGCGAGCCGGACGAGGTGGAGATCCTGTCGGGTGTTTTCGAGGGCAAGACCACCGGCACCCCCGTGCAGCTAATGATCCGCAACACCGACCAGCGGTCCAAGGACTATGGCGATATCGTCGAGAAGTTCCGCCCCGGTCACGCCGACATCACCTACTGGCAGAAGTACGGTATCCGCGACTATCGCGGCGGCGGTCGTTCCTCGGCGCGTGAAACGGCGGCCCGGGTGGCAGCTGGTGGCTTGGCCCGCGCGGCGCTGGACAAGCTGGTGCCCGGCATCGAGATCAAGGGCTACATGACGCAGATGGGCCCCCACGCCATTGACCGTGCGCGGTTCGATTGGGACCAGATCGACCAGAACCCCTTCTGGACGCCGGATGCGGTGGCCGCGGATGAGTGGGCCGAGTATCTGGACGGTCTGCGCAAATCGGGCGAGAGCGTTGGCGCTGTGATCGAGGTTGTTACCCGTGGCGTCCCCGCCGGTTTGGGTGCGCCGATCTATGGCAAGTTGGACACCGATCTGGCCGCCGCAATGATGAGCATCAACGCCGTGAAAGCGGTCGAGATCGGCGAAGGCATGGCCGCAGCGTCGCTGACCGGCAGTGCCAATGCGGACGAGATTTATATGGGTTCGAACGGGCCGGAGTACAGCTCGAACCACGCGGGCGGTATCTTGGGCGGGATTTCGACCGGTCAGGATGTGGTCGTGCGGTTTGCGGTGAAGCCGACGTCTTCGATCCTGACGACCCGCAAAACCATCACCAAAGCGGGCGAGCCTGCGGAGATCATCACCAAGGGCCGTCATGACCCTTGTGTCGGTATCCGTGCGGTGCCGGTGGGCGAGGCGATGATGGCTTGTGTGATCCTGGACCACCTGCTGTTGCACCGTGGTCACGTTGGCGAAAACCAAGGGAAAATCGGCTGAGCGCCGGGGCGCTGCCCCGGACCCCGGAGTATTTCGGCAAAGATGAATTTAAGGCGCCCTGCTGTTACGCGGGGCGTTTTTCTGTTTGCGGCGCTTCTTTGGAGAGTTGGACGGCAAGGATGCCTGCCGCGATGATCGCTACGCCGACGATGTCGAGGGTGCCGATCTGTTCCCCCAGCAGAAGGGCTGCGATGGCAACGCCAAAGAACGGGTTCAGGAAGTGGAAGGTGGCGGCGCGGACGGCTCCGATCCGCTCGACCAGCCAGAACCACACGAGGGTCGCCAAAAGTCCCGGAATGAGAGTTGTGTAGAGGAACGCAATCGTCAGACGCGGGGTCAAAGTGATGTCGAGAGTTGGGAATTCGTAGATCATCGCGAAGGGAAGCAGCGCGATCGAGCCAACCATCATTTGCAGGCCTACAACCATCAAGCGATTGCCCCCACCAGAGGCGACTCGGACCGACAGAGTCGCCGCAGACAGGGATGCGACGCCCACCGCACAGAGCAACAGACCGAAGGGATCGGCACCTGCTTGGACGCGTGTTCCCATGATCAGAGCTGCGCCAGCGATCCCTGCGATCAGGCCGAGCCAGCCGATGGGACGGACGGTTTGACCAAAGAAGGACACGCCAACCAGCGCCACCCAGAGCGGCATGGTTGAGGCTACGATAGAGGCCAAAGATGCTTCGACCGTCTGCATGGCGATGAAATTCAGCCCCAAATACAAAGCATTCTGGCAGAGACCAAAGAGCACGGTCGCGCGCCATTGTGCAGCGGACAGGCGAGGGCGCTGGCCCAGAGCATAGGCGATCGCGATGCCGATCACGCCAGAGACCAGAAACCTCAGGGACAGTGCCGTCAGAGGCGGCGCTTCGGCCACGATCATCCGCGCTGAGGTGAAGGCCGAGGACCACATCAGTCCAAAGGCCAATCCGGCCAGCATCGCGCGAATATCCATGGGTCCCTCCGGAATGGTCGTCGGCGAACCCTGCCAGAGAGGAATGCGCGGCGCCAGAGGAAGCTGCATCATGACAGCCATGCGCCGGGCGCAACCAAGCGATGCAAAAAGAAAAGGGCCCCTGCACAAGCAGAGACCCTTTGAAACCTTTGCGGAACCCGCAGAAGGATCAGCCGTTGACGCTGTCCTTGAGTGCCTTGGCAACAGTCACTTTGACGACCTTGTCGGCCTCTTTCTTGATCTGCTCGCCAGTGGCGGGGTTGCGCACCATACGCTCGGGACGCTCACGGCAGTAGAACTTGCCGATACCAGGCAGGGTTACCGAACCGCCAGCTTCAACTTCGCGCGTGATGATCGCGGTCACTGCGTCCAGTGCCTGCGCTGCTGCTTTCTTTTCTGCCCCCATCTCCTCGGCCAGAGCCGCAACCAGTTGGGTTTTTGTCATAGGCTTTGCCATTTCTGGTCTCCGTATATTTTTATTCCCAGTCGTCGCCGGGTACGTGTTGGGGCATCTAACGCTAAATATCAGGACAAGACAATCTGAATGGCCTTTTTTTCAAGGCCACATTGCAGATTTTTGCGGATTTGCCACAGTTTAGAGAAAGGCTGTTTCCTCAAAAGACCGTAGTTTACGGGAATGGATACGCTCTAGCGGCATCTCACTCAGCCTTTCCATTGCCCGAATGCCAATCAATAGGTGACGTGCAACCTGAGTTTTATAGAAGTCACTCGCCATACCGGGCAGTTTCAGCTCTCCGTGAAGCGGTTTGTCCGACACACAGAGCAGCGTTCCATAGGGCACGCGGAAGCGGAAACCGTTGGCGGCGATGGTCGCGCTTTCCATGTCGAGCGCGATGGCGCGGGACTGGGACAGACGCTGGACCGGACCCGACTGATCGCGAAGCTCCCAGTTACGGTTGTCGATGGTGGCAACTGTTCCGGTGCGCATGATGCGCTTCAGCTCGTAGCCTTCGAGTTCCGATACCTCTTCTACCGCATCCTCAAGGGCGATCTGGATTTCGGCCAGCGCAGGGATTGGCACCCAGACCGGCAAATCTGCATCCAGAACATGGTCTTCGCGCAGGTACGCGTGGGCCAGAACGAAGTCACCCAAGGCTTGCGTGTTGCGCAACCCTGCGCAGTGGCCAACCATCACCCAAGCATGAGGCCGCAGGACGGCAATGTGGTCGGTGGCCGTTTTTGCGTTGGACGGACCGACACCAATATTTACCAAAGTGATACCACTGCCGTCCGCCTTTTTCAGGTGGTAGGTCGGCATCTGCGGCATCTTTTTCGGCGTTTCCAAATCCTGATCCGCTTCGGTGATCTCGACGTTTCCGGTCGACACGAAAGAGGTGTAGCCGCTGGCTTTGTTCGCCAGCATCTGGCGGGCGTAGGCTTCGAACTCTTCGACGTAGAACTGGTAGTTCGTAAACAGCACATGGTTCTGGAAGTGCTTGGGGTCGGTCGCTGTATAGTGCGCCAGACGTGCCAACGAGTAGTCCACGCGCTGCGCAGTAAAGGGCGCCAGCGGGCGCGCGCCGTCGGGATAGGTGAACCCTTCGCCGTTCACGATGGCGTCGTGGGTGATATTCAGGTCGGGCACATCAAAGACATCCCGCAGAGGAAAGGTCGCGGCACCATCTTGGGGAATCACGATCTCATCATCCCCGAGCACCGCAAAGTGGATCGGCATCGGTGTTTCCGAAGGACCAATCGCGACGGGCTGGTCGTGGTGCTCGATCAGCAGACCGATCTGCTGCTCTAGATAGTGCGCGAACAGGTCGGGCCGCGTGATGGTCGTGGCATAGGTTCCGGGCTCGACCACATGGCCAAAGCTGAGACGGCTGTCGAGCTTGGCAAAGGTCGAAGTAACAAAGCGGATTTCGGGGTAATACGCACGGAAGCGGGCGCGGTGCTCTGCGCCTTGGATCAGGTCCTGAAACCGGTCGTGCAGATAGCCTGTCGCCTCGTCATAGAGTTCCTGCAAGCGGGCCACTGCGGCCTTGGCATCGGTAAAGTATTCGTGGCCCCGATTTTCGGGGGTCTCGATCGGTAGTTCGGGCTTGTTCATTTATGGTTTAGCTTTCTTCAAACAGGTCCGTGATTTCAAAGGTGGTCACATCCACCAGACCCAAATCGCTGATGCGCAGGGCGGGGATCACGACCAGCGCCAGCAGCGAATGCTGCATGAACGCGTTGTTCAGGATGCAGCCGCAGGCCTGCATGGCTTGGCCAAGGGCGGTTGCTTTGGCCGCCACGGTCGCGGCGTTGTCGTCGGACATAAGGCCCGCGATGGGCAGTTCGACCAGTGCCTTCTCCTCGCCATCGGCGAACAGGGTCACGCCGCCGCCAACCTCGGCCAGACGGTTCGCGGCCAGCGCCATCATCTCGCGATCGGTGCCGACGACGATCATGTGGTGACTGTCATGGGCCACGGTCGAGGCCATCGCCATCGGCTTGTCATAGCCGAACCCGCTGACGAACCCGTTGGTCACGCCCCCGGTCGCGCGGTGCCGTTCGACCAAGGCGATCTGGCAGATGTCTTGCGCGGGATCGCCCTGCACCAAGCCATCGGTGACAGCCAGTTCTGCGGTCAGCGCCTTGGTCGGGGCTTGGTTTTCGACGACACCGATGACTTTGGCTGTGACGGTATTCTTACCCTCGGGCGCGGTGATCTCGAAGTCCTCAGCCACGCGGTCCTGATCCAGATGCACGGTGTTCCGCGCCGTATCGGGCCAGTCGTAATGCGGGCAATCGACCAGACATTCGCCCCCTTCGGCGATCAGCTGACCACGGGCATAAACCTGTTCAATCGGCAGGCTCTTCAGGTCCGAGGTCAGGATCAGATCGGCGCGGCGGCCGGGGGCAATCGACCCCAATTCCCGTTCCAACCCGAAGTGGGTCGCAGTGTTGATCGTCGCCATCTGGATCGCGATCAGCGGGTCGCAACCGCATTCAATCGCATGACGCACCACGCGGTTCATGTGTCCATCGTTCACCAAAGTCCCCGCGTTGCAGTCATCCGTGCACAGGATGAAGTTGCGCGGGTCCAGCCCCTTTTCGGTGACCGCGGTGATCTGCGTCTCCACATCGTACCAAGCCGACCCAAGCCGCATCATGTGCCGCATCCCCTGACGGGTGCGGGAAATGGCGTCCTCTTCGCAGGTGCCCTCGTGGTCATCCGCCGGACCGCCCGCCGCATAGGCGTGGAATGCGGGTCCTCGGTCGGGGCTGGCATAGTGGCCACCCACGGTCTTGTCCGCCCGTTGGGTCGCGGCAATCTCGGCCAGCATCTTGGGGTCGGCGTTAATCACACCGGGGAAGTTCATCATCTCTCCCAGCCCGATGATCCCAGGCCATGCCATCGCCTCTGCCACATCCTCGGGGGTAATTTCCTGCCCCGTCGTCTCCAATCCGGGGGCCGAGGGCGCACAGCTTGGCATCTGGGTAAAGATGTTCACGGGCTGCATCAGCGCCTCGTCATGCATCATCTTCACACCTTCCAAGCCCAAGACATTCGCGATCTCGTGCGGGTCGGTGAACATGGTCGTCGTGCCATGGGGGATCACCGCGCGGGCAAATTCCGCAGGTGTCAGCATCCCCGATTCAATGTGCATATGCGCGTCGCACAGGCCGGGCATCATGTAGCGCCCCGCCACATCGACGACCTCGGTGCCTTCGCCGATGCAATGGCTGGCGTCCGGCCCGCAATAGGCGAAGCGCCCATCCTTTATCGCGATGTCAGTGTTATCAATCACTTCGCGGGTGTGGACATTCACCCACCGCCCATTTTTCAAAACCAGATCAGCCGGCGCACGCCCCGCGGCGACGGCCACCAGATTGGCCGCAACGTCCGGCCAGGATTTAAAAGCAGCTTGTGTCATGTACCGAGTGTGACCAATTTCGTTAGCGCCGCAAGTGGGCGTTGCTCAGAATACGGGCAGAATGCACATTTTCAGATCACAGACTTACGACAGTTGTCTTGAAAAGCGGCACGGCCGCGCCCAAACATGAGGCATGACAAAGACATTGCTTTCCTTTGGCCACGGTTACTCGGCCCAAGCGCTTGACCGCCTGCTCGTCCCTCAGGGCTGGCGCGTCTATGGCACCACCCGCTCGCCCGAGAACTTCGCAGAGCTAGAGGCGCGCGGCGTGATCCCGCTGCTCTGGGGCAGCGACGAAGTGCGCGCGGCCTTAGAGGAATGCAGCCATATTCTGGTCTCGACCGGCCCCAAGGACGCAGGAGATCCCGTCCTAGCACTCTATCGTGACACCATCGCGCGGCGGGCCAGCGATCTGGAGTGGGTGGGCTACTTGTCTACTACTGGCGTCTATGGCCACCACGACGGCGGCTGGGTAACCGAGGACGCGCCGCTCATTCCCGCCACGCCCCGCGGCATGTCCCGCAAAAACGCCGAGCAAGCATGGGGCAGCATCACGAACCTGCCCCTACACATCTTCCGGCTGGCGGGCATCTACGGCCCCGGTCGCGGCCCGTTCGAGAAGGTCCGCACCGGCAAAGCCCGCCGCATCATCAAAAAGGGACAGGTGTTCAGCCGAATCCACGTGGACGACATCGCGCAGGTTCTGGCGGCCTCGATCGCGCAGCCCAACCCAGGCCGCGCCTATAACGTCTGCGACAACGATCCCGCCCCGCCGCAAGACGTGATCGCCTATGCCGCCGAACTGCTCGGGATGCCCCTGCCCCCCGCCATCGCGTTCGAGGACGCGGACATGACCCCCATGGCGCGCAGCTTCTATGCCGAGAGCAAGCGCGTCGATAACACCCGCATCAAAGAGGAACTCGGCGTTGAACTGGCCTATCCCGACTATCGCGCGGGTCTGCAGAAATCGCTGTCGGTCGAGGATCCGCGTAGTTCAGTCCTGAGTTTTCTGGAGCGCTACAACAACGCTTTCTACGCGCGCGACATCGACGCGTTGAAGGACTGCTATACCGAGGATCACGTCAGATTCTGGGACAATCACGCCGGATGCGACAGCGATGACCTGCCCGCGCATCTGGCCGCCGTTCAGACGTTCTTCGACAACGGAACGATTGAAGCACTAAAGATCGACAATCCTCAGGTCTGGTTCCACGGCGATACGGCCACGCTATCAGCGACCCTACGCTATGCGTCCGCGCCGAAACCGGGGGTCCGCAGTACCTTCTGTCTGAAGATGCAAAAGGGTTCGTGGCGGGCGTTCCACGTCCACCACTCGTTTGATCCGAACGAGGCTTAGGCCCGTTTTCCCAGCGTCTCGACGCCCATGACCTCCAGCACTTTGGCCTCAATGTCTTCGGCGTTCAGGCCAGCGACCGCGTACATGTCGTGGGGGTTGGCTTGGTCGATAAAGATGTCCGGCAGAACCATGCTGCGGAATTTGAAGCCGCGGTCGAACACGCCCTCTTCGGCCAACAGGTGCGAGACATGGCTGGCAAACCCACCAATCGCGCCCTCTTCGACGGTGATCAAGGCGTCGTGGGTTTCCACAAGCTTCATGATCAGATCGCGGTCCAGCGGCTTGGCAAAGCGCGCATCGGCCACCGTCGGGCTAATGCCCCGCGCGTCCAATGCTTCGCAGGCCTGCATGACCTCTTGCAGACGGGTGCCAAAGGACAGGATCGCGACGCCCTTGCCCTCACGGATCATGCGGCCTTTGCCGATCTCGAGGATCTCGCCGCGTTCGGGCATCTCGACACCCGTGCCTTCGCCGCGAGGATAGCGGAAGCTGATCGGCCCCTGATCATAGGCCGCAGCGGTGGCGAGCATGTGGACCAGTTCGGCTTCGTCCGCCGCCGCCATGACGACAAAATCCGGCAGGTTAGCGAGGAAAGCGGTGTCGAACGCGCCCGCGTGGGTCGCACCATCGGCACCAACGAGACCAGCGCGGTCGATAGCGAAACGGACAGGCAGGCGCTGGATCGCCACGTCGTGGACTACTTGGTCATAACCGCGTTGCAGGAACGTCGAATAGAGCGCGCAGAACGGGCGTAAGCCGCCTGCAGCCAGACCAGCGGCAAAGGTCACTGCATGCTGTTCAGCGATACCCACGTCAAAGCAGCGGCTGGGATAGCGGTCCTGAAACTGCTTCAGGCCGGTGCCATCGGGCATCGCGGCAGTCACCGCGCACACCTTGGTGTCGCGGGCCGCCTCGTCCAGCAGCGCCTTGGAAAACACGCCGGTGTAGCTCGGGGCGTTCGAGGGTGTTTTCTTCTGCTTGCCGGTGACCACATCGAATTTCGACACACCGTGACCTTTGTCGGCGGCGGCCTCGGCGGGGGCGTAGCCTTTGCCCTTTTGGGTCAGAACGTGGATCAGGATCGGGCCGGTCGCGCGGTCGTGCACGGTGCGCAGGACGGGCAGCAGTTGGTCCATGTCGTGGCCATCAATGGGGCCGACATAGCTAAAGCCCAAGGCTTCGAACAACGTCCCGCCGGTGGCCATGCCCTTGAGCATATCTTTGGCGCGCTTGGCGCTCTCGCGGAAGGGTTCGGGCAGGAAGCCAACTGCACCCTTGGCAACCTCTTTCAGGTCGTGGAACGGACGCTCAGCATAGAGTTTCGACAGATAGGACGACATCGCGCCAACGGGCGGCGCAATCGACATCTCGTTGTCGTTCAGAATGACGATCAGGCGCTTTTTCAGGTGGCCCGCGTTGTTCATCGCCTCGTAGGCCATGCCCGCGCTGATCGAGCCATCGCCGATCACAGCGATCCCGTCGCCCAAGCCTTCGGGGCAGTTGCCCCCCAGGTCCCGCGCCACGCTAAAGCCCAAGGCCGCGCTGATCGAAGTGCTGGAATGCGCCGCGCCAAACGGGTCATATGGGCTTTCCGAACGCTTGGTAAATCCGGACAGACCGTCCTTTTGACGCAATGTGCGGATACGATCGCGGCGGCCGGTCAGGATTTTGTGGGGGTAGCACTGGTGGCTGACGTCCCAGATGATCTTGTCCTTTGGCGTATCCCAAATCGCGTGCAGCGCGACTGTCAGTTCGACCACGCCAAGGCCCGCGCCAAGGTGCCCACCGGTTTCAGAGACCGCGCTAATCGTCTCGGCCCGCACTTCGCGCGCCAACTGTTTCAGCTGTGCATCCGACAGGCCCTTCATGTCCGAAGGGCTCGTGATCTGGTCCAGCAATGGCGTCTCGGGACGGTTCGACATAAGGGCGCGCCTCCTTGGGGGCGTTTCAGCTTTCGCGGGAGATAACGAAACGGGCCGCTTCCCGCAAGCTTTCGGCCTGATCACCATACGGAGATAGAGCGTCGCAGGCCTGCGTCACCAGATCGGTTGCGCGTTGGCGCGCGCCATCCAGCCCGAGCAGTGATACGAAGGTGGCTTTGCCCGCCTCAGCATCCTTTTGAAGGCGCTTGCCGGCCTTGGCCTCGTCCCCTGTTTCATCAAGAATGTCGTCAGCGATCTGGAACGCGAGACCCAGCGCCTTGGCATAGGTCGAGAGCGGGGTCACGTCTGCCTGCGCCAAACGAGCGCCAGCCTCCGCCGACCACTGGATCAGAGCGCCAGTTTTGCCATCCTGAAGCTTGGTGATCTGGCCTAGCGTCAGCGGCGTGTCGGCGGTTTCCGCAGCGATATCGAGCGCTTGACCGTAGACCATTCCCTGCGCGCCCGACGCCCGAGCCAATGTCAGACAGAGATCAGCACGGACCTCGGCAGGACCAACAGCGGGGTCGGCGCACAGCTCAAAGGCCAGTGTTTGCAGGGCATCACCGGCTAGAACAGCGGTCGCCTCGTCCCACTTGATATGGACGGTGGGCTGACCACGGCGCAGGTCGTCATCGTCCATGCAGGGCAAATCGTCATGGACCAGCGAATAGGCGTGCAGCGCTTCGATGGCACAGGCGGGCAAAATTGCGCGGGCAGGATCAACGTCGTGCAGACGCGCTCCTTCGAGAACCAAGAACCCGCGCAGGCGCTTGCCGCCATTCAGAACCGCGTGGGCCATAGCCTGATGCACAGGCTCGCTCGGCAGGCCCGCAAAGATACGGTCAAACTCGGACTGGATCGCGGATTTCGCCCGCGCCTGCCCTTCTAGAAACTGCTGCATCAGGGATCAGAGACCTTCGGCGGCCTTCAGACCCGTGGGGTTGCCGTCGCCGTCCAGAGTGATCTGCGCGACCTTTTCCTCTGCGGCCTTCAGCTTGGCCTCGCAGTGCTTCTTCAGCTCAGCGCCGCGCTGGTACAGGGTGATCGATTCTTCCAGCGGGACCTGACCGTTTTCCAGCTGACCCACAACCTTTTCCAGTTCGGTCATGGCGGCTTCGAAGCTGAGTTCGCTGACGGGTGTATCGGTGGTCATCGGAAGGCCCCTATAAATTTCCGGTTCAGCCACGCGCGGCGGCTGCCTTTGTAAAATCACATTCCCTGAGATGGGTCGAGTCCCGCGCCCTGTCCAGTCAAAACCTGACCAGAGTTAATCGGGCGCGAGCATGTACCCCGCCCCGCGCACGGTTTGCAGGTAGCGCGGCTGCTTGGGGTCCTCTTCCAGCTTGCGGCGCAAGCGGGTGATCTGGACGTCCACGGCGCGCTCTTGCGCTTGGCCTTTGTCTCGGCCCAGTTCCTCGACCAGCTTGGTGCGGGTCAAAGCCTCGCCCGGTTGGGCAGCAAAAATCCGCATCAGCTGCGCCTCGGTCGCGGTCAGACGCACGGGCGTGTCGCCCTGCCACATCTCTCCGCGGTCGATGTCATAGCGTACGGGCCCCAGTTGCAGCAGCTTGGGCGCAGCGTCGGTTTCGACGGGCTCTGGCATCCGGCGCAGGATAGCATTCATGCGCAGCAGCAGCTCTTTGGGCTCAAACGGTTTGGGCAGGTAGTCATCCGCGCCCGCCTCTAGCCCCGCGATCCGATCCTCGGTCTCGCCTTTGGCGGTCAGCAGCAGGATCGGCGTCATCCGGTCCTCGCGCAGGGATTTGGTCATGCTGACCCCGTCTTCGCCGGGCATCATCACGTCCATCACGATCAGGTCGAAATCCAAGCCTGCTAGAATACGCCGCGCATGGGCCGCATCCCGAGCTGTGGTCACCAAGAAACCGTTTCGCGCCAGAAACTTCTGAAGCAAACCGCGAATACGCTCATCATCATCGACAATCAGGATGTGTGGCGCTGGTTCGCTCATGTATTTTCCTCCCGCAGCGACAGGTATTGGCGTCGCATGTCGGGATCCATCATAGCCTCTAGTACGGTGCGAAAGCCAGCCACAGCTTCGGGACCCGCCGCACGGTAGGCTGCGCGCATGCGCGCGCGCTGCGCATCGGACAACCGCTGCTCCAGCGCTTCGCCCTCTGGGGTCAGGTAAAGATGGCGCTCGCGCTTGTCTTTCTCGCCCACACGCGACTCAACCAGACCGTCGGCAATCAAGGTCCGCAACACGCGGTTCAGCGATTGCTTGGTCACGCCAAGGGTGTTCAACAGATTGTTAACAGTGGTCCCGGGGCTGCGGTTAATAAAGTGGATGGCGCGGTGGTGGGCGCGTCCATACTCCATCCCGCTCAGGATTCGGTCCGGATCCGCCGTAAACCCGCGATAAGCAAAGAACATTGCCTCGATGCCCTTGCGCAGTTGCTCATCGGTCAGAAACAGAAGGCTTTCGCCACTGTGTAAACCGGGATGTCCTCGCTCTTCCATCGGGGGCCCTCGCTGCCTTTCAGTGTCCTTCGTTTTTAAGTCAGCCTTGTTGACATTCCAAGAGCAGACTGTTAGCGAATCCTCGAATTTGCGCAACTTTATGTCCGCACCGGACCTGACTGGCGCAATTTTCGCAAATTTCGTGCTGAGAGAAGGATGCCGACGATGGCTGGCGCATATGACGATCGTGACGGGAAAATCTGGCTGGACGGCCAGCTTGTGGAATGGCGTGATGCGAACGTCCACATTCTGACCCATGCTCTGCACTATGCGTCTTCGGTGTTCGAAGGCGAGCGTTGCTACAACGGCAAAATCTTCAAGTCGGTCGAGCATTCCGAGCGTCTGCTGGCGTCCGGCAAATTGCTCGACATGCCGATCCCCTACACCGTTGAAGAAATCGAAGCCGCCAAGAAGGCGACCCTCGAAGCCAACGGCCTGACCGACGCATATGTTCGCGTGATCGCATGGCGCGGCGCGGGCGAAGACATGGGTGTCGCGTCCTCGAAAAACCCCGTGCGCATGGCTGTAGCCGCGTGGACTTGGGGCGCCTACTACGGCGACGCCAAGATGCAGGGTGCGAAACTGGACATCGCTAAGTGGAAACGTCCCTCGCCCGAGACCATCCCCACCGCTGCCAAAGCGGCTGGTCTTTACATGATCTGCACCATGTCCAAGCACGCTGCCGAAGCCAAAGGCTGCTCGGACGCGCTGTTCATGGACTACCGCGGTTATGTTGCCGAAGCGACCGGCGCGAACATCTTCTTCGTCAAGGACGGCGAAGTGCACACGCCCATCCCGGACGCGATCCTGAACGGCATCACCCGTCAGACCGTGATCGGCATGCTCGAAGCCAAAGGCATCAAGGTGAACGAACGCCGCATCATGCCCGAAGAGCTGGCCGATTTCGAACAGTGCTGGCTGACCGGCACCGCCGCCGAAGTGACCCCTGTTGGCCAGATCGGGGACTACACCTTTACCGTCGGCGACATCACCCGCGAGATCGCCGAAGAGTACGAGGCTCTGGTTCGTAGCTGATCCGTCATGGCCCCACGGCCATGACAGCGCCCGCCAAGCCTGCCCCTGCGGCAGAGCGCGGCGGGCGCTTTTCGTTTCTGGGCTAGCCCCCGCCCGCAGAACCACTAGATTGCACCGCCATGAAGCTGACCCTGAACGCCCTCACCGACCTGCGCGACCTGCCGTTTGACACCATCATCGACGCCCGCGCCCCCGCCGAATTCGCTGAGGATCACCTGCCCGGCGCGATCAACCTGCCCGTGCTTGATGACGAGGAGCGGGCCAAGGTCGGCACGATTTACAAGCAGGTCAGCCCCTTCGATGCCCGCAAGATCGGTGGCGCGCTGGTCGCGAAAAACGTCGCCCGCCATCTTGAGGAAACGCTGCACGACCGCCAAGGCGGCTGGCGTCCGCTGGTCTACTGTTGGCGTGGCGGTCAGCGCTCTGGCTCTTTCGCGACCATTCTGGCGCAGGTCGGCTGGCGCGTTGGCCTGATCGACGGCGGCTACAAAAGCTATCGCCGCATCATCGTCAAAAGCATGCACGACGAGCCGATCCCCCACAAATTCATCCTGATCGACGGCCCCACCGGCACCGCCAAGACCGACCTTCTGGCCCACCTGAAAGCCGCTGGTGCGCAGGTCATCGACCTCGAGGGCATCTTTGCCCACCGCGGCTCTTTGCTTGGTGCCGTCAGCCGCCCACAACCCAGCCAAAAAATGGCCGAGGGCGATCTGGCCATGCAACTGGCCCATCTCGACCCGGCCAAGCCCGTCTATGTCGAGGCCGAGTCCAGCAAAATCGGCAACCGCTTGGTGCCCCCGTCGGTCTGGAACGCCATGTGCGCCGCGCCCCGCATCCGGGTGAACGCCAGCATTCCGGCCCGCGCCGAATATCTGACCCGCGCCTATGCCGACCTGATCGACGACCCCAACGCCCTGATCGAACGCATGGAGCCCCTGCGCAAACTCCAGAGTCGCGAACTGGTGGATCACTGGATCGAACTGGCCAAAGTCGGTGCTTTCAGCACGTTGGCCGCCGAGCTGATGGAGCTGCATTACGACAGCCGCTACGAGAAATCAGCCAGCCGCTATGAATTCACCCTGCTGGGAGAAATCGACCTCGGGGATCGCATCGACGAGGCCGCGCTGACCCGCGCCGCCGAGCAGTGTCTAGGGTTCAGCGCAGGGTAATCCGCGCCGGCCCCGCCACACATTCCCCGATCACTGCGGGCTGCGCGCCAGCCCCCTGCAACGCTGCCATCAGCGCCGGAACATCGTCCTGTGGCACCGCGGCTAGGAACCCGCCCGCCGTCTGCGGATCGTACAGAATTTCAGCCTCGGGCGGGATCAGCCCGTCAATTGGCGCAGCGGTGCGGTTCAGATCATGCAGGCTGGACTTCTGCCCCTGCACCAGCAATTCCCGCGCGCCCGCATAGGCTGGCACCGCATCCAAATCGATGACCGCGCCGCACCCGCTGGCCTCCAGCATTTCCCCCAGATGCCCGCCAAGGCCAAAGCCCGTCACATCGGTCAAGGCATTCACACCGCGCAGCGCCTCAGCCTCTGCCATACGCGGCTGAACCTGCGCCGACAGCAAGGCCGCCACATCGCGCCCATCCGCCGCCAACTGCATCTCGGCCGCCATGATCACGCCGGACCCAAGCGGCCGCGTCAGGATCAGCGCGTCGCCCACCCGAGCACCCGCCTTGGTCCGCGCGGGGCTGTCCAGAGTTCCAGTCAACGTCAGCCCCAGAGACAGCTCTGCCCCCAGCGTCGTGTGCCCACCCCCCAACGCCGCGCCGCATTCGGCCAGCGCACCGGTGATGCCCTCCATCACCTCGGCAAGCCGCCGTTCCTGTAGACGCGGGGACATGCGCGGCAGCGTCAGGTTCACTAAGGCCGTCTGGGGCCGCGCGCCCATGGCAAAGATATCGCCCAAAGCATGGATCGTCGTGATGCGGGCGAACACCTTGGGGTCCTCCCAGAAGGCGCGCAGGTGGTCGGTGGTGATGACCTGAGTCACCTCGCCCATCCGCACAATCGCCGCGTCATCCCCCGGCCCCGTCACCAGATCGGGATGGCTGGTCTGGGTGACATTGGCCAAGGCCGCCCGAAGCGGTCCGGCGGCCACCTTGGCCCCGCAGCCGCCGCACAGGGGCTTGCCGCCGCCCAATTCCTCTCGCACGCCATCGGCCACCTCAGATGGCACCGCTGGCCCCGCCATCGGCTTCAGGTCGCGGAACATGTTCATGAATTTCTGGTCGATGTGGTCTTTCCATTTCCACATCAGCGCGCCCTTGGGGCCAAACCCGCCCTTGTCCGCCAAGGCCTGCTTGTCCCCCAGCGAAATCAGCTTCAGGAAGGTTTTCTGCGGACGGAAAGGCTTCGTTTGCCCCGCCCCAAAAGCCGCCTTCAGGTTGTTCAGCAGCAAAGGCGCGGCGCGGACCGCATAGACGCCCGCCTTGGGACGGGGGCTCGGGTCCTGATGGCAGCAATCCCCGCAGGCAAAGACATTGGGATCGCTGGTCCGCAGCGCCTCGTCCACGCGGATGAACCCGTCCTTCAGCGCCAGCCCCGTTTCCGCCAGCCAGTCATGAGGCCGCGCGCCCGCAGCGCCCACGGTCATCGTAGCGCTGACCGAAGTGCCGTTCGACAGCAGGACGGCATCGGGGCGAACCTCGGCCGCTTCGGTGTGTTCGTGAATGGAAACCTTCCAACGAGCCAGTTCCGACCGCAGGATACGCTGGTGGCGAGGGGATTGCTCGGCCAGCAGTGCTTGGCGCTCGATAATCGACACTTGGCCACGCCCGCCCAAGGCATGGGCCATCGCCATAGCCAACTCGACACCGGCCAAGCCGCCGCCGATCACAGCGACATCGCCGCCACCAGCCTCCAGAAACGCGGCCCACTCGGCCGAATAGCGGCCCAGAGGTTTCGCGGCCACGCCATGTTCGGCAAACCCCGCCAAGGCAGGCATATCCGATGTGATCCCCACATCGACCGAAGCCACGTCATAGGGCACAACTCCGTACCCCTCGACCGTCACGACCTGCGCGGCCAAGTCCATCGCCACAGCCCGCCCCATGATCAGCCGCGCTCCCGCGAACCGCGCTAGCCGCACCAGATCAATGTCCAGATCGGCCCGCGCGTAATGCCCCGCGATATGGCCGGGCAACATGCCGGTATAGGGCGCCGCCGCCTGAGGGTCGATCACGGTCAGCCGAACGCCCGGAAGCGGGTTCATCCCCCACATCCGCAGCACCAAGGCATGGGCATGACCCCCGCCAACAAAAACCAGATCGCGGGTGTCAGGCAGCGATGTCAGCAAGGATCAGCCCTCTTGGGTTTTCTCCGGCTCGGGGCTCCACTCGGGACGCTCCAAGACGGCCCAGTTTGTATCGCCATTGGGTTCGGGCAAGGTTTCCTCGCGTTCATGGCGGTGCAAATAGGCCTTGGAAATGAAGTTGGCAGTAATGGGCGCGGTGATAAACAGGAAGAGCGTGATCAGCAACTCGTGAAGCGACCCATGCTCTTCGTAGGCGAATGAATAGACCATTGAGGCGATCAGAACGCCGCCGACCCCAAGCGTGGTCGCTTTGGTCGGCGCATGCAGTCGCGCCATGGGGTGGTTCAGCTTGATCAGGCCAAAACTGCCCACCAATCCGAAGAAGCCAGCAATGACCAGACAGGCCGCGACGATGATTTCTACAATCATATCCAATGCCCCTTATTCGATGATATTGCCGCGCAGCATAAAGCGCGCATAAGCCACGGTGCCCACGAAACCCAACATCGCAACGACCATCGCCGCCTCGAAGAAGATCTCGGTGCCTTGGCGTATCCCTTGCAGCACCAGAATGGCGATGGCGTTGATCACCATCGTATCCAGCGCCAGAACGCGGTCACCCACGCCGGGGGCAAAAATCACCCGATAGAGCGTCAGCAAGAGGCCAAGGCCAAAGCACATGAAGGCAAAGTCCAGAGCGTACGAAATGATCATTCGAAAATCTCCTTCAGGCGGGCCTCATAGCGGGATTTGATCTCGTCACGAACGGCGTCCGGATCGGGCGCATCAAGGCAATGGACCAGCAAAGCGCCCCCTTGGGCTGAAACATCTGCGGTCACGGTACCCGGCGTCATGGTGATCGTGCCCGCCAGAACGGTGATCGCTTCGGGCGTTTTGAGGTCCAGCGGGATCGTGATCCAGGCAGGACGACGCGCCGCATTCGACTTGAATAGCACGATCAGCGCCACATCAATGTTCGATTTGACGATGTCGTAGAGCACGATCAGAACATAAGACGCGATCTTGAGCGGGTGCTTCAACACAGGGCGGTCAGGCCAGTAAGGTGCCGTGATGATCGGGATGATGATCCCGAGGATCAGACCCACGATGAACACGCCCGGCCCTGCGGTGTTGTCTAGCAGCATCCAGACCAGCGTCAGCAAGGCGGTCAGATAGGGGTGTGGAAAGACACGTTTCAGCATCAGTGGGACTCCCCTGCATGGCCGTCAGAGGCCTCTTCTGGATGGTCGGTGCCGTGCTCTCCGCCTTCGGTGTCGATCAGGTTCTCATCAACAGGGGCATGAGCGCTGCCGTCTTTTTCGTGGGCCATGCTCTCTTCCATCGAGTTGTTGATGACGGCAGAGACATAGGCATCGGTGTCATAAAGCTGTGTTGCGGTCAGGATCGCAAAGCGGTGCATCGGACCAG
The DNA here is from genome assembly GCA_030433335.1 of Alphaproteobacteria bacterium. Lineage (GTDB taxonomy): Bacteria > Pseudomonadota > Alphaproteobacteria > Rhodobacterales > Rhodobacteraceae > Donghicola. The sequence continues at coordinate 81,843 of JAUILL010000007.1, read as the reverse complement.
CCAGAACAGTCATCGCCACGATCCCCGCCATCAGCGCGCCGATGGCGACAAAGGCGAGCGGCTGCTTGGGATGTTCGAAGGCAGGGGCGTCAGTTTCGGGCAGGCCGTAGCCTTTCCAGAAGACCAGCGAACCTGCTCGGCCAAAGCCCATGATCGCGATCAGCGAGGTGATCAGGATCGCGCCCCAAAGCCACCAATTGCCCACAGCAGCATCAAGGATCAACAGCTTGCCGAGGAAACCGGACAGCGGCGGCATCCCCGCCATCGCAATCGCGGCGGCAAAGTAGAAAGCCGAGACCAAGCCATTTTGCGGCATCGGTCGGTCAGGACGGATGGCGTCCTGCCACTGCGGGCGGCGCGACACCACAAGATCCACGATCAGGAACAGCGCGGCGGTCGCCAGCGTCGAGTGCACGATGTAGTAAACCGCGGCCGCAGTCGCTTCGGGTGTAAACAGCGCGATGGCAATCAGCAGCGTACCGACAGAGCCAATCGCAGCATAGGCGACCATCTTGGACAGGGATTTCGCCCCCAGAATGCCGATCATCCCGACGGCCAGCGACACGACAATCACCGGCAAAAGCCAAACGTCATAGCTGCCTGCAATCGCGGGCGAGTCCTGCGGGAAGGCCAGCGTGAACATCCGCAGAATGGCATAGGCGCCGACCTTGGTCATGATTGCGAACAGCGCAGCCACAGGCGCGGGGCCAGCAGCATAACTTTCGGGCAGCCAGAAATGCAGCGGCAGGATCGCCGCTTTGACCGCGAAAACCATCAGCGCCATGACCACGCCAACCCGCAGCAAGGCGGTATGCTCTGGATCAAGCGCCGCAATACGCGCCGCCATGTCCGCCATATTCAGCGTACCAGTGACGTTATAGAGCGTGCCCAGAGCGAACAGGAACAGGGTCGAGCCCAGCAGGTTGTAGATCACATACTGGGTGCCCGCCTGCAGACGGCGGGTGCCTCCGCCAAAGGTCATCAGACCATAGCTCGCGATCAGAAGGATCTCGAAAAAGACGAACAGGTTGAACGCATCGCCGGTCATGAAGGCACCGATGACCCCCATGAGCTGGAATTGGAACAGGGCGTGGAAATGCTTGCCTCGTTTGTCCCAATCCGTCCCGATCGCATAGAGCATGACACAGATCGCCAGCACCGAAGTCAGCAGAACCATCAGCGCGGACAGACGATCCAGCATGATGATGATGCCAAAGGGCGCAGGCCACGCCCCTAATTCGTAGACCCAGATGTCTCCGGTCTGCGCATAGACAAACAGGCCGATCGCATTGATGAACAGCAGGGATAGTCCCACCAACGAGAAGACCCGCTGCAGCGCCACCTGATGGCGGACGGACAGAACAATGAATGCGCCGAGAAGGGTCGGCAGCAGGATCGGCGTAATGATCCAGTGGCTCATGCCCGGTCCTCCGATGCGTCGTCTTGCATGTCGATTTTGTCATGGCCGCCCGACAGATACGCCGCAAGGGCGATCATCAGAACAACAGCGGTCATGCCGAAACCGATCACGATGGCAGTCAGAACCAGCGCCTGAGGCAGCGGGTCCGTGTAGGTGTAATCGCCGTAGCCCTGCAGCACCGGCGGCGCGCCCACAATCAGGCGGCCAGTCGAGAACAGGTAGATATTCACGGCATAGGACAGGAAGGATGTCCCCAGAATGACCGGGAACGTCCGAAACCGCAGGATCAGATAGATGCCCGCTGCAGTCAGGACGCCGATGGCGCTCGCGACAAGAAACTCGATGGTCATGGTTAGTGATCCTCGCTCTTGGGCTGGCGCGACGGGTTGATGTCCATCGGGTATTCATCCGGCACATCGCCGCGGCGGTAGGCCAGACGCGACAGGCTTTCTAGTGTCAACATGACCGCACCGACGACCGCTAGGAACACCCCGAGGTCAAAGCCCATGGCTGTCGCCAGCTCGAACTTTTGCAGCGGCGGGAACTGGAAATACCCGTAGTCGCTGGTCAGGAACGGCATGTTGTTAAAGAACGCGCCAATACCGGTGATCGCAGCGATGATCACACCGCTCGCAATGGTTGCATGGTAAGGATAGCGCTGGCGCTTGTCGGCCCAGTCATAGCCCGAGGCCATGTACTGCATCAGCAACGCAATCGCGACGACCAGACCGGCAACAAAGCCGCCACCCGGATCGTTGTGTCCGCGCAAGAAGATGTAGACGCCCACCATGATCGCAATCGGCAGAAGCAGGCGGGTTGCGACAACCATCATTAGCGGGTGCTCGTCGCCAGCAACGGGATGGTTGGGCACGCGCTCCAGCAGGCTCTGGCGGACCTTGGAACCCAAGAGGCCTTCGGTGACGCCATAGATGATCAACGCCGCGATCCCCAGAACGGTGATCTCGCCAAAGGTATCAAAGCCACGGAAGTCCACGAGGATCACGTTCACCACGTTGTCGCCGCCACCAAGATCGTGGCTGTTGGCCAAGTGGTATTCCGCAATCGACGGCATCGCAAAGTCGGTCAGCATCACAGTGTAAGCCAGCGCAGCGACTGCCACACCGACACCGCCCGCGATGATCAGGTCGCGTGCCTTGCGGGCCGTACTGCTTTCGCGCGGAGTGAACTCCGGCAGGAAGTTCAGCGCCAGAAGCAACAAAACGATGGTCACAACCTCGACCGACAGCTGGGTCAGGGCAAGGTCAGGCGCGGACAGGTAGTTGAACGACAGCGAAATGATGACACCGATGATCCCCAGCACGACCAGCGCCAGTAAGCGGTGGCGGTGGTAGAACACGGTCACGCCCGTGCCGACGATCAATGCAAACCATCCGATAATGGGAATGATGTCAGCCTGCATCGGCTCGCGCGGCAGGCTCACGCCCTGACCACCCGAGAAGGCATGCCACGACACCACAACGGTAAAGACGAAGAAGATCGCCGCGTAACGGGTCAGTTTGCCATCATGCAGAGTCTCGGTGATCCAAGCCGCCGCAGACGACACCGCGCCTACGATTGCATCAAAGATAACCTTTGCGTCGGGACGCGGCACAGCATGCCAGATCCCGCTCGCCGGACGGTACAGCGCCAGCAGCACCAGACCACCCAGAACCGCGATCCCCGACATGTACAACGCCGGTGTCACGCCATGCCACAGCTTCAGGTGGGCATGCGGATGCGCGCCATTGCCCATGACGGACGCAGCGGTCGCATCGACCAACCCGCCGACCACGGCTTGGCTAAAAAGACCAATCATCACCACCAGAATGGCGAGGAACGCCGGCGACAGCCACATGCCGAACGGCGGATCATGGGGCTTGTGCGGATAGTCGTCGCGCACGGGGCCGAACCAAGTGTGGATCAGCAGGCGGAACGAATAAGCGACCGAGAACAGCGCACCCAAGGTCGCCAGCGCGGGCACCAGCCAGTGGTTGTCGCCCAAATAGGTGTGCGCAGCCGCCTCGAGCATCATTTCCTTGGACAGGAAGCCGTTGAAGGGCGGGATGCCCGCCATCGACAGGGACGCCACGGCCGAGATGATAAAGGTGATCGGCATCAGATGCCGCAAACCGCCCAATCGGGTGATGTCCCGCGTATGCGCCTCGTGATCTACAATGCCAGCGGTCATAAAGAGCGAGGCCTTGAAGGTCGCGTGGTTGATGATGTGGAACACCGCACCAATCACAGCCGCTTCGGTGCTAAAGCCCAGAAGCATGGTGATCAGGCCCAAGTGGCTGACGGTCGAATAGGCCAGAAGTCCCTTCAGGTCGTTCTGGAAGATGCCGATTAGCGCGCCCAAGACCATCGTGATCAGACCCGCCAACGTGACGATCCAGAACCATTCCGCGGTGCCGGACATCACTGGGTACAGACGCGCCATCAGGAACAGGCCTGCCTTCACCATGGTGGCCGAGTGCAGATAAGCCGACACAGGCGTCGGCGCGGCCATCGCGCGGGGCAGCCAGAAGTGGAAGGGGAACTGCGCTGACTTGGTAAACGCACCCAAAAGGATCAGCAGCAGCGCCGGAACGTAGAGCGGGTCCGCTTGGATCAGGTCACGCTTTTCCAGCAGTTCGGTCAGCTCATAGGTGCCCGCGATATTCCCAAGCATCAGCATGCCACCGATCAGGGCCAGACCGCCCATACCGGTCACAGTCAGCGCCATCCGCGCGCCTTGGCGGCCTTCGGGCAGGTGCTTCCAATAGCCGATCAGCAGGAACGACGACAGCGAGGTCAGCTCCCAGAACACCAGCAAAAGAAGGATGTTGTCGGACAGAACAATACCCACCATCGCACCTTGGAACAGCAGGAGGTAGGTATAGAAGTTCCCCATCGGGTCTTTCGAGGACAGGTAGAACCGGGCGTATAAAATGATGAGACACCCGATCCCCAGGATCAGCGTCCCGAAAAGCAGCCCCAGACCATCAAGATAGAAACTGGCGTTCAAGCCCAGTGCGGGCATCCAATCGACCGAGGCTGTAATGACTTCGCCGCGGAGAACCGCAGGCGCATGCACCAGCAAGCCGATAAGAGCAGAAAGTGAAATGATACCTGTCCACGTAGAGCAGGTATTGCGTCCGGCTTGAATCATCAGGCCGGGCAGTAATGCTCCGATGAAGGGTAGAGCAGCGATCAGAAAGAGTGACACGTTGGCAGGACCCTCAAGAAGTTGAGATTTAATGTAGTGTTAACAGCGTAGCGCCTTTTGCTCAATTTAAACGGCTAATTGCGTGATAACATGCACGTTAAATCAGATAGTAAGGTCCTATCGAAAGTTTAGTAGTCCCTCTCAAAGAAAATCCCGACACTGCTCTGACCTTCGGCATCGACACCGCCGCGTGCGGTCACGGACGGGCTGATATCGATATTCAGGTTCAACTCGGTCTTGCCCGCGGCACCGACTGTGACGTCCGTGTATACGTTATCAGAGATATATTTACCCGCACGCACGGCTGCATTGCCTTGGTCATCGGTGGTTACATCCAGATCATCCAGATCAAAGCCCTGGCGCAATTTGGAGACGATCCCTTCGCCGCCACGCCCCGCCAGAACAGCAACCGCATTTGCCAGTTGCAGCGCTTGGAACGCCGAGAGACGGCTCATGTCCCGACCAAAGAGCAACTGCGCCAAGACCTCGTCCTCGGGCAATTCCGGAGAGGAACTAAAGGACACTTCTGGCGACGACGCTTCGCCATCTACGATGATATACGTCAGAACCTCGCCCTGTTGGGTTTCGACCACCAGCCTGATGACTGGGACCAAAGCCCCTTCGAGGCTGATATATCCTTCATCAAAATCAAAGCGTTGCCCCAAAAGAAGCAGTCGACCACGCACCAGATCGAAGCGGCCGATCGGGATGATGTTGGCCGAAGTCCCCTGCAAACGGATTTGACCACCAAGTTCCGCATCCAGCCCGCGACCACGGACAAAAATGCGAGAGGGCGCACGGATCGTTACATCCATCGGAATAACGACAGCGGGGGCTGCGTTCAGATCGCTTGGCTCTGCGGTTGTCGAAAGACCCGCCTTGTCCAACGTGCGCCGAACATCCGCAGGTGTCCCCAGATGGGTGATGTCGGGAATGCTGCCCGCGGCACCAGCTCCGGTTTCAGGTATGCGCAGTTCCGCCTCGCTCAGAGTGATATCGCCTTTGAGCCGTCCGCCATCCAGAACCGGCCCACGGAAGTTGAGATCACCGCCAAGGGTGGCTTCGTACAGACCGGGATCGCTCAGGGTCAGATCGGTGATGGTCACATCCGCATCGACATTAAACGCGCCGGTCAAACCAGCCGTCCCGGTCACTGCGATCGTGCCGCCTTGACTGCCATTTGCACGCAGGTCCAGACGCACCTGACTGCTTCCAAGGGTCGCAGTCCCGCCAATACTGTTCAAAGTGATCCCAGAGGACGGTTCTGAAAACAGCCCGTCCGCCAAGGTCACCGTCCCGCTCAGCGCATCCAGGCCTGCAGGCCCCTGAAGCGCCAGATCAAAGCGGGCATCGCCGGACACCTGACGCGGGGCAATCATCGGGTTGGCCAGTCCCAAAGGCACGGCCCCCGTTGCCCTCAAATTCAGCGTGCCGCTGCTGGCGATTGTCCCGTCGACTTCCGCAGTCATGCCCGCCGGACCTGTCAGGGTCGCATCCACAGTGGTCGTCTCGGCATCACCGCCAACCTGCGCCGACACCGTCACTGGCCCGCTGATATCGGGAACAAGACGACCCACATCGGGCACCCGCCCTTCGGCGGTCAGCGATTTGCCTTGGTCGGTCAAGCTGCCAGAGGCAGTCAGGCTCAAGTTGCCGCCGTTCAGGGACAGACGCTCCAGCGTCAGAGCTGTCCCGTCCCGCAAGACATGGGTGTCCAGATCAAAGCGCCCGCCAAGCACCCCATTGATGTGAGGATCGCCTAGATCAAGCCCGCTGCCCGATCCTTTGATGGTCAAATCCGCCGTGTCTGCGGACACTGTACCGGTGATATCCAGCTGCGCCGCACCCTGCAGACTACGCCCCGCCAAAGCGGAGAAACGCGCGGCGTTCGAGACGTTCGCCGTCAGATCAACGGTCGCGACCTGCGTTTCCATATCAACGGAAACATCACCAGCCGCCCCATAATCTGCCCCCTGCAAACGCAGAGGATCAAAGACCAGCGGATTGCCTTCGCTATAGTCAAAGGTGGTCTGGAAGGACACAACTTGTCCCAGCGCCTGCGCCAGCTTGGCATCCGCAGGTTTCGAACCGGTCAAAGCCGCCTCAATGGCGCCGCGCACGGTCTCAACAACACCCTCTTCGGTCTGAGCATAGCTGCCCGACCCTTTGATCAACGCTTCGGAAACGGTCCCCTGCGGGTGGCGCACGCCGGTCAGGTCGGTGTCCACGCTCCATCGCCCTTGGCCCGCGCTGATGTCGATCCGGCCCGCAGACATCTGCAGATTATCGTCCCCCAGCGGGATCACTAGACCCTGAGGTCCGCTCAGGATGCCATCGACACCAAGCTGTTTGAGCGTTGCGCCCGCCAGAACAATCCGGCCATCCAGCGCGGCACGCCCTGCGCCGCCTTGACCCAAGCGGCTGAAATCTTTGACGAAGCTGTTAAAGGTGAAATCGGTTTCGGCGCTGCCGATTGTGCCATTGGCTTGAACCCGCGCACCGTCGGTGTTCGCGAGCAGCTCTTCGACAGTGACACCAGTTTCATCGCGGCGCACCTTGACCGAGACCGCCCCATCGCCGCCGATCAGCCCGTCCACCTGCTCCTGCCCGATTTCGAGCGCGGTGGTATCGCCAGTCGCCGTCAGATCAAATGCACCAGACAAAGGCACCACAGTCCCCGACAGGGCAAACTCTGCTGCGCCCGCCAGATCCAAACCGGAAAACTCGCGCGCTTTGGCCAGATCGTCAGCGACCACCTTCAGGTCAAGCTTGGTGTCATATCCGCTTTCCAAACCATCGATTGTCGCAGCGCCGGTGGCGGCAAATGCCAAGGCATTGATCGCCAGATCGCGCAGGTCCAGTGGCTGCCCGTCCACAGCCGTCAAGCTGACTCCGCCAGTGACCTCGGGACCAAGCAAGCCCTGAAGCGCAGCGTCCGTCATTTGCATCCCTTCGGTGCGGAAATCAAAACGCGCGGTCACGGATTGCGGTGTGTCGCCCGAAGCAGGCGTGATCTGACCACGGCCGATCAACTCGGCCTGCGGCAGGGTCACCGCGGCTTGGGTCAAGCCATTCAGCACCACATTCCCCTGCCAATCAGCGCTGCTCTCGGCATCGTGGGTGACATCAAGTGTCACGCTCTCGACCGTCACATCCTCGGCCAGCGTCAACGGCGTGCCGTCGGGGGCCTGCAAAGTGCCCTGCAATTCAATGCTCTCTGGCAGCCCAGAGGGCGCAATCACCGCAGCCCCCTGCACATTCGCAGCCCGCGCGTTGATCGACAAATTGCTAAGCGTCAGAGTGCCGTCATCGGCCTTGGCCGCAGAGGCCACAACGCGGGCGTCATCCCCAAGCAGATCATGATAGAGCGGCTCGACCAAGGGCCGCAGGTCACCGCCCAAATCGACATCCAAAGCCTGCCCTCGCAGGGTCACTTGGCCCCCAAGGCGCAACGCGCTGTCCGTCCGCAGGGCAATGTCGACTGTCAGATCATCCGCCGGACCTTCGCCTTCGATCCGCAAATCAATGCTGGGGCTCTGCGGAATGCCAGACAGGACAGAGACGATCCCGCCCGCATCTTCGGTCGCAGCGACAAGGATGCTGGCCGTATTGGCACTTGGATCATAGGCCAGATCGACCTCGAACCGGCCTTCGGGTCCATCTGTCCGCGCAGCGTTAAGGGCAACGGTGCCAGCCCCATCAGCCAATTGCGCCGAGCCATCAAGGGTCAGAACCGCGTCCTGTCCGATCACATCCGCACCCAGTTCGGCACGCTCGACTTTCAGCGTTTCGACATTCACCGACACCGGCAAGTCCGGCAGGGCAAAGGCTGTCGCCTCTGGTGCAGGGACATCCACCGTCTCTTCGGCGATGGGTTTGCGCGGCATCGAGATGCTCTCGGCAGAGAGTTCGTTGACCTCGATCCGGCCCCGCAGCAACGCAGCGCGGCTCCAGTCCAGCGCAAGCCCCTGTGCGTCCAGCCAGACCCCCTGATCATCGGCAATGGTCAGACGGTCGATGGTCGCCCTTGAACTGAGCGCACCAGAGAACCCTTCGATCCGGACATCCCGTCCCGCTCCAGAAAGACTGTCTTGCAACAGTCGCTCCAGATAGCCTTGGCCGTCATCCTCTTGCGCTGCCGCGCCCAAAGGCAAAAGCAGCAGCAGAAACGCTGCAAAGATCCGTCTCAAAACGCCTGTCCGATCCCGATATAAATTTCCAATTCGCGCCCTGCATCATCGCCGGTGACCGGCGTGGCCACGTCCAGACGCAGCGGTCCGATGGGAGTGTCATACCTGACACCCAAACCGGCACCCGCGTGGTCGGCGCCTTCGGTGTCCCAACCGGCCTCTGCGCCGATAAACCCGTAGTCCACAAAGCCGACAGCGCTGATCGCATCAGTGACACCCTGGCGCAACTCGACCGACGCCCCAAGGAACGTCGCGCCGCCACCATCGCCATATCCGAGCGACTGGTAGTTCTGGCCGCGGACAGTGCCGCCGCCGCCCGAATAGAACTGGAAGTCCGCTGGCACGTCTTCGACCTTGGCACCTTCGATCACCCCAAGCTGCCCGCGCAGGGCAAACACGGTCTTGTCGCCCGCGCTGAAATAGGTTCTGGCATCCAGAGTGCTGCGAATGCCCTCGGGCGTGTCATTCAGACCGTAGAACGGCATGACCTCGCCGCTCAGATAGAAACCACCGGTGGCGCTGCTGCCGCCTTCGCGTTTGTCATAGGTCGCGGATACAGGGAACAGCACTTGACTGTAGCTGACCTCGCCGTCGGAATCCTCGACCGTGGCGCGGCGGAAGGCCACCCCGTACTGGATTGTCAGGTTGTCACTGGCCTGCCGCAAGATGCCCACATCCGTGCGGAACTGGTCGCTCAGGTATTCGGGTTCATCCATCCGCTCGAGCGTAGACTGCACAAAGAACGTGTTGCGCGGGTCAAAGGTCGCAGGACGTTCAAAACGGGCACTCAGGTTCAGGTCTTCGCCACCCGTGGTGCCGCCAATCCCCGCCAGCTCGGCGTCAAAACGCAGCTTTTCTGCGCCACCCAGAATGTTCCGGTGCATCCAGAAGGTCGAGAGCGTCACGCCCTCGTCGGAAATCAACTCGGCCCCAAAGCCAAAGCGGCGCGGCTTGGCCTCGACCACGTTAACCGTGAAATCAAGAAACTCGCCGTCGCGAATATCATCAGCTTCTTGCATCGCCACAGAGCGGAACGCGCCAGTGTTGCGCAGACGGGTCGCGGCATCGGCCAGCGCTTTGGGATCATAGACCTCGTAGCGCGGCAGACCGGCGATCGCGCGAATACGCTCTTCGCGCACATTGCGATTGTTCTCGACGTTCAGGCGACCGAACTTCAGTTGCGGACCGGGGGTAATCCCCAAGGACACATCCAGCGTCCGCGCCGGATGATCCGCGACAATGCTTTGACCGGTCAATTCGGCCTTGGCGTGGCCCTGATCGCGCCATGAGTCCACCGCGTCTTGACCCGTGCTGCGGATCACATCCAACCGCGCATCCTGACCGACCGCGAACTCTGGCGCGGGATCGGTGCCTTCGGGCAACGGGCCGACATTGGCGGCGCCGAAAGTAAACTTGGGGCCCGTCTCGACAGAAATCCGCGCCGTCCGGAACTGGTCCGGCAAATGGAAAGGATTCAGCTGGCTGGCTTCGGTGCCATCCAGTGTCACACTGACTGTGGGTCCATAATAGCCCTCTTCGTACAGCACACCGACGATGGTGTTGTACTCCGCCAGAGCCGCGGCGGCATAATCCTGAGCAGTGACGTCTTCTGTCTCGTCTGCGGCATAAATCCGCGAGGCCGTCTTCAGACGTTCTTTCAAGGCATCATCCCCGCCCGAAACGGAGAGATCAATTTCAATGGCGGGCGATGCCGCAGTCGACAGAAGGCTCAGACACGCTGCGCCCAAAAGTCCTGAACGAAATAAAGTATGCATTGCCCCCACACCTAGTGCTTGTGGAGATGTTAGGCCAATGAAAAGCACTTTGCACCAGCACTTCTCGTAAAACAGCAAATTCCTGCTTGGCCTGCGCGGACCGGCTTCGTTGCCAGTGCGCCGTAAAATAAGGCATTCATCCCATAGCGTCGTTGCTAGGGGAGCGCCGGAATCTCAGGGATCAGTGCCCTAGAATGTCCGGCGCATCTCGATGGTCTTTGCTGTGCCAAAGGGCACTCTGGGGACGTGCGGAACGTTCCATCTGAAAAGACCGATTTTCTTTCAAAACAGGCCGGACTCTTTGGCGATCAGCGCTGCTTGCGTACGGTTGTGGACACCGATTTTGCGGTACAGCGTTTTGACGTGCAGCTTCACAGTGGGTTCGCGGACATCCAGATTGCGCGCAATCTCTTTGTTGGACAGACCACCGCTCAGACCTTCGAGAACCTGCATCTCGCGGCGCGACAGCTGCGATGCCAGCGGGTGCTGGGATTTGTCGTCTTCTTCGTGATGCGACATGAATTCCAGAGGCGCGTACTGCTCGCCCATCGCCATAAAGCGCACTGCGTTCACGACGCTACGAGCCGACAAGGTTTTGGGCAGGAAGCCTGCTGCATTCTCGGCCAGAGCCTGCTCCGCCACATCGCGGCTGGCAACACCCGATATTAGAGCAACGCGCTGGCCACCCTGCATGGATTTGACTTTCTTCAGGCCATCGAGGCCGTTCATGCCTGGCATGTTGAAGTCCAGAAGGATCAGATCGAAGTTCCCTTCGCTCTCGATCAGCTCGACGGCGCCGTCCAGATCTTCGGCGGTACGAGTTTCGATATTGCCTTCCTGCTTGAGATACAGCTCCAGAGTATCGCGAAGCAGTTCATGATCGTCAGCAATAAGAACACGCATGGGTTTGTTCCTTGTCTTTTTAGCGGGCGCGCACCTTCAAAGCGGGATTGCCGAAGTTTGCATGTGCACTCGCAAGAGTTTCGAAAACAGGAACCATTCACTCTCAACCGATAGGCCAACTATGCCACAAATTGTTGACCCTAGGAACGTATTTCACCCACTTCGGCGCGTCCGGTATACCCTACCGTGTCAACCACTTTTCTCCGTTCGGAGTGCGATACGTTCGAAGTAAGTTATCCAGAAGCGTCATTTAACTGTCTGTTTTTGCTTACTTCTCCCCAAAAACGAACGAGACCATCAGAAAGTTTCGAAAATTAAATCAACTTTGTTTATTTAAAAAGCAAAGCTAATTTTGCGCAGGCGCAAACAAATTGCGGCCTGTTTTTGCAAGAATCGCAAGGAGAGAGATTCGTGATTTATGTAACTAATGGTTAATACCATTTGGTTAAATTTAACCAAAAGTATTAACCCTGAGGGGTCATACCAGAGCGGGCTTTGCCCCGCCGCAGACCAAGACGGTGCTCGCGCCAGATAATCATGACGCCAGCAGCAATCACCACCAGCGCCCCCATCAGCATTTGACCGGTCGGAATTTCGGCAAATAGGAAATATCCCATGCCCAGCGCCATGATCATCGCGCTGTAGTCAAAGGGCGCAATCAGCGAGGCCCCCGCAAAGCGGTAGGCCGACGTCATCAAAATCTGCCCCAGTCCCCCGAACAGGCCCGCCCCGATCAGCAGCACCAACGAGAAAGCGTCAGGCATCGTCCAGCCAAAGGGGGCCGTCATCAAAGACAGCACGGTGGTGGTCACCGTGAACCAGAAGACAATCGCGCTCGTGTTATCAATTTCTACAAGTCGACGGATCTGCACCTGCGCCAAGGCCCTTGCACAGGCCGAGCCCAGCACCAACATCGCGCCCAGCGCCGCCCCATCCGCCACGCTGTCGACCGTCAATCGCGGCCACAGCACGATCATCACGCCCACCAGACCCAGGAGAACCATGGACCAACGGAACGGGCCGACCCGCTCTTTCAACAAGAGCGCAGCAAAGACCACGGTCAGCAGAGGGGCCGCAAATCCGATCGCCGTCACTTCTGGCAGAGGCAGCAATCCCAGCGCCAGAAAGTTCATGCCCATCGCCGATGCGCCGATCAAACCGCGCAAGACGTGGCCAATCGGGCTCTGCACCTTGATCCCCGTGCGCAATGCGCCCCGCATCCAGAGCCAACCGAACAAAACCGGCATCGCAAAAGCCGAGCGGAAAAACACCGCTTCGCCCGTGGGAACAACATCCGCTGTTGCCTTGATCATCGCCGCCATCGACGTGAAGACGACAACTGAACAGAGCTTGAGCGTTATGGCCTTGAAAGGCTGATATGTTTCGTAGGGCATGACGTTCGAAGTGCGCCTGTTTGACCTTTCGGTCAAGCTTTTACCCATGCGGCCAAAGCAAAGGCGCTATTCCTTTTCCAGATTTCCGTCCTGTCTCTGCCCTGCCCTTCGGCGGAATTCGCGCCCAGCACCGACATGTTCCCGCCGATCCGGGTCACATTATTGCGCCTAACAAGTGAATTTCCTGTGATTGCACAAAGCCTTAGTCCGCCCCAAGTACTGCCCCGACGCCGATACGCGGCGCATCTAGTTTTGTAATAAATGAAGAAAGGTTTGGATCATGGCTATCAAGACCGCAGCTCTGACATCGATTATCGCTCTCTCGGCCGCCCCCGTGCTGGCAGGGTCTCTCACACCGCCACCCACCGAGCCCGAGCCCGTCGTCATCTCCGAGCCCGTCGCAGTGGATGGCAACTGGACCGGCTTCTACGGCGGTATCCAGGCCGGCGGCGGTAAAGTCACCACAGACGAAGGCGCAGTCGATCTGGACGGCAATGGCGGCTTGGGTGGTGTGCACCTTGGCTATGACTACGACTTTGGCAAATACGTTCTGGGTGCCGGCATCGAATATGACGCAGGCAACATCGAGCTCGATGACAACGCCGACGCTCTCCAAGATGTGACACGCCTGAAGGTCAAAGCAGGGTATGATTTAGGACAGGGCCTCCCCTATCTGACCGCAGGCGCAGCGGCGGCCAATTTCGAAGAGGCTGGCTATAACGAGGGCGGATTTGTCGGCCTCGGCTACGAACACAAAGTAACTGACAACGTGACCGTGGGCGGCGAAGTGCTGCGCCATCGCTTTATCGACATGGACGACACAAATATGGACGCCGATGCCACAACGGCCCAAGTGCGCATGTCCTACCGTTTCTAACGAGTACTTACGGGTAAAAATGTATCCCCAGTGAACCCAAGTACGAGTAGGCCCCCCGCTTCACTGCGGGGGGCTTTTGCTTGGATCGGTCAGGTGTTTTGCTGGCCCTGTATCCAGATGGCGCACCCCAAGCTTGCACGGTCGCGCCTACAAGCGCCGTAGCACGGGCATTCTCGACATTGCACCACACACGCTCGAGTACGCCTGAGCGACATCGGTGCGATTCACCTATCCCTTGTCCAAAAGACCCAATCGGACAGTCAGGACCCAAAGCCCCGAGTTCGTTTTCGAGGCCACGGGTGATGATATCCTCAGCACCTGCGAGCCTCTTCTACCCGCAAAACCCCAAAGAAAAACCGGCCCGAAGGCCGGCTTTCAATCACTCTGCCGCGTCGCGCTTGGGCAGGACCCAATCAGGCCGCGGGAAGTGGCAGGTATATCCGTTGGGGAACCGCTCCAGATAATCCTGATGCTCTGGCTCCGCCTCCCAGAAATCACCGACAGGCTCCAACTCGGTCACAACAGTTCCCGGCCAGATGCCGCTAGCGTTGACGTCTGCGATCGTATCCTCGGCGACGGCCTTCTGCGCGGCATCCACATAATAGATGGCGCTGCGATAGCTCATGCCCAGATCGTTGCCCTGCCGGTTCGGCGTGCTCGGGTCGTGGATCTGAAAGAAAAACTCTAGCAACTGGCGATAGCTGATCACCGCCGGATCAAACAGGATCTCGATCCCTTCGGCGTGGGTGCCATGGTTGCGGTAGGTCGCGTTTGGCACGTCCCCACCGGTATAGCCCACACGGGTCGCCGCCACCCCCGGCAGCTTGCGGATCAAGTCCTGCATGCCCCAGAAACAGCCGCCCGCCAGAACTGCGCGCTCTTGTGCCATATCTCTTACTCCTTCTCGACCAAGGGCACGAAGTCGCCGTACCCCTCGGCCTCCATATCCTCGAGCGGGACAAACCTTAGCGCCGCCGAGTTGATGCAATACCGTAGCCCACCCTGATCGCGCGGGCCATCATCGAACACGTGCCCCAAATGGCTGTCGCCATAGGTCGACCGCACTTCGGTCCGCACCATGCCGTGTGTGGTGTCGCGCAATTCCTGAATGAACTCGTCGCTCACGGGACGGGTGAAACTGGGCCACCCACATCCCGATTCATACTTGGCTGCGGACACGAACAGCGGCTCCCCGCTGACGATATCCACATAGAGGCCCTTTTGCTTGTTCCCCAGATAGCGCCCTGTGCCGGGCCGTTCCGTGCCACTTTCTTGGGTCACGTAGTAAGCATCAGGCTCCAGCGCGGCGATCGCATCGGGGTCACGGGTATATTTGGCCAACAGACCACTCCTCTTTGCTTGGATAGCCTTAATGTGGGGCGTCAGAGGCCATCGGCAAACCCCTATAACATTATCATGACAGAGCAGTGAGACCTCTGGTATCCGCCGCGAAACAAGGATAGAATCACCCTAGTTGTAAGGCAGCCCACCGCGCTGCATCGGCCACGCCCTCATCGGGGTCGGTTAACAGCGCGGTGGCCACTTCTTTCAGCGACGCATCCCCCGAATTCCCGACAGCATACAGCACGTTCCGCACAAAGCGGTCGCGGCCGATCCGTTTGATCGGACTGCCGCTAAACCGCTCGCGAAACGCCGCATCGTCCAGCGCGGCCAACTCCCGCAATTCCGGCGCCACAGTCCCCTCTCGGGCCGCATAGCGCATGTCACTGGCCGCCACGGCGAACTTGTTCCACGGGCAAGCGGCCAGACAATCATCGCAGCCATAAATCCGGTTCCCCAAGCGCCCGCGCAACGCCTCGTCCACCGGCCCCTTGTGCTCAATCGTCAGGTACGAAATGCACCGCCGCGCATCCATCTGATAGGGCGCAACAAACGCATCTGTCGGGCAGGCCCGCAAACACCGATCACAGCGCCCGCAATGATCCACCTCGGCCCCATCCACCGGCAAATCCAGTGTCGTAAACACCGACCCGATAAAGAACCAGTTCCCCATCTGCCGACTGACCAGATTGGTGTGCTTGCCCTGCCAGCCCAAACCCGCCGCCTGCCCCAAGGGCTTCTCCGGCACAGGCGCCGTGTCCACAAACACCTTCACCTCGCCGCCGCCCTCGGCGATCAGCCAGCGCGCCAAGCGCTTCAGCCGCTTCTTCACCAGATCGTGGTAATCCTTGCCCCGCGCATAAACGGAAATCGCCCCGCGATCGGGCATCCCCACCACGTCCATCGGGTTGTCCTCGGGCGTATAGCTCTCTCCCAGCACAATCACCGACCGCGCCTCGGGCCACAGCGCCGCAGGGTCCCCGCGCCACGACATCCGCTCTTCCATCCAGCCCATCTGGCCATGAAAGCCCTGCGCGACAAACGCCTCCAAACGCGCCGGAACCTCCGGCACGTCCCAAGGGCGGCAGATCCGAACCTCGGAAAACCCCTCGGCCCGCGCCTGCGCCACCAATTGGGCTTTCAACGCGTCAGTCATTCATCTTGGTCCAAATACCCCGGGGGTGCGGGGGCTGGCCCCCGCCTCGCCGCTGATCAGAAATCCAGATCGGCGTAATGAGCTGGCGGCGGAAAGCCCGGAATCTGATCCGCCAGAATACTGCGGAACGCCGGACGCGACTTGATCTTGGCGTACCAGTCTTTGACGACCTCACACCGGTGCCAGTCCACATCACTAATATAGTCCAGCGAACTCAGATGCGCCGCCGCCGCAAAATCGGCCAAGGTCATCCGGTCCCCCGCCAGCCAACGGCGGTGATCCAGCAGCCACGCCATATAGTCCAAGTGGTACTTGATCTTCTGCGCGCCCATCTTGACCGCTTTACTGTCCGGATAGCCCGACTTCATCAGCTTCTTGTTCACCCGCTCGTACAGAAGGTTCTGCGTGACCTCGGAATGGAACTTGTCGTCAAACCAACTGACCAATCGGCGCACTTCATAGCGCTCTTCGGGCGAATAAGGCATCAAGGCAGGGTCCGGATAGACCTCCTCGATATATTCGCATATGGCCATGCTCTCGGACAGGATTTTACCGTTCAGACGCAGCACGGGGACTTTGCCCGCCGGATTGCGGCGCAGGAAATCGGTGTCCATTTCCCAATAGCGCTCTTCGACCAACTCGACCTCAATCCGCTTTTCGGCCAGCACCAGACGGACCTTGCGGCAGAACGGCGAGAGCGGAACATGATAGAGGCGATTCATAGCGTCCTTCGATCTTGTTGGGATTTCAACTTCAATGCCTGTCTAGTGAACTGTTTTCAATCCTCGAAACAGGCGGCACGGCCGTCTCTTGCGATAGTCGCCGCCCCATCCGCGATTTGTGAAGCCCTTCGGGCGACAAACTGACTGGGATTGGCGGCGTCCCGCTCCTTGGGATTGGGTAACAGCGCGGCCAACAAAGCCGCCTCGCGGGCGGTCAATTCGTCCGGCGTCGTGCCAAAATAATTCCGCGCCGCCGCTTCGACGCCAAATATGCCTTCGTCGAACTCGGCCACATTCAGGTAAACCTCGACAATCCGGCGCTTGCTCCAGACCGCTTCGACCAGCGGGGTCATCAGCGCCTCAAGCGCCTTGCGCGTCCAGTTCCGCCCTTGCCACAGGTACACATTCTTCACCACCTGCTGGCTCAGGGTCGAGGCCCCACGATTGCCGCCATCCTCGATCGCATCGCGGATCGCCGACATGTCAAAGCCCCAGTGGTTGCAGAAATTCGCATCCTCAGCCGCCACAACAGACCGCGCCATTACGGGCGCGATCTCGTCCATCGGGGTCCAAACCTGCTGGATTTCACCCAAACGCCGTGCCTCGGACCGCATGTAGAACCCCTGCGGCACAGGCAAGAAAGACGGCAGGATCACCGCCAAAGCCACCACCCCGATCAAGGCAAACACGCCATAGCGCAGCCAGCGCCGCACCCGTTGGCCAAGGGAAACCTTGGTCTTGCGCGTTGTCTTCCTCTTTGCGGGTTTTTTCTTGGTGCTCTTTGCCATGAGGTCAGTAAGCCCGCCTCACCAGAACGGTCAAGGCCCTACGCCCACCCGCATCAAAGTGATAGCCCACGCCGGATCGACCTCACGGCCCCTCTACCGGCCGCACCCCATAGAGTTGATAGGCATTCTCGCGGAAATAGTCCTCGGTCCGCTCGGGATATTTGACGTAGCTAGGCGACAGGATCGGCGTCAGGCGGGTCACGGTCACTTCGAACACATGACGCACCTCGAAACTGCCTGCCATCTCTTGCAGCGGCGCGGACAGCTCTGCGAAATCCGCATCCTCGGGGCTCACGATCCGGCAGGTCCCCTCCAGTTTGTGGCCCCGCTGAAGGAAGATGTCCAAGACGCTGACGCAGACCTGCGCGTTCTGACGGACGTTCCGCATACTGCGGGGCGAGGCGATCTCGGCGATGAGCAGGCGTTCTGCGTCGTAGACCAGAAACATCTCTTTGGGCGAGACATTGGGCCGCCCTGCCTCATCGGATGTCGCCATCCAGCACAGCACAGCACAGCACCATCAATCTCGGCAGCCACGTCGGGCGTCAGAAGTCCGGCAGTCATCCCAGTTCCCTGTTTCAAATGCATAAAAAAACCCCGCCAACGGTATCGCGGCGGGGTTCATTATCTCAAGTGTGCAGTGCCTTACTCGGCGGGGATTGCCTCTTGGCCATCAGCGGTCAGCGGATGCGCCATCTTGTTCAGCATTTCCTTGGGGCAGACCTGCAGGAACTTGGGCAGGTTCTCTTCCCAGTTCTGCAGGATCTCGCCTGCCTTGCGGCTGCCGGTCTCTGCGTAGTGACGCTCGACCAGATCCTTCAGTTGCGCGATCCAATGCGGGTTCGCCGGAGTGCAGGTGACCAAGGTCTCCATGTTCATGTGGTTTTCAGCCACACCTTCGGGATCCCACAGATAGGCCATACCGCCGGTCATACCCGCGCCAAAGTTCGCGCCGATCGACCCAAGGATCACAGCCACACCGCCGGTCATGTATTCACAACCGTTGGAGCCACAGCCCTCGATCACCACTTTCGCACCCGAGTTACGGACTGCGAAACGCTCGCCTGCGCGGCCAGCCGCGAACAGGTAGCCGTCGGTCGCACCGTACAGAACGGTGTTGCCGATGATGGTGTTGTCAGCTGCGACCAGCGGGCTTTCCATCGGGGGACGGACCACAACGGTACCGCCCGACAGACCCTTGCCGACGTAGTCGTTCGCATCGCCAGACACTTCGATCTTCAGACCGGGCGCTGCGAACGCACCCAAGGCCTGACCCGCCGAACCGCGCAGTTTCACGGTCAGGTGGTCGGACTGCAGGCTATTGCGCATGCCGAACCGGCGCACGATGTGGCTCGAGGTGCGGGTGCCGACGGTACGGTGCGTGTTCTGCACCGCATAGCTCAGCTGCATCTTCTCGCCATCCTCAAGGAAGCGCGCGGCGTCCTTGACGATTTCCGCGTCCAGAGTATCCGGCACAGCGTTGCGCGGACGGTTGCGGTCGTACTCGATCTGCTCCGAGCCATCGACAGTGATGAGCAGCGGGTTCAGGTCCAGGTCATCCAGGTGTGCAGACCCACGGCTGACCTGGCTCAGCAGGTCCGCGCGGCCGATCACGTCGTCCAGCGAACGAGCACCGATCGATGCCAGAATCTCGCGAACTTCCTGAGCGTAGAAGGTGATCAGGTTCACAACCTTGTCCGCGTTGCCGGTGAACTTCGCACGCAGGCTTTCGTCCTGAGTACAGACACCAACGGGGCAGGTGTTCGACTGACACTGACGCACCATGATACAGCCCATCGCGATCAGAGCCGCGGTGCCGATGCCGTACTCTTCGGCACCCATCATCGCAGCCATGACGATGTCACGACCGGTGCGCAGACCACCGTCGGTCCGCAGGGTGACGCGCGAGCGCAGGTGGTTCATTGCCAGAACCTGATGCGCTTCGGTCAGACCCATTTCCCACGGCAGACCCGCATACTTGATCGATGTCGCAGGCGACGCACCGGTACCACCGTTGTGGCCCGAGATCAGGATCACGTCCGCCTTCGCCTTGGCAACGCCAGCGGCGATGGTACCAACGCCCGACGACGCAACCAGCTTCACGGTGACCTTACAACGCGGGTTGATCTGCTTGAGGTCGTAGATCAGCTGCGCAAGGTCCTCGATCGAGTAGATGTCGTGGTGCGGCGGGGGCGAAATCAGGGTCACGCCCTTGGTCGAGTGGCGCAGACGGGCGATCAGGTCGGTGACCTTCATGCCGGGCAGCTGACCACCTTCACCGGGCTTCGCGCCCTGTGCGACTTTGATCTCCAGCTCTTCACACTGGTTCAGGTATTCGGCGGTCACACCGAAACGGCCAGACGCCACCTGCTTGATCTTGGCCGACGGGTTGTCGCCGTTGGGCTCGGGGTGGAAGTGTGCGGGATCTTCGCCGCCCTCACCCGAATCCGACTTCGCGCCGATACGGTTCATTGCCACGTTCAGGGTCTTGTGCGCCTCGGGCGACAGTGCACCCAGCGACATGCCCGGCGTCACGAAACGCTTACGGATCGAGGTGATCGATTCCACCTCTTCCAGCGGGATCGCTTTACCCAGCGGCTTGATGTCGAGCAGATCACGCAGGTGAATCGGCGGGTTCGCCTTCATCAGCGCCGAGTACTGCTTCCACAGCTCGAACGAGCCACGGTCACAGGCGGACTGCAGCAGGTGCATGTTGTTTGCACCCCAAGCGTGGGTCTCGCCCTGACGACGCGACTTGTAGAAACCACCGATCGGCAGCACATCGCGGTTCGACTTGAAGCCAGCCGCGTGCACGTCTTCGACCTTTTTCTGGATACCGGACACACCGATACCCGAAATGCGGCTCATCAGACCGGGGAAGTATTCGGCACACATGGCGCGCGACAGACCCACAGCTTCGAAGTTCAGACCACCGCGGTAGGACGAGATCACCGAGATACCCATCTTCGCCATGATCTTCAGCAGACCCTGGTCGATGGCGTCGCGGTAGCGGCTGACGTTCTCGGTCAGGCTGCCTTCCAGCAGGCCACGCTCGATACGGTCGGCCAGCGAATCTTCGGCCAGATAGGGGTTCACAGTGGTCGCACCACAGCCGACCAGAACTGCAAAGTAGTGGGGGTCCACACACTCTGCCGAACGGACGTTCAGGCTGCAGAAGGTCCGCAGGCCCTTGCGGGTCAGGTGGCTGTGTACAGCGCTGGTTGCCAGAATCATCGGCATGCCGACTTTGTCTGCGCCCAGCTTGTGGTCGGTCAGAACGATGTGGCCTGCACCCGAACGAACAGCGTCTTCGGCTTCGGCGCGGATACGCTCCAGCTCGGCGCGCAGATCGGCACCGGGGGCAAAGGTACAGTCGATTTCAACCAGCGTCGCGTTGAAGTGGTTCTGCAGTTCCGCCCACTGGGTGTTGCCAATGAACGGGCTGTCCAGCACCAGGATTTCGGTCTGCGACGAGGACTCGTCCAGAACGTTCTTCAGATTGCCGAAACGGGTCTTCAGCGACATCACGCGGAATTCGCGCAAGCTGTCGATCGGCGGGTTGGTCACCTGGCTGAAGTTCTGGCGGAAGTAGTGGCTCAGCGGGCGATACTTGGTCGACAGAACAGCCGAAGGAGTATCGTCGCCCATGGACGCCAGTGCTTCTTTGCCGTCTTCAGCCATGGGGGCCAGAATCTGCTCTAGCTCCTCGAGGCTGAAACCAGCCGCGATCTGACGCTTGCGCAGTTCTGCACCGCTGAACATGGGCTCTTCGGTCACTTGACCCAGCGCTTCGTCCAGATCGTTGATCTTGCCGACCCACTCACCGAACGGCTGGCTGCCTGCCAGAGCGTTTTTGATCTCGGTGTCGTGATAGAGCTTGCCCTCTTTCATATCGACGCCGATCAGCTGACCCGGGCCCAGAGCGCCCTTTTCAACAACGGTGGCTTCGTCAAACGGAACCATGCCCGCTTCGGAACCCGCGATCAGCAGGCCGTCGCCGGTCACAACGTAGCGCATCGGGCGCAGACCGTTGCGGTCCAGACCACCACAGACCCAACGGCCGTCGGTCATGGCCAGCGCGGCGGGACCGTCCCACGGCTCCATCACAGCGTTGCAGTAGGCGTACATGTCGCGCCACGATTCGGGCAGCTCGATCGCCTGCTTGGACCACGATTCGGGCACCAGCATGGTTTTCGCCATGGGCGCGTTGCGGCCCGCGCGGACCAGAACTTCGAACACAGCGTCCAAAGCTGCCGAGTCCGACGCGCCGTTCGCGATGATCGGTTTGATGTCTTCGGCCATGTCACCAAAGGTCGAAGAGGCCATACGGATCTCGTGGCTCTTCATCCAGTTGGTGTTGCCCTTGATGGTGTTGATCTCGCCGTTGTGCGCCAGCATGCGGAACGGCTGCGCCAACCACCACTGCGGGAAGGTGTTGGTCGAGTAACGCTGGTGGTAGATCGCAAAGGACGATTCAAAACGCTCGTCCATCAGGTCGGGGTAGAACACCGCAACCTGCTCTGCCAGCATCATGCCTTTGTAGATGATCGAGCGGCAGGACAGCGACGCGATATACAGACCGTTCACCTGAGCGGCAGCAGCTGCCTTCTCGATTCGGCGACGGATCACATACAGTTCGCGCTCAAAGGTTTCTTCGTCCACGCCTTTGGAGTTCGAGATCAGGATCTGCTCGATCTCGGGGCGGGTCGCGTTCGCCTTGTCACCCAGGCAGCTGACATCGACGGGCACGTGGCGCCAGCCGTAGATGCCGTAGCCCATGCGTAGGACTTCGGTTTCCACGATGGTCCGGCAGGTTTCCTGCGCGCCGAAATCGGTGCGGGGCAGGAACACCTGACCAACGGCCAGCAGTTGATCTTTCTTGGGCTCGTGGCCGGTGCGGCGGATCTGCTCGTAGAAGAACGGAACGGGGATCTGCACGTGGATACCTGCGCCGTCACCGGTCTTGCCGTCGGCGTCCACAGCACCGCGGTGCCAGATCGCTTTCAGAGCGGTGATACCGGCTTCGACAACCTTGCGGCTGGCTTGACCGTCGATGCTGACAACCAGACCAACGCCGCAGGACGAATGCTCGTCCGCGTCACGGTACAGGCTGTTCTCGTCCATCCACTTGCGCTTTTCTTCCTCGGCGCGGACCCAGTTTTCATCAAACTTTTGCATTGCTTTAACCCTTCCTTCGCTGGTGGGTCAGGGCTGTTGCCCTAATCAAATCTCACTGGCTTGGCGGGGGAGGCGCGACGTACTGACGTGTGCCATACCCCAACCATACGTGGGCCAGACCCTTTATTCGGCGGCGATGGCTGCCTTGGCGTTAAACTTTTCCAGGATGGCTTGCGCGGTATCGCGGCCATCACGGATCGCCCAGACCACCAGCGACGCACCACGGACGATATCGCCCACAGCATACACGCCATCGAGGCTGGTTTCACCGGAACCAAAGTTCGCCTTCACGGTGCCCCAACGGGTCACTTCCAGACCATCGGTGCCCCAAAGCTTGGGTAGGTCCTCGGGCTCGAAGCCCAGCGCCTTGATGACCAGATCGGCAGATTCGTCGAAATCCGCGCCTTCGATCACTTCGGGGCTCTGACGGCCCGACGCATCGGGAGCACCCAGACGCATCTGCTGAACCTTGACGCTGGTGACGGGGTCACCGGCAAACGCCTTGGGCGCGGCCAGCCAGACAAATTCTGCGCCTTCTTCCTCGGCGTTTTGCACTTCGCGCTGCGAGCCGGGCATGTTGGCGCGGTCACGGCGGTACAGACATTTCACCGACTTGGCGCCCTGACGGATTGCGGTACGCACACAGTCCATCGCGGTGTCGCCACCACCGATGACCACAACCGACTTGCCTTCGGCGTTCAGAGTGCCGTCAACCAGTTCGGCCACTTCGTCACCGAACGACGCCTTGTTGCTGGCGGTCAGGTAATCGATCGCGCGGACAATACCGTTTGCACCGGCGCCGGGGCCCTGCAGATCACGGGTTTTGTACACGCCGGTCGCGATGATTACGGCATCATGCTGTTCGCGGATCTCGTCGAACGATAGATCCTCGCCGATGTTGCAGTTCAGCACGAAACGCACGCCGCCATCTTCGAGCAGCTTGTTGCGGCGCATCACAACGTCTTTCTCCAGCTTGAAACCGGGGATGCCGTAGGTCAGCAGGCCGCCTGCGCGGTCGTAGCGGTCATAGATGGTGACCTGAACACCAGCGCGGCGCAGCATGTCAGCAGCAGCCAGACCGCCGGGGCCGGCACCGATGATGCCAACGCTTTCAGTGCGCTCGGTCTCGGGGACGATGGGTTTGACCCAGCCGTTATCCCACGCGGTGTCGGTGATGTACTTCTCGACTGCGCCGATGGTGACGGTGCCGTGGCCCGACTGTTCGATCACACAGTTGCCTTCGCACAGACGGTCCTGCGGGCAGATGCGGCCGCAGATCTCGGGGAAGGTGTTGGTGGACTGGCTGATCGCATAAGCCTCTTCCAGACGGCCGGTCGCGGTCATGTTCAGCCAGTCGGGGATGTTGTTGTGCAGAGGGCAGTGGTTCTGGCAGTAGGGAACGCCGCACTGGCTACAACGGCTGGCCTGCTCGTTCGCTTTGGCTGCTGCGAACTCGGCATAAATCTCGTTGAAGTCCTGTTTGCGGTCTTCTGCAGTACGCTTGGTCGGCATGTCGCGTTCGACTTTAACGAACTTGAGCATGGGTTGCTTCGCCATGGTGGTCAGCTCCCTAAAGGTTTCTCTGTTGAGCGCGTCATAAAACAGTCTGGATCAGATGAAAAGTCATAAGTGCTGACCTAAATTCTGATTTTTTGGTTTTGCATCGCAGAAATACGCGCAACGCGTGCAAATTTTATGTCCGAACCGGACCTAAAGGAATTATTCGCCAAAGATATCAGCACCCCCTATGCTGCACCGGCAGTACTATTTTTCATTGCGGACGCAGCATGACCCTCTTTCATTTATTTCTAGTCGCCGTGATCCAAGGGATCACGGAATTTCTGCCAATTTCTTCTTCCGGTCACCTTATTTTATTACCTGCCCTCAGCGGCATGGAGGACCAAGGACAGGTCATCGATGTGGCCGTTCATTTCGGCACGCTTTTCGCCGTCGTCCTGTTCTTCTGGTCCGACGTCAAAGCTGGCCTGATCGGTATCCCGAACGCCTTGCGTGGGCGCATCCATTCTGATGGCGACCGCCTGGCCCTAAGCCTAATCATCGCGACGATTCCCGTTATTTTACTGGGACTTGCACTCAAAGTCACTGGCCTTGACGATGCCATGCGGTCGGTCAAAGTCATCGGCTGGACAATGCTCTTGTTCGGTATCGTGCTGTACTGGGCCGACCAGAAAGGCCCCGAAACCAAAGAGGCCAGCGACTGGGGCGTAACCGACGCGATCAAGCTGGGTCTTTGGCAGGCGATTGCCTTGATTCCAGGCACATCGCGGTCCGGCATCACAATCACGGGTGCCCGTTTTATGGGCTATAACCGCCATGATGCGGCGAAAATCTCGATGCTGATGTCGATCCCCACGATTCTCGCATCTGCGGCGTTGCTGGGAATCGAGGTCGCCGCCACCGCGGATGCAGCCGCCGCCAAGGATGGCGCGATCGCCGCAGTACTGGCTTTCGGCTCCGCCCTGCTCGCTCTGGCCCTGATGATGCGCCTGCTGCGCAGCGTCAGCTTCACCCCCTACGTTATCTACCGGATCGTATTTGGGGCTGGTTTGCTGATCTGGGCCTACATAGGCTAACCGCAACTGCATCCAATAAAAAAGGGGCCTCAGGGCCCCTTCTTCGTATCCGGTTCGGCTTTGGATCAGCCGCGCATGTTCTTGGCCGACGCCTTGATCGCGTCGTACTGACCCGAAGGACGGAACTTCCACAGATAGCCGGGCAGAACCGCGTGGTAGTTGGTGGGCACAATGCCGAACGCCTCAAAGCCTTTGGCGCCCTCGGCAACCACATTGTCCGACTTTAGGTTCTGCACCTGATCTTTGGTCAGGATGCCGTTGGTGAACAGACCCAGAGTAATGGTCTGCACGAAATCCAGAACACTGCCCATGATCGACGCCGCAAAGAACGGCACACCGATGATCAGCTTGCGGCGGTGAATCACACCCAGCATGTCATGCATCAACCCGCGGAAGGTGCGGACGTCCGGACCACCCAACTCATAGACACCTGCGGGCACATCACCGTTGATCGCCTTGACTGCCGCCGTTGCGACATCATCCACATAGACCGGCTGGAACTTAGTGCTGCCACCCACCACGGGGATGACAGGACCGATCATGCCGGCAAAGCGGTTAAAGAACTCGTCTTCGTTGCCAAAGATGATCGAGGGACGCAGAATCACAGCGCTGGGCATGTGCTTTTGAACCGCTGCTTCGCCAGCTGCTTTGGTGCGGGCGTATTCGCTGGGGCTGTTCTCGTCTGCGCCAATGGCAGAGATCTGAACCATGCGGCTGATGCCAGCCTCGGCGGCCAGACGTGCGACGCGCGCAGCGCCTTCGGCTTGAACGGTGTCGAACTGGTTCTTGCCGCTTTCCGCCAGAATACCAACACAGTTCACGACTGCATCTGCACCCGCAACCGCCGCTGCAACACTGGCATCATCACGGATGTTGCACAGACTGGGCTCGACCTGACCGACGACACCATAGGTGCGTACAAAACCGGCCTCGTTCGGGCGACGTACCGCCACGCGCACGCGACACCCCTGCTGAGCCAAACGACGGGCGATATAGCGCCCCACAAAACCTGATCCGCCAAAAATGGTGACGAGCTGCGCCATTGTCATAGCCTCCGGCCAATATTCGTTGGGGTCTTTAGTAGCGCCGCGCAGGGGGTCAAACAAGCGCATTCAAACAATTTGCATTTCCCCCGAAAAAAGCTGTTGACGCCCCTATGCACTGGGCGTAGAAGCCCCCCCACGACACCTGCCCAGGTGGCGGAATTGGTAGACGCGCTAGCTTCAGGTGCTAGTGTCCGTATGGACGTGGAGGTTCGAGTCCTCTCCTGGGCACCATTTCCTCCTAGTTTAACGACTGGAGGAACACGTGGCAAACTTTCTGTACAAACAAGATCTACCAGATGCCCTAGACCTAGGTCCCGCGGTCGCAATTGACTGTGAAACCATGGGGTTAGTGCCGCATCGCGATCGCTTGTGTGTTGTGCAATTGTCCTCTGGTGACGGGAACGCCCATTTGGTCCAGATCGAAAAAGGCCAGACCGAAGCGCCCAACCTGTGTCGTCTCTTGGAAAATCCCGACGTGCTGAAGCTGTTCCATTATGGTCGCTTCGACATTGCTGCGATGTACAACACATTCGGCGCGCTCGCGGCCCCCGTTTATTGCACGAAAATCGCCAGCAAGCTGGTCCGCACCTACACGGATCGCCACGGCCTGCGGAACCTGCTGCAGGACCTGCTGAGCACCGATATCTCCAAGGCGCAGCAATCCAGCGACTGGGGCGCGCCTGAATTGACCAAAGCACAGACGGATTATGCCGCGTCCGACGTTCTACACCTGCACAAGCTTAAGAAAGAGCTCGACCGCATGTTGGAACGCGAAGGCCGCGCGGAGATCGCGCAGAAATGCTTTGATTTTCTACCCACCCGCGCCCAATTAGACCTCGCGGGCTGGTCCGACGTCGACATCTTCTCGCACTAAGTCTTTATTTTCGCGGTTCGGGTGATGGCAGGCTCACAGCGCAATACCTATTCGGTCATCGTCTCTTGGGCCAAGATCATCCTCCCGATGGTGGCCTTGGGGCTATTGTCGACCGTTTTCCTGTTTTCCCGCCAGATCGACCCCGAGGCTGCGATTCCCTTTGCGGATATCGATCTCGAGGCACGTCTGCGGGAACAGCGCCTCAGCAAACCCAACTACGCCACCACGACCGAGGACGGCTCTGCCCTGACTATCGTGGCCGAGTCGGCTGCGCCCATCTTGGACGGGGATGGCGGCACGGCCGAGAATATCGTCGCGCGGTTGAAACGGTCCGACGGCACGACCATCGACATGACCTCCGATTCGGGAATGATTCAGGGAACCAAAACCCTGACGCTGACCGGAAACGTGGCGATCGATACGTCAGACGGCTACAGCCTGCGGTCTGACGAAATGGTTTCGGCGATGAACCGCACAGACATCACCAGTCCTGGCCCGATCTCGGGCACCGGTCCATTCGGCGATTTGCAAGCGGGCCGTATGCACCTTACGGTGCCGGAAAATGAGGACGGCATTCTAGCGGTTTTCGAAGGTGGTGTTCGCCTGATATACACGGGCAATTCCAAAGGATCAGAGGAGCAATGAATATGTTTCGCAAGGTAATCGCCCTGTGTGTGATGCTGCCTCTGCCGGTTCTAGCCCAAGGGATGCAGACTGCCTTTGGCGCATCCGACCAGAATACCGATGCCCCGATCGAAGTCGTCGCGGACTCGCTAGAGGTCAATGACACTGCAAATACCGCTGTCTTTGTTGGGAATGTCGAGATTGTGCAGGACAAAATGCGCATGACCGCCCCCCGCGTCGAAGTTACCTACCGCGAGGATGATGCCGCCACCCCAGAGGTCGAAGATGGCATCGCCAAAGTGCTGGCCACAGGCGGCGTGACCATGACGTCGGGCGAGGACGCAGCCGAGGGCGAGACCGCCGAATACAACGTCGAGAGCGACTACGTGATTCTGTCTGGCAGCGTTCTGCTGACCCAAGGTCGCAACGTCCTGAGCGGCAACGAGGCCCGAATCAATCTGTCGGACAACACAGCCCAGATGTCAGGCCGCGTCCGCACGATCATCAATCCGGGCTCCAGCCAATGACCTCTTCGCCCGAACTGACAGTATCAGAAGGCTCTGCGGGCCTTCAGATCACGAACCTTCGCAAGAGTTACCGCAAGCGCGTGGTGATCCGTGATGTGAGCATGACCTTGCACCGCGGCGAGGTTGTGGCCCTGCTAGGGCCGAACGGTTCGGGTAAGACCACCAGTTTCTACGCGATCGCCGGTCTGGTCGCCCCCGAAGGCGGGCGCGTGACCATTGATGGCGCCGAAGTCACCCGCTTTCCGATGTACCGTCGTGCGAAGCTTGGAATCGGCTACCTCCCTCAGGAAATGTCGATTTTCCGTGGCCTGAGTGTCGAGGATAACATCGCCGCGATTCTGGAAATCGCCGAATCCGATCCCCACACTCGCCGCGAACGTCTGGAAGAATTGCTGAGTGATTTCTCGATCGAGCACCTGCGCCGCGCCCCCGCGCTGGCCCTGTCAGGCGGTGAACGTCGCCGGGTCGAGATCGCACGCTGCCTCGCAGCGAATCCCAAGTATTTGTTACTAGACGAACCATTTGCCGGCGTGGACCCAATCTCTGTCGGAGATATCCGTCATCTGGTTGCCGACCTCAAAAAGCGGGGAATCGGCGTTCTGATCACGGACCACAACGTTCGCGAAACCTTGGAAATCGTTGATCGCGCTTACATTCTTCATGATGGGCGCGTGTTGATGTCCGGCACACCCGATCAGGTCGTCAAAGACGAAAACGTGCGCCGCGTCTATCTGGGCCGCGATTTCCGGATCAGCTAGTCCTAGCCGTTCACAAAATTCTTTTGCGAGAAACGATTGACAGTTCCCCTCGGACTGTCACCAAATGGTCATATGAGCCAGACCTGTCGCCATATGAGGTCAATCCTGCATAGCCTTCCCGAGCACTCGGGTCAGGGACAGGTCGCTCAATATCCCCACGCAACTGTACGGACCAAGTCCCCCGCGCGGGCGGTCCGTCCTTGCACATAAGAAGGAAAAGACCATGCGGTATCAAATCACCGGAAAACAGATCGACGTCGGCGAAGCGCTGTCTACTCACGTCAAAGATCGACTGGGTGAGGTACTGGACAAGTACTCGCAACGCCCCACCGATGCGCAGGTCACTTTCTCCAAGTCGGGGCACGAATTCGTTTGCGAATGCACCGTGCATCTGTCGACTGGTCTGAACGCCGCCGCCCGGGCCCATAGCACCGAAATCTACGCAACTTTCGAAGACTGCGCAGAGAAGATGGACAAGCAGCTGCGCCGCTACAAGCGCCGCCTGAAGGACCACCATAAGGATCGCACAAGCCCTGTTGAAACTATCGGTGCTTCCTCGTATATCCTCGCCGCAGATACGCAGGACGACGAGGCAATGGAGCCCGAAAGCCTGCAGCCGATTATCGTCGCCGAGATGGAGACGAAAGTTCCCTCGCTCTCAGTTGGCGAGGCGGTAATGCAGATGGAACTGGCTGGCTCGCAGATGCTGGTCTTCCGAAACGAGAAACATGGTGGCGTAAACGTTGTACATCGCCGGGATGACGGGAACATCGGCTGGATCGACCCCCGTAGTACCGGACAATAACGCCGCGTAAGCCCTAGGCAAAAGCGAACTCATGCAAATCTCAGATATCCTGTCGCCGCAGGCGGTGAAGACCCTTGTTGGTTGTTCTAGTAAAAAACGTCTGTTTCAGGATATCGGAGACCTGACTGAGGCAGCCCTGGGCATCCCCAGCGCCCGCGCCGTCGAGGCGCTGGTGGAACGCGAGAGCCTTGGCCCTACAGGTGTGGGCCATGGCGTCGCCCTGCCCCACGCGCGTCTGGCCGAAATCGACCGCGTTCAAGGCGTGTTCTTGCGTCTGGAAAAGCCGGTGGATTTTGGATCGGTTGACCGTAAACCCGTTGATCTGGTCTTTGCGCTATTCGCGCCCGAAGATGCAGGTGTCGAGCACCTGAAGGCTTTGGCTGTTGTGTCGCGCACCCTGAAAGATCAGGCGATGCGCACGAAACTGCGCGCGAACAACGAAGCGGTCACTTTGCACGCAGTGCTGACCGAAGATCAGGCCAATCAGGCGGCCTGACCGCGTTTATTCCAAGGGCCATATCCCAACATCATGTAGTCGCGCGTGTAAGCATCCTTGCACGCGCTTTCTATTTCTTCGTCATAGATGTCTGCGAGCGACACTGGGCAATCAGGCTCTGCAATGACTGGAAGGGTTGGCATCTCGCGGCCGATCTGCTGGCACACCTGAGACAGGCCCATTTCGATTTGCTCTTCCCGCATGATCAGATCGGGCAGGTTAAATTCAGAAAAACCTTGAATCATCTGCGACTGAGACGCCCAACCGGGATCGACCCTGATGCTGGTTTGCCCCGCAAGGTTGCCCTTCAACCACTGCAAAAACCCTAGGAACGCGATCCGGTGCGCAGCCGCATCATATGCCTCTCCTGCCCCACTTTTCGGGATCGGCAATTTGTACCGCTTGCGCAAAGTCTCTCGAATTTCGCCGAACGATCCTGAACCAGAAGCGAGGATACGCTCGCAAAACACGCGGTGCGCGCGGGTCAGAGGGTGCGTCACCACGGTAAACGTCCGATGCCCTCGGTTCACACGCTTCCATTTTCGCAGCGGCTTCTGCGTGAAATCCCGTTGCAACGCGTCCACCTGAGCGCTGTCCAACGCTGCCATCCATTCGCAAACCGCATCCTCGCACCCAGCGCGAAGGGGGAGGAACATCAGCGGCGCCTCAGCTGCAGCCACGTAATTGGGGACCATCGCATTTCGGCGCGGCTCGAAATTCGGAGTGCGCGTCAGGTCAAAGCGATCCAGCCGCGAGAGCGCATTCTCCATCGCGTCAAAGTTCGCCACCTTCGACGACAAAGGCGCAGGGTTCTGCTTCTTCAGCTTTTTATCCAGCTCCGGCAACCGAGCCTCAACCCCGAGGAACGCCGCCATTCCGTTCATGACCTCGACGTCCTGCAAATCCTCGTAGGCAACATAGAACGCTGTCTGCCCAGAGATCTGCAGCACGCGTAGAACCTGCTTTTGAAAGCCCTGAAGCGTCTCAATATGGCGGATAAACTCATCGCCATCGAACTCGGCCTGCCCCTCACGGCGGTTCTTGGCGTCGGTCAGTTTCCACTGGCCCGTTGCCTGAGCAATCTTCCAGGACACGTAGCTTTCGACAGGATTGCGGGTCAGAACAATCTTCGCGCAGCGCGGATTAGCCAGAAGGCCGTCAATGACGCGTGGGTCATGGTCATGGAAATATCGAAACCCGTTGAGCCCTTCAGCGCCGCGCACTTTGGCGAGCAACCGCTCCGGATCTTTTTCCCTTTGGTCCTGTGTGACCCCCAGAATATCGTCGGCGTTTGGATAGCCAATAAAGAATGGGTTGAACGCCTCACCATGACAGCTGACACCGTCCAGAGCATTCAGGTTCGCCTCGAGAAAGTTGCTGCCCGTGCGCATTTCAGCCAGAACAACAAACAGATCGAATTTTGACGACATAGAAATTTACTTTACCAAATAGGGTTTACGCGGTTTGCGCGGCTTCTCCCGCTCTTCCAATGTGTTCGGAAAATCGCCGGTAAGATAGGGGTGCATCCCCTGATTTTTCAAATTCTGTAGAAATTGCGCAAATCCGGCAAGGTCTACCATCTTGGGCGCTTCTGTTAGGCGACGTTTATCGGTCTGCCCGATTTCGCTAATGATCGCTTGCAAAGGCTCCATCGGCGCCTCGACAAATTCGGCGAGACTCCAGATGTGAATTCGCGCCTTCGCATAGGGCGAGCGGAGCACGTCCAGATGTCGGCTTTCCCGGCGCTGCAACTCAGCCGCAGTCCGCCGGATTTCAGAGAAATCCAGATTGGACCGAAAGAGCGGAACAGCCCATGCACCGGTGATCACTGAAATCTGTGCGTTTGGATCCTTGGCGATGTCCCACTCGACCTGCTGAATGTGATCCGCAGGACTCACTTGAAAACATTGGCGCTCTCCTCGTGTGTTCCAAACGAGGTTTGTGAGAAACGCACGCGGATTGCGGTCACGCAGCTTGGCAGAATCCGTCATGGCGCCGTTGATGACCTTTACATCGCCCTCGTAGTGGACGCGATCAGGGCCGAACAGATACCCATGAACACGCGCACTGGTCAGTCGTGCAAGCCAGCTTTCGAAATCTTCAAACAGCTCGGTAAACCCTTCGAAAACCGAATATTCAGACGCGGTGAAGCCGTTTTCCCAATCAGGGTTCGGAAAACGGCTCTGCATGTAGAGGCCCGTCCGCCCTTGGGTCCGGCGCTCGACCGCTTTGGCAAAGATCCGGTCGATCTTGCCGGGATTCGGCTCTGTCCGGTTCAATGCTTCTGGCTGCGGCGTCAGAAACGCGTTGTAGAGGCGATCCGCATAGGGCCAAATCTTGCGCGCGACAAAGCAGTCCGAACGGCGCAAGAGCTGCAGATGGTCATCGTAAAAGATGTGCGGTTTGCCTTGGAAGTCGAACTTCGACAGCGTCAGAGATCGGCTCTGGATGTCCCGTGAATACAGGCGCACCAAGGTCTGGAAGTAGGATTCATCAGGAATCCAGACATACTTGAAGAAGCGCTCATAAATCCCGCGGCGAGGGTCCTGCAAAATGGCCGTCAGGGTCTGACGGGTAAGACACCACCATTGACTGCCCATATGTGGGATCAGGCCATCCGGCATTTCGCGATGCATCCGCAACCGGCGTTGAATATCCACCGCCAGGTCAAAAAGCCGCCGGTTATTTTTCCATGAAAATGGAAAGCGCAGCGTGAAACGTTCGTTGTCCAACCCGCCGATGGTCCAAGGCACATCTGCCAGAGTCGCCGATTCAATGAAATCCGTGTTCGGCCGCTCTGCAAGGTACTGCACCAGTTCCTCTACGGGGCGCAGCGGCAAGCACGAGCCAGACGCCAGATAGACGTGCCGGACCTGCGGGAACTCTTCCAACATCACCTCGGCCGCCGACTGAGAGGCTGCAACCAGCCCCCAAGTTCCCCACTCGCACTTGTGGCGCGCGCTGAAGCGAATGTTTGACAGGTCGGACAGACCATCAATCAGCATCTGATAGCGGGATTTCGACATCCGTGCGTCAGCGTGGATCACCACGGGCACTCCGTGCGAAGCCCAGTGGCGCGCGACCTGTTCAACACGATCCAGCGCGTTGTGGATGAGAAGAATGACACCCAGGGTCATGCCCAGTTCCCCTTGGACATGAGACCCAAAATCTCGAGTTGGCGCCAGTTGATGTATTTCTCTGACCACGTGCACCACAAATCGGGGCTCGCTTGGCCACGCTCTGCGTAGACCTTGTATTCACGGCTGCCAGCATAATGCTGTCCGCGCTCCAATTCCTCTTCGGCCTTGTGAACAAAGGTGTCCAGGAACTTGGTATGCAGCAAAACGCCAGATGACTTCTCGCCGCCCCATTCGTCATAAATCAGGTTCAACCCGCGAGGCAAAAGCGAGTGGGTCGAACTGATATAGGCATAGCGATTATCCCACTTCACCAACGGCACTTTGTTGAGCGCTGGCGCATGTTCGGGCGCATCCGGGAAGAAGACGCGCGCGCGGGGCCCGCCCTGAATCCAGAGGTTGCCATATTTGTGGTTCCGCTCAATCGTGTAGTTGCCGCTGTCGAACCACATTGCAATATCGAGGGGGTCCTGGCCCGCGCGGTAAGGCAGAGTGCCGATCGGTCCCTTGGGGTACATATCAAGAAGCATCGCGCCAAACGACTTGATCGATGATGCGTCCAACCAGTCTGTCAATGCGCGCAGGGGCCGCGTATCGCAAAACGGATAGATTAGGAATTCATCGGGATCGACGGTCAGGCACCAATGGTCTTGGCCGTACTTCATCAGCAGCCAGTTAATCCAATCCATGCCAAAGCGGGACCGCTTGTAGCTGGCATTCGTGCGCCACACCGATACATCCGGTTGTTCGGCTAGGAAATCGGCAGAGCCGTCCGTACTGTCATTGTCCACAAATAGGAAATGATTGATCCCGAGACCGCGGTAGTATTCCAGAAAGTAGGGCAGACGCTTGGCTTCGTTCCGAAGCGTGCAGAAGACCAAGAGGTCACCCTCGCGGATATAGGCAGTGCGATTAACCAAAGGGGAGAGCTCACGGCTTTTCCGCATGGCGCGATAGCGCCAGCGTTTCCGCTCAAGCCGCAGTCCGTATGATTGGATGGCGCCCAATCTACCCCCTTGTAAAAGAGGGCAGATTTCTTCCTTAGATCAAACGAAGCACCCTCTCGAAATGCGCCTCCCACGTCGGAGGCAACCATTGTTTCGCTTCTGCACTCGGGGCATATTCACCAGAAAGCGCAGTTTCGTAAGCCGTCATAACAGCCTGATACCAAAGTTTAGCATCCCCCGAGGGCGCGTAAACGGGTATATTTCCTAGAAATTCTCGATAAATCGGTAAGTCATTACATACAATAGACGTAATGTGATGAGCTGCCTCAGCAGGAGGCAATCCAAAGCCCTCTGCGTAGCTGGGAAACAATAGCGCAGTAGCGCCCTTCATCAAGGCAGCAATCGCCCCATCGGACAGTCCTGCGATCTCCTTGATATGACCGTTGGGTCCGACCGCATCAAGCCTAGCGAACACCGATTCGTTTTTCCAACCACGCGAGCCACAGACCAATAGAGTGGGCGTCTCTGGCCCCAGCGTCTCTTCAAGCTGACCCCATACATCCAGCAGAAGGCTATGCGCCTTGCGCGGCTCAATGGTGCCGACAGTAAGAAAATAGGGCCCCTTCGGTGGCAGCCCATCTGGGAGTTCACGTGGTTCAGGCGTGGCGAATTCTATTCCCAAATGCGCAACAATTCCCTCGGGGCACTGAGCACACCAACGAGCCACATCAGCTTGGGTCTGCTCTGAATTATAAATGAGCAAATCGGCTTCTCGGCATGCCCGAGCAAGGAATTTCTGGAACCGCTCCGTCGCGCCCTCTGCCTGATATTCGGGGTAGTCCAGCGGAATCGTATCGTGGATCAGAACTGCAATCTGTGAGTCTGGAACTTTGCGCACGGCGCGCACGACGCGCTTGGACAGGTTACTGTGTCCAGTGTTCACATAGGTCGTTCCCGCAGGAAGATGTTTGCGCAACATTTTGGCCAGAAGCGCTTTGGGCTGTCGCCCCAAGGCTCTTTTCCGGAGCACCGGCAAAAGACCCGCCACCAAGCGGCCGTCAACTGAGCCCGCCCGCATTGCCTCCATGCCCTGATTGCCCAACAGGATGTATCCAAGCTTGGTCCTGACCAAACCGAAACACGGAACATCACTGTCTAGAAAAGCACAAAGATACGCACGCTCGACACGGTCGACACCTGTCAACGTGCGACCTGAGCGGCTAAGGAGCCGCGTCAGGTCAAGAAGGCGTGCAGCCTTATTTGTTGTAGTGGCCCGTTTGGTGCCAACGCCATGCGTCGCCAATCATTTGCTCCAACGTAGAAAGCTTGGGCTCCCACCCAAGTTCATCCAACGCCCGTTTGGAACCAGATACAAGCTTCACACAATCACCGGGGCGGCGTGGGCCCTCTTCGTAAGGCACCTCTTGATTGGTCACGGCGCGCGAGTGATCAATAACTTCGCGAACGGAAAAGCCTGATCCGGTCCCCAGATTAAAGACGCAGCTTCCTTTGCCGTCCAATAGCCATTTCACACCGAGCACGTGCGCCTCAACCAGATCCATGACGTGTACGTAGTCTCGCACGCAGGTCCCATCGGGGGTGTCATAGTCGGTACCATGAATCGTCAGCGCCGGACGTTTGCCAGCAATTGCATCCAACATAACAGGGATGAGGTGCGTTTCCGGCTGATGGAATTCGCCCACCTCAGCCTCTGGGTCTGCGCCAGCAACGTTGAAGTAGCGGAAAATAACGCTCTTCAGGCCATAAGCGTCATCAAAGTTCGCCAAGATATCCTCGATGGCGCGCTTGGAGGCACCATACGAGTTGATCGGATACTGCGCACAATCTTCGTCGAGCATAACGCCGTCCTGCTCGCCATAGGTGGCGCAGGTCGAGCTGAAAACGAAATTGAGACAACCCGCAGCGGCAGCAGCTTCGATCAAGGTCAACGACCCCTGAACGTTGTTGCGCCAGTACATGCCCGGATCTTTCATGCTCTCGCCAACTTGGCTAAAGGCCGCGAAGTGCATGACCGCAACAGGTTTATACTTTTCAAAAACTTCGTCAACGCGAGCCCGGTCCAGAAGGTCACCCTTCTCGAACGGACCGAATTTCACCGCCTCTTCCCAGCCAGTCGAAATGTTGTCGAAAGTTACAGGCGTAAATCCTGCGTTCTTCAATACCTTGCAAGCGTGCGAGCCAATGTAGCCCGCACCTCCGGTCACAATAACATTTGTCACGTATCAGTTCCGATTACTGAGCAGCTTTGCGAGCGGCCATGATATCCTCGAGGTAATGCTCGAGATCATCACGCAGGTCGGGACGAGCGAGCCCGAAGGCAACAGTTGCCTGCAGGAAGCCAGACTTTGAACCACAGTCGTAGCGTTCGCCTTTGAAGCGGTAGCCATAAACGTTGTCGCTGTCCTGAATCTCTTTCGCGATAGCATCGGTCAGCTGCAGTTCCCCACCGGCGCCAGCCTCCATGGTATCGATGTTCTCAAGCACTTTGGGGCTCAGAATATACCGGCCGATTACCGCAAGGTTGGAAGGTGCATCTTCAAGTTTGGGCTTTTCGACCATGCCGTTTACAGAGACGATGTTGCCCATGTCTTCTTTGACATCCAGCACGCCGTAAGCCGAAACGCGATCTTGCGGAACTTCCATGGCTGCGACCATGTTCCCACCAGTCTCGGCGTATGCTTCGACCATCTGCTGCAAACAGGGTTTATCAGCTTGGATGACGTCATCGGGCAGCAGAACAGCAAAGGGTTCGTTCCCGAGCAGGCGACGGGCGCACCATACTGCGTGACCCAGACCCAGCGCTTGGTTCTGACGGACGTAGGCGATCGCACCGCTGTCCATGTTCGTGCTGTCCAGCACTTTCATCAGATCGGTTTTGTTCTTTGCCTTGAGGTTTGCCTCGAGTTCAGGCGCGCGATCAAAATAGTCTTCAAGCGCACTTTTGCCGCGCGAAGTTACGAAAATGAACTCTTCAATGCCTGCAGCACGCGCCTCATCAATCGCGTATTGAATCAGGGGGCGGTCAACCAAGGTCATGATTTCCTTGGGCACCGACTTAGTCGCAGGAAGGAACCGCGTTCCAAGACCTGCAACGGGGAAAACTGCTTTGGTGACTTTGTTGTTCATGTAAACGGGCCTTCCATTAGTCGAGTTCACTTCGACTTACAAAATGTCGAATGAGGTTCGACGTTAAACAAGGATATCATCGCCGCAACGCGGCTCAAAGATCTAACACAATAAGCGCAGCCTAGGTTCCATGATCGGAACCATCAAGCCGGAATTCTCGTAAAAATTGGCACATTTCCGCCCGTGCACGCAATTGAAAGGTCGAAAGCCTGAAAAGCGGGTGGGATCGAAGGCTTTTCCCCCACATTCCTCCGCTTTGT
Organism: Alphaproteobacteria bacterium; assembly: GCA_030433335.1. Lineage (GTDB taxonomy): Bacteria > Pseudomonadota > Alphaproteobacteria > Rhodobacterales > Rhodobacteraceae > Donghicola. The sequence continues at coordinate 43,676 of JAUILL010000007.1, read as the reverse complement.
TTCCAAAATCCTGCATCATCATAGTACCGACAATGGTAGAGCGCAGTTGGTGAAAGCTCTATGACAATCGCCAAATCTCCGGAGTCGACCGCGTCCTTCGCCCTTTGATGCATGGAATTGCGCTCAAAAATTCGGCCCCTTTGCACGGAAATCGCGCATTTTAGCGAATCAACCAAAGGAAAAAACCGGTCTGCTTTTGCCCGAACGAGCCCGCGCTCAGTGGCCCTGCGCGACCTGCCATCGAGCAAACCATCCGCCAAAGTTACCATCAGAAAGGACACTTCCTCTGGTCCCAAAGCGCCTGTCTGCATATGCTTCAGCAAGCGCTGCTTCTGAGATCTCTGAAAAGCCTGCTCTGCACTCTGGATCAAAGCTGGCCGAAGGTGCTCCTTCATGAAAACAGACTGACTGGCCCCGATTTCATAGAGTGTGGTCGGCACACGCCGAGCCGAGCGCCGCCGGCTTGGGGCGAACGCATGGTGGACACGCGCCATAGGGACAATCGCCACCTTGGCCAACCGCGCAGCCAAGCGCATCGCCAGATCACTGTCATCTAAATAGAAACGATAACGCGGATCGAAACCTTTAAGCGCTAGCAAGGTTTCCCGACGAACCGCCATGTTCGTGCCAATGATCTTGATTGCGCGCTGGGGCTTAGAGGTAAGAACAGTAATTTTGTCTTCCGGTACAACCAACGGATCGCTCACACCCGCAGTATCAATCGTTTCGGCTTTCCATTGGAAACTGAAACCATTCCGTCCAAGAGTGAACCCCGACGCCGCATCCACATCTGTGCCAGCAAAGGGCTGTAGAAGATAATAGAGCCATCCCGGTTCAGCCACGGCATCGTCATCGATAAAGGCGACCACGTCACCCGATGCCTCATCAATGCCGCGGTTGCGCGCCACCGAGATGTTCTCTTCGTTCATTCGGACCACTTTAACGCGGTCCGTCCAACCTTTTTCCGACAGATACTCAATCGCCGGGTCGCTGGTGACAACAATGACCTCAGCGCGGACACGTTGCTGCTGAGAGAGCGCCTTCAGACAGCGCGCCAACAGGGTCTCTCGACCCTGACTGACAACAACTACGCTGGCCGAAGGCAGCAAGGGCTCAGGCCTTCAATTCGACCGCCGGAGCGTAGGCGATGAAGAATGGGTTGCCAAACCCCTCTTTGCCATACTGCAGAGGCTCGTGAGTATCGAAGACAACGACCTTGCCGCCTGCACCATGAAGGACAGCCTGACCTGCAGCGGTATCCCACTCCATCGTCCGGCCGAGACGTGGGTAAAGGTCCGCTTCACCCGTCGCCACTAGGCAGAACTTCAAAGAGCTGCCCGCGCTTTTCGAGTCTTTAACGCTGTACTTGTTGATGTAGTCATCTGTCGCCTGATCGCGGTGAGATTTGGAAGCAACAACCATCAGAGCGCCGTTATCAGACTCAGCGACAGAAAGCGTTTTGGTCTCGCCAACAGTGTCTGTGTCAAAAGGACCCATTTCTTCGACCGTAGTGCCATCCGCCAGAGTAAAGAACATCCGATCACGCGCAGGGGCATAAACGACACCACGGGTGGGCACGCCCTTCTCGACCAACGCGATATTCACGGTAAAATCACCACGACGGTTGATGAATTCCTTTGTTCCATCCAGCGGGTCGACGATCAGGAACGTATCGACATCCAGATTGTGGCTGTCGGACTGTTCTTCTGTGACCAGAGCGACATCGGGAAATTCCGCACGCAAACCAGCAGAGATGAGCTCATCGGCGGCTTCGTCAGCTGCAGTGACAGGACTCTCATCACTCTTCGACTTCACCTCGAAGTCGTCAGAGTTGTAAATCTCCATGATTTTGTCGCCCGCTTCGAGCGCGAGACGCCGCAGGACTGAAGTCAATTGTGCGTAATCCATAGAGATATTTCCTTTAACCACATGGCAGAGTTGTTCAATGTACGGCTTTCTCTTATCCTGCTTGGAAAGGGAGCATCAAGAATTCCCTGCTATTCCTTGGCGCAAGATGTGAAAGACCGCGGCATGATCGGGCAAACGCAACCATATCAAAGTTCTTGGCGCAAAGCCCTGTCCATGGCGGATGTGATTTATCACACCGCCGTGCGCGACGTGCGCAAGACCCACAGCAATGCCTTATTCGCCATTCTGGTGAACATGTTGCAACTGGTGGTTATGGTCGCCTCGTTCTACTTATTCTTTGTCATCCTAGGCATCCGGCAATCTGCCATCCGCGGGGATTTCCTGCTCTACATGATGTCGGGCATTTTCCTGTTCATGTGCCACATCAAGGCCGTAAGTGCCGTGACAAGTTCGGAGGGCCCCGCCTCTCCGATGATGAAACACGCGCCAATGACTACGATCATTTCGATTCTCGCGTCACTGTTGGGGGCGCTGTATATTCAGGTCATTTCGCTGGTCACCGTGCTTTTTCTGTACCATGTGATTGTGAACCCGATCGAAATTCAGGATCCCGTCGGCGCGATGGGAATGCTGCTCATCGCATTCTTTACCGGAGCGGCAGTCGGAATGTGCCTTGTCGCCCTTAAGCCTTGGGCGCCGCAGCTTTCGTCAATCCTGACCCAGATTTATCAGCGGGCCAATATGATCGCCTCCGGCAAGATGTTTGTCGCCAACACGCTGCCAACATTCATGCTGAACATGTTCGACTGGAACCCGTTGTTCCACGCGATCGATCAAGCCCGCGGATTCGTTTTCATCAACTACAACCCGCACAACAGTTCGATCATTTATCCGATCGTCGTCGGCATGGTTTTGCTGGTGATCGGGTTGATGGGCGAATTTTTCACCCGCAAGCATGCATCCGCAAGCTGGAGCGCACGGCGCTAAGTCACCACCCGCAATGTCAGGTTCACCCGTCCACCGTTCGGCATAAGTCGGCTTGAATTCGGGCGCAGTTTGTCGATCCCATGGAAGGCCAATCGCGAAGCCCCTTGCAGCACCGCGATATCGCCGGATTTTAACCAGACCGACCGTGTTGGATCACTTCGGCTTTGACCGCCGACACGAAAACGGGCCTCATCCCCCAGCGAGATCGAGAGAACGGGCTTAGTCAGGTCTGCTTCGTCGTTGTCTTGATGCAGGCCCATTTTTGCTTCGGGCGCGTACCAGTTCACAAGGCAACACTCTGGTTTGCGGTCGGAATTTGAGTATTTCTCCCAAAGCAGAAAGAGCGAAGGCGGGATCGGCGGCCATGGGTTGCCCGAAGGATGGCGCGGTTCGTAGCGATAGCCTTTGCGATCAGACACCCAGCCATATTCGCCAGCGGCGCTCATTCTGACCGACAACGGTCGCCCCGTCGGGGTCATCGGCTGAAACAGAGGCGCCGCGCGTAGAATGCCTCGGATATCCTCCAGTAGGTTAATCTGCGCTTCGGCATCCAAGGCACCCTGGATAATCCGCACTCCGTTCAGATCCAGATCCCGCGAAAATGCCATTCTTTCAGTCGCCTTATTCCGTTGAGGCAAATTTGTCACACAAAGCGCTTGCGCAACGCTTGCAGGGTTCGAATGTGCTTCTTATATACGCCGAGAACCGGAGCGGGCGAGCCTGCTCCTGACATCGGGTGAGGGTGCCACAACGGGCCCAAGCCTGGAACATCGCCTAAGTTATGAGGGATACAAACATGTCGAAAGTCATCGGGATCGACCTCGGGACCACCAACAGCTGCGTCGCAATCATGGACGGCCAGCAGCCCCGCGTTATCGAAAACTCCGAAGGTGCACGCACCACCCCGTCGATCGTTGCGTTCGCAGAAGACGAGCGTCTGGTCGGCCAGCCTGCAAAGCGTCAGGCCGTGACCAACCCTGACAACACCATCTTTGCCGTCAAGCGTCTCATCGGTCGCCGGTTCGACGACGCAGACATCGCAAAAGACAAAAAGAATCTGCCCTACAACGTGGTCAACGGCGGCAACGGCGACGCATGGGTTGAAGCCCGCGGCGAGAAGTTTAGCCCTGCTCAGATCTCGGCTCTGATCCTGAAGAAGATGAAGGAAACTGCCGAAGCCTACCTGGGTGACGAAGTAACCAAAGCCGTTATCACCGTTCCTGCGTACTTCAACGACGCTCAGCGTCAGGCCACCAAAGACGCCGGCAAAATCGCTGGCCTCGAAGTGCTGCGCATCATCAACGAGCCGACTGCTGCCGCTCTGGCCTACGGTCTGGACAAGAAAGACAGCAAAACCATCGCGGTTTATGACCTTGGTGGTGGTACCTTCGACGTGACCATTCTGGAAATCGACGACGGTCTGTTCGAAGTGAAGTCGACCAACGGCGACACCTTCCTTGGTGGTGAAGACTTTGACATGCGCATCGTCACCTACCTGGCAGACGAGTTCAAAAAAGAGCACGGCGTTGACCTGACACAGGACAAGATGGCTCTGCAGCGTCTGAAAGAAGCTGCTGAAAAGGCCAAGATCGAACTGTCGAGCTCGACCCAGACCGAAATCAACCAGCCGTTCATCTCGATGGGTTCGAACGGTCAGCCCCTGCACATGGTCATGAAGCTGACCCGTGCGAAGCTGGAATCGCTGGTCGGCGATCTGGTTAAAGGTTCGCTGAAACCCTGTGCCGCAGCTCTGAAAGACGCTGGCCTGACCGTGAACGACATCGACGAAGTCGTTCTGGTTGGTGGTCAGACCCGTATGCCCAAAGTCTTTGAAGAAGTTACCAAGTTCTTCGGCAAAGAGCCCCACAAGGGTGTGAACCCTGACGAAGTGGTTGCCATGGGCGCGGCTATTCAGGCTGGTGTTCTGCAGGGTGACGTCAAAGACGTGGTTCTGCTGGACGTGACCCCGCTGTCGCTGGGTATCGAAACCCTTGGCGGCGTGTTCACCCGTCTGATCGACCGTAACACCACCATCCCGACCAAGAAGTCGCAGATCTTCTCGACCGCTGAGGACAACCAGTCGGCTGTGACCATCCGCGTCTTCCAAGGTGAGCGTGAAATGGCTGCGGACAACAAGATGCTGGGTCAATTCAACCTCGAAGAGATCCCGCCCGCACCCCGCGGTCTGCCCCAGATCGAAGTGACCTTCGACATCGACGCCAACGGCATCGTGTCGGTCGGCGCATCGGACAAAGGCACCGGCAAAGAGCAGAAGATCACCATCCAAGCTTCGGGCGGTCTGGACGACTCCGAGATCGAGCGCATGGTGAAAGAAGCCGAGGAAAATGCCGAGGCTGACAAGCAGCGCCGTGAACTGGTCGATGCCAAGAACCAGGCCGAGAGCCTGATCCACTCGACCGAGAAAGCCGTCGAAGAGCACGGTGACAAGGTTGATCCTTCGACTGTCGAAGCCATCGAACTGGCCATCGCTGCCCTGAAGGACGAGCTGGAGAAAGAAGACGCCGGCAAGATCAAGTCGGGCATCCAGAACGTGACCGAAGCGTCCATGCGTCTGGGTGAGGCCATCTACAAAGCCAGCCAGGAAGGCGGCGATGAAGAGCCTGCGGACTACGACGGTGGTTCGAACTCGAACAACTCGGACGACGATGGAATCGTTGACGCCGACTTCGAGGACCTTGGCAACGACAAGCGTTCGTAAGGTCTGAAGTTACGGAACCTACGGGGCCGGTCCGACGACGGGCCGGCCTTGCACGTTCCAGAAAGGGGGAAATCCCATGGCGAAACGAGATTACTACGAAGTCCTCGGTGTTTCCAAAGGCGCTTCGGCCGACGAACTCAAGAAAGCCTACCGCACCAAAGCCAAAGAGCTTCACCCGGACCGTAACTCGGACAATCCCAACGCCGAGTCGCAGTTCAAAGAGGTGAACGAGGCCTATGACTGCCTGAAAGACCCCGAGAAGAAGGCTGCCTATGACCGTTTTGGTCACGCTGCTTTTGAAGGTGGCATGGGCGGTGGACGCGGTGGCGGCGCTGGCTATCAAGGTCAGGGCGACTTTGCCTCGGCGTTCTCGGATGTGTTCGATGATCTGTTCGGCGATTTCATGGGCGGACGCGGTGGCGGCGGTGGCCGGTCCCGCGCCGCGCGCGGTGCCGATCTGCGCTACAACCTGCGCGTCACACTCGAAGAGGCCTATGCGGGGATGGCGAAAACCATCAACGTGCCCTCTTCGGTACAATGTGATGGCTGTAACGGATCGGGCGCGGAAAATGGCGCTGAGCCCACCACCTGTCCCACATGTTCGGGCATGGGTAAAGTCCGCGCGCAACAAGGCGTCTTCACGGTCGAACGCACCTGTCCGACCTGTGGCGGCCTAGGTCAGATCATCAAGAACCCCTGCAAGAAATGTGGTGGTTCCGGTCGTACCGAACGCGAGCGCTCTTTGTCGGTGAACATTCCGTCTGGCGTCGAAACCGGCACACGCATCCGTCTGGCTGGCGAAGGCGAGGCTGGCATGCGCGGTGGACCGACGGGCGATCTGTACATCTTTATCGATGTCCAAGAGCATCCGATCTTCCAGCGCGATGGCGTGAACCTACATTGCCGCGTGCCCGTGTCGATGACTTCGGCCGCGCTTGGTGGCGATATCGAGGTCCCCACAATCGACGGTGGCCGCAGCCGGGTCAAAATCCCTGCGGGCAGCCAGTCTGGCCGTCAGATGCGTCTGCGTGGCAAGGGCATGCCTCCGCTGCGCGGCTCTGGCCACGGTGACATGTTCATCGAACTGGCCGTCGAAACACCGGTCAATCTGACGTCCAAGCAGAAAGAGCTGCTGAAGGAATTCGAGAAGCTGTCCGAGGATAATAACCCGGAATCCAAGAGCTTCTTTGGATCGGTGAAAGACTTCTGGGACAGCATGAAAGGCTGATCCAGCGACGCCCGCCCTCACCGGCGGGCGTTTTTGTTTGCGCGTTATGGCTTTGTTAATCGCGTCGGTTTCAGACTACCGACATGGCACACGACAACGCATTTCAGGAATCGATGGCCCTGTTTGGTCAGGACGAAGTGGTCCCGCCAAATGGGGCGGCGCAACCATCCTACTTGCGTGATCACAGGCGGCGTCTGCGGGACCGGTTCTTAGCCGGGGGTGCAGCTGCCATGCCCGACTATGAACTCATGGAGCTGGTCCTTTTCCGCGCCATCCCACGACAGGACGTAAAGCCCCTGGCCCGACGGCTACTGGACAAGTTTGGTGACTTCAATCACGTCATTTCGGCCCCATCAGGGCACCTGAAAGAGATCAAAGGTGTCGGCGAAGCGGTGGTTCTGGAGTTGAAAATCGTCGAAGCCGCAGCGCATCGACTTGCCCGCTCTAGGGTGATCCAACGACCCCTGCTAAGCAGTTGGCAGGCGTTAATCGACTACTGTCACACGGCGATGGCCCACAGAGAGACAGAACAGTTTCGCGTGCTCTATTTAGACCGGAAAAACGTACTGATCGCTGACGAGGAGCAAGCCAAAGGCACCGTCGACCACGTACCCGTCTACCCGCGCGAAGTCATGAAACGAGCCCTGCACCTAAATGCCAGCGCCCTAATATTGGTCCACAATCACCCATCCGGCGATCCTTCACCCAGTGAGTCCGACCTTCGGATGACCGAACAAATCGACCGCGGTGCACAAGTTCTTGGGCTGACGCTCCACGATCACATCATCATCGGCAAAAGCTGCGAACTTAGTTTCCGATCCGAGGGGTATTTGTGACGGACGGAAGCTGCGGCTTGACCCAAACTTCGACACGGCGATTCACAAACCGCCCCCATTCGCTACTGTCGCAGGCCAGAGGCATCGCTTCGCCATAGCCAACTGCTGAGAGCGACGCTTGCTCTCCGCCTCCTTCGGCAGCAGAGATCACCGCCGCCATCACCGCGTTGGCCCGCTTCTCTGAAAGAGCCTCATTCGCCTCTGCGGGCCCTTGTCCGTCGCTGAACCCGACGAACATCAGGCTTTTGCCATCGAACTTTCCGCCTGCGATCGCCTGGGCCAAAAGCTCAACGTTTGACCGAGATTGGGCGTCCAAACGTGACGATCCGGCCTCAAACCGGAAAGAGGTCGTCAGGCGACTCCGAACGTCGAGCTCCCTAACCATCTCTTGCAGATCGGTAAGGGCCAAATCGTCGCTGGCGTGGAGAATCGCGTTTACCAAGCGCTCTCCCTGATCCGAGAGACCAGTCATTTCTGGCAATTGGTCGATGTAACCAGCCTCACTCATGACGGATTGCGCAGAGTCACTAGACAAGAACGCCATCAGTTCGCGCCCAATTTTCGGCAAACGTCGAGGGGGGCGATACAAGAACATGGGTGCGGTTAGCGGATAATCCTCGGCCTTCACACTCTGCCGTGTGGCGCGCAGGCTCACTCCGCAACCACCGCGGATCGCCAAGGTCTGAGCCGAGTGCGCGCTCGAGATTCCGCTGAACCCTAGCGCGAAAGGATCACGCTCCACCGCTTCGTGCAGTTCGGAAAGAACACCATGCAATGTGGCTTCCCCTGTCAATTTCGGGACCAGCGCACCTATGGCTTGCCCGAACCCCGTATCCGGTGACGGGAGGTGGAGCTTGATGCGCGCGTCAGGGCCGCCGACCTCGGACCAATCCGTGATGCGGCCGGTCAGAATGCCCTTGATCTGGGTCATAGAGAGGGCGGGCACCGCTGCATCATCAGGCGTGATCGGCAAAATCGCATCAAGAGCAATCACCTGCCCGTAGCGCCCTTGGCTCAGATCCCCGAGGCCCGCCGAGCGCGCCAGAGCAAGTTCCTGACGCGACATTGCCCGCGTTGCCAGCACCATATCCGCGCCGCCACTCAGTAACCGAGAAAGCCCCTTTTCTGTCGTCTCCGGCATCATCTCAAAGCGCGCCAAGGTCTTGCCCTGAGCATCACTGAGCCGCGCCTCAGTCCCATCTGCATTTTGCGAGAGATCAAACTCAAGGCCATTCGCCTCGGCAAATCCCTGCAGCAATGCGGGCCACAACCCGCCGATCAGGTCTGCCGAGCCGGCAATCCGCAGATCGGCCACATAGTCGGTCAAGTTTGGACACGCTGGCCCTTCGCAAAGGACGCCTGAGCTGTCCACAGTCAGTTCACCATAGGGCGTATCGATCCGGTAGAACTGACCGTCATAGCCCAGAAACGTGCCATCAAGGCGAATCGCTTTGTCATGGGAGACAAGCGAAATGTCCTGAGCAATTACAGATGAACCGAGTAAAAACAGATGTGCGGCGAAGATCGCCGCACGTCGAAAAACCAACATCGCTGTGGACCGCCTGACTGTTACCTTGCAGCAATTTTCAGGTCATCTAACACATTTTGCAACACCAGAAGCTCGCCCACGGCATCGCATTCTGGGACCGAGATCAGAACATCCTGAACCCGGACGCGGTCTGAGCCGTTGGTTTGCAAAATCTGCGCGTTCACATCCTGTGCACAGTTACCGGTAGTGACCTCTGCTTCGACGCTGAGAAGAACATCACCAGAATTGTCAGAGGTCAGCGAGGGGTAGGTATACACCTCTGCCAAACGCGCTTGCGGGAGGTTCGGGTTACCCAATTCAATCAGCATCCCGCCTTTGCCTTGCGCCGCGATGCTTGTGTGACGCGCGGCATCACGCCAGACATGCCCGGGACCACTGTAATCTTCGGAAAACTCGCGGGCATGCAGCTCTAGGCCAGACTGTCCCTGCCACTGCACAACTGCCCGATCGTAAAAGATAAAACTACTCACGTCGGCTGCTGCAACCGCCACATCTGCGCCACCGAAATCCGCCATAAGAAGCGCATTTTCTGAGAGCGCCGGAACGTCTAGAGAAATGCCACCGTTGTCATCTGTCGCCTCTGTAAACATCAATCCATTGTGGTGGATCGTCACGGGAGCATTCACGTGACAGGGCGCTTTGACCTCGACCGAGACCATCGCTGCTGCTGCAGGAGCAGCCGTCATAGTGATCTCGCATTTGTTCTCAGGTGCCGAAATCGCATTAGCCATCGAGATCAAAGGCTCGGGCTGTGAAGATACCTCTCGAACATCGTGCAGCACTTCCAGCGGGATCGCCGCGAGTTGAACGTATTCCGGGTCAATCGGCAGGATCGGCGTGGCATCGGATGGCGCAGACGATATCAGGTTGATAGATCCGTATTGCATAGCGCCGCCAATCCCCAGCGCAACTGCGCCAAGAGCGACTGCATACATGTAACGTGATGTCGAGCCGGTCATGTCGATCCCCGATGTGTCTAACTGCTACTTCGCCTCAGTATCCGCAGTAAAATGGGCAGAGTTATGGCTGAATAGCGGAGTCTCTCCGACCCATTTGTGTAAATACAGATTTGATATCGAGAATGTTAACATAAATAAAACCGGCGCACCACTTTAGGTGCACCGGCCAAATTATTCGTAGTCTTGGATAAATTCAGAAGCGGCCGTGGCAGTGCTTGAACTTTTCACCCGACCCGCAGGGACACGGATCATTCCGGCCCGGATTGCCCCATGTCGACGGATCACTTTCGTCGAACCCTGCCACCAACGGAGTGGCAGCGGGCGATTCGGCTTCTTCTTGCGCTTGCTTCACCGGAGCATCCAAGGCTTCGCGCTGCGCCTGCATCTGACGGAGCAGTTGTTGCTGCTGTTCCTGCGACAGGGGCTGGATGCGCGACAAGGTCTTGGTGACCTCGGTCCGGAGCGAGTCCAGCAGGCCTTCGAAGAGTTGGAACGCTTCGGTTTTGTACTCGTTCAGCGGGTCGCGCTGTGCGTAGCCGCGGAAGCCAACGACCGAGCGCAAGTGCTCTAGCGTCAGCAGGTGCTCGCGCCATTTGGTGTCGATGGTTTGCAGCAGAACCTGCTTCTCGATCTGGCGCATAGCTTCGGGGCCAAACGAAGAGCCCTTCTCTGCCATGTACTCGTCGCTGGTGTTCTGGATGCGCTCTTCGATGTCGTCGTTGTCGACGCCCTCTTCATCGGCCCACGCCACGATGGGCATGTCCTGATTCAGGGTCTCGATGATCGCGGCCTGCAGACCTTCGGTGTTCCACTGGTCCGCGTAGGATTTCGGCGGCATGAACTCTTCCACCAGATCTTCGATGACCTGATAGCGCATGTCCTGCACGATCTCGGACAGATCCTGCGCTTCCATGATTTCGCGGCGCTGCGAGAAGATCACCTTCCGCTGGTCGTTCATCACGTCGTCGAATTTCAGCAGCTGCTTGCGGATGTCAAAGTTGCGGCCTTCGACCTTGGCCTGAGCGCGCTCCAGCGACTTGTTCACCCATGGGTGGACGATCGCCTCGCCCTCTTTCATGCCGAGGGTCGACAGAACCTTGTCCAGACGTTCGGAGCCGAAGATACGCATCAGATCGTCTTCAAGCGACAGGAAGAAGGACGAGCGGCCCGGGTCACCCTGACGGCCGGAACGACCGCGCAGCTGGTTGTCGATGCGGCGGCTTTCGTGACGCTCGGTGGCCAGAACGAACAGACCGCCTGCGGCTTTCACGGCCTCTTCGTCGGCCTTGTGGCTTTCTTCGATCTGGGTGCGGAGGGCGTCGGGGTCTGCATCTGGGTTGGCCTCAATGGCCTCCATAATCTTGATCTCGACGTTACCGCCCAATTTGATGTCGGTGCCGCGGCCCGCCATGTTGGTCGCGATGGTCACAGCGCCAAGCTTGCCGGCATCCGCAACAATCTGGGCTTCTTGCTCGTGCTGGCGCGCGTTCAGAACGTTGTGCTTGACGCCAGCCTGCTGGAGCAGGGCAGACAGCATTTCCGATTTCTCGATCGAGGTGGTGCCGACCAGAACGGGCTGACCGCCTGCGTTGGCTTTCTGGATCTCTTCTACAATCGCGGCGTATTTCTCTTGGGCGGTGCGGTAGACCGCGTCGTCCTCGTCGATACGGGCGATGGGGCGGTTGGTCGGAACTTCGACCACACCCAGATTGTAGATCTCCATGAATTCGTCCGCCTCGGTCAGCGCAGTACCGGTCATGCCGCCGAGCTTGTCATAGAGACGAAAGTAGTTCTGGAAGGTCACGCTGGCCAAGGTGACGTTCTCGGGCTGGATCTTGCAGCCTTCTTTCGCCTCAATTGCCTGATGCAGACCGTCGGACAGACGGCGACCTGCCATCATACGGCCGGTGAATTCGTCGATCAGAACGATTTCGCCGCCACGGACGATGTAGTCCTTGTCCTTGGTGAACAGCTTATGAGCGCGCAGGCCCTGGTTCACGTGGTGGACAATGGTGGTGCTTTCCGGATCGTACAGCGACTGGCCTTCGGGCAAGAGACCCATCTGCAAGAGGCGCTGCTCGAGGAATTCGTTGCCCTCGTCGGTATAGGTGACGTTGCGGGTCTTTTCGTCGAGCGAGTAGTGCTCTTCGGTCAACTCGGGGATCACCTTATCCAGGGACAGGTACATGTCGCTGCGGTCCTGCGCGGGACCAGAGATGATCAGAGGCGTCCGCGCTTCGTCGATGAGGATCGAGTCGACTTCGTCGACAATCGCGAAGTAGTGGTCACGCTGCGCCATCTGGCTCAGCTCGGACTTCATGTTGTCGCGCAGGTAGTCGAACCCGAGCTCGTTGTTGGTCGCGTAGGTGATGTCGCAAGCATAAGCCTCGCGCTTTTCAGGCTCGGGCTGCTGCGGGTAAACGACGCCAGTGGTCATCCCCAGCGCAGCGAACACCTTGCTCATCCACGCGGCGTCGCGGCGGGCCAGATAGTCGTTGACCGTCACAACGTGGACACCGCGGCCCACAAGACCGTTCAGATAGGCAGGGAAGGTTGCGACCAGCGTCTTACCTTCACCCGTCTTCATCTCTGCAATGTTACCTTGGTGCAGGAAAATCCCGCCCATCAACTGCACGTCATGGGCCCACAGACCCAGAGCGCGGCGCGCGGCCTCGCGGCAGTTGGCAAATGCTTCGGGTAGAACAGCATCCAGGCTCTCGCCACCTGCAATGCGTTCCTTCAGGCTCGCGGTCTTCTCGATCAGCTGAGCGTCGCTGAGGGCCTGATATTCGTCGGCCAGGGCGTTGATCTGGTTAATAACCGGACGCGTTGCCTTGATCTTTCGGTCGTTCGGGGTGCCAAAGACTTTTTTGGCCAGAGTTCCGATACCGAGCATACTTTCCCCGCTTCCTAACGTTTTCGTGCGAGGCATTCGCTTGCTGCGCAGGGGCCTAATCCCTAAAACGATGGCGCGGCAGCCTCTACAAGCCCCAAGGCGATGTAAGTGGCTGCACCCACAGTGTCAACGTTGCGCGCAAGCGCAGGTAACCCGAAGGACCCTATTTTCATGCGTTCACTCAAAACTCTGTCTGCCGCTGTCTTTGCGATGGGCATCGGCATGTCCGCCACGGCGCAGGACGCTCCGACCGCTGATACCGTACTCGCAACCGTCAACGGCAAAGAGATTACGCTGGGTCACGTGCTGGTCGCGCGCACGACGCTGCCCCAGCAATACCAACAACTTCCGCCCGACGTACTGTTCAGCGGTCTGCTGGACCAGCTGATTCAACAGCAGGTTCTGTCGGACACCCTGACCGAAAAGCCCAAGCGTGTTGAACTGGCTCTGGAAAACGAAGCCCGCGCTCTGGTTGCCGCAGAAGTGATCGAAGGCATCGCGATGGACGCCGTCACCGACGAGGCGCTTCAGGCTGCCTATGACGCGAAATATTCCGAAGCCGGCGGCGAGACCGAATTCAACGCAAACCACATTCTGGTAGAAAGCGAAGACGAAGCCAAAGCGATCATCGAAGAGATCAACGGCGGCGCGGACTTCGAAGAAGTGGCCAAAGAGAAGTCGACCGGTCCTTCGGGCCCGAACGGCGGCGCTCTGGGCTGGTTTGGTCCGGGCATGATGGTCCCCGAATTCGAAGCAGCGGTCATGGATCTCGAGGCTGGTGCAATCTCGGCGGCTCCTGTTCAGACGCAGTTCGGCTGGCACGTGATCAAGCTGAACGAAACCCGCGAGAAAGCAGCGCCTACTCTGGATGAAGTCCGCGAAGAGCTGGCTGGCCAAATTCAGACCGCCGCTGTTGAAGAGCAGGTTGCAGCGCTCACCGATAAAGCGGATGTTGAGCGTAGCGCCGCAGACGAGTTCGATCCTGCGGTTATCAACCAAATGGATCTTTTGGAGCAATAAATGGCCAAATACGCCCGTTCGCCTCTGGCCCCCGAGGCCTTTCCCGAGCTGCCTGTCATCAAGGGCGCGCGTTTCGCGAGCCACGCAGCGGGCGTAAAGTACCAAGGCCGAACCGACGTGATGATGGTCGCGCTGGACGCAGGCAGCAGCATTGCTGGCGTGTTCACCAAGTCCTCCACACGGTCTGCTCCGGTCTTGGACTGCCAAGACAAAATCGGCGGTGCCCCCGATGAGGGCGCCGTCATTCTGGTGAACGCAGGCAACTCGAACGCCTTTACTGGCAAGGCAGGTGTTGAGTCCGTTCGTGCAATCACCACTTCTGTCTCCGAGATCATGGAGACCCCGATTTCCCGTGTCTTCACTTCTTCGACCGGCGTCATTGGCGAGCCGATGAAGCATGACCGGATCATCGCCGCGCTCGAGACCCTGAAGGGCAAGCTGGACGAGAACGGGATCGAAGACGCAGCCAACGCAATCATGACCACCGACACCTACCCCAAGGGCGCCTGCGCGACCTTTGAGGTAGACGGAAAGACGGTGAACATCGCGGGCATCGCCAAAGGCTCGGGCATGATCGCGCCCGATATGGCGACCATGCTGGTGTACATCTTTACCGACGCCAAGATCGACCAAGCCGATCTACAGGCACTGGTCAGCGCGTTCACGGACAGCACCTTTAACTGCATCACCGTGGACAGCGACACCTCGACCTCTGACACGCTTCTGATGGCCGCGACTGGCGCTTCTGGCGCGACTGTGAGCCACGACACCAAAGCATTCCGCGACGCCCTGCATGACGTGATGCTGGACCTGTCGCACCAAGTGGTGCGCGACGGCGAGGGCGCGCAGAAATTCGTGACCATCAACGTCACCGGAGCCCGCAACAATGCGCAGGCCAAAGTGCATGCCATGGCGATCGCGAACTCGCCGCTGGTGAAAACCGCCATCGCTGGCGAAGACCCGAACTGGGGCCGTGTGGTCATGGCGATTGGCAAATCTGGTGCCGAAGCCGACCGCGATCTGCTGAGCATCCGCTTTGGTGACATCCTCGTCGCGGAAAAGGGCTGGGTGAGCCCCGAATACAAAGAGGAACAAGGCGCTGCGGTCATGAAAGAGCAGGAGATCACCATTAACGTTGATCTTGGCCTCGCGGACGGATCCTCGACCGTGTGGACTTGCGACCTGACCCACACCTACATCGAAATCAACGCGGACTATCGCTCGTGACCAAAAAGATCGTTCTGGTTTCCGCCGTCGCGCTCATCGACCCCGATGGGCGCGTTCTGCTTGCACAGCGCCCCGAGGGTAAGTCCATGGCAGGACTCTGGGAATTCCCCGGCGGCAAGGTCGAAGAAGGCGAATCACCCGAGGACGCACTCGTCCGCGAATTGCACGAAGAACTGGGAATCGAGACGTGGAACAGCTGTCTCGCGCCCCTCACATTTGCGTCACACGCCTATCCCGACTTTCATTTGCTGATGCCATTGTTCGCCTGTCGGAAATGGGAGGGTGTCCCGGTACCGCGCGAAGGGCAGCAACTAGCTTGGGCACATGCACGCGATTTGCGCAATTACCCTATGCCTCCGGCTGATATTCCGCTCATACCCGTTTTGAGAGAGTGGCTATAAACCATTTTTTAACCATCTGCCTGTCATTCTAGCTACAGAATTGGGACTGTGCACCTGCAGAAACATCAAAAAGTATAGTCAAGAACTATCCGAATACTAACACATGGAAATCTTTTTCATGACGTTTTTATGATGCTTTTTCGTGCGAGGTCGCTTATAAAGTGAGTATGCAATGTCTGGCGGAGGATGATGACATGCTGCGCACTATCACTCTCGGAACATCTGTTTCGGTTCAAGGACTCTACGTACGTGATTTGGCTGATGGCCGTATCCTCGTACGCGTGGACAATCGCGAGATCGCTGGTCGTCCCGCAACTTACAAATAATAAGACTTACCACCACTCACACTATCCAGAGACCCTTCGGGGTCTCTTTTTTATTTCAACCATCGCGATAGGAGACAAAAAGAAAAGCGGCCCCGAAGGGCCGCTGAAATGTCGTGGATTGTTTCTAGGATTAGAGAGTACGTTCGACTTCTTCGCGCTCGAAGATCTCGATGACGTCGCCAGGGCGGATATCGTCGTAGTTCTCGAACGCCATACCGCATTCTTGACCCGAGATGACTTCTTTGACTTCGTCCTTGAAGCGCTTGAGCGTCTTGAGGGTGCCTTCGTGGATAACCACGTTGTCACGCAGCAGGCGCACACCAGCCGAACGGCGAGCCACACCTTCGGTGACCAGACAGCCAGCCACCTTGCCGATGCCGGTAACCTTGAAGACTTCTTTGATCTCGGCGTAGCCGATGAAGTTTTCGCGGATCTCGGCCGACAGAAGGCCACTCGCAGCCGCTTTCACGTCGTCCACAAGGTCGTAGATCACGCTGTAATAGCGGATTTCCACGCCCTTTTGGTTGGCGCTGTTGCGGGCCGGAGCGTTCGCACGAACGTTGAAGCCAAAGACCGGTGCACCGCTGGCTTCTGCCAGGCCGATGTCGGTCTCGGTGATCGCGCCCACACCGGAGTGCAGAACACGAACGCGGACTTCGTCGTTGCCGATCTTTTCCATCGCCTGAACGATCGCTTCGGCCGAACCCTGCACGTCTGCTTTGACCAGAATGGGCAACTCGCTGACGTTCTCGTCGGCTTTTGCCTTGGCCATCAGCTGCTCCAGAGTGGTCGCGGCGCCAGCGGCGGCACGCTTCTCTTTCGCGGCATTCTCGCGGTATTCCGCAATCTCGCGCGCCTGAGCTTCGGTTTCCACAACGTTCAAAACGTCGCCCGCTTCGGGTGTGCCGTTCAGACCCAACACCTCAACAGGAACCGAGGGGCCAGCTTCGTCAACGCGGTCACCTTTGTCGTTGATCAGCGCGCGGACTTTACCCCACTGCTCACCCACAACGAAGATGTCGCCACGCTTCAGAGTACCCTTCTGCACCAGAACGGTGGCAACGGGGCCGCGGCCAACGTCCAGCTTCGCCTCGATCACAGCACCTTCGGCGGCGCGATCGGGGTTCGCTTTGAGTTCCAGAATTTCCGCCTGCAGAGCGATTGCATCCAGCAACGAGTCCAGACCCATGCCGGTTTTCGCCGACACTTCTACGTCCTGAACTTCACCCGACATCGCCTCAACAACAACTTCGTGCTGCAGCAGCTCGGTGCGGACCTTCATAGGGTCTGCATCGGGCTTGTCGCACTTGTTGATCGCGACAATCATCGGAACACCCGCCGCTTTGGCATGGTTAATCGCTTCGATGGTCTGGGGCATGACCGAGTCATCCGCCGCAACCACCAGAACAACGATATCCGTGACCTGAGCACCGCGCGAACGCATCGAGGTGAACGCCGCGTGACCAGGAGTATCGAGGAACGACAGAACAGCGCCGCTGTCCGTGGTCACCTGATACGCACCGATGTGCTGGGTGATGCCGCCGGCTTCGCCAGAGGTCACGTTCGCATTGCGGATCGAATCCAGCAGCGAGGTTTTACCGTGGTCAACGTGGCCCATGATGGTGATGACGGGCGGACGGGACTGCAGGTCCTCATCGCTGTCTTCAACCGAGGTGATCACGTCTTCAACGTCAGCATCGGAAACGCGGACCACTTTGTGGCCGAATTCTTCGATGATCAGTTCAGCGGTATCCGCGTCGATGGTCTGGTTCTGCGTCACCATCATGCCCATTTTCATGAGCTCTTTGACGACGTCAGCAACACGCTCGGCCATACGGTTCGCCAGTTCCGAAACCACGATGGCTTCGGGCAGCTGAACGTCACGGACGATCTTTTCGCGTTCCTGATTGCCCATGGCCTTCTGACGCATGCGCTCTTGCTTACGCTTCATCGAAGCCAGCGACTTCTGACGGCCACCTTCACCACCAGACAGAGCCTGGTTCAGGGTCAGCTTGCCAGAGCGACGACCATCATTGCGCGCGCCTTTTGCACGGCGATTGTCGTCTTCACGGCCGCCTTCTTTCTTGCGCGAGGTAACGGGCGCGGGCTTTGTAGCACCGCCACCACGACGGTTGTCGGCAGCATTTTCGGCGGCCTGAGCGTCAGCGGGCGTTGCGGGTGCGGGTTCACTACGCTTAGCAGCAGCGGCTTTCTTGGCTTCGGCAGCAGCTTTTTCAGCAGCCTTCTTGGCCTCTTCCGCTTCTTTACGTGCGCGCTCTTCTTCTTCGGCCTTACGTTTGGCCGCTTCTTCGCGCTCACGCTCTTCGCGTTCTTTGGCTTCGATTTCGGCGCGGCGACGCTCACGCTCTTCGGCGCGGCGCTGCTCTTCTTCCTCACGAGCCTTCTGATCTTCGGCTTCGCGGGCTTTTGCAGCCTGCAACGCCTTCAGGCGACGCTCCATTTCCGCGTCGGTAATACCGGCGGGACGCTTGGACGGATCGCCAAGCTTGGGGTTTGCGCCACCGGACTTGCCAGCACCGGGCTTGGGGGTGACCACGCGCTTGCGCTTGGTTTCCACCACCACGTTCTTGGTGCGACCGTGGCTGAAACTCTGTTTCACATTGCCGGAACGCCCACCCGCTCCGCCACCGCGAACACCCAGAGTTTTCTTGCCGTCGTTATTGTTGTCGCTCATCTAGCTGTCTTACCCTTCCCGGCGGCCCATTCCGCCGTCTTGCGCGCGCAGGCCTTTCAATCTTGTGGCTTCCTCTACAACACGGTTGCTGAGTCCGCCATACCCAAGCGCGCTATGAATCACAGTTTCCCTACCAAAGGCTGCCCCCAACTCGTCTGCGGTCAGCCATCCAATGTATTTGCCCCGATGCGGGGTCGAGAGTTTGGACTTCCCTCGTGTTGACCCGTCGCAAGCCTGAAGCAGGACGTAGGCATCCTCTTTGATCAGGAGATCCTTGACCTTTTCGTAGCCAGCAACCGCCAGCCCACCCTTGCGAGCCAGCGAGATCAGATCGACCACCCGCCGCGAAATCTGCTGCTCAACCGAATCGGTGAGTCCTTCGGGGACCGTCACCTTGATTTTTGCAGCGCGACTGAACAGGCCCTTGGATACGGCCTTGTCCAAGGCTTCGCGGGTCGAGCTAACCCAGATTCCCCGACCAGGAAGCTTTCCCAGCACATCGGGGACGATCTGGTTGTCCGGCCCGACCACGAAGCGGATCATCGTTTCGGTAGACCCGACCTCGCCCGTCGCAATGCACTTGCGTTCGGGACCGTTCTCTCGGTCTTTGTCTGCACCACCACGGCTCATTCAGGTCTACTCCAGCGGCAGAGGATTATTCCTCTGCTTCGCCCTCTTCGGTTTCAGTTTCTTCGGCAGAGTCACCCACCAGCTCTTCCGGATCGACCCAACCCAGCATCACGCGGGCAGTCATCACCAGATCCTGAGCTTCGGCGAGCGAGACGTCGAACTTCTCGAGGATGCCATCATCCTTGACGCGCTGGCCGTCGACAGTGGTCCAGCCACCTGCCAGTTCCCAGTCGGCACAAGTCGCGAAATCTTCGAGCGTCAGAACGCCATCTTTCGCGAGCGCTTCCACCATTTGGGGGCTCAGGCCATCAAATTCAACCAGGCTCTCGTCAACACCCAGTTCGCGGGCGGCTTCCAGAGCTTTGGCGTTCTGTGCATCCAGATAATCGCGGGCGCGTGCCTGCAGTTCTTCAGCGGTGCTGTCATCCACACCATCGATCACCAGCAGTTCGTCCACTTCGACATAGGCAACCTCTTCGAGGTTGGTGAAGCCTTCGGAGACCAGCAGCTGAGCGAAGAACTCGTCCAGATCCAGAGTGTCCATGAACAGCTGGGTGCGCTCTTCGAACTCTTTCTGGCGGCGGGCCGAGTCGTCGCTCTCGGTCATGATGTCGATGTCCAGAGCGGTAAGCTGGCTGGCCAGACGCACGTTCTGACCACGGCGACCGATGGCCAGCGACAGCTGCTCGTCGGGCACCACAACTTCGATGCGCTCTGCATCTTCGTCCAAGACCACTTTCGACACTTCAGCAGGCTGCAGCGCGTTCACGAGGAAGGTCGGCATATCCTCGTTCCACGGGATAATGTCGATCTTTTCGCCCTGCAGTTCGTTCACAACGGCCTGTACGCGGCTACCGCGCATACCAACGCAGGCGCCAACGGGGTCGATCGAGCCGTCGTTACTGACAACCGCGATTTTCGCACGCGAACCGGGGTCACGGGCCACAGCTTTGATTTCGATGATGCCGTCGTAGATCTCAGGCACTTCCATCTTAAAGAGCTCAGCCATGAACTCGGGCGCCGTGCGCGACAGGAAGATCTGGGGACCACGGGCTTCGCGGCGCACGTCCTTGATAAAGCAGCGCACGCGGTCGTTCGGGCGATAGCTCTCGCGGCCGATCTTTTCGTTGCGGCGCAGGACGCCTTCGCCACGACCGATGTCGACGATGACGTTGCCGTATTCTTCGCGCTTTACGACACCGTTGATGATGGTGCCCTTGCGGTCGATGAATTCGTCGTACTGGCGATCACGCTCTGCTTCGCGGACCTTCTGCAGGATGACCTGCTTGGCCGATTGCGCAGCGATACGGCCCAGTTCTACAGGGGGAATCTCGTCAACGATCTCATCGCCGACCTGAGGGTTCGCCATATATTGCTTGGCCTGTGCGACGGTCAGTTCTGCCTGATAGTTCTCGAGCTCTTCATCCTCGACCACGGTACGGATGCGGGTAAAGGTGGCACGACCGGTCTTGCGGTCGATGCTGACACGGATGTCCATCTCGCTGCCGTAGCGCGACTTGGCGGCACGCGCGAGCGACTCTTCCATCGCTTCGACGACCAGACCGGGGTCGATCATCTTTTCGCGGGCCACGGCCTCGGCAGTTTGCAGCAATTCCAGCTGGTTTGCGGACGTGATTGCCATCTCAGTTCTCCTCAGAGCCGGACTCGGCTGTCTCTTCTTCGATCAGGTCAAATTCGTTTTCGTCTACGACACCGGCGGCTTTGCGGGCACGCAGCATGTCGCGGATCAGGTCGTCGGTCAGCACCAGCTTGGCATCGCTCAGCCAGTCGAATTTCAGACCGATGGTACCCTCGGCAATGGTAATCAGAACTTCATCGTCTTCGACGCCCGCCAGAGTGCCCTTGAAGCGGCGGCGGCCATCGATGAGTTCACTGGTCTCGACCTTTGCCTCGTAGCCTTCGAAGTTATCGAAGTCCTTCAGGCGGGTCAGAGGACGGTCGATGCCGGGGCTCGACACTTCCAGAGTGTAGGCTTCGACAATCGGATCTTCGACGTCCATGACGGCAGACACGGCAGTCGAGATATCGGCGCAATCATCCACTTCGATGCCGCCATCGGGCTTGTCAGCCATGATTTGCAGCAGCGGGGTGTTCCCGCCTTGCAGGCGGATGCGCACCAGTTCGAACCCCATATCTTCGATAACGGGGCCGACGATTTCAGCCAGACGCCGGTCAATGGCGGTCTTTGCGATCAGATCGTTGGTCATATCAGCGTGCCTCCGGGCACAAAAAAACGGGCTCGCGGCCCGTTGATGTTTCCCGGTGGAACGTTTTTCCCAACGCGCCGCTGTTAAGCGCCATATACGCCCCCTCGCTTTCAAAAGCAAGAGGGCGCCTGATTCTTAGGTGTAGAACTCGCGATACCACTCAACAAAGCGCTTCACGCCCTCTTTCACCGGCGTGCTGGGGGCATAGCCCGTCAGGCTGCTAAGCAGTGTGGTATCGGCCCAAGTCGCGGGCACGTCACCTGCCTGCATCGGCATGAAATTCTTTTTCGCTTCAACGCCCAAGGCATCCTCAAGCGCAGTGATGAAGTCCATCAGCTGGACCGGCGAGGCGTTCCCGATATTGACCACTCGCCAAGGTGCAACGGGGCTGAGGCTGTCATGCTCGGCGATGTCGGCTTCGGAGGCGGGACGCTGCGGAACCGCGTCGATCAGCAAGCGAATCCCCTGAACCAAATCGTCGATATACGAGAAGTCCCGCATCATCTTGCCGTGGTTATAAATGTCGATCGGATCGCCGTTCAGCATCGCTTTGGTAAACTTGAACAGCGCCATGTCGGGGCGGCCCCACGGACCGTAGACAGTAAAGAACCGGAACATGGTGATCGGCATGTCGTAGAGGTGGGCATAGGAATGCGCCATGGCCTCGTTCGCCTTCTTGGTCGCGGCATAGAAGGACATCTGATGATCGGCCTTCACGGTTTCCACGTAAGGCATCTTGGAGTTCGCGCCGTAAGCCGAGCTCGTGGACGCCATCAGAAGGTGCTGACAGGGGGTCGCACGAACCGCCTCGAGCAGGTTGAAGACGCCAATCAGGTTGGCTTCGACATAGCTCTGGGGGTTGTCGATCGAATAACGCACACCGGCCTGACCGGCGAGGTGGACGATCACGTCCGGCTTCTCGTCCCCGATCAGGGTGCGCAGCGCGTTCGGCGTTTCCAGCTTTTCGCGGACCGGTTTGAACGTGGGCGACTGCTTGAGGATCTGCTCGCGGCCCTCTTTCAGTGCAACGTCGTAATAGTCGTTATGGCTGTCAAAGCCGATAACCTCGAAACCCTCTTGCAAGAGCTTTTGGCTGAGGTGAAACCCGATAAACCCTGCGGAACCTGTGACCAGCGCCTTTTTCATATGGCTCTCCTGAACAAACTGTTTCCATGCCTGCGCCATTGAGGCCGCCAAGTCAATCAACCCAGCAGCGATCTCAGGCGAACACTGTGAAGCATGTCCATAACGCGCACTAATTCAGAGGAAATCCCTGCTTCTGATAGTGCGTGACCGGCCGTTGGGATCATCCGCAGGTCACAAAGGCCATCGGGCCACGCGTCCTTGAGCTTCCACGCGCCTTCAGGCGGGCAGATCATGTCGAACCGCCCCTGCACGATCGTCGCGCCGATGCCCTTGAGCTTGTGCAGGTCCTTGAGTATCTGCCCGTCGCTTTCCAGAAAGCCCGCGTTAACGAAGTAGTGGTTCTCGAGCCGCGCAAAGACCCGCGCGTATTCGGCAGGGGTGTCATAAAAGCTCGGGCCATTCGAGGCGACCGAGGCCAGCGCGTTTTCCCAAGCGGTCCATTCGCGAGCGAATTTGATCTGCTCTGGCGTATCCTCGCCAAAGAGCCGTTTGTGGTAGGCCGCGATCAGATCGCCCCGCTCGTCCTCTGGCACCAGATCAACAAAGCGCTTCCACACATCCGGCCAGAATCGCCCTGCCCCGCCGCCATAGAACCAATCGAGCTCGCCTTGGGTCATCAGGAAGACGCCTCGCAGAACCAAGTGCTTGGCCCGCCCGGGGTGGGTTTGCGCGTAGATCAGCGACAGAGTGGCACCCCAGCTGCCACCGAAAACGATCCAACTATCGATATTCAGCGTCTCGCGGATCAACTCGATATCCGCCACCAGATGCCACGTGGTATTCGCCTCGACCGACGCGGCGGGTCGTGAACGTCCACAACCGCGCTGGTCAAAGAGCACCACGCGATAGACTTCGGGATCGAAATAGCGCCGCATGGTGGGGCTGCATCCGCCCCCCGGACCGCCGTGCAGAACGAGGACAGGGATACCTTCGGGGTTGCCGCATTGCTCGACATAGACCGTATGGCCGTCACCGACGTCGAGCATGCGCTGGTCAAAGGGAGCCAGGCTTGGATATAGGAATTGAGCTGCGCGCATTTGGGCCAAGAATTTTCTGTTGGAAGGTCTATATGAGGCGTAGAGGCCCAGAAGACCACAGGGAGATCAGAATGCAAGCTCAGCAGACCACCGTAGACGCCAGTGAAGTTGCAAAATTCGAAGCAATGGCCGCAGAATGGTGGGACCCAAACGGTAAATTTAAACCGCTGCACATGCTGAACCCCTGCCGTCTGGAATATATCACCGGCCAGATCGCCGGTGAATTCGGGCGCGATCGGTCGGTCGCAAAGCCTTTCGAAGGGTTGCGCTTGCTGGATATCGGCTGCGGTGGCGGGCTACTGTCCGAACCCATGGCGCGCCTTGGGGCAACAGTTGTTGGCGCGGACGCCGCTGAGCGGAACTTGCCCGTCGCCCGCATCCATGCCGAGCAATCCGGTCTGGATATCGACTACCGCTTCACCACCGCCGAAGCGATGGCCGCGGATGGGGAGCAATTTGACGTGGTCCTGAACATGGAAGTGGTCGAGCACGTGGCCGACCCTCAGGCCTATCTGGACGCCTGCCAACAACTGCTGAAACCCGGCGGTCTTATGATTTGCTCAACGATCAACCGGAACGCCAAAAGCTTTGCTATGGCGATTGTAGGGGCAGAATACGTGATGCGTTGGCTGCCCAAGGGCACGCATGAGTGGAACAAGTTCATTACGCCGGACGAACTGTGTGCACTGATTTCCAAGGCAGGTTTAAACCCTGTGGATCGCACGGGGTTTGTGTTTAACCCGATCACTTGGGGGTGGAGCCTGTCTTCGCGGGATCTGAGTGTGAACTACGTGACCGCCAGCACCAAACCCGCGTGATCGTGGCGCGGGCTGGATTTTGAGTATTTAGACAAAGCAGAAAGCTACTGGTTTTCTTCGAGACGGAGACGGAGTTCGCGCAGAGTCGGCAGGGCCGCGCGGACTTTTTCGTCGCCGAGAGCGCTCACGACTTCTTGGATCATCGGGGTGATCGCTTCGAGTGCGAGGTCGCGGGCACGTTTGCCGGCGGGGCTGATTGCGACCATCTTGCGGCGGGCGTCGTCCCAGTCGGGTCGG
Organism: Alphaproteobacteria bacterium; assembly: GCA_030433335.1. Lineage (GTDB taxonomy): Bacteria > Pseudomonadota > Alphaproteobacteria > Rhodobacterales > Rhodobacteraceae > Donghicola. Next base: position 18,868 of record JAUILL010000007.1, on the reverse strand, counting down.
ATGTGCACGTAGCCCGCCCATTCCAGCCGATTCAGGGTGTTCGTCATCGCGCCGCGCGTGACGTGGAACGATTTCGCCAGCTGCGCGGGCGTGCGCTCTTCGCCCGAGAACGCCAAGTGGTTCAGGACCGAGAAGTGCGAAATCTCCATCCCCTTGGGCAGAACACGCGACAGCCGGTTGCGGGCCAATTGGTCCACGGTCAGAATCTCGCTGAACAGGGTCACTGCGAGCGCGTTGTTCTTTTCAATCGCCATCCGGTCTTTCGCGTTTAGTCTAGGGGACCGCTATAGGGGCGGTCGTGGTCGAGCGCAGAGATGCGTGCCCGGCTTTCTGCCACTTCCTCTAGGGAGAGTTCAACATAGGTGATGGTCGGTAAATCCCCCGCCGATGCGACAATTTTGCCCCAAGGGTCCACCGCAAGGCTATGTCCGTAGGTCGAACGCGCCTTGGCCCCGCTGGAAGGATGGGTGCCACATTGCGCCGGAGCCAACACCCAAGCCCCGCATTCTATGGCTCTGGCGCGCAAAAGCGTCTCCCAATGGGCCGCGCCAGTGACAGTGGAAAAGGCGGCGGGCACGCAAATGATGTCAGCCCCGGCCTTGGCGAGATCTCGATAGAGATGGGGGAAGCGCACATCGTAGCAAATTGTTAGGCCAATTTTTGCAAAATCCGCATCCGCAAGGACGGCACGCTCTCCGGGACGGTATCCAGCCGACTCGCGATAGCTCTCGGTTTCAGACACCGTCACGTCGAACATGTGAATTTTGTCGTAATGAGCGACGATCTCTCCTGTCGGATTGATCAAGAACGACCGATTGGCAAACCGGCCATCCGCATCATGGGTTTTCAGCGCGAGCGATCCGATCAGCAGCCATATCCCATGCTCCGCAGCCGCTTGGCGCAGACCAGCAAGGGTCGGGTCATCTTCTTGATGGCACAGGACCTTGAGTTGTTGTTCGCGCGATGTGGAGACGCAATTGCTGACCTCAGGTGTCAGTACGAACCCTGCCCCGTTCGCCGCCGCCTCTGCAATGCGATCCTTCAGCATCTCCAGATTGGCTGCGGGGTCGTCCGAAGACGTGATCTGGAGCAGGGCAGCCTTCATTCGCTGGCCAATAGAGCGTCGAGTTTGCCTGAGCGTTCCAGCTCATAAAGATCATCGCACCCACCAACATGGGTCTCACCAACGAAAATCTGCGGGACGGTGTGGCGGCCGTGGGCGCGATCCATCATCTCGGACCGGCGATCGGGCTCGTCGAACAGATTGATTTCGCTGTAACTCGCACCCTTCTTGTCCAAGAGACGCTTTGCAGCATGGCAGTAGCCGCAGAGAGGCGAGGTGTAGATTTCGATGGGCTTCATGGCGCGTTCCTTTCCAAGGATTTGAACCCCATTTAAGGCGCCTGCGCAACGCGTGCGAGGGTCAGGACCGAAACTTCTCGGACCTGTGAGGTTTTTAGCGCCTGCGTGCAGGCTGCAAATGTCGCTCCGGAGGTCATGACATCGTCGACGATCAGTACGGGCTTGCCTTGGATCAGCGCTGCTCTTGAGGGGTTCGCCGATATCGCGCCCTCGAGTGCGGCGAACCGCTCTGCCCGCCCCAAACCGTCCAGTGAATCGTGGCGTCCCGTCCGCACCAATGCATCAGGAATACAAAGATGGCCTGTTTTGTGCGCGACCTCTCGCGCAAGCAGAGCGGCCTGATTGTACTGCCGCATCGCCAGCCGCCGCCAATGCAATGGCACAGGCACCACGACCGTTTCAGGTGTCAGCAATTCGCGGGCGGTCTGCGCCATCACACCCGCTACACCACGCGCCATGTCGGTCCTGTCAGCATGCTTCAACCGCAGAACAATCGACCGCCCTAAACCCTCGTACAGCAGCGTTGCTCGCCCATGCTGCCACGGCGGGGGATTAGCGAGACATGCATCGCAATGTGCACCAAACCCAGCTTCGCCAGGCAGGGGCACGCCGCAGGTCTCGCACACCAAGCCCCCTATGACGTGAAGATTGCGGCGGCACATCCCGCACAGACCAAAGTCCTCGCCCACAGTTTCCCCGCATCCCAGACAGCGCGGCGGATAAACAACGCGAAGCGCCGTTTGAATTGTTTTCTGCAGCAGACTAGAACCTTGCATATGTCGAACCCCAGATCCCTCATCGACGGGCCAGCGCGTCAGCGCCAACTGGCCCGCGCCGCCAAAAACCCGCTGCTTTTCTTGCAAGAGGCGGCCGCAGACGACCTACAGGATCGCCTGCTGATCGTTAACAGGTCGTTTCAGGACACCGTCATTGTCAGCGATTGGCCACAGCTATGGGCAGACCGCCTGCCGGATGCGCGCGTCATTGCTCCGTCCGAGACACTGGATGTCGCAGAGAACAGCGTCGATCTGGCCATCCACGCGCTGAACCTGCATTGGACCGAAGACCCTGTGGGCCAGTTGATCCAGTTGCGCCGCGCTCTGCGCCCCGACGGAATGCTGATTGCCTCACTCTTCGGAGGGCAAACCCTGAAAGAACTGCGCGTGGCCCTATGCGAGGCCGAATCGCGGGTCACCGGAGGGCTGTCGCCCCGTGTGCTGCCCATGGGTGATATCCGAGACCTTGGCGGCCTGCTCCAGCGCGCGGGCTTTGCTCTGCCCGTCAGTGATACCTTCCGGATCAAGGTTCGATACGACAACGCCATCGCCTTGATGCGCGAGTTGCGGATGATGGGCGAAGGCAACGCTCTGAATGAACGCCTGCGCCAGCCAACCCGCCGTGATGTGCTGTTCGAGGCCGCCCGTATCTATGCCGAAAACTTCGCCGATGCAGATGGTCGCATCCCCGCGACCTTTGAATTCTGCATTCTCACAGGATGGGCGCCCGACAGCAGCCAGCCACAGCCCCTGCGTCCTGGCAGTGCGGCCGCCAGACTTGCCGACGCCCTGAACACGACAGAAACGAAACTGAACGATTGACCCAAGGGGTTGGCCCCTTATCTCCAACCGCAAAGCAATAACAACGATTGGAACGACGCCATGTTGGACGCCCAAGCGACCGCCAAGTGCCCCGCGCATGCCCCCGCCGACCACCCCAAGGTGCAAAAGCCCAAAGTCGGCATCCTGCTGGCCAACCTCGGCACGCCCGATGGCACCGACTATTGGTCCATGCGCCGCTACCTGAACGAGTTTCTGTCGGACCGCCGTGTGATCGACTACTCGCCGTTTCTCTGGCAACCGCTGCTGCAGCTAGTGATCTTGTCGACCCGTCCCTCCAAATCCGGCGCGGCCTATGCCTCGATCTGGAACAACGAGGCGAACGAGTCGCCTCTGATGACCATCACCAAAGACCAGACCGCCGCTATCAAAGCCGATCTCGAAGCCGAATATGGCGACAACATCATGGTCGATTTTTGTATGCGCTACGGCAACCCGTCGACCCAATCCGTAGTGCGCAAGATGGTTGAAGCCGGCTGCCATAAGATCCTGTTCTTCCCGCTCTACCCACAATACGCAGGTGCGACCTCAGCCACCGCGAACGACCAGTTTTTCCGCGCCCTGATGAAGGAAAAATGGCAGCCCACCGCCCGCGTGGTGGATCCATATTTCGAACACCCTGAATACATCGAGGCGCTCGCCCAATCGATCGAGACCGCCTACGCCAAGTTCGACAAAAAACCCGACGTTTTGGTCTGCTCCTATCACGGTCTGCCAAAGCGCTATCTGGTGAAAGAGGGCGATCCCTATCACTGCCAATGCACCAAAACCACGCGACTCCTGAAAGAGCGCCTTGGTTGGGCAGACACTGAAATCACCACGACCTTCCAGTCGCGCTTCGGCCCCGAGGAATGGCTCCAGCCCTACACGGTCGAAGAGGTCGCGCGCCTTGCCGAAGCTGGGAAGAAGAACATCGCCGTCTGCGCCCCTGCCTTTTCGGCGGACTGCATCGAGACGCTGGAAGAGATCAACGAAGAGATTCGCGAGTCGTTCGAGCACGCAGGCGGTAAGGACTTCACCTACATCCCCTGCCTCAACGACGACCCCGCGCATATCAAAGCGCTGACCACCGTGATCCGCGAAAACCTGGGGGGCTGGCTCTAAGCCCCCATTTCATCTTTGTGAAAATACTCTGGGGAGTGAATTGGGGCCCGGCCCCAAGAGAGGGGCAACGCCCCTTTATCCGAACCAAAAAATGAAAAAGGCGGTGGTTACCCACCGCCTTTTCCTTAGGCTATTGATCTGTTCGAAATTACTTCGAAGCAGCTGCAACCAGAACGGCAACCAGGATCAGCGGAACAACCAGACCTGCCGACGACGACGAGGTGGTTGCTTCTTCCACGACCACGGGTGCTTCGATGACGGGCTCAGCCAGCGAGCCAGCAAAAGCAGTCGAAGCGGTGGTTGCCAGAGCGGCTGCCAGAACGAGTTTCTTCATAGTATCCTCCAGTATAAGCTTGCCGCCGCGGTTCATTGAGGACAGCGACAAGCACCCAAGACTTACCTCGTACGAATTTTCTAACCAGCTATCTTGGGCAAATGCAAACTTAACTTGTCGGAGGTTTCAATGAGTTCGCCTTGATGTCGTCAAATTAGCAACACTTGCGTACCGACCTTGGTCAATTCGAACAGCTGCGCAATATGCTCGTTGTACAAACCGATGCATCCGTTTGACGAACGACGGCCGATTTTCCGCGTATCGTGAGTGCCGTGGATGCGATAGTAGGTCCAGCTCAGGTACAGGGCGTGGGTGCCCAAAGGATTTTCGGGGCCGGGGCCAATAAAATCAGGCCATTCGGGGTTCCGCTCTTTCATCGCAGGTGTCGGAGCCCAGCTAGGACCGTCCACTTTGCGGATAACTTCGGTGCGTCCGCGACGGGTCAAATCGTCAGTCAACGGCACACTTGTGGGGAAGAGTTTGTAAACGCTTTGGTCTTCGGACCAGTAATGCAGAGCACGACTGTCGATATCGACCAAAATTGCGCCGTTTCGCGTGTTGCTGAAATACGGCTGCCAATCCAGCGTCCGGAAACTCGAAATATTTCGGCGTACACCGTGCTCGATCGAGCCTTCGAGCTCGACAGTGCCCGCGCCATTTACTGCCGAAGTGCTTTGCGCCAATGCAGGTGCCGCCAATGCAGCAACGCCGCCTGCGATCCCGCTCGCCAAGAATCCACGACGCGATAGATCCTGTCCCTTGCGATCAGCCATGCTCTACCTCCGGATGATCAGTTATTTTGATAATTGGAGGTATATTTATGGTGGAAAAGCCGCAGTCGCAAATCAAACCACCGTAAACTCGCGGAGATTGGCCTACTGTGGGTTTGAAACCGCATACCCCAAGGGGTAAGGCTGTCCCAAACAACCGAGGGGCCCCTATGTTCCGCCTACTTCCAATTCTGCTTAGTTTTCTCGTCGTTCTTGCCGCCTGTGCACCTGCGCCGACGCCGCCCCGCATGGGTCCGGATGGCAAACCGCTGCCACGTCTCTACCGGATCGGCTCGGGCGATGAAGCCCGCATCCAGTATAGCGTGCTTGATTCGGTCAACGCTCTGCGCACCGCGTCGGGCAAACGCCCACTTTCGCTTGATGCGCGCCTGAACGCCGCCGCCGAAACTCATTCTCGCGACATGGCTGTACAGAATCGCCCTTGGCATTTTGGGTCTGACGGCTCCTCGCCGATCGACCGCGTGCGCCGCGTCGGATACGGCGGTCACTTTGTGGGCGAGCTGATTTCGGAAACCTACGAGACCGAAACCGAAACGCTGGCAGCGTGGGCCGCAGACCCCGTAACCCGCAAAGTTCTGATGTCCGAAGAAGCCAACCAGTTGGGCTTTGCGTGGTTCCAAGAGAACAACGGCAAGATCTGGTGGACCCTTGAACTGGGTGCAACAGGGCCGCAACTGGCGATGCAGTAAACGGCCCGTTCTGTTTTACGGATAGATCGAGATCGGGGTTCCGTCGCGCACCATAGCGTAGATGTCCTCGATCTCTTTGTCTGTGACCGCGATACAGCCTGCGGTCCAGTCATCGCCCCAGCTGCGATAGGGTTTGGGACGCCCGTGGATAAAGATGTCCCCACCCGGCCGTTTACCCTGCGACTTCGCATATTCCCTGTCCGCCTCGTTCGGGTAATCGATCCCGATCGACAGGTGGAATTTGCTGTTCGGGTTCCGGCGGTCAATCAGGTAGTGCCCCTCGGGCGTCTTCCCGTCCCCTTCGAACTGCTTGTGGCCCGCAGGCGTGTTGCCCAAGTGGATGTCATAGGCCTTCAGCACCTGCGTGTGATGCAACAGGTACATCTTGCGCGCCTCTTTATAGACGACGACGCGTGTGACTTCCGGTCCGTTATAGGTCTTGAACTTACTGCTGCAGGCGGCCGCACCTAACAAAAGCAGCGCGCAAAGCGCCAGCTTCAAAAAACGCATGTCTCACTGCCCTTATGCTTGTTTCTGCATTCGGCCATACACGATTCATGCCAGTTTCAGTAGTAGGCGCGACCTGACTCGGGCTTATTGTGAACTCAGTTTGTCGAGTTTCTTTTCGATCGCCTCAAGCCGAGACAGAACCGCCTCGCGGTGGTCATCCGTGGCACGGGTTTTGTCCTCGGAGTGGGCGTCCTGCATCGAGTTCACGATCAGACCCACCAGCAGGTTCACCACGGCAAAGGTCGTCAGCAAAATGAAGGGAACAAAGAACACCCACGCGTAGGGGTAGACCTCCATCACGGGGCGGACGATGCCCATCGACCAGCTTTCCAAGGTCATGATCTGGAACAAGGAATAGGCGCTCAGGGCAAGCGTTCCGAACCAGTCCGGGAACGTCTCTCCGAACAAGGTCGTCGAGATCACAGCGCCGATGTAGAAAATGATCGCCATCAATAGGAACACGCTGCCCATGCTCGGCAGGGCAGAGACCAACCCTTCGACCACGCGGCGCAGGCGTGGGGCCGCAGAGATCACACGCAGCACCCTCAGAATCCGCAACGCCCGCAGGGCCGACACAGAATGCCCACCGGGCACCAAGGCGCTTCCCACGATCACCGCATCAAAGATATTCCAGCCATTGCGGAAAAAGCGGGTGCCGTGGGCATAAAACTTGGCCGCCAGTTCCAGCACAAAGATCGTCAGGCAAATCCAGTCAACCAATCGCACCAGCCATCCGATATTCGACATGACGGTTTCAGAGGTTTCCAGTCCCAGGACCACGGCGTTGATCAGGATGACCCCGATGATTCCGTTGCGCACCGCGGGGTGCGCCAGCCAGTTTGCCAACGTGTCTCTCATAGGCCTGTCCCGTTTTAGTTGCCCTCAGGCGCGATCAAAGCGCGCTGCCAGTTCCACATGGGAAGACCAACGGAACTGGTCAACGACCTGCACCCAATTAAGGCGATAACCTGCCTTCACCAGAACGGCAGCGTCGCGTGCAAATGTAACGGGGTTACAGCTGACATAGGCAATCACGGGGATTTTGATCTGCGCGATTTCGGCCACCTGCGCCTGAGCGCCCGCACGCGGCGGGTCGAGCACGACGGCATCCAGCTTCTGCATATCAGCCGCGATCACAGGGTTGCGGAACAGATCCTGGACCTGAGCCTTCATCTTTTTCAGGCCCTTGGCGTTGCGCCAGCCCAGATCGAGCGCTTGGATCATCTCACGCACGCCTTCCAGCGCCCAAACCTCGGCCTTCCGCGCGAGCGGCAAACTGAACGTCCCGCAGCCAGCAAAAAAGTCAGCGACGTAGCCTGCGTCGCCAACTGCCTCAAGCACGGCGGCACGCAAGACATCCTCGCCATGACGGGTCGCCTGCAGGAAGGAGCCCGCGGGCGGCGTCACGAGAATGCCGTCAAAATCTTGTGCGGGCGGGTGGCGCAGAGCGACGGTCTCATCCTCCCAAGCCAGACGCGACAGGCCCAGCTTTTCAGCCAGAGGCCCCAATTCCATGCGCAGCTTGTCGTCCAGCGGTTTGCCGCCCGTGACCAAGACATCCAGCTTGTTCTTGGTCAGAGTGATCGTGACGCTCAGCTCGCCCTTGCGGCTGCCACCCACTTTGGCCAACTCGGCCACGATGGGCCGGGCCGCCAGCAATTCAGGGTCTAAAAGCGTGCAGCCATCAATCTCGACGATTTGGTCAGAGCCACGCACGTGGAACCCGACCTGAGCACCCGATTTGGTCCGGCGCGCAGAAAACACAGCGCGGCGGCGCGATGCGGCGGGCGACGTTTCAATCCCGCGAATCGGAGCCTCAAGTCCCTGAGCCCGCAAGGCTGTCTCGACAACGCCGATTTTCCACTTGGCGACAAAGTCGTCACTTGCGTGCTGCAGGCTGCACCCACCGCAACGCTTGAAGCGCGGGCACGGCGCTTTGACACGGTCCGAACTGGGCTCAACAATGCGCGGGGTTTCCATCCGCTCGCCGGTGATTTCGCCTTCGACGCGCTCCCCAGGCAGAGTCAGGGGCGCGTAGATCGGTCCGGCGGCAATGCCGTCGCCATGAAGTCCCAAACGTTCAATGACAATCTCGGTCACGGGCGCGCTCCTGTCGTGTGGCTGGCTGTTTGCAGGCACCTACCCGCTTCGCCGCCTCAGGCCAAGAGGCCCTGCGCTTTATGCGGGGTCGAGACGCACGTGGGTATCGACCGCTCGAAGCTGCTTCAGGTCTTTGCGATAGGCCCGTGCAGCCATCACGAGCGACCGGAAAATCCGGCGCTGGCGCCGCGCATAGATCAGGTGCTCGGGGTGCCATTGGACGCCCAAGGCGAAAGGCTCTTGAATGCTTTCAATAGCTTGGATCATGCCGCCAGTGTCCCGCGCAGCAACCCGTAGACCCTTGCCGACCTTGTCCACCGCTTGCGAGTGCAGCGAATTCACGGTCATCGGCTGCAGACCCGCGATGCGCGACAGGCGCGTGTTGTCGTCAATCCAGATTTCTTTGCGCGGCAGAATCGTCCAGCGCTTCTGGCTGGCGGTGTAGACCCCATACGCGTCCTGATGCAGCGTCCCGCCACGGGCCACGTTAATCATCTGACTGCCGCGACAGATGCCCAGAACAGGCATCCCAAGGGTCTGAGTATCCTCGACGATCTGACGTTCCAGCGCGTCACGATCGTGATCCAGACGGGCGGACGTGACGATCTTGCCGCCATAGATGTCGGGCGAAATGTCATCCCCGCCCCCAATGATCACACCGTCTACGTCGTCCAGATTGGCGGGGCGGCCAGCGCCCCAGCGCACGGCTTTACCCCCAGCGAACCAGACGTTCAGGGCAACCAGTGGGAATATTCTCCAGCCGGATCGGTTGGACGTTGTGACTGCGATAATAGGGCGTGTCATACCTCACCTCACACCATTCCGTGTTCAGTCAGGATGTCTCCGGAACGCTCGGCCCAAGGCTGACGCGACAGAGTAATCGCCCCGTGGGTCTGGAGCCAAGCGTCAGACAGTTCGGTCAGCAGCTCGTCATTGTTTGCGACCTGCTCGACCAGCAACCAACGGTTCCACTCGGTTTCCAGCGACCAAGCGTCTTCGTCGATGCGGCTATCCGGCAGGCGGAAGTGGTAGGTCGGACGGCCAGAGATGCCATCCACCTTGTCCCCGCCGATCGAGTCAATCAGGATTTCAGGCCAGAGCGCTTTGAAGATCGGCAGCATATCAAGGCCACGATTCCGATCCGGACAATGACGGGTATAGGTTTCGACCAGCGCGCGATCTGAAGGTTCGGTGCCCAAGAGGATCAATTCCTCGACCAGTGCGGTCGGGTAAGTGTCTGTCCAAGGCAGCACGGTGCGTGTCGCCTCAATCGGGCGGGCCGCACGCATCCAATCTTCGATCAGCGCATATGCCAGAAGGGGTTTCAGAACGGCTGCAGGCGACTTGTCCACGATCTCGACGTTCAAGTGCACGCCGAAGCCATAATACCAGCCGTCACCGCTGCCCTTGGCGCCCGCGTCTTTCAGCGCGCCCAAAGCGCGGTTCAGGTCGCCCAATTGTTCCAGAGTTAAGGGGTCAGTGACCATCTCGACAGGGATCACTTCGCGGCCCAGTTTCAGACCCAGATCCCGCAGCATCGATTTGTCAGCAGTACGGTAAACAGTATCGAGATAGACTTGAATGTCCCCAAGACTTGATCCCGCGACCTTCCAATCATTGTCTTTGACACGCTCTGGCGAGCCCCCAAGGGCCTCTGCCAGGATTTTTGCTGCCTGCTCTTCATTCAGATCAGCAAACTCGACTTCTACGCCGATATGTCGTTCCGCACCGTCAACCGTTACTGGCGCGGGCAGCTTTTGGAAGTGTAATGTCATATTTCGCCCTCGCATATTGACCATACCAACATGCGAGGGTTGGAATTAGTTCCACGACAGACTGTCGCAGTTTTATCCGTTGCGTGTTTCCGCTTCGATCTGCGCGCGGGACTTGCGGGCACGCTCGGTCGCGGACTTCAGCTGGCCACAGGCCGCCATAATGTCCTCGCCGCGAGGCGTCCGGATGGGGCTGGCGTAACCGGCCTTGTAGATGATGTCGGCGAATGCCTCGATCCGCTCCCAGTCGGAACGCTGATAGGGCGAACCGGGCCATTCGTTGAACGGGATCAGGTTGATCTTGGCGGGGATGCCTTTGATCAGTTTGACCAGACGACGCGCATCCGCATCGGTGTCGTTCACGTCCTTGAGCATCACGTATTCAAAGGTAATCCGCTCAGAGTTCGACAGCTTGGGATAAGCACGCAGAGCGTCCAGAAGCTCTTTGATGTTCCAACGCTTGTTGATCGGAACCAGCTTGTCGCGGGTCTCGTCTTCGGTTGCGTGGAAGCTGACGGCCAGCATACAGCCAATTTCTTCGGCGCATTTGGCGATCTCGGGGACAACGCCACTGGTGGACAAGGTGATGCGGCGGCGCGACAGGCTGATGCCCTCGCCATCCATCGCGATCTTCATCGCGTCACGCACGTTGTCGAAGTTGTACAGAGGCTCGCCCATGCCCATCAGAACCACGTTAGACAGCAAACGCGGGCCTGCATCGCCAGTGCCCACACCGGGCTGGGGCCATTCGTCCAGATCGTCACGCGCCATCATGATCTGACCCACGATTTCGCCCGCAGTCAGGTTGCGCACCAGCTTCTGCGTGCCTGTGTGGCAGAACGAACATGTCAGGGTGCAACCCACCTGAGAACTGACGCACAGCGTGCCGCGATCGGTCTCGGGGATGTACACCACCTCGACCTCGTGACCGCCCGCGATACGCACCAGATACTTGCGCGTGCCATCCAAGGACACCTGCTTGCTGACCATCTCGGGGATTTCGATGACGAAATTGTCGTCCAGCTGCTGGCGATACGCCTTGGCGAGATTGGTCATCTCAGCGAAATCGCGCACGCCCCACTGGTAAACCCACTGCCAGATCTGATTCACCCGCATCTTGGCCTGCTTTTCAGGCGTGCCGATCGACAGCAGCGACTCGCGCAACTGGTCCCGTGTCTGCCCCACGATGTTGACTTTGCCGCCCTCGGGCAGCTTGCGGGGAATGGTCATTACGTCTTGAGTGATCGGTGCAGAGGCCGTCATTGCGCTAATCCTTTGGGCTGAGCGCGCCTTTTAGCGGATTCGTTACAAAAACACAAAAGGAACCGAACACAGTGGTGTCCGGCCCTTGTCATGGCAGTTATGCGCGGCGCGCTTACTGGTTGCAGCGCGTCGCTGCATCGTCGACCGCGGCAGTGAAGCCGGTCAACGAGAAGGTATCGGTTGTGGTCGTACCACGAGACGAAACGCCAACCACGGTTGCGGTTGCGCCACGCTTCATTGCGGCGACGATCTTGTCATCTTCGGACTGATTGGGCAGCCAAGCCCACTCACCTTGCGTGAACATCTCGAACTTGGTGCCGCCGACATCCACCGTCACGGTCGACCCGTCGCGGAACGGATAGCCGCCAGAGAAGGCAACCTGCTGGCGCACATTCTGAGCAGGACGGAAGAACACCATCAGCTGGATCTCGCCGCGAGTCGCGTTGACTTCGCGACCGTCACGGGTGTTCACAACGGATTTCGGAATCGACACGGCCCAACATTCGGTGGGGTTTTCACCAGTGTAGACGTACCAGTCTTCTTTCGCCGCCACCTGATTGTTCGAAACCTGCTGAGCCGTCGCACCCGCGGCGCAGACAGCAAAAAGCGCCCCGACGACACCACGCGCGAATAATGATCTCATACGTCCAGCCTCCAAGCTGACTTGCCTCTTCTTTTCGGTCTATCCTGCGCAACAAGCTGATGCTTTTCGCACGCGGACCGTTTGCATCTCGACGACCGGACTGTAGCTTAAAACATCCTAAAGGATAAAGCCCCCATGGCGGCTTTCCGCCATCACCAAACGGAGTCGTGAATATGAACAATCCCGCCCCTTTGGCAGAGCTCTGGCGCAACGGAATTTTGGAAAGCGTGCACTACGGTCATGCGGTCATTTGCGACGGAACCGGCCAAATCACCGAGGCATGGGGCGATCCCGATACGATCATTTTCCCGCGCAGCTCGGCCAAGATGATACAAGCCTTGCCCCTTTTGGAATCAGGGGCCGCTGACGCAGTCGGCCTTGGCACCGAACAACTCGCGCTGGCCTGCGCGTCCCACCAAGGTCAGGCGCAACATACTGATCGCGTGACAAAATGGCTCGACACCATCGGGCTTAACGAAACCGATCTGCTCTGCGGAGTGCAGCCTCCTTCTGATACTGAAACCCGCCACCATTTACGCGATACGGGGCAACAGGCCTGTCAACTCCACAACAACTGCTCGGGCAAGCACACGGGGTTTCTGACCCTCAATCAGCACCTCGGCGGGCAGAGCGAATACATCGATCCAACGCACCCCGTTCAAACCGCTTGCCGCGACGCGTTTGAGGGCGTGACGCAGATGGAAAGTCCGGGTTACGGGATCGACGGATGCTCAGCGCCGAACTTCGCGACCTCGGTCCATGGCCTCGCCAAGGCGATGGCAAGCTTCGCCACCGCCCACCAGCGCAATGACGCCCGCAGTCAGGCACAGGTCCGCCTTCGCGACGCCATGATCAAACACCCCGAACTTGTCGCTGGCACGGGCCGCGCCTGCACGGAACTCATGTCTGCTGTCACTTCGCCGGTCGCAATCAAAACTGGCGCCGAAGCGGTCTTTGTCGCGATGCTACCGGACAAAGGCCTCGGCATCGCGCTCAAGGTTATGGACGGCGGCACGCGCGGCTCTGAATGCGCGATCGCGGCACTCTTGGCTCGACTAGGCGTTCTGGACCCGAACCACCCTCTTGCTCAAACCCGCCTGAACAAAATCCAGAAAAACTGGCGCGGAATCGACGCTGCAGTCATCCAACCGGCCAAAGGTCTGCTCGCCTGATCTTCTCCTTGGTAAAATACCCCCGCCGGAGGCAAAAAAGGGGCCGCTCAGGCCCCTTAAATCACCGTGTCGGAACAGGCGTCTCGCCCCGATAATCGTAGAAGCCCCGCTGGCTCTTGCGCCCCAACCATCCGGCTTCGACATACTTGGTCAGCAACGGGCAAGGCCGGTACTTCGTGTCCGCCAAACCATCGTGCAACACGTTCATGATCGCCAAACAGGTGTCCAAACCGATAAAGTCCGCCAGTTCCAGCGGCCCCATCGGGTGATTGGCCCCTAGCTTCATCGACTCGTCAATCGACCGGACGTTCCCAACCCCTTCGTACAGAGTGTAAACGGCCTCGTTGATCATCGGCATCAGAATCCGGTTCACGATAAACGCAGGGAAATCTTCGGCGCTCGCCGCGGTCTTGCCCAAATTCTCGACCACCTGCAGGCAGGATTTATAGGTCTCTTCGTCGGTCGCGATGCCGCGGATCAGTTCGACCAGCTGCATGATCGGCACGGGGTTCATAAAGTGGAAACCCATGAACTTCTCGGGGCGGTCGGTCCGGCTGGCCAGTCGGGTGATCGAGATTGAAGAGGTGTTCGACGTCAGGATCGTATGCGGCTGCAAATGCGGGACCAGATCCTCGAAAATCGCGACCTTGACCGTTTCGCGCTCGGTGGCGGCTTCGATCACCAGATCGGTCTGACCCAAGTCTTTCAACTGCAAAGTCGTCCCGATCCGGCCCATCGCCTCATCGCGCTCTGCTTCGCTGATCTTGTCGCGGCTGACCTGACGGTCCAGATTCTTGCACACGGTCGCAATGCCACGGTCCAACGCTTCCTGGGAAATGTCGTTCACCAGCACCTCGTAGCCCGCAAGCGCGCATACGTGGGCGATGCCGTTCCCCATTTGGCCTGCACCGACAATACCGACTTTTTTCACTTCCATAGAAGGGTCTCCTGTGGTTTCCGCCAGAGGATGGACCGCCCCCGACGCCCTTGCAAGGGCGCTTCGATGCCCGCCCGACACATGGGTTCTATCATTATCTCAACCATACCGGTCACGATTTTTTCTTGCGCGGCCACGCAATGCCTACCCCTAGTAAAGGAAAAAGGCCCGCCAATCGGCGAGCCTTTGATGCGTTTCAAAAAATCGAAGCGATCAAAGCTTTTCGGTTAGCTCAGGCACAGCTTCGAACAGGTCGGCGACCAGACCGAAGTCCGCGACCTGGAAGATCGGGGCTTCTTCGTCTTTGTTGATCGCGACAATGACCTTGGAGTCCTTCATACCAGCAAGGTGCTGGATCGCACCCGAGATGCCGACAGCGACGTAGAGTTCGGGCGCGACGACCTTGCCGGTCTGGCCAACCTGCCAGTCGTTCGGCGCAAAGCCCGAGTCGACTGCGGCGCGCGATGCGCCAACAGCGGCGTTCAGCTTGTCTGCCAGCTTCTCGATCATGGCGAAGTTCTCTTCGGAACCGACGCCACGGCCACCCGACACTACGATGCCAGCCGAGGTCAGCTCGGGGCGATCGCTTTCCGCCAGCTTGTCTTCAACCCACGAGGACAGGCCTTTGTCGCCTGCGCCGGAAATGGTCTCGACCGCTGCCGAACCGCCTTGACCCGCAGCGTCAAAGGTCGAGGTCCGGATGGTGATAACTTTGGTCGCGTCGCCAGATTTCACGGTCTGGATCGCATTGCCCGCGTAGATCGGACGCTCGAACGTGTCTGCGTCCACAACACCGCTAACATCGCTCAGGATCATAACGTCCAGAAGCG
This sequence comes from Alphaproteobacteria bacterium, assembly GCA_030433335.1. Lineage (GTDB taxonomy): Bacteria > Pseudomonadota > Alphaproteobacteria > Rhodobacterales > Rhodobacteraceae > Donghicola. Next base: position 3,745 of record JAUILL010000007.1, on the reverse strand, counting down.
CGGCAATGCGGGGCATCGCGTTTTTCGCGGTCGCGGTCGAGGGGGCAACGATGTGGCTGTAGTCACCAGCCAACGAGATCACCAGATCCGCCAGGTTTTCCGCCAGATCGTGGCCATAAGCCGCGTCGTCAGCCACCAGAACCTTGGCCGCGCCGTCGAGAGTGGCCGCCGCTGCGCCAGCACCGGCAACACCTTCGCCAGCCACCAGAATGGTCACATCGCCCATCGCCTTGGCGGCGGTCAGGGCCTTTGCGGTTGCGTCAACGGCCAGTGCGCCGCCCGCAACTTCTGCGATCAGAAGAACAGCCATTATACAGCTCCTGCTTCTTTGAGTTTCGCCACCAGCTCGTCAACCGAACCCACCTTGATGCCGGCTTCACGTGCCGCAGGCTCACCGGTTTTCACGATGGTCAGGCGGGGAGTGGTGTCGACGCCGTAGTCTGCAGCTGTCTTCTCATCCAAAGGCTTCTTCTTTGCCTTCATAATGTTGGGCAGCGACGCATAGCGAGGCTCGTTCAGACGCAGGTCTGCGGTGATGACTGCGGGCAGTTTGACGCTGATGGTCTGCAGACCGCCATCCACTTCGCGGGTGACTTTGGCTGCATCGCCGTCGACTTCGACCTCCGATGCAAAAGTCGCCTGACCCCAACCCAGCAGAGCCGACAGCATCTGACCGGTTGCGTTCATGTCGTTGTCGATGGCCTGCTTGCCACAGATCACCAGACCAGGGGCTTCTTCTTCGACGATTTTCGCCAGGATTTTCGCCACGGCCAGAGGCTCGATGTCGGTGTGGACATCATCCGCTGCGGTCACGAGGATCGCGCGGTCCGCGCCCATCGCCAGAGCAGTACGCAGGGTTTCCTGGCTCTGCTTTACACCGATCGAGACAACAACGATCTCTTCGGCTTTGCCGGCTTCCTTCAGACGGATGGCCTCTTCGACGGCAATCTCGTCGAAGGGGTTCATCGACATCTTTACGTTGGCGAGATCGACACCCGAACCGTCCGCTTTTACGCGAACCTTCACGTTGTAGTCGATCACGCGTTTGACAGGCACCAAAACCTTCATTTGCGTGTCTCTCCCATTGAGTTCACGGACACTCAACCGTGCCCTTATCCCGTTCGTCTCGGCCTTGATAACGATTCAGATCAGGCCGAAACAGAGCAAAAACGTCACGTTAGCGCCATCGGACGCCGCGTTTCGAATGATTTATGCTGCAGCGCAGTTCTCAAAGCGAGGTGTCCCATGGTCCCATGCGACGAATCTGCCCAGTTTCCTGCTTTCCGCTTTGCCTAAATACTCATCAGCGCTTGGCGTTCCGCAAGCGTGCAGTTCACCGATTGGCGCCCGGCACCCACAGGACATCACCCGCGCCGTTTTGGTTCGCCGCCCGCGAGGCCACAAAGAACCAGTCACTCAGACGGTTCAGGTATTTGACCGCAGCAGGGTTGACCTCTTCCACGCCCGAAAGCTCGACAGCCAGACGCTCTGCGCGACGCGCAACGGTACGGCACACATGCAGATGCGCCGCCAGAGCGCTGCCACCCGGCAGAACAAAGCTGCGCAGCGGAGCCAGATCGGCGTTCATCTCGTCGATTTCAATTTCCAGACGCGAGACCTGCGCATCAATCATCCGCAGCGGCGGATACTCGGACTCCGCATCCTTGGCCATATCGGGACGACACAGATCCGCGCCCAAATCAAAGAGGTCGTTCTGAATGCGCATCAAGCGCTCGTCCATAGCGCCCTCGGCATGCAGACGCGCGACACCGATCACAGAGTTCAACTCGTCCGAGGTGCCGTACGCGGTCACGCGCAGCGAATGCTTGGCCACACGGCTGCCATTTCCCAGCGCGGTTTCGCCCGCATCGCCGGTTTTGGTGTAGATTTTATTTAGAACAACCATCACTGCCCTCCGAATTTCTGACGGATGTAAACGAAGCCGACGATCAGAATCACCGCCACAAACTGCGCCGCGACGCGGTACTGCATGATGCGGTTGGCGTGTTTCCGATTGAACTCACCGCCCTTAGCGAAACTCCCGATCCCGAACATCAGGATGCCCAGAACGATCAAGCACGCGATCGCTACGACGTAAAACAGTGGATCATTGGCCATAATTGGTTCCTTTGAGGTTTTCCCGCAGATAGGGGGTTTGCGTCAAAAAGCGAACACGCATTTTGCCTCAGCCTCCTGCGGTCACCCTGTCCAAAAGTCGTGTGGGCAGGATACGCCGAAGAACGTTGCCAATATAGGTGGGTGTGGTCACGAAATAGCGTGGATGGGGGGTTTCCGCCTCGAGCGCATGGATCAGCTTCTTGGTGACAGCGCTGGCGGGCAGCTCGAACTTGTCGGGGCCACGGTCTTCGTACAGGCGTTTCCGCAGCTGGCTGCGGTATTGATCGGCACGCGGCGAGCTTTCCCAATCGATCCATTTCTCGAACTTGGGGATCGCATTCTGCCGGATTTTCGAAGTGATCGGACCTGGCTCGATCAGGATTACATGGATGCCGCTGCCGCGCATTTCGAGACGGAGCACGTCGGTCAGGCCCTCCATCGCGAATTTGCTGCTGACGTAGGCCCCGCGCCACGGCATTGCGACCAAACCCAGCACCGAAGAACAGTTCACGATCCGCCCGTGGCCTTGCTTGCGCATGATGGGCAGGACCAGTTGCGTCAAATCATGGGGGCCAAAAAGGTTGGTCTGGAACAACTCTTCCAAACCGCCGCGAGGCAAATCCTCGACCGCGCCGGGTAGCGCGAATGCGCCATTATTATAGAGAGCGTCCAGAGTGCCGCCCGTTGCCTCCAGCACTTCTGCCAGAGCAGAGCGGATTGAGGCCGGATCCGTATAGTCCAACTGCGGCGCTTCGAAGCCTTCGGACTTCAGGCGCGCGCAATCCTCGGGCTTGCGGCAAGACGCGAAAACCCGCCATCCCCGCGCCTTCAGGTCATGCGCTGCGGCGTATCCGATGCCGCTGGAACTGCCTGTGATCAGAATAGAACGTGCCGCCATGTAACCTCCAAAACTTGGCGGCACCATGACGGCACGATCCGAGGGAATCAATGTGTGGTTTACTGAGCAGCTTCGCTAACAAGCCAATCTGCCATCCAGCCGATGCGACCTGTTGATACAACCTGCAATTTGAGCCAGCCATTTCCAGGCGTTTGCAAAACCTCAACCTCGTCACCGGCCCCCAGGCTGGACACAACGCTGAACTGCGTACCCGGCCCCTGACGCATATTCACGCGGCGTCCGGTCACCTTACGAATATCACGGGTAGACACCTCCGTATCAGTAAGCGCGGTATCGACCGCCACAACCGGCATCACGGTCGCGTCAACGGCGGTCACTTCCCGCATCATTGCAGGAGTGTCTGCCGGAATATCCATGCTGGCGAGGGTGATATCGACCTGTTTCTTGGGCTCAGGCTTACGCATCCCCATCACAGGGATATCCGGAACGATAGCTTCGGCTTTCGCCGTTTTCAGCGGGGTCAGATGCTGCACCTTGGCGGTGGCTACCTGTGGCTGGAAATTACTCCCTCCACTTAACTCGTAAAGAGCAAATGCCAAAAATGCAAAAGTCACGACGATTAAGCGCCACATTGTCAATTTACCTAGGGTCAGGATTCATAACCAGAACATGACGACTGCCGCTAATGCGCATGCTGACAGGAAGACCTTCGGACACCTGTCGTAGCGTGTTGCGACCCGCCGCCAATCCTTGAGGCGAGCGAAACTG
>JAUILL010000093.1 GCA_030433335.1 Alphaproteobacteria bacterium | reverse complement strand
GAAAAAAGGTTCAAGCTTGGCCATCTGCGTATCGCTTAACCAGTATAGATCACTCATGTCACCGCTCCGTTTTCCGAGCCGTGAATCACGCAGCACAACGGAAATCAATGCGTCCTGACCCTAAGCTGTAGAGGCAATTTTCAAAACACCTATTACCCTATGCGTTTTCGATTTCAAAACGGGACGCGGCTGCTGGCCGCGCTTGGACTTATGGGATTTTTATTCGGCTGTTCCGACCCCACAGACCGGCATGTTCCAGCGTCAGAGGAAAAGGCGCTGCGCACCAGCGGCGTAATTTCACGCTACCATGCGCTTCTGAACGAGCCTCACTCCATGCCTTTGGCGCATCGGGGGTTCATTGTCGGGATCGAGAAAGCCCCGCGCGCTTTGCTCGGCTATTTGGCGAAAACGCCGGAAGCAGATAAGCACCTGCGCAAGCCATGGCGCACGCCAGAGGGCGCAGGACCCAAGGACCTAGAGAACCAGCAAAGGACGTTTGATCGCGCATTGAGCGAACCGAAACTGATGTTCGTCTCGCACATCCTTCAATATGGACCGGATACGCGAGGCAATGGCTTTTCGGTTCGCCAACTCCACAGCAGCTATTCGGGCAGCGCTCTGACCCCTGTCGCACAACCGCTGAAAGCGCCGTCGCAGCTTGCGAAAGGCGTCTACGAGCAGGGGTGGGGTGCGATGGGTCATCTGGAACATGCGATCGACCAAGAAATCACCCAAGCGAAACAGGATGGGCGCCCGTTTACACACGTCTTATTCGTCTCGATGGGCTGGAACAATGACCAGATAGAGGCGCTCGAACGGTACAATGCGATCATCCAGACCACGCGGAACGCAGCAGGCGGAAGCGAAAATTTCGATCCGTTGGTGATTGGTATCACTTGGCCATCCGTCTGGGGAGGAACCTCGGTTCTGGATATCGCCAATCGGGCGCTGCACATCGGCAGTTACGCAGTTAAGTCTGTAGACGCGGATGAAATAGGCTATTCTTATGCCAATCATATCTTGAACGGCATACTTGCCCGGATTGAGAACAAGCACGGGATCGGCACCATTGCGATTGGTCATTCTATGGGCGCGCGCATTGTCACCAGAGCTTATTATTCGGCGGATATGTTGCGCAACGCCCCTGTGCGTTCAGGACAGGGGCCACTTGTGATCGGTCTGCAGGGCGCTTTCAGTGCGAACCGGTTTAATCCTGGCTATGAACTGGTTCCTATTGTCAGGCTATTATTCAGCGGAGAGGGGGCTCCCTATCAGGATCACAGTGCGCCTCATGGCGATCTGGTGTTGACTTGGTCTAAACACGACCGCGCCAACCCGATTGCACGATTTGCGACCGGCGCACGTCATGTGGGTGGAAAGACTGGCAATACGACAATTCAGAAGACACCTGCACTGAAGGAGAAATTCGCTTTGTTTACTTGGCCGCATGGCGGTCTCGGGGACAGCTACTGTCCTCAAGATCAACAGAAAACCAAGGTTGCCTTTGTCGACGCGAGTGACATCATCAAATCACATGGGGACATTCGCAATCCCGAAGTTGGCAAGCTAATCTGGCAAACCATCGCCTGCTACCGTGGATGAGAGTTTCTTGAAAGCCCCACGAAATGTGCTTCGGTAGGGTGGGTGAGCATCTCTCGGACCGAACGCGTTCGCTGTCATTTGAAGCCAGCAACAAAGAAAGGGCAAATAGTCCTTTCGCACGGGTCCGTGGGGCATCAGATAGTTAGCCTATAGCACGCTCGGAATGTGTCGTCGTCTATCCTGCAGTTTCTCTTTTTTGCCGGAGCAGTTCCCCGCGATGATCGACGCCAACATTCCCCAACTTTCTGCTGAACAGGTGGCTCACGGCCACGAAGTGCACGACCTGATCATCGGCAATCTACAAGAAACAATTTTCAACGCCTACAAGTCGGTTTTCACCGATTGGACAAAGCTTCCCGAAGGCCTGTGGGAACAAGAACGCACGAAATTTCAACGTATTGTCGTCGGAGACTTCTCTCAGCAGTACCTGAAGGACCAGCGGGTCATCGCCCGCAACATTGCCGAGAAGATCGACTTCCGGTCCTATTTGTGGGGCTATGCCTTCTATGCGGGCGGGCTGGTCAACAGTCTGGTGGATGCCGCAGAAGACAAAAATCTGTCTCAGCAAGATCGTTCTGCAAAAGTCCAAACCATGCTATGTTCGGTGTTCGTCGATGTTGGAGTTGCGATGGAACAATTCTTTAACAAGCTCATCGACGACGCAGCCGCACAGCGTTCGCAATTCGACCGGGAACGCGAGGCCGAGAGCGCATCTGACGCCCTCGCCATGTCCAAGCTGAGTGAAGCGCTCAAGGCGCTCGCAAATGGCGACCTAACCTACCAGCTGACCGACGTTCCGCCGAAGATCGCTGACGCGAAGACACATTATCAGAACGCTACCAAAGCGATGTCCCAAGCCTTGACGGCTGTTGCGGCAGCTGCCGCTTCAGTTGACGCAGATGCCGGATCTTTTTCGCAAGCCGTTAAATCCCTAGCCGAACGAACCGAGATCCAGTCGCGCACTCTCCAAGAGACTGCGACCTCAATGGAAGAGATTAACCAGAACGTCAAAAGCAATTCCGAGTTCGCAGGACAAGCACGCCAAGGTGCCAACGAAGCACGGGCACTTGTCACGGGTTCGACAGATGAAATGAGCAGCGCGCGGGACGCGATGGGACGGATTGTCGAGAGCTTCAAGTCGATCAATCAGGCAATCTCGGTTATCGACAACATTGCAATGCAAACCAACCTGCTAGCCCTGAACGCCAGTATCGAAGCGGCCCGCGCAGGGGTGGCGGGACGCGGCTTCAGCGTGGTCGCCCAAGAAGTGCGGGCGCTTGCTGCCCGTTCGGCCGATGCGGCCAAGACAATTCGCGACGTTCTCGACACCAGCGCAAAGCATGTCGAAAACGGCGAAGTATTGCTTGGGAAAACCAACACAAGCCTAGCCTCAACCGCTGACAAAGTGTCAGAGATCGACGGGCTCATCCAAGAAATCTCTGCGAATGCGTCTGCTCAGGCCCACCGGATCGAAATGATCAACACGGCCTTGCGAGAACTTGGCGTGACCACGCAACAGAACCTCGACATGGTCGCTACGACCACCCAAGGTGCAGAGGCGATGAAGCAGCGTTCGACCCAATTGGCTGCCCAGATCGGTCAATTCCGTGTTCAGCCTGCCATGACGCAATTTGCATGGACCGGCGCGATGCGGTGAATTGAGCCATAGACGCTATTTGCAGCGCTCTATCTGAGTAATCTCTGTGATGACGCAGGCGCCGGGCAAGGCGTCTGCTTCTGCACTGACCGCAATGACACTCAGATCTTGCGCCGTTGGGAAGTCGGACGCCAGCGTCCCAGACAGCATCTCTGGTGAAATTCCCTCGATACCGGCCTCAAGCCGAGTTGCCTGTGCGACGTCCAAATTGTCCAGTGCCAATTGCAAAATCACGTTTGCCGCCACATCAAGGTTTCGGGTGTTCTCTTTCACTTGAGCGGCTAAATTGTCTTGCAGCGGTTCGAAAGCGCTCAAATCCGGATTGGTGAGATAAGACGCGTAGGTTTCACGGACCAGATCTACTGTGTCCTGAAGCTTGGTTGTTTCGACTTCACCCGCGATATTCAATAGGCGCGTTCCCCTGTTTATATCGGCATACCACGCCCCAAATCCGTAGCTCGCCCGCAAATGCGTTCGGACGGCATTGAACAAAGGGCCATCGCCATTGCGAGCGAACATTTGCAACCCGAGCAGCATCTCAAAATCATGTCCTTGGTCTGCGGGTGGCAAGGCACCAGTGAACGCAACGAGCGTTTTCTCTGCTTCGGGCCGGTGTAGAAGAACAGTTGCAGGCGTAAAATCGCTTTTGAGTGCGGGCGGCTGCACTTCCGGTCCGTCGGACAACCCCGCAAGCAGCGCATCAACGGCTTCTCCGGCCTCTTGAGCAGACACAGCACCTGTGACGACGATCGTTAGATTATTCCCGACAATCGTTTTGGCATGCCACGCCCGCAAATCCGCAGCGGAGACCCGCGCGATCACCGAGCGATCAGGCAAATCAATCGCGCGCCATACAGGCACGTTGCCCAAAATGATCCGCCGAGCAAGCACCCACATATGTGTAGGAGTTATTGTCAAATCTGGTGTCCAAGCGTTTTTCATGCAGCGGCTTGATCTTGGTTTGATGGCTTGATGCCGTTGACGAAATTGACGCCTTGGATGACGTCGGCGAGATGGGCGAAACCGCGCAG
>JAUILL010000047.1 GCA_030433335.1 Alphaproteobacteria bacterium | reverse complement strand
TCGGCGGAGGCTGCGCCACCGTTGATTTCGGCCAGCGCAATGCGCTCTTGCAAGCCCAAGTCTCTACCAATCCCGTCAACCAGCTGATCAAGTCCGGTTCCAGTGGTGCCCGTTAGGACCGGAGAGACGTCTGTATTCACCAATGTCGAGAAATCGTCTGCCAAAAGGTTTGTCAGCCATTCGCCCACACTGTTCAAAGAAGCGTTGGCGTTGCCATCCTCGTTAATCAGGCGACCAGCAGCGTTGTATCCGAAGGGCAGGTGGTAAATCCCGTCCGCAACAGTGTTAATGGCGTTCTGTGCATACAGGCGTTCGCGCGATCCATCATTCTGGATCAGGTGAAAGCCCGTTTCATCGGCGGTCTCGTCGTCGCCATGGGCTTCGATAAATGTTGCGAGACGTGCTTCATCGGCACGAATCCAGTCCGACAGACCCGCAACTTCAGCTGCCGAGATCTGTCCGTCGTTGAAGAGACCGAGCGCCTGAATGCCTTCGATGATCAAAGCATTCATGACATTCATGGCATCGGTCGCGTCGATCAACTCTGCTTCGGCGATATTCCGATTGAGTTCAGGGCTTGCTGCCGCGATGTCGACCAACCTATCCAATCCTGTGCCTGTTGTCGCAGTCACTTCGGCGATGACCGGAGATTCCAGCGTGCCACTTGCCAGATCGTCGGTCAGCAGTTCATTGAGCCAGTATGCGACTTCTTCGACTCGCGCGTTGTTGTTGCCATCTTCGTTGATCAGTCGGTTCCCCGAGGAATATCCGAAGCCCAGATGATAGATGCCGTCGGCAATGGAGTTGATCGCGTTGCGACCAAAGGCATATGTCGATGCGCCATCGTTCTGAACCAAATGGAACCCGGTTTCGACGCCAGCCTCGTCATCTCCATGAAGGGAAGTCCATTCGGTCAGGCGGTTCGCGTTGATCCAATTCGCGATGTCCATAACTTCGCCTGAGGTCAACTCGCCCCCATCCGCTGCGCCGGTGGCTTTGATTGCCTCTACGATGATGGCGTTCATCTGGTTCGCGGCATCAATTGCTTCTGTCCGCTCGGCAGCTGATGTCCGGTAGGCCAGACCGTCATCGGTTTCGATCCATTCGATGATCTGGTCCAGTCCCGTTCCAGTCTGGACAGGCTCGTCGAGGGTGATCGGCGAGCCGGCCTCATAGGCTTCGACGCTTGTATAGAGGCTATCTGAGTCCAGAACCTCTCCGTCTAACGAGACTTCGAGGACCTGAGCGCCGCCATTTTCATAGTAGTAGAGATCGACTTCGTACAAGCCGGCCTCGAAGGTCTGGGTCGTGCTGCTCGTGGCAGCGGCACGTGGCGTGACATATGCAACAATCTCGCTGCCACCAATCGATAAAGAGAAGCCGTCATCCGAGCGCACGGCAAAGGTATGTTCACCTGCATCCAGCCAGACATATCCCGTAACGTGGAAGCCGATCTTATCCATCGAGACAGCGCCATCACCCGAAGTGATTGCACCGCCGTCGCCCAAGAAATTTGTCAGTTTCTGGGTGCCGGAACCCGCATAAGACAGCTCGGTGAGGGTGCCCACATGAGAGGGCGCGTCCTCGGAATGTGCCAGTGCTATCAAGCGATCAACCGTCTGGAAGCCAGAACTCACGTCGTAAATCTCGACATTCAGACCATCTCCCGCCCTACGTACGGCTTCAACTCCGAGCGTTTCGGCGCGAGCTGTTGTTTCAGGGAGCGCGGTGTCTAGTCCAGCAACTTCTTGCGCGGTCAGATTCCGATTGTAGAGTTGTAAGCTTTCGATCACGCCGTCGAACTGATTGCCGTTAGTCAGGCCGTCGTTGCGGGCCCACAGACGCGACTCTCCGATTGCGATCGGGTTGTCATTTAGGGTCCAGTCGATCTGAATGCTGCTGTCATCGAGAGCAAGTTCGCCATCGATATAAACCTGCAGCCCTTCCGCGCCAAAGTTGACGACAAGATCTGTAGATTGGTCCGCGCGGAACATCCCCGTGGGGGAATAGACTTTGTAGGTTTCGTCTGCCGTCGCCGCGATTACTTCGATTTTGCCTGCGATGACGGAAACGGTCAGGTGGCCGCCATCCTCGTTGCCGCGATGGTCCTTGGACAAGAGCGTGCGGCGCGTCCAACCGTCAATGGACTCTGCAGTAAAGGTGATGGCGATTGCCCCCTCGGACAACGCTTGGCTCGAGGTGTGGGAAATCAACGTCGCTGATTGTCCTTCGCCCATCTCGACAGGACTTGTGTGCTCAAGCACGAGCGCATCGGCGAAGGTTGCAGGGTCGACGGCGAGAAGTGCGGTGTTTATCAGGCTACCGCTCTTCAAGTCGTCGGCGAGGAGCAGGTTCAAAGATTCGGCAACCGCTCCGACACGGGTGGTCCAGCGATTGTTCTCGTCATAGACCGAGGTTGCATAACGAATATCATGACCCAGTGCATATATTCCGCGCGCCACGCTATCGAGGCTCAAAGCCCCACCCACGAGCGACGTCCCGCCTTCCCAGCGAAGCTTTAGGAAGCCATCGCTGTTCGTGTTGTCCTCCCCAATCAAGCTATCCCATTCGCTGATCGCATTTTCGGCGATCCAGTCGCTAATGAGGCGCACGTCGTTCTCACTGATCTCACCATTATTTGCAGCGCCAGTGGCGCGAATAGCCTGCAACAGGATGGTATTTAGGGCATCCATGGATCCGGCTGCTTCGGCCAGCTCGGAGACCGAGAACTTGTGGGACAACCCCTCGTCGGTCATGACGTTCTGGACCAGAATATCTAAACCGGTGCCGGTGGTTGCAATGTCATAGGGGTTTGACTCGCCGATCAGAGCGCCGCTGGCCAGATCGTCCGCGAGCAGTGAATTGAGCCAAGTCGCGACACTATCGAGACCGGCATTCCGGTTGCCATCTTCGTTGATCAGGTTCCAAGCAGAATAACCAAAGCCCAGATGATAGATGCCGTCCGCGATTGTGTTCACAGCGTTTTCGGCAAAGAGCCGCGTGGTCGCGCCATCGTTCTGAACAAGGTGGAAGCCCGTTTCCACTCCGGCTTCATCATCACCATGAAATTCAATCCAGTCCGCAAGCCGATGGGTGTTGATCCAATCCGAAATCTCGCGCACATCCGCCGCAGAAAAAATGCCGTTCGCCGCGACACCTGTTTCCTTTATTGCCTCGATAATGATGGCATTCATCGACTGCGCCGCTTCCATCCCGTCCAGAATTTCGGAAAGAGGGAGCCGGTTGTTTAGCTCTGGATCCGCGGCGATGATCGAGATCAGTTGATCCAATCCGGTCGAAACAGGAGTTTCGTCTGCCGCGACTTGCCAGTCGGTCAAGTCTTCGGCCAGTAATTCATTCAGCCAATAAGCAACGCTTTCGATCCGCGCGTTCCGGTTCCCGTCTTCGTTGATCAGACGGTCTCCGCTGGTGCCGAAGACGAGATGGTAGATCCCATCCGCAATCGTATTTACGGCATTTTGGCCGAACAGGCGCGTAACCGCACCGTCGTTCTGCACCAAGTGAAAACCGGTCTCAGTTCCAGCTTCGTCGTCGCCATGGGCTGCGGCAAACGCGTCGTAATGGGTTTCAGAGATCCAATCTGATAGTGCAACGACTTCCGAAGATGTGAGGGTACCATCTGAACCAAGGCCAAGGGCTTCGATACCCTCGACAATGATGCTGTTCATCGTGTTGGCTGCGGATGCGCCCTCGTTCAAATCTGCATCGGAGATCGACTGCCGCAGGCCCTCGTCTTGGACGATCAATGCGACCAATCGGTCTAGTCCGGTGCCGGTTGTCCCGGAAATGACCTCGGAGACCTCTGAGTTGGTTAGTGTCTCCATATCGGCGACCAACAGACGGTTCAGCCAATCGGCAACATCTTCGATGCTGGCGTTCCTATTCCCGTCTTCGTTGATCAGGCGGCCTTGATCGTAACCGAAGACCAGATGATAAATCCCGTCTGCAACAGTGTTCACTCCATTCTCGCCGAACAGCCGCGTATTGGCACCATCGTTCTGGACGAGATGAAAACCAGTCTCAGAATTGTTCTCATCGTCTCCATGGTTTGCGAGGAATGCATTATAATGATTTCCTGCGATCCAGTCAGATAGAGCCATGACATTTGAGACCGATAGACTGCCGTCATTCGCGAGGCCGAGCGTCTTGATGCCCTCGATGATGATCTCATTCATAGCGTTGGCAGCTTCGGCGCCACCTATTAGATCGCCCAAAGGGAGGCGTTGGTTGAGCCGTTGATCGGTGAGGATCATCCCGACAAGTGCATCAAGACCCGTGCCTGTCGTCGCGAGCGACGGTAGGCCGGTGTCAGACGCGAACACACCCTCTGCGATGTCCTTGGCCAGTAGAGCATTTAACCAAAATGCCGCGTCGTCGACCTGGGCATTCCGGTTTCCATCTTCGTTGATCAGGTTGTTTCCAGATGTCCCAAACCCCAGATGATACAAGCCATCAAGGATGGTATTGACCATGTTCTCACCGAACATAATCGTGGTGGCACCGTCATTCTGAACAAGGTGGAAACCGGTTTCGCTCCCGTTCTCATCGTCTCCATGCGCTTCGATCCACGCAGCACTGTAGTTTGCCGCTATATAATCAGACAATGCGAACATATCCGGGGTCGATAGTTCGCCATCCGCCGCAAGACCCGTTTCGTGCAGAGAGTTTACGATGATCGCGTTTAGCCTGGCCATTTCAGTAACAGCGGACTGAATATCCGCGTTGCTCACGCGGGAATTGAGGCCCTGATCTTCAAGAACTAAAATGAGCAAGTTATCCAGCCCAGTGCCGGTCAGTACTAGGGTATCCGGAGCATTCGTTCGATCTGCAATGGAATCTATGTCAAGCGGGTAATCAACATACGTGGCGAGCGACAAGGCGGGCTCCGTCGGTTTGCTTTTTGGCGTCTGGGTTCTTATGCAAAGACTGCATTTTCCCGGACAGGCTTACAGCAAATTCGCAATCATTAAATATCAAAAATGTAGTATTAAGATAGCGTGTGACTGAAATGAGTGAAATGTCGCGGGTTTGATTTGATAAGAGAAATTTGAACATTAATAGTTGGCTTGCAAAAGTAGAGTAAATGGTCTGTTTTTTATGGTAAAATATTTAGTAATGGTAAATTATATCTACAATATGAAATGCTGCTGTGGCAGCGCGAGAAATTATGCGCAAATTCTGATTTAGATCTTTTTGATAGAGATCATTGTCACATCATTACGCTCAGGCGCTGAGCCTCACATCTTCACCCATCCTACAGAGCAGTTTCGCTTCGGTTGATTTAAGGCACATTCGCGCGGCAGGACCGTAAGCGGTCCACCCTCTGCGCAGTGCCGGAAACGTTGCGACCAGACGTGCGGCATCGCTGGCTGACATCATCGCCATCGCTTGCGTGCCTGGCAGAAGCGTTTCGGTCAGCATTCCGTCGGCGTTGACAATCTCGTGCTTGTCGCAGGCAAAGTGTACGTAGGTTACAACGCGCCGAGGTGCGCGCAGGATGGTTGAACCGTTCACTAAATCTCGGGCAGCCACCAGAACTTCGGGCACGCCAAAAAGTACTTCGATCTCAGCGCCTTTGACCAAAACGCGGTGATGCGGAGAGACATAGACATCGCGCACATTGCCCAAGCTGTGCGCACGGAACAGGATCGGCGCGTTTTTACCCATGCCGCAGGTTGTGGCCTGCGCGGTCCAGCGCACAGTTGCAGGCCCACCGTCTGCAGTAACAACGGTGTCTCCCGACGATAAAGTCTCTACGGCCACCCTTCCGTTTGGTGTCTCGATACCAGTACCCTGTACAAAGCAGATGAACATCTGGTCCACGGCCGATAGAACGATCCCGCCGTACTCGACACCGTTCCAAGTGCCCAACGTGATCGAAGTCACATCCTTGTGGTGGCCCGCAGGGAGATCATAATCCATGATCCGGACACCAAATGTGCCGTTCGTGAACAGAGTCACCTCCATGTCGACTGTGTAGGAAACACCTTTCAAGACGACAGTAGACCCAGTGTAGAGAGCGATTTCCTGCGGAATCAGCGAGAGGTTTGGCCCTGAAACATATTCGCCTATCGCGGTGTAAGTCCCGTCAAAGCTGTCATTGTCCGAGATGACACCGTCATTGTTGGCGTCGATCATATCGAACTCGACATAACCCGCAGGGTCGACCGACAAACCGTTCCCACTCGAACTAAGGTTATTCTGACTTAAGATACTATAGCCGGGGAACAGGCTTGGGACATACCATCCCCATGTCGCGATCGTGGCCATCACTGCGCTCTCTTCTTCGATGTGAGGCACAGATATAAATGAGCAAAAACAATGATCCGAGGCACGCAAATGTTCGGGATACGAGCCATTGTGCGGTGTTGTATATACAGGAGAGTGTATGGCTATCCGTGTTGAGTGCCAAAATCAAAATCATGCATGAAATACTTATGTTTCCGCGGCTGCATCCTAGCCAAAAGCGATTCCCTAGTTCAAACGAAAGTCCCGCATCAGTTGTGGAACGCTGTCGTGTACACTGTCCCTAAGGGGAGGTGCGCCAATGGGAGATGTGCGGCACGTTCAGGAGATCGAGAAGGTTCTCGGGGGCGGCGCGACCGGGCGAGATAGCTTTGTGTCGGCGTCGTGGAGGCGGTGTGTCGAGCTCTATGGTATGGACCCGACACGGACTGACCCTGCATATATCGTGACCGAAAGCGAACTGCGCGAGCATCGCAAGCAAGCTGAATGGCTGATTGGTGCAGCGCGCTCGGGATTGCAAAGTTTGTTCCGGCAGGTCGCGGGCCAGAACTATGTGCTTTTGCTGACCGACGCCAAAGGGGTCTGCGTCGACTTTTTCGGAGATGATCTGTTCGTCGACGATCTGCGTAGTGCGGGGCTTTATCTGGGGTCCAACTGGTCCGAGGATCTGGCGGGCACATGCGGGGTAGGGGCTTGCATTGTAACAGAGGAACCGGTGACGGTGCATCAAGATGACCATTTCGGAAATGCCCACACGCGGCTCTCTTGCACAGCAGCTCCGATCTTTGACAGTTTGGGACAATTGGCAGCGGTATTGGACATCTCTTTGCTGCGATCGCCGACGCCAAAGACGAGCCAGAATTTGGCGATGAACCTCGTGACAAGTGCTGCGCGGCGGGTTGAGATGGCAAACTTGATGGCCGAGAGCCGTCGCGACTGGGTATTGCGGCTGTCTTCCAGTCCCGAGTTTCTGGATGTAGATCCTGAGGCGGCTGTGCGGCTCGATGGGTCTGGCAGGGTGATTGGTTACACGCGGACGGCGCGGCGGCTGTTCCCCGACGGGTCGAAGATCATTGGGCAGCGGATCGAAGAGGCTTTGGGCTTGTCCGTCGACGATCTGCCGGACCTTATGCGCGACCGCCCAACTGAAGAGCGAATTGTGGAGATGCGGGATGGGGGTGCCCTGTTCGGGCACGCGATCGCCCCACAAACCGCGCGAACCGCGCGACCCGTTCGACAGGGAGGGGCAGTGACGGGCCTGTCCGGTGGTGATCCTGTGATGACGCGTCTTTTGACGCAGGCTGAGAAAATCGCCAGAACCAAAGTACCTGTGTTAATTAGCGGTGAAACCGGCTCGGGCAAAACCAAGCTCGCTCGGACGCTGCACATGGTGAGCGGGGCAAATGGCTTTACGAGCCTTGAATGCTCGATGATTACATCAGAGGTGCTGATCAAGATGCATGGGCAAGTCTGCGGGGCGACGTCTTTGCTGCTCCGGCGGATCGAAGAACTGCCCAAGGAGTGTGCTGGCCCTTTGGCGGCCCTGCTCGATTCTGCGCCGGATTTACGTCCCTTGGTAACCAGTTGTGTGGCGGTGTCTGAACTCGATTTGCCGCGACCATTGTTTCATCGTTTGACGGGATCGGTTCTGGCAGTGCCCCCCTTGCGGCAGCGGCAAGACCTTGGATGGTTGGTTGAGCGGATTTTACGTCGGCGCACCGCTGAAGACGTGCGACTGTCTCCTTCGGCGCGGGCGGATTTGTTGGGGCGGTCTTGGTTCGGAAATCTGCGCGAGCTCGAACAGGTACTCGACGTGGCTTTGGCGATGTCCGAAGGCAAGGTTATCGACCTGCCGGATTTGCCTGCGCCCGTGGGGGAAGTGGCAGGCGAAACCATCGAAACCCTTCATCAGATCATGGAGGCTTGTGAGTGGAACATGTCCCGTGCCGCACGGCGTTTGGGGGTCAACCGTTCGACGATTTTACGACGCCTGCGTAAAGAGGGGTTGCATCCCCCAACCTAAAATGTTGCGCCGCGTTGCGCCCGCAACATGCTGCGCTGCGGAACTAAATTTCTGGTCGTAGGTTGCGCTAAAACCCATAGATTATTGGGAGGCTCATTGGCGACGCTCTCTTGCAACAACACGCGTAGGAGGAGATGCGATGCTTGATTCAACAGTGACAACCCGCACGCAATCGGTGCTGGATAGCCTGAATGCCGCGCTGACGGCGGGGGATATCGACGCTGTCAAAGACCTGTTTGCCACCGACAGTTACTGGCGCGATTTAGTCGCGGTGACATGGAACCTGAAGACTGTCGAAGGTCCCGAGGGCGTGGCCGACATGCTGACCGCTCAGTTGCAGCACACCCAGCCGTCGAACTTTGAAATTCAGGCAGGCGAGATGCCGACCGAGGACGGCGGCGTGACCACCGCCTGGATCACCTTTGAAACCAAAGCGGGCCGCGGGTGGGGCCTAATGCGCCTGAAGGATGACCGCATCTGGACCCTGCTGACCGCCCTGCAAGAGCTCAAAGGTTTTGAGGAAAATCGCGGGAAACGCCGCCCCATGGGCGCCGAACATGGCGCGCAAAAGAACCGCTCCAGTTGGCTCGAACGCAAGCAGGCGGACGAGGCCTCATTGGGGTACGACACCCAGCCCTATACGGTGATTATCGGCGGCGGGCAGGGGGGCATCGCCCTTGGGGCGCGGCTAAAGCAGCTTGGGGTGCCGACCATCGTGCTGGACAAACACGACCGCCCCGGTGACCAGTGGCGCAGCCGGTACAAGTCCCTGTGTCTGCACGACCCGATTTGGTACGACCATCTGCCCTACATCAAGTTCCCCGACAACTGGCCGGTATTTACCCCCAAAGACAAGGTAGGTGACTGGCTGGAGATGTACACCAAGGTCATGGAGATCAACTACTGGAGCCGCTCCGAGGTCGAGAAGGCGACCTATGACGAAGAGACCGGCAAGTGGACCGTCGAAGTGAACCGCGATGGCGAGAAGGTCGTGCTGGAGCCGACCCAACTGGTGCTGGCGACCGGCATGTCCGGCAAGATGAACATCCCCAGCTTCCCCGGCATGGACACCTTCAAAGGGACCATCCAGCATTCGTCCCAGCACAAGGGTCCCGATGACTGGACCGGCAAGAAAGTGGTCGTGGTGGGGTCCAACAATTCGGCCCACGATATCTGCGCGGCCCTGTGGGAGGCTGACGCGGATGTGACCATGGTGCAGCGATCTTCGACCCATATTGTGCGGTCGGACAGCCTGATGGAGATCGGTCTTGGAGCACTCTACTCCGAAGAAGCCGTGGCCAGCGGCATGACCACCGAGAAGGCGGACATGGTCTTTGCCTCGCTGCCCTACAAGATCATGCACGAGTTCCAGATCCCGCTGTATGACCAGATGCGCGAACGGGATGCGGAATTCTATGCAGGGCTGGAAAAGGCAGGGTTTGATCTGGATTGGGGCGACGATGGGTCGGGCCTGTTCATGAAGTACCTGCGCCGCGGGTCTGGCTATTACATCGACGTGGGCGCCAGCCAGCTAATCATTGATGGCGAGGTCAAGCTCGTGAATGGACAGGTGGACCACTTTGACGAAACTGCTGTGGTACTGGCCGATGGCACGCGGCTAGAGGCTGATCTGGTGGTGATGGCAACGGGCTTTGGGTCCATGAACGGTTGGGCCGCCGATCTGATCAGCCAAGAGGTCGCGGACAAGGTCGGCAAGGTGTGGGGTCTTGGCTCCGACACGACTAAGGACCCCGGTCCGTGGGAAGGCGAGCAGCGCAATATGTGGAAACCGACCCAGCAAGAGCACTTGTGGTTCCACGGTGGAAACCTGCACCAGTCGCGGCACTACTCGCTGTATCTCGCGCTACAGCTAAAGGCTCGGATGGAGGGTCTAGACACCCCGGTTTATGGCCTTCAAGAGGTTCATCACCTGTCTTGATGCGCTCGAAGTCCCCTCGGCGCCTCTCCTGCGCCGAGGGAGCTATTTATCCTAGTGAACATTGGAAAATACGATGACATCAGCGCATTGGCAGGGGGTGAAGCATAAACTAGGTCAAAGAAATCCCCCCGCAGGCAAGGAGGAATTTAAGGTCGCTTGGACTGGTATTTGCGGAAGCGATTTGCATGAATAGCTTGCCGGACCGCTCTACGTTCCTGTGGACGAAGAGCACCCGCGAACTCATCGAGGGGCGGTTGGCGAAGCTGCAGATACCTGTGTGATGCGACTGGCTGCGAGTTGCCAAGTACGAAGAGCTTCCATCCGGTGGGAGCGTAGGGTCAGGGTGCTCCGCCAGAGCTAGAACGTTTTGCCGTCAATCTCCAAAACGGTGTCATGAAGAGTTCAGATCTCTCCGGAGATGCGCTTCTATCGCCGTAGATCGGCCACGTTCCGCGGCCAAAATTTCGTCGTCTAGTTGTGAACCGTTTCATAGGAGACGGCGATGCCGCGTTTGAGCGGCAACTGCTCAAACTCCCGCAGGATCAGTTTGCACCGACGTAGAGCCAATCCGCTCGGACAATGATCGACGGAGAAATCAGTGCCGCTCGTAGCTGACGGCAGGTATCTACATCGTGTCCCTATGCCTTGTCGGCATCGACAAAAAAATCCGATCCCAAAACCTGTCAACCAATCACACTCCCGTCATCTCGGTGCGCGAGCTGCGGCGACTCTGTTCGGATATATAATGCACTCTAAATACATTAATTTCAAACACTTGCGCTTCTCTTGATGAGGCATAGCTAGGTCACGAAGATTGATGAATTTCAGTAAAGGAGTGCAAGGTATGAAACGTTTTGAAGATAAAGTGGTGATTGTCACAGGGGCGGCTTCGGGCCTGGGTGAGGCGACCGCAGAGCGTCTCTCGCAAGAGGGCGCAAAGCTTGTCCTCGTGGATATTAACGAAGATGCGCTGGAGGCTCTCGCCAACAAGCTGGCCGGTGAGACGCTGACAGTCAAAGCCAACGTCGCCAAGCTTGAGGACGTGAAGGCCTATGTCGAGAAAGCTGTCGAGAAGTTCGGTCGCATTGACGGCTTCTTCAACAACGCAGGGATTGAGGGCAAACAGAACCTGACCGAAGATTTCGGCGCGGATGAATTCCACAAGGTGGTTTCGATCAACCTTGATGGCGTGTTTTTTGGCATGGCCGAAGTGCTGAAGGTCATGCGCAAGCAAGGCTCTGGCTCCATCGTCAACACCGCCTCTGTCGGCGGCATTCGCGGTGTTGGCAATCAGTCCGGCTATGCCGCCAGCAAGCACGGCGTGGTCGGCCTGACCCGCAACAGTGCAGTCGAGTATGGCCAGTACGGTATCCAGATCAACGCGATCGCACCGGGTGCCATCATGACCGCGATGGTCGAAGGATCACTGCGCCAGATGGGCGGCGACGATTGGGAAAAGGTTGGCGAGGAATTCGTTTCGGTGAACCCCATGAAGCGTTTCGGCAAGCCCGAAGAAGTTGCCGCGCTGACAGCATTCTTGCTGTCTGGCGAGTCCATGTTCGTGAATGGCGCTGTGATTGCGATCGACGGCGGTCAGTCCTACAAATACTGAGGACCTACTGGGCGAGCTAGCCTTTCTTTTGTGGATTGGCACGACTAACAATGCGCTCCTGAAGCCAGAAAACAAGCTCTGCTGCCGTCTGAAATCTTGGGCGGCAGTAAGCCGTTTTGTGATCTGACGAGCAGGTATAGGATCGCGCCGAATGTTCAGAACAATTCGCCAACAAGCACGCGGTAAGAGCGGCGCTCGTCCGTGACCACACGCTCTGGAACAGACCCTTCGCCTTGCACGCATCGGCGCAAATACCGTTTAGGGGGCCGAGGCGAAGGGCACGTACGGGAACCGATAGGCGACCCGACTGTTGACTAGGAAAGCGCGACTTTTCCGCGCCACCTGCCTGACGGATCGGAGTTCCCATGAAAACCACCCTCACCGTGAATGCGAAACCCTGCGAGGTCGAGCACGACCCTCGCCGGACTTTGTTGGACACCCTGCGCGATGACCTTGGCTTGCCCGGCACGAAAAAGGGGTGCGATCACGGCCAGTGCGGCGCCTGCACGGTGCTGGTGAACGGCGAGCGTGTGAATGCCTGCCTTTGCCTGACCGCCATGCACGACGGCGACGAGATCACCACCATCGAAGGGATCGGCACACCTGAGTTGCTATCCGCGCTTCAAAAGGCTTTTGTCGAGAAAGACGGGTACCAGTGCGGCTACTGCACACCCGGTCAGATCATGTCTGCCACCGCGCTCATGCAAGAGATCGCCGCCGGCGAACCCTCCTATGTCAGCGAAGGCCTTGATGGCGCGACGCTCACCGACAGCGAAATCGCCGAACGGATGTCAGGCAATCTATGCCGCTGCTCGGCCTACCCCCTGATCCGCGAGGCCATCGCACTGGCGGCGGAGGCAAAGCAATGAGGCCTTTTGAATATCACCGCGCCACTTCCGTCGACGATGTTACCGCAGGGCAGATCATTGCAGGCGGGACCAATCTGCTGGACCTGATGAAAATCCAAGTTATGACGCCTTCGGCGCTGGTGGATATCTCGCGGCTCACCGGATTGTCTGCGATCGAGACAGAGGGCGATGGCCTGCGCATCGGCGCATTGGTGACGAACAGTGCCTTGGCCTATGACACGCGCGTAAGGGCAGGCTGGCCGCTGCTGTCGCGGGCGATCCTTGCTGGAGCTTCGGCGCAAATCCGCAACAAAGCGACCACGGGCGGCAACCTGCTTCAGCGCACTCGATGCCCATATTTCTATGACACCTCGCAAGCCTGCAACAAGCGCAGCCCCGGAACAGGCTGTGCTGCTCAAGGCGGCGCTGGCCGGATGCTCGCGCTTTTCGGCACATCCGAACACTGCCTCGCCGCACATCCTTCTGACATGGCAACGGCGTTGGCTGCGCTTGGAGCCGAAGTGGAAATCCACGGAACGAACGGAACACGCCGCGTTCCCGTACAAGATCTCTATCGGGCTCCAGCGGACCGACCAGACCGCGAAACCATCCTAGAAGCCGGTACCTGATCACCGCAGTCATTCTACCCGCTCCAAAGGTCGGAAGCCGTCAGGGCTATCGCAAAGTACGCGACCGCGCATCCTATGCCTTTGCTTTGGTGTCGGTGGCCGGTGCGGTGACGATGGAAGACGACAAGATCACCGACGTCAGCCTCGCATTTGGCAGCGTCGCTCCACAGCCATGGACGATCCCAGAAGTCGGGGAAATGCTGATCGGGGAAACTGCTTCGGACGATGTGTTCCGCCGCGCGGCTGAGCTTTTGGCGCCCGATCCCGCGCCACATCCAGACACCGAATACAAGCGCACCCTGCTGCGCCGGACATTCATCGCCACCATGCGCCAGCTCACCGGACTGGCCGACACATCAGGCACCGACATCGCGAGGGCAGAGGCATGAAAGATCATTTCCAAGACCATTTCACCATGGACAGCCCGCAGCCGCGCCTGCTGGACGAAACCAAGCAAGGCGTGATCGGCACGCCGATGGACCGTCCCGACGGCCCGCTCAAAGTCTCGGGCACCGCGGATTACGCTGCGGATCACACACCCGAAAACGTCGCCCATGGTGTGCTCGTCAGAGCCACGATCGCGCGCGGTCGCATCACGGGCATGGACAGGGACGCCGCGCTGGCCATTCACGGGGTGCTCGATGTCATCACTGACCCGCGCATGATCCGCAATCCGGCCCAAGGGATGGCGGGCGCCGCTCCGGTTCAGACCGGCGATGCGGTCCATTATCACGGCCAACCGATCGCGGTTGTGGTCGCTGAAACCTTCGAGGCCGCTAGGGACGCGGCGCAGCGCCTGTCGATCAAATATGAGACCGAAGAGGCTGCCGTCTGCCCCCAGACGACACCCGACACAGAAACAGACGAGCCAACCGCGGCGGGCGATTTCGAGGCCGTGTGGGCCGAGGCCGACGTTCGGGTTGATCGCGACTACACCACGCCCTCGCAGGCTGCCGCCGCGATGGAACCCCATGCCGCGATCGCCGAATGGCATGGCGACAGCGTGACTCTGCGCAGTGCCTTGCAGATGGTGCGTTTCAACAAGGCCGAACTCGCAGACACGCTGGGGATCGACGCTTCGAAAGTGCGCATCCTTGCGCCCTATGTCGGGGGTGGGTTTGGCTCCAAACTCGGCCTTGGACCCGAGGCGGCAGCTGCAGCTATCGCCGCGCAGAAATTGGGCCGCCCTGTTCGCGTGGTGATGACCCGTCAGAACGTGTTCGACACTGTTCTGCGCAGGTCTGAAACAGCGCAGCGCGTCCGGTTTGGCGCGACCAAAGATGGCCGGATTACCGCGATTTCCCACGACGACCGCGTGTCGAACATCGAAGGCGAAGGTTTTTCCGAACCAGTGAGCCAAGCCTCGCAGTTCCTATACAGCGCTAATGGCCTTAGCTTCACCCAAACAGTGGCCAAAACTTCGGTGACGCCAACGGGATCTGTGCGTGCGCCGGGCGAAGCTGTGGGCATGCTGGCCTTCGAAGCCGCGCTGGACGAACTGGCAGAGGCTCTGGACATGGACCCGCTAGATGTGCGCCTGAAGAACTTACCGGAGAAGCACCCGATTGATGGCCGCCCATTCAGCGCGCGTCGGCTGGCAGATTGCCTGACCGAAGGCGCTGCCTGTTTTGGCTGGTCAGACCGATGGCAGGCAGGCACCCGCCGCGAAGGAGACTGGCTGATCGGAATCGGAGTGGCTTCGGCAGCTCGGTCCAACATGCTGGTCAAATCTTCCGCTCGGGTACGCCTGACCGGAGACCACGCCATCGTCGAGACCGACATGACCGACATAGGCACGGGCACCTACGCCATTTTGGCGCAGATCACGGCAGAGATGCTTGGCCTGCCAGCCGCGCAAGTCACAGTCCGTCTGGGAGATTCCGATTTACCCGGAGCGTCCGGGTCTGGTGGCAGTTTTGGTGCGAACTCCGCTGGCTCTGCGGTCTTCCTCGCGGCCAAGAAACTGCGCGCAGAGATCGCCGAGCGGCTTGGCTGCGATGCGGACACCTTGACCCTGCAAAACGGTCAGGCCCGCGGCGAGAACCGCGAAGCCAGCCTCGCAGCTCTCGTCCCCGAAGAGATCCGCGCCGAAGCCACGATCAAAGGCGGTGAGACGGCCAAAAGCCACTTCTCTTCGGGCTTTGGCGCCCATTTTGCCGAAGTGGCTGTCAACGAATGGACCGGCGAAATTCGTGTCCGACGGATGCTTGGCGTCATGTCGATGGGCCGCATCCTGAACGAAAAGACCGCGCGCAGTCAGGCCCTTGGCGGGATGATCTGGGGCATCGGCGCCGCTTTGACCGAAGAGATGCAACACGACCCCCGTGATGGCCACTTTGTGACCCGCGATCTAGCAAACTATCATGTTCCTGCACACGCGGACGTGCCAGGAGACATGCAGGTCGTTTTCCTGGAAGAGCGCGACGATTGGGCTAATCCGATCCAGACCAAAGGGATCGGAGAGCTTGGCATTTCCGGCGCTGGTGCTGCGATCATCAACGCGATCTCCCATGCGACTGGTAAACGCGTCTATGACTATCCGGTTTTGCCTGACCGGATGTTGGAAGCGCTCGAAGGGTAGGCCCCTCGGCTGATAACAAGCGTGCGCTGGCTCCCCTAGCGGGCCAGCGCACAAACTCGTTCGGGACTTAGCATTCAGGCGCGGAAAACCGAGTTGCATTTGAACTCAACCTAAACGGCCACGATCAGGCAAAATAATCGAGCCAGCCTGTAGAATAGAAGCGGACTTGGGGAGCAGCGCGAGCGAGACAAGTCTACCTTGCGCGTTATTCGCAAAAGGGGGGCGTGTCGCCGATCGTCATCTCAGCAATTCTAGAATATGAAGACCTTGTCGGGTCCTGAGGCTTTTACAGCATCAAACCGATGCATCCTTTTAAGCATTAAAATTCAAAGAACGTCGACAGCACATTCCAAATGATTGGCAGAAGCAGCGCAGTAGCCAGAGCATTCAAACCCATCGCGAGACCCGCAAAAGCTCCGGCAGTTTCGTTGACTTGAAGAGCGCGCGCAGTGCCGATCCCGTGGCTCGCGGTCCCGATCGCCAATCCGCGTGCCCGCCAGTCTTTAACACCGACCATATTCAGCACTGCAGGACCGAACATCGCGCCAAAGATGCCAGTGATAATAACCAGAACAGCCGTCAGCGATGGCAAGCCACCAAGCTCTTCGGCGATTGCCATCGCGACAGGGGCGGTGACTGACTTGGGCGCCACCGAGGCGAGCACTTTGCCAGAGCCGCCCAATACCCATGTAATCGCGATCGCAGATAGGATCGCGGTAAGTGAACCAGAGATTAAACTCACCACGATCGCCATGGCGGACCGGCGCACGTGGTGCCAATGTCGATAGAGTGGGACGGCCAAGGCGACCGTGGCCGGACCAAGGAGAAAGTGCACGAACTGCGCGCCTTCGAAGTACGTTCCGTAGTCCGTTCCTGTCAGCAGTAGGACCGCGACAATCAATAGGACTGCGCCGAGAACCGGGTTCAGTAGAGGATTTCGTCCAGTTTTCTCAAACGCCCAATTTGCGACTTGGAAAGCTGCAAGTGTCAGCGTCAGGTGGAACAAAGGCGTCGCGCTGAGATAGACCCATGTTTCAGACAGGTTATCCATCAGAAGTCTTCTTTCCGAGCCAGTGCATGAGCAGGGCCGTCACGACAATCGTCGCCAATGTACTGATGATTAGGGCCACGCCAACTGGCAAAAGGGCTTCCCCTAGCAATTGGAAATGCAGGATGACACCTGTTCCTGCGGGCACGAACAGCAGGGACATTGACCGCAGTAGCCCACTGGCGGTCTGCTCCAACTGTGCAGGAACGTCTCCGCGGATCATGAGAATGACAAAGAGCAGCAGCATACCAACAACGGGGCCGGGTATCGGCAATGCCAAAGCCCCTACAACAAGCTCTCCAGCAAGCTGACACACAAGTATCAAGGTTAGGAAAGGCAGCATGTCGTTCCTCCGAGCGTCCGCACAGCCTGGAGTGTGTCACCTTGGTTCCGGTGGCTCAACCCATGGTGCAAAACTCTAAAGAGAAAACCGCTTCAGATTATAGCATCATAATCGTTCGCGACGGGCTGGGTTTGCTCTGAACCGGGTCGATGATGGTTCAGGACTGTTCATGAAATATCTACGCCGAGGCTCAGGCTACTATATCGATGTAGGCGCGAACCAGGGGATCATTGATGGCGAGGTGAATCTGGTTTAGGGGCAGGTCAACCACTCTGACAAGAATGTAGTGGTCTTGGCTGTTGGGACGCGGCTCGAGGCTGACTTGGATGTGATGGCCACCGGTTTCGGGTCTATCAACGGTTGAGCCGCCGATCTGATCAGCCAAGAGGACGCGGACAAGGTCGGAAAGGTCTGAGGTTTGGGATCAGACACCATCAAAGACCCCGTTCCGTGTGAAGGCGAGCAACGCAATATGTGGAAGTCGATCCAACAAGAGCACCTATGGCTCTACGGTGGAACCCTGCACCAGCCGCGGCACTACTTGCTGTATCTTGGGCTTCAGCTGAAGGCTCGGATGGAGGTTCTGGAAGCCACGGTTCAAGGCCTTCGACAGGTGCATCACCTGCCATGATGCCTAGTCCTCACATGCTAGTCACAAATGGGACAAGCGCTCGACGCTTGTCCCTTTCATTCTGGATCAGACGTTGCCCTTCGACATCTCCGAGGCGATGTGGTCGGCCTGACGGATCGCGAGGGCGACGATGGTCAGGGTCGGGTTCTCTGCCGCGCCCGTGGTGAATTGCGAGCCGTCCGAGATGAACAGGTTCGAAATATCATGGGTCTGGCCCCAGCGGTTCACGACGCCATCCCGAGCGTTCGCCGACATGCGGTTGGTGCCGAGGTTATGCGTCGACGGGTAGGGCGGGGTCGGGAAGACGCGCGTTGCCCCGACAGCCTCGTACATCGCGATGCCCTGCTTGTAGGCGTGGGCGCGCATCGCTTTGTCGTTGGCGTGGTCACTGAAATGGACGTTTGCCACGGGCAGACCATGTTGGTCGGTCACGTCATGGTTCAAGGTCACGCGGTTGGTTTCCTGAGGCATATCCTCGCCCACGATCCACATGCCGGCCATGTTCTCGTAGCCGTCCAGAGCGGTCGTGAACTCGCGTCCCCATGCGCCCGGATCAAGGAAGGCTGCCATGAACGGAATGCCAAGGCTCAGCGTTTCCAATTCGTAGCCACCGACGAACCCGCGCGAGGGGTCGTGACGCGCTTCATCTTGGACGATGCCAGCCATGGTGGTGCCGCGCCACATGCGGACGGGCTTGTCGAACACCGCATAGACCGAGCCGGTCATGTGCCGCATGTAGTTGCGGCCAACCTGACCCGAGCTGTTCGCCAGACCATCTGGGAACATCGACGAGGCCGAGTTCAGCAGCAAACGCGGGGATTCAAACGAATTGCCGGCAAGGCAGACGATCCGCGCCTTCTGCATCTGCAGATTGCCATCCGCGTCAAAATATTCGACGCCTGTGACCTTGCCTGCTTCGTTGTGCAGAATGCGGGCGACGTGGGCACGCTCGCGCACTTCAAGGTTGCCGGTCGCCTCGCCTGCGGGGACCTCGGTGTAAGCGGTGGACCACTTGGCGCCCCACTTACAGCCTTGGAAGCAGAAGCCAGTCTGTTGGCAAGGGATGCGGTCGCCGTCGTCGCGGGTCTGGATCGCCATGCGGCCGGTGTGGACCTTTTCGTAGCCCAAGGCTTTGGCGCCCGCTTCGAAGACTTTGTAGTTGTTGTTGCCGGGCAAGCCGGGGCGGTTGCCGGTGCGGGTCACGCCCATCTTTTCTTCGGCTTTGGCGTACCATGGGTCCATTTCAGCGGCATCGATCGGCCAGTCCAGCAGGTTCGCACCCTGAATCGCGCCGTAGTTGGTCGCCGCCTTCCACTCATGCTCTTGGAAGCGCAGGGATGCGCCAGCCCAGTGGGTGGTGGTGCCGCCAACGGCCTTGACGATCCACGCGGGCAGACCGCTGAAATCCTTGGAAACGCGCCAGTCGCCTGACGTGGTGCGCGGGTCTGTCCAAGCCAGTTGGCCAAAGCTTTCCCATTCGTCGTTGATGTAATCGTCAGGCAAATAGCGTCCACCTGCCTCGAGCGCGACGACCTTGATGCCCTTCTGGGCCAGTTCGTTCGCCAATGTGCCGCCACCGGCGCCAGTGCCGATGATGACGACCACGCTGTCGTCATTCAGATCAAAAGGTGCAGCCATAGTTATTCTCCTCCCCTATGGCCTTAAAGCCAATTGATGTCGTCAAAGCCGCGGTCGATGTAACCACCCTTGGAGAAGCTTTCTCCTTCGTAGCCAAAGATCGGCCACACGGCTTTCTGGTTATAAAGACCGGTCACAAGCCCGCCGCGGATCTGTTGGAAGAACGCGCTTTCCTCCATGCCGCGCAGGATATCCACGCGGTCGCGTTCCCAGCCCGCATCGAGGTAAGAGCCAAAGCCCTTGCCCTGAGCAGCGGCATCCAATGCGGCCAAACCTGCGGTGATCGCAGGGGCGGCATCGGCGTTGTCATAGCCTTTGACTGCGGCGACGTAATTCTCATCGGGGATGCGGTCGTGGGGATAGATATCCCGCGCCATCTGCACCAGCGTCGCGAAAGCCCGCGCGTCGAGATGGGTGGTCTCGTACGCCCATGCCGCGTTAGGGGCCGCGACAAAGCCGGAGCCCACCACAAATGCCGTCCCCGCCGCGGTCGCCCGCGACAAGAGTTGGCGACGAGTCAGCCCCTGAGGGCGCTCTGTAAGTTCCATTCTAATCTCCTCCCTTAGAATGCGTGATGTCAGGTGTGCGTCACTGGAAGCGGCCCGATCGTTCGAGCACTTCGATCTGGTAACCGTCCGGATCAGCGACAAAGAAAAAGCGACCCACCAGTTCACCGGCAGGCGCGAATTCGACGAGTTTGCGGGGATTGAGGCCCTCGGCCTCGAAACGGGCGTGTTCTGCAGCCAGATCCGCGACAGACACGGCAAGATGGCCATAGCCGTCCCCCAGATCATAAG
Organism: Alphaproteobacteria bacterium; assembly: GCA_030433335.1. Taxonomy (GTDB): domain Bacteria; phylum Pseudomonadota; class Alphaproteobacteria; order Rhodobacterales; family Rhodobacteraceae; genus Donghicola. The sequence continues at coordinate 4,188 of JAUILL010000047.1, read as the reverse complement.
GTTCGGTGCGGCCCTTGTTGATGGTGAGTTCGACCTCGAACCCGGTCTCATCGTTGCTCATGTAGACGAGCGTGAAATCGGGGAAGTCCAGGCGGTCTGCGACAGAGAGGCCGAATGCCTTGCTGTAGAACGCAACCGAGCGGTCCTCGTCGAGGACACGGATCATGCTATGGATGGCTTTGGCCAAAAGTCAGCTCCTGAATTGGTTCGTTTGCTTTACCAATTCAGAATGTACGAATCTTAGCAGGGGCGGGTAGTAGCGGTGTACTACACTGCGATTGACCTCGAATTTGTGATCTCTCGCTTATTCAGCGGCCAGCGCCATCGCTGTGTCGTGGTGGTCCGTCACGTTGCTTTGGCCCATAAAAATAAGGCAAGCGGTGCGCAAGAGCGACGTAAAATTCACCGGCTCCCCCCGCGCTTCCAGCACTTCGGAGTGTAGTCGCGAAATGAACGCGGGCGTCGAGACGCCATCCGCTTTGGCAATCTGGTCAAGGATATCCCAAAAGGCATTCTCGAGCCGGATGCTGGTGCTTTGACCATTCAAGCGCAACCGACGGGTCGTGGACGTGTAGCGAGCTGGGTCTTGTCCTGCAAAAACCTGGCACATGTTTCTCTCCCCCCTATGGATGGCAGGTAGCATAGTAACAGTCGCAGTTCAGCGTCCACGGTTAAATAAGATATGGACGCGTACATTAGGATTGGGTGTGTCGCCTGAGCGCGTGTGAAACGATGCTCTTCGGTGTGGCGACCCGACCTGCTTGACTTCGGATAGGGAAAGGCGTTCGTTCCCAGAATGACTGATCTTTCAAAGCACGCGCTGGATGCCCTCACCCTGAACGAAGCGGCTCGTCCGCTGGCCCCCAAGGTTAAGGGCGCGACGGATATGCACCGTCGACAAGGTCGGCAACTCGCGGCCATCCACCGTCATTACCTGATGGAGATGGCGCAAATCGGCGCGGTGCTGGCGCGGATCGAAGCAGGGGACACGCCCCCTAAAGGCCTGAAACGAATTGTGCTGTCTCTAGACATGGCCGAGAATTTCCGAGCGTTTGGATCCCTTTGCGGGCGCGAGTGTCAGGTTCTCAAATTTCACCACGACATCGAAGGCGCCGATATGTTCCCGCGGATTCAGGCTGCGGGCGGTGGGATGTTCAAGAAGATCGTCGCCAAGCTGCTGTCAGAGCATGAAGTGGTGCACGAGTTGATCGTCCGCCTTGATCGTGCTGCGGACGCGCTGATTGAAGACCCCAGTGATGCAAACTTTGCTCAGGCCGCCGCAACTTATCGTAAACTCGAAGAAATCGTCCGCTCTCACTTCGGCTATGAAGAGACGGAATTAGCAGAGGCAATCGGGTTCTACCTCGGCGGTATCTGAGGGTATCTCTGAAATCTCTTTGCGGACATGGTTGTGAATTGTTCCCCATTTTTTGGAGAGGGACTGGCGTAGTCTCTGCCAAGCGGAGCGTCTGCAAATTGAAGATATGCCGTTGCGCGGGAGATTTCCTGAACCTCCCAGATTGTGGGAGAGGAAAATTTCAATGACCAAAGATCAACGCCAAATCCTACGTTTATTGGAATAACTTCGATTTGCGGAGGAGACCGGTCACGAAGCTAACGCCTGCCTATAGCTCGTGATCAGACGGTGCAGGTTTGTCCGATGATGCCTAGACCACGCTTAACGCGGCGAAGCTGGCCGGAGCAAAGCTCCACCGATCCGCAAATGGTTATACAAGGTGATATCAACCAGCGGATCGCTCTGCTCAGCTTGTAAAACTGACGGCTTCCGCAGGTTGGGCGATGCCAGAGCGGACATCGCTTCGACGGCTCAGACCGCAGTGCTTGATCATTCTGCAAGAGGCAATATTACGCGTCCGCGCAAATTCCTGAACTCGGTCGGCCCCCATCCTATCGACGGCATTCATCAGCACCTGAGCATTAACGAATGCCTCAAGTCCTCTCTTTCTCATATCCTCTCGCACGGCAACCAAACCTGCCCATGCGCTTCTCGCGTGTGTGCTGTGGCGGTTGTATGGGAAATAGGCGAAGGCTGTTGCCGCAATGGAACCATCATTTGGTTCCGTCAAAACCGCAAGTGCCGCGTCCCCGATAGCTCCAGACAGAACTTGTGTGGGATATGGAGCCACGCCATGCTCTGCCATGAAGACTTGGGCGCGCTCGTAAATAGCAGGACCGTCGGATGCAGATGGCATGTTCAGATCAAGCCCGTCACAAGGTGTCTTCAACAGTCTCTGAGATGCCGTTCTGATTTCGTCGACCGATCCGTCGAACACATCCCACCAGGAAATGGTGCAGCCGATGTCCGTGAGCCTCTCCTCTATCTGCGCGCATCGATCAACCGGGATCATGCGGAACGTGATTGCCCCGTCATTCTGCAAGATACCTTCTATGCGATCCCAGCCGAATGTCTCTGGATCATCGGTCCCAGCCATGCGGGCCGCGAATACTGCTCCTCGCGTCTCTCGGAATTCTTCGGCCGTCGCCAAAGACGCAGCTTGCTATCTGCGCTGAAGTTCACTGCCAAATAGGGCCCGCTGTTTGTCCATCGTCTCTGCTCACAATTGCATTTCTCAAAATTGCCGCTGGTGAAAATTAGGGCCGCAAACCCACCACAATTACCTGATCCGATGAGTTGGCCTGGTAGAGCACACACGGCGAAGGCCGGCTCGACAATCCGCATTGAAATCAGCTGAAGGGGGATGCTGAGTCGGGTCAGGGCGAAAAGTGCCTGTTTCTCCACGAATGAGGGCTAGGCGCTCTGCCGCGTCGCCGTGGGAACCCCTTTCCGTTTCAATCACAACATGCCTACGAAAGCCTCAAGCAGCGGACTCGCAGCCCCTACCAGCAACGGAGACAGCGCCAGAAGAAAACTAAAAAACCGCTGACGCATGTCTTTGTCACCAAGTGCGTTCTTCAAGGCCTCACTTAGTAATTCGTCACCTCTGCCGAGAGCAGTGCGTAGCAAGAGAAACCGAGCTGGGGCGAAAATTGCAAAGAGGGTGAGGGTGAATATCATCCCGTAGAAAAGAGTCATGGCTGATCCATAGAGACTGAAAGCTGCTGTCGCGTCGCCTTCCAAGACGCTTAGCGGAAGCTTAAAAAATAGCGATAGGGTCACCATACTCGTCACCAGAATTACGACGTTGGCTTGAAAGGCCTCTCTCAAGCGCGAGGCAGTGTCTTTGATAACTTCCCGATCGCCGCTCTGCGGTTGGACGGTCCCAGTTGGCTCGATGCCTGCACTCACTAGCGCAGAAATGAAGCCCGTCGCTAGAATTCCCGCCACTAAAGGAAGAAGCGCGGCCCACGCGAGCAAGCTGACGCCGGAACTGGTGCAGCTCTCAGGCAAGAAATGTGCGCCAAGATGGGCGTCGTCAATAACCGCACAAATGTTGCGGTACGTAAGGAAGAGCGCGCCATCCAGACTCTCTTGCCGAGAGAAATACCCCATTAAAATACATGCCCCGAGGGAAAGGCCGAGAACAACAATTGTTCTCGTGATAACGCGGCGTGGTCGAGTCAGTATCCTGGCGACAGCCCAGAGACCGACTGTGAAGCATGCAGCCAGGTGCAGCAGTCCGACTGCCGAATAAACCAAAAGTCCACTGAGTAAGCGCAATTCGCCGTCAGATTCGACAAAGAGCGGACTGGTTTGTAGCTTGAGCAAGCCCGCGTTCCCGTGGAGAAGCTCCAAAACAATCAGAGCGCTTGCAAGTGGCAGGACCGGAAGCGCACCCCATAGTAAATAGATATTTTTGAGAAAAATCGATTTCATGCAATGGCCAATTCCGTTGTGTGTCGAACTCGAAACTGCCGCACGCCACATGCGTGCGAAAAAATTGATCCGCGATCAGTTTTGCGGGCACCTGTATTGCCGATTGCGAGCAGGATCGCTGCAGTTGTCTAATTTAAACGCTAGTGGATATTTTGGCCATAATCTATCGGAACTATGAACGCGGTCACCGGGAACAGCGTGCGCTGAGCTATGCAAACGATTCTATATGGCACTCGTCAATTCATGATGATTTAGTATGCCTAATCGCTTAGGGTCAGGACGCATTGATTTCCGTTGTGCTGCGTGATTCACGGCTCGGAAAACGGAGCGGTGACATGAGTGATCTATACTGGTTAAGCGATACGCAGATGGCCAAGCTTGAACCTTTTTTC
>JAUILL010000046.1 GCA_030433335.1 Alphaproteobacteria bacterium | reverse complement strand
GTCAAAGAATTGAACTGATCCAAGAGGCCTAGCCACTGAAACATTACGAACGGCGCACATTTCAGATGTGCGCCGTTTTTGTTGCGCGCGCATCCATCTCGTCAGCCGTGGTTTCGATACAACCTGCATTCAATATTAAGAGTTATATGCGTTTTTGCACTTACGCAAAATCGTTTTGGAACGCTCAAGCATTGCAACTTTGCTGGATCACTTCAGAGCAACGATCCGCGAAGATAGCAAATCTACCATAGCGAGAATTGCAAAGAAGCGCGTCGCGCCTAAAAGGCATTATATACATATAATCACGCCCTCAAGTTGAGTTACGTCAGACGTCACACCCATAACCTGATCAGCTTTTAGCTGCATCGCGCCACCGGATATATTCGTTCGGATATGAACCCAAACAAAATGCCATCAAACTTTTCTGCAAAGCAGCAGAAACTATCCCGAGGAAGTAGCCGTTAGGAGTACATAACAAATCGAAAGAGCGGGCTGTCACTATGGCACAGTATCTTCTTAGTGGTTTGTACGAGTACACTGGTTCTGTAGGTGATCTTGGCCTTGATGGGAGCGCCATTGTTTCCACACAAAGTTCACTACTGAACGGTTTTGAAACTCCCCAAAACGGCTCAATTTCTGATGACGATGGTACCCTAAGTACCTCTGACTCCGGGAACACCTTCACCTTCGAGGGCGAGACCGAGCAATCGGTGACTTACTTGGGTGGCGGCCAAATGTCGCTTCTCACGACTACTGTTCTTGGCGAAACGACACTGCTTTTTCCAGTAGATGTGGCTATCCTCGAAATCGGTGGGAAAATCTATTTCTACGCGCCCGATGGCACGTCTTTTCTATCTTCTGTCGCATTTTCCTTGGACGTCAGTGCTGACACTGACTTCACACTCGGCGCAGCGTCGGACGGCATCGTCAACGGTGATAACACCGGCGAGGATATGGACGTCGGGTACATTGACGGTGATGGCGATGTCATCACCAACGATGCGGACACAATCAACGGCAATGACGGCAACGACACGATCACCGCAGGTGGCGGCGATGATCTCGTAGACGGCGGGAGTGGCGACGATGCTCTGACCGGCGGCGACGGTGACGACACCTTTGTCTACGTGGCCGGAGATGGCGACGATACAATTACCGACTTCGGCAACGACACTGGCGATGCTCTGGATGGCGATCCGACAAACAATGACCGCATTGATCTGAGCGGCATTTACGACGATTCCGCGCTTTCAGATGTCAATGCTGCAGCACTTGCGAACGACAAGCGAACTTTCGCAACCAAGCTCGGTATGTTGAAGGCCGACCAGGCCGACGGCTATCTGGACGGTATCATCGATGGCGAAGATTACAGCAGCTTCATTTCAGGCATTAACCTGCGCCTTGAGCTAGATGGCGCTGCGGTTGCGGCAGCTGATCTGACCGTCGAGACCACCGGCGTCATCTGTTTTGGCGCGGGCACTCTGATCACCACCAAACGCGGCGCTATTCCTATCGAGTACCTCCTGCCTGGCGACAAGATCCTGACCATGGACAACGGATACAAATCCGTGCGCTGGCTTGGCAACCGCACCGTGCGAGCGACGGGCAAGAATGCTCCGATCCACATTCCGGCTGGCGCTTTGGGCAATCAGCGCGACCTTGTGGTGTCCCCCAACCACCGCATGTGGATGCGCAGCGCCGAGGCAGAACTGATGCTCGGAGACCACGAGGTTCTGATCCCCGCCAAGTTTCTGGTTGGCCACAACGGCATCACCCAGCAGCGTGGCGGACTGATCGGCTATCACCATATGCTCTTTGATCAGCACGAGATTGTCTTTGCAGAAGGGTGCCCGAGCGAAAGCTTCCATCCCGGTCTGCAGGCTATGGACACGCTCGAGCAGGCTGCTCAGGACGAAATCCTCGAGTTGTTCCCCGAACTGCGGAACGTCGATGGCGAAGGCATGCGGGCCTCTGCCTTGGCGCGTCAATCGGTGAAGGCGCACGAGGCGCCGCTCTTGCTTATGTAGTCGCACCCCCCGCGATTACCGGCCGCAAGGCCCGTGGGACGCCCTGCCATCCGCCGGCAGGGCGTCTTTCTTGCCCAAAAAGCGCTCAAACTTAACAGACCTTTTAGAAATTCTTAAAACAAGGCCCGTTCCCCCCAAACCTCCCATTCGCTAACACTCTGCGACGACGAAGGCGCGGCATTTTCCCGTGCGACGAGGAGGAGACTACCAATGAAATTGGGTTTGGGCAGCTACGCCTATCGCTGGTCCATCGGGATCAAGGACCAACAGCCTGCCGCGCCGCTGAACGCGTTCGATCTGCTGGACCGTGCCGAGGCTTTGGGGCTGGAAGTCGTGCAGTACGCCGACAACATGCCGCTGGACCGCTATTCCGAGGCCGATCACCACAAGCTGTACGAAGTCGCGCAGTCCAAAGGCATCGCGCTGGAGCTTGGCACACAGTGCTTTGACGCAGCGCAGGTCGAGGAATATCTGGTCATCGGCCAGCGTCTGCACGCCAAAATCATGCGCGTCGCGCTGGACGAAGAAGACAGCCACATGGCTGTGCCCGATCTGGCCGAACAGCTTCGCCCCCTGCTGGACAAGGCTCGCGCCGCCGGGATGCGCATCGCAATCGAGAACCACTTCAACTACCCCTCGCCGCGGATGGTCGAACTGCTGGACACAATCAACGACGAGACGCTGGGTGTGTGTCTGGACGTTGCGAACTCGATCTGCGCGAACGAATGGCCCGAAGAGACGATTAAGATGCTCGCGCCCTATACGATCAACCTGCACCTCAAAGATTATGAGATCACGCCCGATCCCTATGGCGTCGGTTTCCGCATCCACGGCACCCCGCTGGGTCAGGGCCGCGCGCCGATCAACTGGGTTCTGGACCAACTGACCCACTGCCCCGCCGACATGAGCGTGCTGCTGGAGCATTGGCTGCCCCTCGGCGCCGGCTTGGAAGAGGCCCGCGCGCAGGAACAGCCCTGGATCGAACAGACCGTCGCTGCCGCAAAAGAATTCGTCAAAGGCCGCTAAGAGGAGGACGACCAATGACAGCAGATATCCGTACCAAGAAACTGATTAACGCACCCGAGAATATTATCTCGGAAATGATTGCGGGCATGGTTTCGGCTCACCCCGACATCCTGTCTGTCGAAGGACCGACCGGCCGCGCGGTTGTGGCCGTCGATGGCCCCCGTGATGGCAAAGTCGGCATCGTGATCGGCGGCGGCTCGGGCCACGAGCCTGCGTTCGCGGGTTACGTGGGCCGTGGTCTGGCGGACGCAGCGGCTGTGGGCAACGTCTTTGCCTCGCCCTCGCCCGAGCAGATCATGGACGCGGCGCGTGCCGTCGATGGCGGCGCTGGCGTGATGTTCCTGTATGGGAACTACACCGGCGACGTACTGAACTTCGACATGGCTGCCGAAGAGTGCGAAGGCATGGGCATCCCCACCAAGTCGGTTCAGGTGATCGACGACGTCGCCTCTGCCCCCAAAGAGCGCCAGAACGAGCGTCGCGGCATCGCTGGCGACTTCTTTGTGTTCAAAATCGCGGGCGCTGCCGCCGAGCATGGCCGTGACCTTGAGGCGTGCTATGCCGCCGCTCAGGCCGCGAATGCCAACACCCGCTCCATGGGCGTGGCGCTGACCGCGTGTTCGATGCCGCAGACCGGCAAGCTGAACTTCGAGATTGGCCATGACGAGATGGAAATCGGCATGGGCGTCCACGGCGAACCCGGCATCCGCCGCGGCAAGCTGGAGAATGCAGACTCGGTCACTGACGAGTTGATGCAGCCCATTCTGGACGACATGGGCCTGAAATCGGGTGACAAGGTTGCGGTTCTGGTCAACGGCCTTGGCGCGACCGGCCAGCTGGAGCTGTACATCATCCACCGCCGCGTGGCCGAGATCCTTGGCGAAAAGGGCATCGACATCCACCACAGCTGGGTCGGCGAATACGTCAGCTCGCTGGAGATGGCGGGCGCGTCGATCACCTTACTGAAGCTGGACGATGACCTGCAGCTGCTGCTGGACACCCCCTGCCGCACCCCCGGCCTGACCGTGGCCGGCTCGCTGGAGCCCAAGGGTACGCGCATCCGCCGCCACGCGGACACCGCCAAAGAGGTGACCGCCGTTGACACCAGCAAACTGAACACCGATGGCCCCATCACCCCCGCGATGTTCAAGGACATGATGCTGGCCGCCGGCGCCGCCATCCACGAAAAGCGCGACTGGCTGTCCGAACTGGACGGCGTGATCGGCGACGGTGACCACGGCGTGACCATGGACATCGGCTGGACCGCCGTGCGCGGCAAGCTGGTGACCGACGACAGCGAGAAAACCATCAGCCAGACCTGCGAGATCATGGCCAAAGCGTTCCTCGATGCGGTTGGCGCGTCATCTGGCCCGCTCTACGCATCTGCGTTCCGCAAAGCGGGGGAAAGCGTGTCGGACCGTCTGAACCTAGACGCGGGCGCGATGGTTGCTTGGGTTGATGGCCTCTGCGCGGGCATTCTGGCCCGCGGCGGCGCTCAGGTCGGTGACAAGACCATGATCGACGCTTGGGTTCCCGCGGTTGCCAAAGCCAAAGAGGCGCTGGCCGACGGTTCGGACGCGATCGGCTGTCTGGCCGCCGCGACCGAAGGCGCCAAGTCGGGCCGTGACTACACCGCCGAAATCGAAAGCCGCCGTGGCCGCTCGGCCAAGCTGGGTGCGCGTTCGATCGGCCACGTGGACCCCGGCGCCGCCTCGGCCCACGTGATGCTCGAGGCGATCACCGCAGCAGCCAAAAATGCGCTGGGTTAAAGGCTCCCCTCGTCCTGCCGGTAGATGATATCGGCGGGGCGGCTCCCTTGGATCACATCGCGGCCGTTGGGCAGGTCATTCCCGTCCAGCTTGTGCGCGATTTGATCCTCGGTGAGTCCGAAATGCTCCCACCGGGCGCGCAGGCGTCGGCGAAGCTCCTCTTCGGGCACATCAATCATCACTGTCAGATCGAACATCCCGGCCAGCGCATCCCAAGGGGTGCGGTCCAGCAGGACATAGTTCCCCTCGACCAGGATCAGCTTCACATCGTCGGGGATGATCCGCGCACTGCCACGCGAAATCTCCAGATCACGGTCGAATACAGGCACGGCAACGCGCGTCTCAGAGGGATCGCGCAAGCGCTTCAACACCGACACCAACCCGCCGACATCATAGGTATCCGGTGCCCCCTTCCACGGGCGACGGCCCATCTGGTGCAGCACCGCGTCATCGTAGTGAAACCCGTCCATCGGCAGGATCGCGATCTGACCGGGATGCGCAGCATCCAAGGCATCAAACACGCGCTCGACCGTGGTGCTTTTGCCAGACCCCGGCGCTCCTGCGATCCCGACAAACTGACGCGACGGGCGCTCTAGCAGCGCGCTCACTGAACCTACCAGATCCGAGAAACCCAATGCGTTCTCTGTCATGCCTCACTCCTCTTCCCTCAGAGGCGGAAGCTAGAGGAAATCGCGAAGAAATCTACTGGGAAATACGGATGTCGGACGGCGTGACACCCCCCATTTCAGGGAGGTTTTCAAAATTTAAACTAACCAATATTACAAATACACTATAACGATTTTTTGGGTCAAATAATGTCGACTATCAATATCTTGGACACCGCGTCCGCCGTCATCATCACCAACGGATACAACATCACAGCTGATGAATTTGTCCCGTTCCCGAGCAACTTCTCGAGCAGCGGATATCCCTACATCTACGGCGCCGGATCCACCAACGAGGTCTACACAGTTTACGGCCAAGATTACCGCATCATCTACAACTGGCAGGAAGAGCTGTTGTACTCGAGCGGATATGAATACCTGGACGTCACTGGCGCAAATATGACCGATGGCAGCGTGACGAATGGCTCCGTCAATTCGTTCCGCGGCGGCGATGGGGAGAACCTCATGCTGTTTGCGACCTCGAACCCCGTTGGCGAAGCCGAAATCCTTGATCACCTGTATTACGGCACCTCCATCACCGCGAGCGTTCTAAGCGGCGACGATATGATCGCAATCACCGGCGCAGGCGTCCAAGTCGACAGTTTTGCGGGCAATGACTACGTGTATGGCGGCTCTGACAGTGACACGATCAATGGCGGCTTGGGAAATGACAGCCTGATCGGCAGCGGCGGGAACGACGTCTTGAGTGGCGGCACCGGCCGAGATCAACTGAACGGCGGTGCTGGCAACGACCGCATTTCGGGCAATGGCGGCAATGACAAGCTGATCGGCGGCGCGGGCAGCGACGTGCTGAACGGGCACGGTGGCCGCGATCGCTTGATCGGCGGCAAAGGGGACGACACACTGGCTGGCGGTGCTGGCGCCGACAAGTTTGTCTTTGTCCGCAAAGCGGGGAGTGACGTGATCACCGATTTCGACGTTGAAATGGACCAGATCATCCTGCGCAAAGTCGGTACCCAGTCGATTGATGGCCTGGAGATTACGGCTCAAGGCGATGATGTCGTCATCGACTACGGCAAAGGGGACATCACCCTGACTGACATTTCCGTCGAAGAGGTTTTGACAGCCCACTTCGTCTTTGGCTAACCCAAGAATATCAACAAGGCCGCCCCGCGCGGCCTTGGTTTTTTGCGCGGGTTGTCACAAAAAGACTGGAATTCCACACCCGTAACTTGCAAAGCGTGATTTGCCTTACGCCTTATGCGTCAGTAAGTGCGTTAATAGAATTGATATTACCCTACTTTATTTTGCTGGAGACTCCACATGTCTGTAGTCAATGTGTTTGATCAGTTTGCAACGGTTCTAGTGACCGGAAATGTGGACGTAACAGCAACGGAGTTCCTGCCGATGCTGCCCGACCTCGATGATTATGGCGATCCGTTGTATTACGAAGGTGGCACCGAAACAGACTCTTTCGAGTTTGGCGGGACAACCTACTCTATCGACATCGTCGTTGACGAAGTTCAAGCTTACGAAACCTACCAAGGGGTCCTCGGCCTCGCTGGTTTCAATCTGTCTGATACAAACCCCTCCAACGGAAGCGTCACTGCCGTGATCTACGTTTGGGAAGACGACATCACCTTTGACTACGAAGCGCTGATGTTCGTCACCAGCACGCCGATCCCCGAAGCGGATATCATGGCGCATCTCAATTCCGGTCTCGCGCTGTCAGAGGTTCTGCTCGCCGGCAATGACCTCATCGCGGCAGAAGACTCTGGCCCCAGCAAACTGTATGGCTTTGGCGGCAATGACACGATGTACGCCTCTGGCGGCAACGTCTCTTTGTTTGGTGGCTCAGGGAACGATACCCTGACGGGCTCGGCCAAGAGCAACAAGCTGGTGGGTGGCACCGGGGCTGATCTCATCGACGGCATGGCCGGAAACGATCGCGTGTTCGGCGGCTCCGAGAATGATGTTCTGCGTGGCGGCGCAGGCCGAGACCGCGTGAATGGCAACGCCGGGAACGATAGTCTTGAGGGCGGCGCAGGCAAAGACCGCCTGAAAGGTGGCGCAGGAAATGACACACTGGCCGGCGATGCGGGCCGTGACACGCTGGTGGGCGGCGCAGGTTCGGACAGCTTTGTCTTTGGCGACAATTCAGGCAAAGACACGATCCGCGATTTCAATGTGCTGCAAGACACGCTGGACTTCACATCGAGCCACATCACCAGCTTGGATGAACTCAACATCTTCCAAAAAGGTGACGACGTGATCGTGAAATACGACGGCGGGAAAATCACCATGCTCGGCGTCGATGTCGAAGACGTGCTCGCCTCGGACATTGCATTTGTCTAAGTTCTAAAAAGGGGGCTGAATGATCAGCCCCCTTCTTCGTTATGCTGCGTCTCGGCCCGCGTCGGGCAGCGCCCTCTGGACCCGCGACATCTGGCGACCGAACTCTTCGCCCCACTCGGCGATATCGTACTTGTCGACCACACGGCGCAGTTCTTTCATGCGAATACGGCGCTCTTCTTCGGGCATCTGAAGGGCCATGTAGATCGCCTCGTCCATCGCGCGGTTGGAGAAGGGGTTTACCAAAACGGCGCTGCTCAGCTCGACCGCCGCACCTGCGAATTCCGACAGGACCAACGCGCCGTCCCCGTCGAGGCGAGACGCCGCGAACTCTTTGGCAACCAGGTTCATGCCGTCCGCTAGGGGTGTGATCCAGGCAACGTCAGCCGCTTGGTAATAACCGATCAGGCGATCAAATGGGATCGCGCGCGACACGAGCGTTACCGGCGTCCAGTCGAACGTGCCGAAGCGGCCGTTAATTCGGCCCACCGTTTCCTCGATCTCGGATTGTATCTCTTGATAAACGGTCATCGCGCGGTTCGCCATGACGGACACGTGCAAGAGACGGACTTCGCCGCGCAACTCAGGATGCTTCTCAAGCAGGCGCTCAAAACTGTTCAGCTGCTGCACGCCGCCCTTGGTGTAGTCGGTCCGGCCAACGGACAGAACCAGCTTGCAGTCGCCCAATTCCTCGCGAATTTCGGCTTTCTTTTTAGCCGCATCATCCGAGCCAGCGATCTGCTGGATGTAGTCCATGTCGATGCCCACGGGCGCAACGCCCACGATGACTTCGCGGTCGTCGATTGACAGCTTGGTCGCAACCGCGCGTTCGGTCAGGGCGGTCCCTTCGGAAATCAGGTCCTCTTCGACGCGGACGCGTTCAGTGACGTCGGCGTCTGTCAAGCTTTGCACCACAGAGACAAAGTTCGCAGCATACCGCGGGATGTGGAAGCCGACGACATCACAGTGCAGCAGGCTTTCGACGATCTCTTTGCGCCAAGGCAGGATATTGAACACGTCCGCGCTGGGGAATGGCGTGTGGTGGAAGAACGCAATCTTCACGTCGGGACGCATCTGGCGCAGATAGCCGGGGACGAGCCACAGATTGTAGTCGTGCACCCAGACCAGCGCGCCGGGTGCGGCTTCAGCAGCTGCGGCCTCGGCAAAACGCCAGTTCACTTCGCGGAAGTTGGGCCAATCCACGGGGTCATAGTCATAGCGCTCTTTGAACGAGTGCAGAATCGGCCAAAACGCCTCTTTCGAGGTAACGTGGTAGAACTGGCGCACCTGCTCTGCGGACAAAGGCAGGCGGGTGACGTTGTATTTACCGTACTTGTCCTCAATCTCGACCACGGGTTCGAAATCGGGGTTCGAAGTGTCTTCGGCGAGTTTCCAAGCGACCCAAGAGCCCTTGTCAACGTTGCCAAAGAAGCTCTTCAGCGTGGGCACGATGCCGTTGGGGCTCTTGTTCTCTTTGAAGACGATTTTGCCGTCTTCCTCGACTTCTTCGTAGGGCTGGCGGTGATAGACGATCACGAGATCGGATTGCATTTGGGCGTCCTTTCCTCTGTTCCGTAGGGTCGGCGGGTCTTAGGCCGCAGGGTGCATATTCATTTCGCGAATGGCTTCGCGGATGCCTGCCGCGCCAATCGCGGTGGCTTGGTAAACGCTTTCGATATCTTTGACGGCCTCAAGCAGGCCCTTTTCAGAGCCGCCAACCGCCACAGCGGGCAGGCCAGTCTGAAGCATCGACAGGTCGTTAAAGGTATCGCCAGCAACGAGCGTTTTGCGCTGTTCGATCCCCAAATGCTCCAACAAGCGCAGGATCGACGGACCTTTGCTGACTCCCTTAGGCAGAACGTCGAAGTACTGCTCTGCGCTGATCAGGTGGTCCAGCCCCAGCTGATCGACAATCTCGAACGCGAGCGGATCGAACTTCTCGGGATCGTAGTCAAAGCTCATGCGATAGCGGAACTTGGTCGGCTGAAGTTTCAGACCCATGATCGGGTCGAGGCCCATGCGGACGCGCACAGATGTGTTGTCGCCCCAAGCCGCAGCGATTTCCTCTTCCAACTCGGGGATCGGAGCGATCCGGCCGTCGCTGGTGACTTCGGCAATCGTGGTGCCCACATCGCCAACGACATATTCGGGGCGGGGAACACCTTGGGTTTCGCAGAGTTCAAAGATGAACTCGGGATCGCGGCCAGTGACAAAAATCAGACCCACGGTATCGCGGTTGTCCTCGATCCAGTCATACAGGGCAGAGCGATCCGACTGCTCACCCCCCAGAAACGTTCCATCCAGATCGGTTGCCAGAACAAAGTCTTTCTCTGCGATCTTCGGGCGGTCCAGTGTCAGGGTGTCAGTCATGAAATCCTCTCGGCTAAGTTGGCAATTGCAGCGGGGTTGGCGGGATGGTCGAACAGTACGTCCATCGCGCGGGGCTCCGCCTCGATCGGGCGCGACCACAGTTCGGCAAAGGTCTGCCCCAGTGGGGCGCCCTCGTGCAGAATGGCGTTCACGGCCCTACAGATTGGCAGGTCCAGACCCAGTTTGTCGGCCAGTTGGGCGACAGAGCGGGCGTTGACCTCGCCTTCGACCACCACAGGGCGGCCTTCAAAACATTCCCCGCGGGGAATCCCCTGCCCCAGTTGCGTCCCCAGCGACATGTTGCGCGAGGTCGGGCTAGAGCAGGTCAGGGTCAGATCGCCCGCGCCAGACAGACCGGTCACAGTCTCCCGGCGGCCACCAAGGGCGTCAGCGATCGTTTTCATTTCGTCCATGCCACGGGTGATCAGGGCGGCACGGGTGTTTTCGGCAAAACCAGCGCCGGTCATCATCCCGCAGGCAACGGCGACTACGTTCTTGACCGCGCCACCGATTTCAACGCCAACAACGTCGTCGCTGACATAGGCGCGGAACGCCTCGGTCGACAACGACACGGCAAACCGTGCGGCGACGCTTTCGTTCGGGTTCTCGCGGTCTGCCTTGGTAAAGGGGAAAGCCACAGTCGCAGCCGTTGGATTGTTCAGCGCGGTCTCGTGGGCGAATGTCGGGCCAGAGACGACTCCGACGGGACGCTCGCCAAGCTCTTGCGCCGCGACTTGGGTCATCAAAAGACCGGTTTCGGCCTCGATCCCCTTGGCGCAGACGGCGACGGGCACGCCAGGCGCGAGGTGTTCGGCCACTTGCGCACAGACACTGCGTAGGACGCGCGATGGAACGACGATCATCACAGCCTCGGCCCCAGACAAAGCGGCGCCCATATCGGCGTCAGCGTCCAAAGATTTCGGGAGTGGGATGTCAGGGAGATAGCGGGTGTTCATCCCCTGCTCTCGGATCCCAGCCAAAACCTGCGGATCTCTTCCCCAAATTGTAGTGTGGGCGCCTGCCCTTGCGGCTACGGCGGCCAGAGCTGAGCCCCAGGCGCCACATCCGATGACGGTGATGGCCTCGTAACGACGGGCCATTAAAGGAGTTGATGGGTCTTCACTCGATGAATTCGGCATGTTCCTTGATCAAATTAGGACGGTTTAAAAAGCGACATGTCGTGGCCTAAAGGCGTCAGACCGCACCATCTTAATGCGAAACGGCCGGGAAAGTTCCGCTGCATGTGCAAAATACTTGGAATCTCGTTTGCAAGTGCAGCATTGCCGCCTATATTTAGGTCATCACAAGTGAACATTCAGGGCGTGCACACGCAGATTTCTACGTGCAATCCTTGGGACAAACCAACAGGTTGTGTCATCAGAGATTGATTATGTGGCATTTGCAAATTCGTCGAAGGCAGATCATCAACAATTTGTTTTGAAAGCTACAATGTATGTAAAACCATAGTTGCGTTATCATACAGTGCTGCCTAAACGGATAGGCGTTACCAGTTAAGAGACCCATTAGGGATAGTTTTTAAAATGTTGATGCAAGAGTCAGACGACGTCGACTTTGATATTCGCGAGTTCACACCTTACATGCTGAACGTCGCTGCCGAAGCAACCAGCGAAGGGTTTTCGCGGCACTATCGTGAAAAATACGGAATGACCCGCACAGAGTGGCGCGTTCTGTTCCACCTGGGCCGCTACGGCAACATGAGCGCCAAAGAACTAGGCCAACAATCCAAGTTACATAAGACCAAGATCTCTCGTGCTGTCGCCGGCCTTGAGGAAAAGGGTTTTCTGACGCGTGAACAACGCCAAGAGGATCGTCGCAGTGAGACGCTGATCCTTCTGGATGCAGGCAGTGAAGCTTACAATGAGCTGATCAGCTACGCAGAGGATTTTGAGGCACAGTTGGCTCGCAGCCTTGGCGTGCGTGATGCACGTGCACTGAAACGTGCTCTGGCAAAGCTTGTTCTTTCAGGCCGTCGTTAAACGTCATCTGAATTTACGACAGAGATTTCAGAAGCTTGGTCAGGCTCGGTTCGGACACCAGCTTTGCGGCTTTGGATGCGCTCATCCACTTGCGCTTGCGCTCTCCTGATTCCGGGAACTTGCGCTCCAGTCTCTTGAAGCGGACCTGATAAACAGCCACGTCTAGCGCGAGCGTCTCGCCCTTCCCGAGGCGCTTATCATAGGAATAATGTCCAATCAGTTCGGGCGCGTCCTTGGCCGCGACGATCCCTGCCTCTTCCCAGCCTTCTTCCAGTGCGGATACTTCGGGCGTTTTGCCATTTTTGACCCAGCCCTTGGGCAACACCCAGCGGCCGGTGTCTCGCGAGGTTATCAAGAGATATTCTCTGTCGCTGACCTTGCCGCGGTAGCACAGCAAAGCAACTTGGGGCGTATTGGATTTCTGCATGATGCATTGTCCTCAGGAATTTAAGGCCTGTCGAATCTATCGGCGATGCTTTGAAACGTTCCTTCGAAGCTATTAGAACCCACTCATTATGATAGGATCAATACCAGCTATCCGGACCATCTCCGACATATCAGATCGGCCAGTCGGCGCTCTCTTTTGACAAGGCGCGCGTCTGGCCGCCCTGAGTCAAATGGAGCCAGCTTCGACCATGTAACTACTGGCCGAGCACATCGCAGCGTCATCGGAAGCCAAGAACAGCACCATTCGAGCGAGATACACGGGATCAATAGGATCAGGCAGACACTGACGTTTCAGATGTGCACTTAGGGCATCTTCTGTGACCCAGAGCTCCTTTTGCCGCTCTGTCATCACCCAGCCCGGGATGACTGCGTTTACTCTGATCTTATGCTGTCCCAAATCGCGAGCCATCGTGCGCGTCAAACCCTGAACCGCTGACTTCGCCGTGGTGTAGGCCGGAAAGCCGCCAGATGCTTCGAACCAACTGTTCGAGCCCATATTGATGATAGAGCCGGACCCCGCCGCGATCATGTCAGGTGCGACGGCCTGAATGGCAAAGAACATGTGGCGGATGTTGGTCGCCTGACGTTCGTCCCAATAATCCGGTGTCACATCCTGCCAGTTGTGACGATCATCCCGCGCTGCGTTGTTCACAAGGACCTCGGCCGCGCCAATCCGATCCTTCAGCCGACCGAACGCATCGCGCAGTGCATCAATATCGCGAAGATCGCAAATCTCGTGGGTGACATTTTCGTACCGGTCTGACACCGCAGAAGCGCTAGCTTTGTCCAGATCGACAAAACCAACCTTTGCGCCCTGTTCCGCCATCGCAGACACGATTTGTGCCCCAATGCCGGATGCCCCGCCGGTGACGTAGACCACCCTGCCCTTCAGGCTCGGGTAAATCGCAAAATCTGACATATTCTCTCTCCCTAACGCTTTGATACGCGGCCATTGGACGAAAGTCCAATGTTGGAGAGATCAGGCACCCCGCCATTCGGTAGGTGCGCTTTCTTATCTATCGCGTGCAAAAAGAAACCCGCCACAGGGGCGGGTTCCAATTCTCAACCACCGAAGTCATCGAGCATGATGTCTTCGCGATCAACACCCAGCTCAAGGAGCATGTTGATCACCGATTGGTTCATGATCGGCGGACCACACATGTAGTACTCGCAGTCTTCGGGGTTCGGGTGGTTCTTCAGATACTCCTCGAACAGAACGTTGTGGATGAAGCCAGTAAAGCCCTTCCACTCGTCCTCGGGCAGCGCATCAGAGAGCGCTACATGCCACTCGAAGTTCGGGAACTCGGCGGCGAGTTCATCGAAATCCTCGACAAAGAACATCTCGCGCTTCGAACGCGCACCGTACCAGAAGCTGATCTTACGGTCCTTGTTCTTCAGACGCTTCAACTGGTCGAAGATGTGCGAACGCATCGGCGCCATGCCGGCACCACCACCGATAAAGACCATCTCTTTCTCGGTTTCGCGGGCAAAGAATTCGCCGAACGGACCCGAGATCGTGACTTTGTCGCCGGGCTTCAGGTTGAAGATGTAGGACGACATCTTGCCCGGAGGCACCCCTTCGGAGCGCGGCGGCGGGGTCGCGATCCGGACGTTGAGCATAATCATGCCCTTTTCGTCGGGATAGTTCGCCATGGAGTACGCGCGCTCGATCGGCTCATCGAGCTTGGACTCGTACTGCCAGATGTTAAACTTGTCCCAGTCTTCCCGATATTCTTCCTGAACATCGAAGTCGGTGTAGTTGACGTGGTGCGCGGGTGCTTCGATCTGGATGTAGCCACCGGCACGGAAGTTCACGTCCTCGCCTTCGGGAAGGTCCAGAACCAGCGCTTTGATGAAGGTCGCGACGTTATCGTTGGAGCGCACAGTACACTCCCACTTTTTCACGCCAAAGACTTCTTCGGGCACTTCGACCTGCATGTCTTGCTTGACTGCAACCTGACAGGAGAGACGGTCACCGCACGCGGCCTCACGCTTGGTGATGTGGCTTTCTTCGGTTGGCAGGATCGACCCGCCGCCTTCGTGAACACGCACACGGCATTGGGCACATGTGCCGCCGCCGCCACATGCCGACGGCACGAACAGCTTCTCGGCCGCGAGGGTTTGCAGAAGCTTGCCACCCGCAGGGACAGAGATGGTCCGCTCCCCGTTGATGGTGATGTTGACGTTGCCGGTCGACACCAGACGCGAGCGCGCCATCAAAATGACAGCAACCAGAGCAACTACGATCAGCGAAAAGAGCAGAACGCCAAGGCTGAAAGTTTCCATTTATCCAGCCTCCTTTACAGCTTCACGCCAGAGAAGGACATGAAGGCCATCGCCATAAGTCCTGCGCTGATGAAGGTGATGCCTAGGCCCTGAAGACCGTCGGGGATGTCCGAGTACTTCAGCTTCTCGCGGACACCGGCCATTGCGGTGATCGCAAGCGCCCACCCCAGACCCGACGCGACGCCGTAGACCGAGGACTCTGCCAGATTGTAGTCACGCTCTACCATGAAGAGAGAGCCACCCATGATCGCACAGTTCACAGTGATCAGGGGCAGGAACACACCAAGCGCGTTGTAGAGAGGCGGGAAGTACTTATCGAGGATCATCTCGAGGATCTGCACCATCGCCGCGATCACACCAATGTAAGAAATTAGACCAAGGAAGGTCAGATCGACATCGGGGAAGCCGGCCCATGCCAGAGCGCCGGGCTTTAGCAAGTAGGTCAGGATGATGTTGTTGGCAGGAACCGTGATCGCCTGAACCAGCGTCACAGAGATGCCAAGGCCGATTGCAGTGCCAATCTTCTTGGACACGGCCAAGAACGTACACATGCCCAAGAAGAAGGCCAGCGCCATGTTCTCGACGAAGATGGCCTTAACTGCGAGAGAGAGTAGAGCTTCCATTAATGGCTCTCCACGGTTTGAATGCGGTATTCACGTTCCTCGACCTGCTCGGGTTTCCACGAACGGAAAGCCCAGATCAGAAGGCCGATCACAAAGAACGCAGAGGGAGGCAGCAAAAGCAGGCCGTTGGGCACGTACCAGCCGCCATTGTTCACGGTTTCCAGAATGGTCACACCAAAGATACTACCAGAGCCGAAAAGCTCGCGGATAAAGCCGACAAGCATCAGGATCAGGCCATAGCCCATACCGTTGCCGATCCCGTCAACAAAGCTTGCCACCGGCGGGTTCTTCATTGCGAACGCTTCGGCGCGGCCCATCACGATACAGTTGGTGATGATCAGCCCGACGAAGACGGACAGGGTCTTCGAGATCTCGTAGGCGTAGGCCTTGAGCACCTGATCCACCACGATCACGAGCGACGCGATGATGATCATCTGAACGATGATACGGATCGAGCTGGGGATCTGGTTGCGGATCACCGAGATGAACATTGACGAGAACGCCGTCACGAGCGTCACCGCGATCGCCATAACCATCGCCACCTGCAGCGAGGACGTTACAGCCAGCGCCGAGCAGATCCCGAGAACCTGCAGTGTGATCGGGTTGTTGTCGACCATCGGGTCGACGAGCATGTTCCGATAGGTCTGTGCCATCAGATTTCTCCCGCTTTGACTCGTTCGAGGAAGGGTTCGAAGCCGCGCTCGCTCATCCAGAAGCGAACCAGACCATCAACGCCGCGCGATGTCAGGGTCGCGCCGGACAGAGCGTCGACAAAGTACTCGCGACCTTGGGGCGGCGGGGTTTTGGCAACCGTGATCGCCAGCTCGCCTTCGCCGTCCTCGGTGCGCAGTTTCTTGTCGCGCCACAGGGCCTTCCAACGTGGGTTATCCACCTCTGCCCCCAGACCGGGGGTTTCGGCGTGTTCATAGAACTGCAGACCGTAGATGGTGTTGCCGTCCTCTTCGATGGCCATGAAGCCATAGAGTGTGGACCACAGACCATAACCGTAAACCGGCAGGATCACCTTATCGAGCGAGCCGTCGTCGTTGCGCAGCAGATAGACCGTCACATAGTTCGCCTGACGGCCAATGCTGGCGGGGTCATCCTCGAGCGGGGTCGACAGGGTCAGGTCCGACGCCGCAGCGCGGTCGTCAAACTCGTAGGCATCAAATTCCTCGGTGAACTCGCCTGTGGCCAGTTCCAGAACGTGGGGTTCAAAGTCGGCAAAGGCTTCGGCCACGTCCATGCCGGGTTCGTAGCGGCCCGCGACCTGAACGATGTTCACCTGCTTGTCGAGCGCAGAGTTGCGTTCCTGAATCGGGCGCAGCGACACCGCGGCCGCAGACACGACCATCGAGGCAACAAGGCACAGCGCGACCGCGACCGTCACAGTCTTGGAGGTGTTGTCCGGCGGTGTATCAAGGAACCGGCGGATCAAGCCCTTGTTGGAGGACGCCGCGTCGGCGCCCGTGTTGGTTTCGAGATCCTTATCAGACATTGCGACGTGCCCTTCTGCGGATGTTTGCCTGAACGACGAAATAGTCGATCAGCGGGGCAAAGACGTTGCCGAACAAAATGGCAAGCATCATGCCCTCGGGGAAGGCGGGGTTGATCACGCGGATCATCACGACCATGAAGCCGATCAGAGCGCCGTAGAAGTAGCGGCCCAGATTGGTGTGCGAGCCAGAAACCGGTTCGGTAACCATGAACACCAGACCGAATGCGTAGCCGCCCATCACCAGATGCCAGTACCAAGGTGTGGCAAAAGCGGGATTGGTATCAGAACCGATCCAGTTCAGCAGCGACGAGAACGCAATCATGCCAAGAAGACAGCCCACCACCATGCGGTAGTTCGCGATGCGTGTCGCCAAGAGGAACGCGAGACCGATGAGACATGCGATGGTCGAGGTTTCACCGATGCAGCCCTGAATGGTGCCGACGAATGCATCCATCCAAGTGATGCCGTATTCGGGCAGCGCCGCGGCACCTTCGGAAGCAGAAACAGCCAGTGCCGTCGCACCAGAGAAGCCATCGACAGGGGTCCAGATCGTGTCGCCGGACATGTACGCCGGATAAGCGAAGTACAGGAAGGCACGTCCAACCAGCGCCGGGTTCAGGAAGTTCTTGCCAGTACCGCCAAAGACTTCTTTGCCGATGACCACACCGAACGAAATCCCGAGCGCGACCTGCCACAGCGGCGTCGAAGCGGGCAGGATCAGGGTGTAGAGCATAGAGGTAACGAGGAAGCCCTCGTTTACTTCGTGGCGACGAACGGTCGCGAAGAGCACTTCCCAGAAACCACCGGCCACGAGAGTGACGATGTAGATCGGCAGGAAGTACAGCAAACCGTGCAGCATGTTGGCCAGCGGGTTCGATGCGTTAAAGCCGATCCCCAGACCATCAATGATCGCCGCGCGCCAGCCGGACGCGCCATGTTCAGCGATGGCCAGGTTGGTTTGCAGGCCCGTGTTGTACAGGCCGAACAGGATACATGGAATGGTCGCGATCACGACGTAGGTCATGATGCGCTTCATATCGATGTACGACCGTGCGTGCGGTGCAGCAGTCGTCACAGTTTTCGGAGTGAACAGGAAGCTCTCGACCATTTCATAGAGGGGGAAGTACCGCTCGTACTTGCCACCCTTCTCGAAACTGGGCTCGATCCTGTCAAAGAAGCTGCGCAGTCCCATGGCTCAGCCCTCTCTTTCGATCTTGGTAAGGCAGTCGCGAAGCGCCATGCCGTATTCATATTTGGCCGGGCAGGCAAAACCCACGAGGCCAAGGTCCTCTTCGTCCAGTTCCAGAACCCCGAGGGCCTGAGCCTGATCGGTGTCCATCACCAGCATCGACCGCAGCAATTGGGTCGGCATGAAGTCCTGCGGCATCAGTTGCTCGAACGTGCCGATCGGAACCATCGCGCGGCGACCACCATTCAGGTTGGTGGTCAGCTTATAGAACTTGTTCGACAGTGCCGATCCCAGAACAGGCTGGAACGCGTATTTCGATGCCATAGGGCGGATCCAGCCCATGGGGATCTGTTTGTGATCCTCTTCCATCAAAGTGATCTGACGGGCGTAACGGCCAACATAGGCATCAACGCCTTCGCCCGCGCGACCACTAAGGACGGACCCCGAAATCAAACGAACCGGCAGGTTCTGCGGATTGTCGCCAGCACTCAGCTCGATCATCGATGCACCGGGCACGGTCTGAACCAAGCGTGGCGTGTCGGCCAAGGGACCGGTGATCGCGATGACGCGCGACATATCCAGTTTGCCTGTCAGCATCAGGCGACCGATGGCGATGACATCCTGATACCCGATGGTCCAAACAAAACGCTCCGCAGTGGGGGGCGTCAGGAAATGCATGTGCGTGCCAGACAGACCAGCGGGGTGCGGACCCGAGAACGCCGCAGCGGTCACACCGGCAACATCCGCACCGGGGATATCTGCGCCAGCTTCTTGGCACAGGTAGGTCTCGCCTTCGCTCAGCAAAGCGACCGCTTCTAGACCGCGAACAAATGCCTCGGCCTCTGCGCGGATGAAGGGCGCGGGATCGGGCGACAAAGGCTCGGTGTCCATTGCGTTGACGTAGATTGCGGCAGGACGCTCGGTCGCCAGAGGCACCTTACTATAAGGACGCGTGCGGAACGACGTCCAAAGACCCGACGCACACAAACGTGCGGCCACCCCTTCGGCTGTGATCACATCGCCGACGGCAGAAAAATCAACGGGCTGCGCGGCAGTGTCATCAACCTCGATCTCGATGCTGATCAGCTTGCGACGCGCACCACGGTTAATCGCGGTCACGCGACCGGACACCGGCGCGGTGATCAAAGCCTCGGGATTGTCCTTGTGGGACAGAATCGGTGCACCCGCTCCGACCACGTCACCTTCCTGAACGGAGAGCCGTGGTTTGAGCCCCAGATAGTCAGCCCCCAACAGGCCAACAGTTTTGATATTCGATGAAATAGGTGGGCCGCTTTCCGCCGCCCCCTCGATCGGAAGATCGAGACCTCGCTTGAAAGAGTAGTGTTGCACTTGGATCGCCATCTCTTGATTTCCCGGCCCTTATGCAACGGCTTGTCGCCAAGAAAAACCGGTGATGGAACATTTTCTGTGTTCCGAGGTTCTTTTATCTATTTATTCGGGATTGTCGACGGTTGCAGAGCCAAAGCGCAGGGCTTATTGAGACGCAACATCTCAATGTCAGGAGGCATGTACAGTGTCCGCAACTCTCCGATTCTCTCGTAGATCGTTCCTGATCCTGTCCGCATCGGCCCTGGCAGCCTGTCAGGCCGAAGACGAGGTCTTGCGCCTCACCGGCGCGACCATGGGAACGACCTATAATGTGATTGCCCTATCGTCGGGCAACAGCGTCGACAAAGCCACGATCAAGACCGCGATCGAAACCGCTCTGGCCGAAGTCGATACCCAGATGTCGAACTGGAATGCCGGTTCGGAAATCTCGCGCGTGAACGCCGCCGCTGCGGATCAGACCATGACCCTGTCGCCCGCTCTGGCGCGTGTAATGCAGAACGCAGACATGGTTCACACCGCCAGTGACGGTCGCTTTGACGTCACCGTTGGTCCGCTAATCGACCTTTGGGGCTTTGGTTCGGGCGCAGAAGTGCCTCATATCCCCGCAGACGCTGAAATCGAGGCCGCATTGGCCATAAGCGGTCAGTCCCGTGTCCTGACATTGGCAGACGGCAGCCTGCGCAAGTCGGTAGACGGTGCAGAGATCTACCTGCCCGCAATCGGCAAAGGCTATGGCGTCGACCGCGTTGCAGAAGCGCTGCGTGCGCTGGAATTGAAGGACTTCATGGTCGAGATCGGCGGCGACCTGTATGCATCGGGCCGCAACCCGAACGGCACCCCTTGGCAGATCGGCATCGAGTCGCCCATCGCGGGCGAGCGGTCGTTGGACAGCGTCGCAACTGTGACCGGCATGGGCATGGCGACCTCTGGCGACTACCGCAACTTCTTTGAAGTTGATGGCAAGCGCTACTCGCACATCATCGACCCCACCACTGGTCGCCCGATTCTCCATGACACCGTTTCGGCGACTGTTCTGACCGAGAACGCGATGCTGGCCGACGCTTGGTCGACCGCTATGCTGGTTCTGGGCCGTGAACGCGGGATGGAAATCGCCGAAGCCGAAGGGCTCGCAGTGATGTTCATTGACGATATCGCAGGCAAAGGCCTAACCACTGTAGCAAGCAGCCGCTACACCGCGCTTCAGGTCTAAGGCGCTGACAGATTGAAACGAACCGCCAGGCCCTTCGGGGCCTGCGCAGATCGGAGGGTTCCGTGCAGACGCTATTTCTAGCTTTCTTCCTGCTCTGCCTCGTCATGCTTGGCATGGCTGTCGGGGTAATCTTCTCTGGTCGTCGGATCAAAGGCAGCTGCGGTGGCCTGAACGCCATCGCTGACGCGGACAAGTGCCTCGTTTGCAAAAAAGAAATCGATCCGGACAGCCCGCTCCGCGAACGTCTGGCCTGCCCTCGTGCCCGCAAGATGGTCGAAGAGATGGAAGCCGACAGCTGATCCGCACCGGACTCCAGTCTAGGTTAGCCGGTGGTGACCGGCACAAATCCCAACGTTAACAACGCTGCAGCCGCAATGACCCCGTACAGCCAAAGCTGCCAGCGGGGCCCTTCGGCCTTCCACACGGTGCGGTACCTGTATCCCGCAAGGCATCCCACCACGAAAATAACGGTGGCGACGGCCGGGGTAAGAAATGTCATGGAAGAAAAAATCTGAACCATTCCTGCGCGATTGCGGTTTAGACTGAGTACGTAAACGTTCAACTCAGGACACGCAAGGAGCCAGCGCATGCCCGAATCCTACCGCCCCCATCTGCGCAAGGATGATGCTCAGAACCGCACTGCGACGCAGTCGATCGAGACAAACACGACCGAGCAGCATGCTTTCGTCCGAGATGTCCTGGCCGAAAAAGACGGTACCCTGCACACCATACGTCCCGAGCAGACGCTGCACGAAGCCGTCGTCCTGTTGCGCGACCATCGCATCGGTGCACTCCTTGTGACCGACGTGGATGATATGCTGGTAGGCATCCTGTCCGAGCGCGACATCGTCCGGAAATTGGCTGATGCTCCGGGCAAAACCCTGCCCCAGAAAGTCGACGACGTGATGACACGTACAGTGGAAACCTGCAAAGGCGAGGATCCTTTGGTCACCGTCCTGACCCGCATGACCAAAGGCCGATTCCGCCACATGCCGGTTGTCGATGGCACCAAGCTGATCGGTCTGGTGACGATTGGTGACGTTGTCCAGTTCCGTTTGAACCAGCTCGAATTCGAAGCGCTTCAGATCAAACAACTGATCGTCGGCTAATTTACCACCTGTGCCCTGCGCATCTGCGGGGCACCCGTCGGGCTTTTGAAGCCCACCGTTTACCATCACTTTGAGACAGTGAAGGCCGAACGTGGTAGGATCTCGTCAAAGACATTTGATCCTACCATTTTTCATCTCTTTCGGCCTTTGGATTTCAGAGAATGTTTCTTCGTACGCCCCTGACTGCGCGTCCCGCATTTCGCACTCTCCACCTTTTTCTCATCGTACTGATCCTCTCACTCGGACTGATTGGATGTGCCGAGCGGCCAACCTCTGGTGTGTTACTGCCGATCGCAGAAACGGACCCCGCGGGCACCGTCGTTCGTGTTTATGCGGCCACCAACCGAGAGAGGGATGAAAATGGCGAGGGGTTTGGCTCTGATCCCTCTTTTGAGACCACCTACATGTTCTACGACATTTCGGTGCCACCTGTGCGCAAGCCTAACGTCGTGCGCTACAGATCAGAGCCCCCCAAGCTCACCTCGGAATTTCTAGTGGTCGCATCGGGCACCCTGTCCCGCGCCGAATTCCGGCGTCGTGTGGCGCAGGAGACGCCCGCCGGTTCGCAGCCTGGCATCTATGTCCACGGTTTCAACACCCGTTTCCCAGAAGCCCTTTTGCATCTTGCCCTGCTAAAGGCGGACAGCGGCTATGCCGGACCTGCGGTGTTGTTCTCTTGGCCCTCTTACGGGCACCCCTTGGAATATGTTGCCGACCGTCAAAGCGCGATCTTCTCCCGCGATGCTCTCGCCAGTGTGCTGACGGATACAACGGCGAACGGGCAGAAAGCCCTGCTCTTTGCGCACAGCATGGGCAGCTGGTTGTCGATCGAAGCCCTGCGAACGCTCAAACTTCAGGGGCGCGAGGACGTTCTGAAACGCCTCGAAGTAATCTTGGCCGCACCTGATATCGACGTCATGGTCTTTGACCAACAGATGCGCACGATTGGAAATATGGGGCGCCCGCTGGTCGTTCTGGTCGCGCGTGATGACAAAGCTCTGGCAGTCAGCTCATTGATCGGAACCGGACGTCCTCGCTTGGGTGCGTTGTCGGTAGATGCGCCAGAGGTCCAGAACTCGGCCAGAGCGTCCAACGTGCGGATCATCGACATCGGCTCTGTCGAGACGGACCCCATCGGGCACAGCCGCTATGTGCCGCTGGCCGCGCTCTACACCTCCTTGCAGAAGGGCGGCCGGGGCGAGAATGAGTTGGCCGTTGCAGGGGCGTACGTCCTGAACACCCTTACCGCCGAAATGCTAAGGCCGGTCGCCGCGATCACGCGCCAAGCACAGTGATTTGTAGCGAAGCTTGTGACAAGCTGGTCTGGATCGCTTAAACAGCGGCAAAGACAGATCTTTTGGACAAGCCGATGCCCCACTCTGCCCCCCTTACCTCCGAGCATTCAAGGCTGAACCGGCGGGCCGGTTTGGCATCTGTCGCGGTCGCCTCGACTCTGGTCATCGCCAAAATGTGGGCGCTGGCCGCCACCGGAGCGTTGTCCGTCGGGGCCTCTCTGGCCGATAGCGCACTCGATTTGATGGTGTCTCTGGCAGGCTTGGCTGCCATCACCTACGCCGCTCGTCCGCCGGACGATGACCACGCCTACGGCCACACCTCAGCCGAAGACTTGGCCGCGCTGGGACAGTCCACCTTCATCCTGATTTCGGGAACTGCGATCCTCTACGCAGCTGCAAAGCGCCTCTTTGGCGAGGCGTCAGAACCCTTGGCGTCCGAAGGGGCAGGCATCGCTGTGATGGTCCTGTCGATTGTCCTGACGCTCGCGCTCGTCGCGTACCAGCGGCACGTGGCGCGGAGAACCCGGAACAAGGTCGTGGCGGCGGATAGTCTGCACTATGTTGGCGATCTCGTACCAAACCTAGGTGCGATCCTCTCGCTCTTAGCAGCTCAGCAATTGGGGCTTACGTTCGTGGATAGCGTTGTGGCGATCGGTGCCGCTCTGTTCATGATGTTCGGCGCCGTTCGGATCGGCAAAGCAGCCCTAGATGCACTGATGGATCGCAAAGCGCCGGATCAAGAAATTGAAGGTATCGCCGAGATCGCCGCGACCTTTCCCGGTGTTCGGGATTTTCATGATCTGAAAACGCGCATGGCCGGTTCGCGGACCTTTGTCACCCTTCATATCGAGTTGGACGGTGATCAATCGCTGTATGATGCCCACGAAATCAGCGCGGGCCTGCGCGCCAAAATCCTTAAGGCTTACCCCCACGCGGACGTCATGATCCACAAGGACGTCTGGTTTCCCCCGAAAGACTGAAGAACCTTCCCCGCGGGGACGGTCAGATACAGGGCAGAACCAGACGCACACGCGTGCCGACACCTTCGGTGCTCTCAAGTTCCACGCGGCCACCACATTCTTCGGCCAAAGCGATGACCGAGGCCAGACCAAGACCCGAGCCTTTGCCCTTGCCTTTGGTGGTGAAGTATTGCTGCCCGACTTTGTGCAACAATTCCTCGTTCATGCCGCAGCCATCATCTGCGACGGTCAGCACCTGATACATGGGTTCACTTCCGATCGCCGGGACGACGTACTGGCGCACCGTGATCTGCCCCCCGCCCTCGATCGCGTCACGCGCGTTTGCAATCAGGTTGAACAGGGCAGAGCGCACACGCACCGGATCCGCTAGCACACGGGTCGTGCTTTCCTCTGTATCAATTTTCAGAGCGATCTGCCGCGAAACCAAATGGTCCAACAGCTCGACTTCGTTCTCTACGATCTCTGCCATATCGACCGGGACCGCACCGTTGCCATCATCATGGACAAAGTCCAACAGACGGCGAGTCATAGTTCTGCCCGCGCCAGCAGAGCGCGACAGACGGCGCACGAGCGCACTAGGGTCAGGATTCATAACCAGAACATGACGACTGCCGCTAATGCGCATGCTGACAGGAAGACCTTCGGACACCTGTCGTAGCGTGTTGCGACCCGCCGCCAATCCTTGAGGCGAGCGAAACTG
>JAUILL010000045.1 GCA_030433335.1 Alphaproteobacteria bacterium | reverse complement strand
GGAAAAAAGGTTCAAGCTTGGCCATCTGCGTATCGCTTAACCAGTATAGATCACTCATGTCACCGCTCCGTTTTCCGAGCCGTGAATCACGCAGCACAACGGAAATCAATGCGTCCTGACCCTAGTGCCCCCTTCACGGAAGAACCTTGGTGCGCTCACACGGCTTGGTGCCGCCTTTGTCGGAGAGATCGAATATGGCGGTTCAGCATTTCTCAAATATAGGCTGAATACTGAATGAGAGCGCAGGCGCCCCTTCGGCCCTTCGATTTGCCGCGACAACGCGCGTTTGACGAGCATCGGAGTGGCAGAGGCTACGCCATTGTCTAATGTAAGGGCCGATGGGACAGTTATGTTGATTTGATAAGCGCGTCACCAAGTAGAGCCACGGCGCGAAAATCGTCGAGAACATCTGTCGCTCGGATGATGGTCGGTCTGGCCGCCGAGCATAGCGAGAAGACGACCGTGATGACCGAGCGACCTACTCAAAGGCACATCGCACAGCGACCAGAATGGCCGAAAAAAAGGGGGCGTGTTCGTATGGCTCAGTGCCCGGCAGGGCATTGCGCAACAATGGCCCGAGAGGGACCAAGCTGACTGCCGTCTGCGACAGTCAGGGGCACCCAATTGATCTGTTCATCACGGTTGGACAGGTGAGCGACTATAAGGGAAGGCGTGCGGGCGATGTTGAACGGCCTGCCTAGGGTCAAATAGCTTCTCGGCGATCGTGGCTACGACGTCGGCTGGTTCAGGGACGCATTGCAAAATGAGGGGTGACTGCCGGCAGTTCGGTCGAAAGCAACAAAAGATCCCAGTCAAACACGACAAGCGCCGCTACGAGCGTCGAAACCGCTTCGAGTCCATGTTCGGCAGGCTCAAGGACTGGAGGCGGGTGGCGAACCGCTACGACCGATGCCCAAAGGTTTTCCTTTCGGCAACCGCTCTCGCAGCTGTTGTCATACACTGGTTATGGATCATGAGCCCAGGTGCAGCGAAAGCAGCGACGTTAGTACAACCGCTCCTTGGCGTCCGCATCATGCATCGCCTGGATCTGCTCAAGATTGAGCTCTGAAGGTGCGGCCTCAGCGGCCCATTGCGCTAGGGTCGGGGCGCTGCGACGTGCGGGCCACGTCTCAGTGTTCCATAGGGCCGAACGGACAAAGGCCTTGGAGCAATGCATGAAGACCCGCGAGACCGAGATGGCGAGCGCGAGATCAGGAAGTCTCCCATTGTAGGCCAGAAGTTCAAGCACCTCCGGATCCCGGAGGATTTGGGCCTGACCGGTGATGCGCAGGGTCTCCGTGTGCCCCGGCACAATGAACAGCAGGCCGACATTCGGATTGGCAAGGATGTTCTCAAAGCTGTCGAGCCGATGGTTGCCCAATCTGTCTGGCAGAAACAGAGTTCTGTCGTCATGGATCTTCGTGGAGCCCGGCGTATCGCCACGTGGAGAGGTTGCGATCACCCCATCGGATCCGCAAGTCGAAAGCACGGCGAAGGGGGAAAGACCGATAAATGCGCGCGCTAAATCGTTGAGGTGGTCCATGTCTTTGTTCAGGACGCGGATAGAAGTAGGGGCGGGTATAATTTCGCGCAGGGCCGTCAGGCTAGTGACGGGGTGCTTGGGTGAAAACG
Source organism: Alphaproteobacteria bacterium (assembly GCA_030433335.1). Lineage (GTDB taxonomy): Bacteria > Pseudomonadota > Alphaproteobacteria > Rhodobacterales > Rhodobacteraceae > Donghicola. The sequence continues at coordinate 23,243 of JAUILL010000045.1, read as the reverse complement.
TCATGTCGCGCTCCTGGGTAGGTTCGGGCGATTTGTCGAGTGATTGACCAGAAGAATACCACAGATCGCCAGCGCGGCCCCCACAGCATGTGCCGTTCGAAAAGTTTCTCCCAATAGAACGACGGCAAGCAGTGCTGCGAACAGAGCCATTAGGTGCAGGAACTGCCCTGCGTGCTCCGGTCCTATCTGCGACAGGCCGGCCGACCATAGTCGGAACCCCACGACCGAGGCGAAGATGGCAATATACAGTATTGCGAGCAGCACTGGCCCGGTAGTGGGGAGCACTTTTATCTCGGTGAAGATGAGCAATGGGAGCATGGCCAAGACCCAGACGCAGGCGCTCGCGGCTAGGGTCACATCTTGTGAAAGCTCTGGCGGCCGGTGGGGCAGTAGCAGCGAATAGGCCACCCAAACGAGTATTGCGCCGAGCATCCAGACACTGCCGAGATCTAGCCCCCCGAGTTGCGAGACACCATCGGCCCCAAGAAGGATCACGCAAGCCCCAAGCATGGAAACCATGAGGCCGGCTGCCTGTGCTCCTTTGGGGCGATAGCCGTTCCAAAGCGCACCGGCCACCGCCGTCACTACCGGCGCGAGCGAAAGGATCAGCAGGGCATTGACGGCAGGTTTCATTCAGAGCGCCTGATAGACCATGGAATGGAAGCCGGCGATCCCGCTCAGGCCAAGTCCAGACAACAAGCGCCAGTGCCGAAAAAGGGTCGCCCGGTGACGGATCATTTCGGCGTTGTTGCAGAACGGCGTCCTGGCGCGTGAGTGCCCCTTTCCCCGTCAGGTTCAGGCCACGCGGACGATCTCGGCTGTGCCGAGGGCGTTGATGCGATTCATGAGCGCGACGCGGATGTGGATTTCGGCAGTCTGCCGGTCGGGGTCTCTGGCTGCGATGCGCTCGCCGAAGGCCTTCAGGCATCGCATTCTGGCTTCGGCGCGGCTGCGGACATGGTATCCGCTCCACCGCTTCCAGAACGCCCTGCCATAGTGACGTGTGGCGCGCAGGGTTTCGTTGCGCGCCCGGGCCGCTGGGCAGTCGTCTTTCCATGGCCGACCGTTCTTGCGGATCGGGATGATCGCAGTGCCACCGTGTGCGATGATGGCGCTATGACAGCGGCGGGTGTCGTAGGCACCGTCTGCGGTCACGGTGCCGATGTCTTCATCGTCCGGGATCTGATCCAGCAGGTCTGGCAGGACGGGGCTGTCGCCTTCCCGGCTGTGGGTAAACTCGACCGCGCGGATGTCGGAAGTGGCGGTGTCCATGGCCAGATGGACCTTGCGCCATTGGCGACGGCCTCGCACACCGTGCTTCCGGGCCTGCCACTCGCCATCGCCGAGGAACTTGATGCCCGTGCTGTCCACCAGCAGGTTCAGCGGCCCGCCGGCACGGCGATCGGGTATCTGCACCTTAAGAGCCTTCTGCCGGCGGCACAGCGTGGAGAAGTCTGGAACGGGCCAGTCCAGCCCGGCGAGGCGCAGGAGGCTGGCGACCATCCCGGCGGTCTGCCTGAGCGGCAGCTTGAATAGCACCTTGATCGACAGGCAGAACTGGATTGACGCATCCGAGAATACTGGCGGGCGTCCGGGGCGGCCCTCATGCGGCGCGTGCCAAGCCATCCCCTTGTCCAGCCAGATCAGCAGAGAACCGCGCTTCGTCAGCGCAGCGTTGTAGGCGGACCAGTTCGTCGTGCGGTAGCGGGCGGGCTTGGGCTTGCTCATGCCGCTCGTCTAACCGCCTGGATTCCCGATGTGAATCCTTCACCGACTGAGTTCTGCAACAACGCCCTTCTGAATGAATAGGGCGATATTTCACCAATTCCGAGAGAGATTCAGGGTGAAAACACGGTGTGGTAGCTGGGATGCAAAGCCGAAAGGCTTTCGTGACCGCTAGAGGGCCCTAGGTGACACTTGCACAAAGATTTGCGCGACGATGAAAGTCCTATTCAGCATGGCGTTCCAGTGGGCAGGCGACGGAGTTCGTCAAGAGCGTGCCAAGGAAGGTGGAACTCGAGGGAATTGTGCCTGACTTCAGCACTCTGTCGCGCCGAATGAAGTCCTTGGCTATTGCCATGTGATTACACGGGTCGAAGGGGCCTAGGTAGTTGTTGTTTGGCAGGACGCGATCAAGTTCGCGAGGGAAGACTAGAGCCCGGAGGTGGCACGTGAGGCCGGCAAACGTACAGCGCAGGAATACTTCGAGACGCTGGATGATGCCGCTTTCGGCGCAGCGTCCCCAAGTCAGCCGAGGTTCGTGGCGAAGCCGGACTCGGCCGTGCAATGAACCCGGCCCGACGAAAGCCGCCTATATTGTTTATGTCACCAACTAGCCTGATCGACACAAAGAGCTCACACTCGATGCTGAACCAGACGGAGAAGCAGTTCGGGAGCAGGCGGGATTGGCTGGCTGGTCGAGAAGCGCAGCATCATTTTCTTCATTCGGGTCATCGACAAGTCAGAGCGGACAGGAGGGACGCTCTCTGGGTAAGACTTCGAATGGGACGAGGCGAATGACCAGTACTTCTGCCCTGAGGGTCACGCCCTCATGCGATTCCGGCGAAAGTATTCTGATCCAAACTGAGGGCAGGATATCGGCGGGCGCAAGAAATACTGCGGCTTGAAGGCAACCAGCATGGCCTGCACGTACAAGGAGACCTAAGTCCGTTTCGGTGTCGCGCGACGAATGGAAGAAGGTCGCGATGCTTTTCGTACAGCTGAAGCGGATCCTCGGCCTGACAGGGATGCGGTAGTGCGTATTAAACGGCGCAAAAACACGCATTCCTGCTCGCCACCATCGCCAAGAACCTCCAAGAACTCGCGAAGCTACGCTCTCAGTGCGCGATGCAGGAGGCCGCAGCATAAGCTGGACTGCCAGATAGCCGCCTCGAGGCGGTCAGCCGGGCCGAGGCCCGAGCGACTTGGCGGATGCGGAGAGAGCCGAGCCGCCAAGTCGTAAAACTTCAGGTCCGCAGCGCAGTTTTTAGCGGCTACACCGCGCTAGGTATATCTATTCACGAAGACCGTGGCATAAGCGCGTCTGGCGAAAGTGCATCCCAGCGATTAGGCGATTTGCGCGAGAGGGCCGCCTTCCGGGCAATCGGGACATGGGGGCGCCGTTTGATATCGGTGTCCGCATGCAATGGATATGCTTGATCGCTGTGAGTGACTGTCCGCCAGGCGGACAGATGTGCGAAAAACATACCTTTAAATGGATGCCACACGGATAACTGCCTCCAAGTAGGGAGGACATTATGAGCAATAAAACAAGGGCAATCTGCCCATCCAGCCCCTGTGCGCGCCCAAGGGCGAAGGCATAATGGCTCAGCATCCCAAAAGGCGCTTTGCCACAGGTTTTCTTCTCTCGGCCGGGGTCTGTTTCATCTTTGGGACGGCGGTGACGGTCAGCGATGTGATCCTGCGGGCGACCTCTGGCACCAATGTTCCTGCCGCAATCGAGCTCACGTCGTTGTCGATTGGCCTTGGGGCCCTGTTGTCCATGCCCATCGGGTATCTCTACCGCGCCCATGTGACGGCAAAGCTTCTGTCTGAACTCTCGCCTACGCGCTTTGGCCGCCCCCTCGGGATCGTGAGCACCGTCACATCGCTGATTTTCGCTGCGCTTCTGGCGTGGATCATGGGGCGCAATGCGTTCGAGAAACTTGGCGGGCCCCAGACGACGCCCGACCTTGGCTTGCCATTGGATATGGCGCTGATCGTTGTGGCGGTGACCTTGGGGCTTGCGGTCATCGCGGCTGCCTATGGGCTCGTTTCAACGCTTCGCGGACAGGGAGAGGCTTGATGGACGGGCTTTTCCTCGGCGGGCTGGGGTTCGCTGCAGCCATCGCCATGATCTTTCTCGAAGTGCCTGTGGCGGTCGCATTGGGGCTGGTTGGGATCGTCGGCTCTGGCCTGATCATCGGGTCCGAAGGGGCCATGGCCATCGGCGCGACCACGATCTGGGACAGCCTGACCAACTATACCCTGACGATGCTGCCGCTGTTCGTCCTGATGGGGAACGTCGCGGCCAACTGTGGCTTGTCTTCCAAGCTTTACCAGTCGATGTCGGTTCTGATTGGCCATCGTCGCGGGGGCCTCGCCCTTGCGACGATCGGTGCCTCGGCCGGTTTCGGCATGATCTCGGGCTCCTCACTGGCGACCACTGCCACCATGGGCCGGATTGCCCTGCCGGAAATGCAAGAGGCCGGATATTCCCGTTCCCTGTCCGCTGGATCGGTCGCGGCCGGGGGCACACTGGGCATTCTGATCCCGCCCTCAACAGTTCTGGTGATCTATGCCTTCATCGCCGAACAATCGATCCGAGAGCTGCTTCTGGCCACGGCTGGCCCGATTACCATCGCGGTTCTGCTCTACTGTCTGGCGATCTGGGTTCCCATCTGGATGGGCTGGTCCTCGGCCCCTCAGCGGACGCGGGCAAACCGGCAGGAACGGCGCGCGGCTTGGGCCGAACTCCTGCCGCCGGTGGGGATCTTCGGGATCATTATGGGCGGGCTCTATTCTGGCGTGTTCACTGCGAACGAAACCGCTGCCATAGGGGCCGCAGTGGTTCTGGCCTACGGGGTCCTGTCCCGCCGCCTAAGCCTGAGCAGTCTGGTCTCCGCCCTCATGGACACCGCCATGACCTGCGGGGCGCTCTATCTGGTGCTGATCGGCGCCAACCTGTTCAACTTTTTCCTGACGCTGTCCGGCCTGCCATTTTCCCTGACCGGCATGTTCGCGGGCATTCTGGACCAGCCGCTGATGGTGATCCTGCTGATGCTGGCGATCTATCTGGCATTGGGGACGCTGATGGACAGTCTGGCGATGCTGCTGCTGACGGTCCCGCTCTTTGTGCCCGTGGCGCAGGCAGCAGGGATCGATCTGGTTTGGTTCGGGATTTTCGCGGTGATGGTGGTCGAGATGGGCCTGATCACACCGCCCGTCGGCATGAACCTGTTCGTTCTAAAAACCGTCCAGCCCGACATCAAACTGACCGATCTGTGGAAGGGGGCGACGCCCTTTGTCATCGCCGATCTGATCCGCGTGCTGATCATCATCGCCATCCCCGCAATCGTGATCTGGCTGCCGCACCACGCCATTTGAACAAGCATACATTTATGGGAGGAAACTATGCTTAAACTTCTGACTTCTACGGGCGCACTCGCTCTGGCGCTTGCCGCCACCACCCTTGAAGCCCGCGAAATGCGCGTGTCGTCCTTTGAGCCGGCGCAAGGCTTCTATTCGTCCAAAGTCCTTCAACCCTGGATCGATCAGGTGAATGAAAAGCTGTCGGACGATGCCAAGTTCAAGCTTTACCCCGGCTCGATCCTCGGCGCTCCGCCCGCGCAGGCCGATCTGGTGAAAGCTGGCGTCGCAGATGTGGCGTTAGTGGTGCCGACCTACACGCCGGGCGTTTTCCCGATGACGGGCGTGGTCGAAATCCCCGGCCTTGTCGCGAACGGCAAAGAGGGCGCGAACATCCTGAACACGCTGGCCGAGGATGGCGCTTTGGACGCGGAATACAGCGATTACAAGGTGATCGCGGTCTTCAGCACACCCGCCTATCGCTTTTTGATGGCCGATGCGGCCGCCATGATGCCCGAAGATCTGAAGGGTAAAAAGCTGCGTTCGCCCTCGAAATTCGGGTCGGACCTGTTCGACATGGTCGGGGCCTCGGGCGTGGGTGTCCCCGCCCCGCAGGTCTATGAGAACCTTGAGCGCGGTGTTGTGGACGGTGCGGTTTGGGTGATGGACGCCTATCGCACCTTCCGCCTGAACGAAGTTGCTCCTTACGTGACCACGGCGGGTTTCATGGCGCAGCCCATGTCGATCCTGATGAACAAGAACACCTACGACAGCCTCTCGGACGCGGACAAATCCGTGATCGACAGCATGTCGGGCCGCGCGACCGCAGACTGGATCGCCGGTGTTGTGGACGACACTGACGCCGAGGTCGAAGCGGTCTTCCGCGCGGACGACAAGGTCACCTTTGTCGATCCGGACAGTGACGCAATGCAGGCATGGGCCGCGGCCTTTGCCGATGCGGCCGACACGTGGGTTGGCCAGCAATCCGACCCCGAAGCTGCGGCAGCGGCCTTGGCCCGCGCCCACGAAGTCGTCGGCGACTAAGGGCAAAGCACCCCGCCTGTCCGCCCACCGGACCGGCGGGGATTGCGCCTCAGGCGGCCGCAGTAAGCGGTCTAATCTGGGGCATTCCGTAACAAATGATGGAGACGACCATGGCTATCAATGCTCTGGGCTATCTCGGTGTGCGCTCTGACAAGCTGGACGACTGGGGCGATTTCGCGGGCAAGCTCTTGGGAATGCAGAAGATCGACCGCGGCGGCAAAGCAGTGGCCTTCCGCATGGACGACAAAGTGCAGCGCCTCTTGGTGTCCGATGAGCCCGGCGAAACGCTGGCCTTTCTGGGCTTTGAGGTTGAACACAAGGACGATCTGCAGATGTACGCCGCGCGGCTGGATGCGGCGGGTGTTGCTGTCCAACTTGGCACCAAAGATCTGGCCGATCGCCGCTTTGTCGAGGACCTGATCTGGTTCGAAGATCCGGGCGGCAATCGGGTGGAGCTGTTCCACGCCCCGATGATCGCCAGTGATCCCTTCGTGCCCGGCCGCCCCATCGACGGTTTCAAAACCGGACCCTTGGGCATGGGGCACGCGGTGCTGCACGTCAAAGACATCAACGTGATGATGCCCTTTTATCGCGATCTCTTGGATTTCCATGTCTCGGACTACGGGCTGCAACCCTATGGGCTCTACTTCTTTCACCTGAACGAAAGGCACCATTCCTTTGCGATGGTTGGCTCGGGGCAACTGGGCTTTCACCACTTCATGGTCGAATTCAAAAACCTTGATGACGTGGGCCAAGGCTTTGATCTGGCACAGCAGGACGAGGGGCGCGTTGCCTACACCCTTGGCCGTCACACCAACGATTACATGACCTCTTACTACGCCAACTCACCTTCTGGGTTCTTTGTCGAGAACGGCTGGGGCGGGCGTCTGATCGATCCTCCCACATGGGAACCCCACGAGACCCACGATGGCCCCAGCTTTTGGGGGCACGAGCGCCTGTATCTGACCGAAGAAGGCGGGCGCAAACGCCTGCGGGATATGCGGCTGGATGCGGCTGCGCGGGGACGGCGCTCGCCTCCGGTGGCCGAGTGCCCGTGGCTCTATTCTGAACTTGCGAAACAGGGAAATTGACGATGGACCATTACGACGTTGCCATTGTGGGATACGGTCCGGCCGGGGCCACTCTGGCCCATCTGCTGGGACAATGCGGGCTGAAAACACTGGTGCTAGAGCGTGAAGGCGCCCACTACCATTTGCCCCGCGCCGTCCATTTCGACGCCGAAGTCATGCGCGTTTTTCAGTGGATCGGGATCGCGGAACAGATGGAGCCCAAGACCGCCATTCACCCCGGAATGCGGTTTGTGGATGGTCAGGGCAATCTGCTGTTGGACTGGCCCCGCCCGCAGGGCGAAGGCCCCCAAGGCTGGCGCGCGAACTTTCGTTTCCACCAGCCCGATCTCGAAGAGGTGCTGCGCGCCCATATGAGCCAGCGCCCCGAAGTCACCGTCCGCACCCGCTGCGAGGTCTTTCATATCGAGGATCAGGGCGATCAGGTTGCCCTGCGCTTCGAAGACATGTCCTGTGGCAAGGTCGAGCATGTGACGGCGAAATACGTGGTCGGCTGTGACGGGGCACGGTCCTTGGTCCGCCGTTACATCGAGAGCGATATGGAGGATTATGGCTTCCACGAGCGCTGGCTGGTGGTCGATGTGATCCTGCATCAGGACAAGCCCGCTTTGGGCGATCATTCGGTCCAGTATTGCGTGCCTGAGCGCCCCGCCACCTATGTGCGCACCCCCGGCCTGCGCCGCCGTTGGGAAATCACCGTTCTGCCCGAAGAGGACAGCTATGACATCGCCAAGCCCGATCGCGTGTGGGAATTGCTGTCCGACTGGCTGACCCCCGACGAGGCCGAGTTGGAGCGGACTGCTGTCTATACCTTCCATTCGCTGGTAGCCAAGGATTGGCGCAAGGGCCGTCTGATCCTTGCTGGTGACGCGTGTCACCAGACGCCCCCCTTTATGGGCCAAGGCATGTGTGCAGGCACGCGGGATGTGGCGAACCTCTACTGGAAGCTGGCGCTGGCCTGCAAAGGGCTGGTCGCTGATCCGGACCAACTGCTGGACACCTACGAGAGCGAGCGCAAACCCAACGCTGCCGAATACATCAAAACAGCCGTGCGTCTTGGCGGGCTGATCAACACCGCAGGCACCGAAGAGGCCCTACGCGCAGCGCTGCCCGCGGGTGATGGCTCGGCGCGGATGGAAAGTATTGCGCCCCCGATTGGTCCGGGCCTTGGCGATGATACTGAGCAAGCAGGTCGTCTGTTTGGCCAACCGCGTATGGCGGACGGTCTGCGCATGGACGATGTCTATCCCCATCAGTTCGTCGTGGTCGCCGAGGCTGCATTGGCCGAAGGGCTGACCCTGCCGAAACACGTGGCGCTAGTCACGACCGACCAGTCAAACGCGGCAGACCATCTGGCCCGCCTTGGGGCCAAGGCCACGGTATTGCGCCCTGACAGACATACGCTTGGCGGTGCCGATACCGCCGAAGAATTGCAGGCGCTGCTGCTGCGCGTCCTGCCCAATCCCATCACAACACAACAACCGGAAATGGCTTAACCTCATGAAACTATGTTCTTTTAAGAAAGACGGCGTGGCGTCTTATGGTCTTGTCACCGATGCGGGGATCGTCGATCTGGGCAAACGCTTTGATGCGGCGACCTTGCGGGATTTTCTGGCCTCGGGCCAGATGTCCGAGGCAGAGGCCCTGATTGGCGCGGAGGCGGACTATGCCTTTGACGATGTGATCCACGAGCCGGTCATCCCCAACCCTGACAAGATCATCTGCGTGGGCCTGAACTACCACGCGCACATCGCAGAAACCGGTCGCGAAGAAACCCCCAACCCTGTGCTGTTCGCACGCTTTGCGGGTTCTCAGATCGGGCACAACCAGCCCCTGATCAAGCCGCTCGAGTCCGACAAATTCGACTACGAAGGCGAGGTCGCGGTCATCATCGGCAAAGAAGGCCGCCGCATTTCCGAAGCGGATGCGATGGACTATGTGGCGGGCTATGCCTGCTACAACGATGGCTCGGTCCGCGATTGGCAGAAGCACACCCATCAGTTCATGCCGGGCAAGACCTTTGCGGGCACGGGCGGCTTTGGCCCTTGGATGACCACCGCAGACGAGATCGAGGATCACACCAAGATGCGTCTGCAAACCCGCCTGAACGGCGAGGTCATGCAAGACACCACGCTGGACATGCTGGTCTGTTCGATCCCCCGCCTGATCGCCTATTGCAGCACCATCCTGCCGCTGTTGCCCGGTGACGTTCTGGTCTCGGGCACCCCCGGCGGCGTCGGTGCCCGCCGCGAGCCGCCGCTGTTCATGAAAGACGGTGATGTCTGCGAAATCGAGGTCTCTGGCGTCGGTATCCTGCGCAATCGCGTGGTCGCCGAAGCCTGAGGCTGGCACAGTCAGAGCGTGTATGAGACTGTTCCCCAATGACAGATGCGCGCTCTGACAAAACCAAAACGAACGCCGTGCGATCGCTCGCGCGGGGTCTTGCCGTGCTGAGCTACGTGAACAAGTCCGGCGAGAGCCGCCCCGCCGAGATTGCCAAAGCCTTGGGCCTGCCGCGCCCGACCGTGTACCGCCTGCTCGAAACGCTCGAGGAAATGGGTTACGTCGCATTTTCAGCCACGTCGAATTATGTGCGCGTGACACGGTTGGCGGCGTCCCTTGGGGATGGCTACGCGCTGACTTCAGAGATTTCGCAGGCGGCGGGGCCGATCTTTGCGGATTATTCCCAGCAACTTGTGTGGCCCTTGGACCTGACCGTTTACAACAACGCGGCGATGGTCATTCAGGAAACCACCCACGGACGATCCCCCTTGTCGATTGACCGAGGGATGACGGGGTATCGGCTGCCGATGCTGCGGACCTCTGCGGGCCGCGCCTATCTCTCGTTCTGTTCGACGTCCGAGCGCAGCCTGATCCTCGACCATCTGATCAGGATGGATGATCCAGAGGACCGCGTTTTCCTTCAGCAACGTTGGCTCGATGGCCTGTTCGAGCGGTCAAGGGCCACCGGCGTCGCCATCCGCGACAGCGGGGAGTTCAACCCCCAGACAGCCTCGATCGCGGTGCCCATTATGTCTTCGGGGAATGTTCTCGGATGCGTGTCGATGATCTGGATCCGAACCGCCATGAGCTCTGGCAAGGCCGTGACAGAGTTCGCGGCTCCGCTAAAGGAGATTGCGAACCGCATCGCAGGCACCTTGCCCGATTAATCAATGGGGTTGGCGGCCAATTCGGCGCGGATGTTGTCGTCAATCGGTACGTCATAGGTCATCAAAATGGTGCCCAGAACCGAGTAAAACCCGACGGTCGCAATCAGATCAAACACACCAGACATACCGATGGTTTGGCGCAGCTCTGCCTCCAGTTCTGCGGGCAGTTTATGATCATCGAAGATCGCATCGACGGCACGGGTCAGCAGGGCATCTTCTCCAGCGGGCGCCTCGCGAATGGCACGGATACGGTCATCGGAAAAGCCCAGAGCCCGCGCCCGCGACACGTGATGCGCCCATTCATAGGCCGACCCCAAGCGCACGCCAGTCCGCAAGATAACCACTTCGGACCGTTCCAGACCGAGGCTGGTGTCTTTGACGATGTGCTGCCGCAGACTCGCCCAAGCCCTAGTGAGCGCGGGATGATGCGCCATTGTTCGATAGACGTTCAACGCGCCCGCGAAACCTTGCTTTAGGTCCGAAATATCTTCGGGCCACAGATCGTCTGTCAGTGGGCCGATCGGGGTATTTGGTTGCTTCAAGGTCTTTCTCCGCTTTGCTGAGGAGGTTCCTCGGAAGAGAGAAAGCTTGCAAGGTATTTGAAAGGCTTCGTCCATCTGCCGAACAAGCCCGCACGTCAGGTGCGCGTTGTTTTGAAAGCTGTTTGGGTTTGCTTAGCTCTTGAAAAGGCGCTCCAAACTGCGCTGACAGAGGTCGGAATCCACTCAGCCCGAACGTCCCGGCTCAGTCTGTCCGCTAGGAGGGGATACTTCTAGCGCCCCGCGCCAACATGCTGAGCAAGGAAAATCTCAAGTATTTCCAGTCCTCACGTTGTCTGGACTACGCCAATCAAGCGCGGCCCAACGTGCATCAGCAACTGTCCCCCAGACTTTGAGACTTGGATGCGATCCCCAAGGTCGACATTCCCCAAATAAACCACTTCACGTTTTCTGACGCCCTGGGTCGGTGACGCCAACTCTGCGATCTTGGAGAACGTCGGAAAATACAGCAGCCCGACGGCGTTGAAGTCCAGCGCTGGGTTCGGGCTGTACTCAAATATCAGATCACCTTGCGTGCTTGAACGGGCATCCCGCGCTGCTTGCCGAGCGGTTTCACTGAATTGGATCAAACTCTCTGGCGCGGGCGGAAGATCTTGCAGACCACCGATTCCGCTGCGCAAGAGGTGCCTGTTCGATCCGGTCTCATCGTGGCGCAGAAAGCAGGTGATCATTTGCACGGTTGCCAGTGTGCCATCTGGCCCGACCACAAGGTGTTCTGAACCAATACGCTGCGGCGCCACTTGAAATAGCGAAGAGTGGACGCTCGCCGTTTCCCCAAGTTTCGGCGCAGCGTCAAATGACACCGACGTCGCGCAGAAGGCCGCATATACAGGGTTTCCATCCTCATCACGAAACGCCATAGAGCCGCCGATTGCGTCCGCGATCAGTCCCCAATGGCGATCTCCGCAATCCCGCAGCAGCCATTGCTCTGACAGGCCAAATGGCGAAAGCTGCGCCATTCCGAGGGTGATCTGCTCCGATCGGGCCGGAGCAGTGGTTGCGCGGTCTAGTCTGACAACATTCATGCAGATACCTTGCTCATCTGAGCAGCAATCTGGTCAGCCAAATATCTGCTGTCTTCTTCGATCCCAAGGAAGCGGCCCGACCCCCATGTGTTCAGCCAACCAAGGCCGATGAAATGCAGACCCTTTTGCGCCGTTACACCGCGCTTGAAGACGGGTTTGCCGCGTTCGTTGAAGACGTCAGCCTCGATCCAGCTGTAGTCAGGGCGAAAGCCGATGGCCCAGAGGACCGATGTGATACCCGCTTCTTGCAGGTCCAATGCGGTTCTCTCTGTCTCAGGCTGCCAGACCTTTTCAAAAGGGGGCTCTGTGGGCGCTTCGAACCCGTTCTTGGCAATATAGGCGTCGATCTGGTCGCGGATTCCGACATAGGATTTGTCCGCATCATAAAGGTTCTTGGCCAGATCGGGCAGAAAGGTGACCTCTGACCCACTCATATCGGCCAAAGAGCCATAGAGCTCCACGCCTTCGTCTAGATGCCAGCGGCGCAGGTCAATCTCTTTGCCGCCGTCGCGTCCCGACATGTAGTGGTTGGTCTGGGTCAGCGCTTTGTGCGGGTCGGGGTGGGTGTCGATGGTCACGCCATAATGGCCAGCATCGTAGAGCCAATCTGTGGCGTCGCGCCCGCGATACTTGCGGGGGCTACGAGGGGCGGGGCCAACGGCCAGATGGACATCGCGACCCGCACGGGTGAAATCTTCCATCAGCTGCACCCCAGACTGGCCAGTGCCGACGATTAGCACACCGCCTTCGGGAAACTGGTCGACATTTCGGTAATCGACCGAGTGCATCTGGAAAATCTCTGGCGAAAGATTCTGCGCATAGTCGGGCTCGATCGGGGTGTCATAGCCGCCGGTCGCGATGACCACCTGTTCGCATCGCCACGTGCCAACCGAGGTCTCAACGACATAGCCTTCACTTTCGGGCGTGACTCGGGTCACATCGACGCCTTCGCGCAGGTCAGGCTGGGTCTTTTCGGCGAAAGCATCCAGATACGCGGTGATTTCGTCCTTGAGCATGTATCCGTCAGGATCGGTGCCACCAAAGTCCCCAGTGTAATGGAAATCTGGCAGGCGACATTGCCAGTTTGGGGTCACGAGACAAAAGCTATCCCAGCGATTTTCACGCCACGAATGGAATTTTGCGTGCCGTTCGAAGACGACGCTCTTGATGCCTTTTTGTTTCAGGCACCACGCGACCGACAGGCCTGCCTGTCCGCCGCCCACAATCACCACGGGGATTTCGTTGAATTGCGTATCTTTCATGGGGGGCCTCATTGGGTGATTTTCAAGCAAGTGACAGAGTGGCCCGCATCCATGTCGAATTGCGCAACGCGGGCTTCGATCCGGTCCAGCTGCGCCATGGCAGAGGAACATGCAAAGCCATATTTCGCCGCAACGCGGTTTGAGGCGCGCTCCATCGCGATACGGGATCGGGTTAGAAAGTCGGGCAAGGGATAGGCGGTGCCGGGAGTGAACAGATCGGCCACAACCGAGGACGGGGAATAGAGCGCCTCTTCGGTGCCGTCGGGCCAGCGGACGGTCCAATGGGTTTCAGGCATTTTGGCCTCCGAGATTAAGATAGGGGGTGTCGGCGTGATCCCAGAACAGAGCAGTCTCAGACCCTTGGGTCAGGGTGAGCGCAGAGCCTTCTGTGATCCGCCCGATGGCTGCCGCGTGGATGTCGCGACGGGTGAAGTGTTCGCAAATTTTGGCTACATTTTCTGGCTTGGCGCAGAGCAAGTATCCAAAGCTGGGGAAGCTATGCAGCCAGCGTTTTTTGGGGATGCCAGCGGGCGGCGCGATGGCCGAAAGGTCAATCTCGATACCGACACCCGAGCATTCAGCCAGCATCAGTGCCGTGCCGACAATGCCACCTTGGCTGATGTCTTTGCCTGCCCTGGTTAAGCCGCTTTCGGCTAAGGTCGGCAGGATTTCCAAATCGCCGCGCAGGCGGTCGGGCGGTGCAGACAGAGCCGCGCAGAAGTTGTCAAAGTTCCGATAGGCGCCACGATGATCAATGACCGCGATAAGGGTGTCACCCACAGTAGCGTCAAAGCTTGTGATCAGCGCATTTGCTCGCCCGAAAACCGATGCGGAAAGGCCAAGGTCTGCGGCGTTCAGATTGGTGTGACCGCCTACAAGCGGCACACCGTAGGCTTCGGACGCATCGCGCAACCCTTGCAGCACGGGAGCAGCGGCATCGGCATTCGGGGCCCATATATGGTCAACCATGGCGACAGAACGCCCGCCCATGGCGGCGATGTCCGACAGGTTCACCATCATGGCGCACCAGCCCGCAAACCACGGGTCATCCTTGACGAACGCAGGGATAAAGCCTTCGCCAGCCAACAGGTCATACCCTCCTGCGCGAGGGAGTGGCGCAGCATCATCCCCGGGGCGCCCCGCTGAATTCGCGTTTAGACCCAAAAGCGAAGTCGCCTCGGCAATTCCGGTCTTCGACCGGATTGCTGGATGCGCGTTCAGCCGTTTTGCGAGGTCTTGAAGGCTCATTTCCGGACCTGACGTAGAGAGGGGCGATGATACCAGCCAGCCACGGGATCGGCGCACGGCGGGTAGTGGTTCAGATCAGCCTCCATCTTCATATGGGGCGTGCCGTGGATCATGACCTCGCCAAGCGGTTTCCAACGCAGGCGGCGGAACAGGATCACGTTTTGCATCTGGACATGCGCCAGAAACCGGTCGCAGCCGCGGGCATTCGCGGTACACACGGCGAGCCGGATCAATTCGGCCCCAAGGCGTCCCACATTACGAAAGGTCTGGTCGACTGCCAAACGGGATCCCCACCAAAGGCGCGGCGTCTCTTCGTGTATCCGTACGGTCCCGACAACCTGATCGGCCTCGTGAGCATAGGTGGACAGAGCCACCAGATGGGTCGCGATCAGATCCGTTTCGTCTCGGTCGTGGTCCGGAAAAATGCCTTGCTCTTCGACGAAAACACGATGCCGCAGGGAGGCGGCGCCTGCGGCCTCGAACGGTTTGCTGGCCGCACGAATGTAGTAGCCGGGGCACTGAAACTGGCGTGGCTCAAGCTCGATCATGCGCTGGCCCTCGCGGGAACTTTCAGCTTTTCGTAAGTCGACAGGGCTGAACACGCCCCGCAGCGCCCGCAGCCTGCCTTCATGTCCGACGACAAAATGCCAGCCTCTGCGATCATCTGCCCTAGGGGTCTCAGGATAGATGCCATGAATTCTGTACTTGGGGCGGGATGGCTTTCCAGCGGTGTGCCCGAAATCGGCACGAAGGGGACAACAAAGGGATAGACCCCCATGCGGCACAATTTCTGGCTCATCTCCAAAATGGCTTCGGGCGTGTCGCCAAGACCTGCGAGAATGTAGGTCGAAACTTGCCCGCGCCCGAACACTTTCACGGCGGCTTCAAAGCTCGAGAAGTACTTTTCCAACGGCACGCTGGATTTACCAGGCATGATGCGCTGGCGGACCTCGGGTGTGACGGCCTCTAGATGCATACCCAAAGCGTCAATCCCAGCGTCAAACATGCGCTGATGCCAGGCGTCATCCTCCGGCGGTTCGCACTGACCCTGCAGCGGCAGATCGACCACCGCCTTTATGGCACGGGCACTGTCACACAAAACCTGCGCGCCGCGGTCCTTGCCTGCAGGCGTGCCGGTCGTCAGGATCATGTGCTGTACGCCATCCAGCACGACGGCGGCCTTGGCGACCTCGGCCAGTTGTTTGGGGGTCTTGTGCGCGATCGTGCGACCAGCGGCCAGACTTTGCCCGATCGAGCAGAATTGGCAGGTTTTCTTGCGGCTCTCGTAGCGAATGCAGGTTTGCAGGACGGTGGTCGCCAGTACGTCCTTGGAATGCAGGGTCGCGATGTGGCTGTAGGGAATCCCGTCCGCGGTCGAGAGTTCGTAGAACTTCGCGCGCTCTGGGAAACGGATTTGGGCAACCTCTGCCCCGTCGCGCAGCAAGCGGGATGTGCCAGCGCCATCGGGCTGTTCGGCCAGAAACGGGCTTTCGAAGGACGGCGCGGTGTGGACGGGGATCATCACCGTGCGGTCCGCGATGGTGACTGCCTTGTGGTCCGATGGACCGGCCCCGCCACGGCGGCTTTCTTGCCCCGCGCGAGGATCTACCAAGCGCATCCCGTGGGTTTGCAGTTCGTTGATCAGGGTCGCGGTGTCATACATCTTCGTCTGCCTCCTCGGGGGTGGGCAGGTCATCGGTCACATGGCGCGTCAGCGCAGGCCGCATGTCGTGGTTCAGGCTCAGAAGTTCGGGGCGGGCATAGTGGCCGACGCTGTCCATCATGCGTTTGCGCTTGGCGATCAGACGCATGTCCAGATCGGCAATGGCGATGCCTTCGCCTTCGGTGATCGGGTCGGTCAGGTGGCGGCCTTCGGGACTGATGATGCAGGTCATGCAGCCGTCGCGCATGGCCTTTTGCAGCTTGGGATCGGGGTGCAGCGCGGTGATCTGGTCCTCGGTCAGCCAACCGGTGGCGTTTACGACGAAACAACCTGCCTCTAGCGCGTGATGGCGCATGGTGACCTCGATCTGTTCGCCAAAAATCGGTCCGACAAGGCTGCCGGGGAAATGGCCGGCGTGGATTTCCTCGTGCTGGGTCATCAGGGCGTAGCGGGCCAGCGGGTTGTAATGCTCCCAACAGGCCAGCGCGCCCACACGGCCCACAGCGGTCTCGACGACTTTCAGACCTGCGCCATCCCCTTGCCCCCAGACCATGCGTTCGTGATAGGTGGGGGTGATCTTGCGCCGCTTCAGCGCGAGTGAGCCATCCGCGTCGAAGATAAGCTGCGTGTTGTAGAGCGAGCCATGATCCCGCTCATTCACCCCAAGCACCACCACAACGCCCCGTTTGCGGGCGGCATCGGCCACGGCCTGCGTTTCGGGCGAGGGAACAACGACCGCCTCTTTCATCAACTCCAGATGGGGCGCGCCTTGCTGCACGGGGGGCAGGACAAAGCTGAAGTAGGGGTAGTAGGGCACGAAGGTTTCGGGAAAGACGATGAACTGCGCGCCTTTGTCTGCAGCCTCGGCGATGGCGTTCAGCACGCGCTCAATGGTGCCGGCGCGGCCCGTCAGGTCTGGGGCGATCTGCACGGCGGCCGCGCGGATGATGTCTGTTCTCATGGGCTTGGCTTTCAAAGCTGGGGTCAGCAGGGGCAAAGCGGTAGGACCCGCTTTGCCGGTTCGCGGATCAGACGGTCCAAGTGTCCAAGATCACCGCGTTCGCCTTCTTGTGCAGCAGGATGCAGTCCAGCACGTCCTGCGGCGCGATGGGCGTGATGCCGGGAAGCAGCGAAGGTTCGCCATGGCCATAAAGGGCCTGAAGCGCGAATCGGCAGGCATAGACCTTGCCGCCTTCGCCCATGAATTTCTTGAGGTTCACGGCAAAGTTCTGGTGGCCGGGGAACGCTTCATCCCCAAGTGTCGGGAAACCGCGCTGGATACCCAAGGTCACACCGGGACCGTACAGCAGGATCGAGGTCTCATACCCTTTGCGGTTCAGGCGGATGGCGTTCAGGATGTTGACCAGCCCGATTGAACCTTCGAAGGCAACGGTGTGAAAGGTAACGAGCGCCTTCTCCCCTTCGTCGGCTTTGACGTCTTCAAAGACTTTTTCCTCGTAGTTGACGAAGAAGTCGCCGTCCTTGTGCATTTCCTTGGTAACTTCGGGCATAACCTAGCTCCTGTCGTTGTATTGCGTTTGTAGGGACAGGCTGGCGCGGCTGGATTGATGGAATCAAATCGCAGTCTATTTTGCATACAATTATTTCGAAGAACTTTCTCAAAGACTCGACCAATCTGCACATTTAAACGGCAAAATCGGTCAATCTGCATACATTGAAATTCCAAACGCTGAATGCTTTCGCTCAATTTCTGCGTCGCAAGTGCTCCATACAATTTTTGCTTCATTGAAGAATCAATTCGCTCTACAGAAGAACACGTCACGACCAAAGGGCCACTTCATGCATTGGACGCCGAACCCCCTGGAAAGCGGTAAGCCCCGCTACCTTGCTATCGCCGACGCAATTGCGCGGGACATTCGTACGGGGCAGTGTGGTGTCGAACCGGCCCGATCCGGCGCGGTCCAGCGATGCAGACCTGTCGATGAACATGGCGCCGGAGCCAACCGATCCTGAGCTCCTGCGCAAAATGGAGGCGGGGCTTGGGTATGTTTCGGCCAACCTGATTGATCTGCTGCGCTATCAATCTCCGGTCGGCGCAGAGAGAGATAAGGTTGCAGCCTCGAGCTGGTTGTCCATGCGAGGGATGGTTCCCTCATTGGAGCGCGTCGCGGTCACCCCGGGTGCACACGCAACAATGGCTGCGATCTTCTCGATCATCACGAAACCTGCCGACGTCGTCCTGTGCGAAGCAATCACCTATCCCGGCGTCCGCAACGTCGCGGGTCGGTTCGGCGTGCGTTTGGTCGGGGTTGAAATGGATGGCGACGGCGTGATCCCAGAGGCTCTTGCCGCAGCAATCGCAGAGCACAAGCCCAAGGCGCTGTACCTGAACCCGACACTTCAGAACCCTACGACTCTGACGGTACCCGCGCAAAGACGCGAGGCCATTGCTGAGGTGATGCTTAAACATCATCTTTTCCTGATCGAGGATGACGCCTACGGGTTCATTCCCGCCAAAGCGCCTGCGCCAATCGCGCTGTCAGCTCCGGAATTGACTTGGCATATCGGGGGTTTGGCGAAATGTATCGGCGCGGGATTGCGGCTGGCCTACACGATTGCCCCTACACCCCGTTGCGCCATGCACTTGTCGCAGGCCATTCGAGCGCTTTCGGTGATGCCTTCACCACTATCGATCGCGTTGACCACTCAGTGGATCGAAGACGGGACCGCAGACAGTATCCGCCGGTTCATTCGCGCCGAAACCGCAGCAAGACAGGCCATTGCGGCAGAGGTTTTAGGGGATTTCAAATACCGTTCCGCTGACAACGCCTTCAATCTCTGGCTTACCTTGCCCAAGGGCGCATCACGTGCGGACGTTGTTGCTCGGATGGCGCGGAGGCAAATTGGGCTAATGCCCTCTGACGCGTTCACAGTGCTCGGAACCCCAAAGGAAGAGATCCGGATTGGATTGGGCGGGGCAATCACGCGCGACGGACTGAAAGAGGCCTTGCACGGCCTCTCTAACGCGTTGGTGCCGAACACATTTATGGGTTAATTTGCGGATTTCGCCACGCCAAAGCCGTGCATTCCTTTGGCCCATTGGATCGCCACGAAAGCCCCTTTGACGGGAGGAAGCATCGTCAAGGAGAGGACAATGGCACCTATGCTGACGATCAATGCGAGCGCGAGCGGGTTGTCCACAAACGGTTTGTACATCAAGTGCATAGCCACACCCGCAATGTGACAGACGAGCAAAATCACGACATATGCTGGCCCGTCATCAGCCCGCTGAGGTGTGAGGTCTAAGCCGCAGGCATCGCAATTGGATTCGACCTTCAGATAGCTTTGGAAAAGTTTGCCTTTCCCACACTTCGGGCAGCGCAAACGCACGCCGTTCTTGAGGGCTGTCTTCGTATCTCTGCTTTCGCACATGGGCCACTTCCTTTGGCTATAGCGAGCAAGCCAAATCTGATAAGTTAACAAGCTCGCTGTTTCATGGTCCAATTATGCCCAACCGACAATGCGATCAATGCGACAATATCGTGCAATCAATTGTGCATACAATTCTTAAGGGCCGAACCGCAGAGGCAAAACTACCCAAATCGACGGCGAAGCGATAAAATGAAACCGATCTTCCCAATCGGGCTGGTGCTTTCATCCAATACAGCGCAGACGGCAGCTGTCTGTACAGTCAACGGAAGACCGCGTTCAACGTCCACCGCATCATACCAACAGGACGCTTTGACTTCGCGTAGCTTGATACACATCCCAGTCCAAGTTCCCTCGAAAACCGAAAAGGTCCCCTAGCCAGACAAACACGTCAGGGTTGCCCTAAGAGACTGCGACTGGATCAAGGCCGTCGGCGCAAAGACCGCTTATTTCGCGCCAGGTAGCCCTTGGGAAAACGGCTACTGCGAGAGCTTCAACGCTCAAATGCGCGACGAACTCCTGAACGGCGAAGTCTTTTACACGCTCAAGGAAGCCAGGATCATCATCGAGAACTAGAGAAATCACCACAACACGAAACGCCCCAAAGTGCGTCGGGATATAGACCACCAGCGCCCGAGGCCATTGTCCGATTGGATCAGCGGCCGATAATGCACTAAAATTCAAAAAATGGACCAGTCGGATGAGGCTGCTCACAAAGATGCGCTCCTTTTTTAGAGCAACGTGTCTTCGCGGGTGTGGTCATGCCGCGACATCTCGGTGGCGAGGGCTGTGAGTAACTGTCCAAAAGAGGCATCAAGTTGCCTTCGGTCGGGGCTATTTGCAAAGCCTCCTGTATGGTGCCTTGCCTCTTCTGGTCTCGTGCCATCGGCCGAGGTCTCCTCGTTAAAATTTGGGAATTCCCATAACTGGCAACACGCTGAAACTATCGCAAAACGGGTGCGCTTGTATCGCGGAAAATGAGGGGTCAGCGCAGAAAATTGTGGATAACGCTTCTGCAAGGCATTGATAAGTTTACTAGAAAAGTGAACACTGCGCTTGGGCGTCCCTGAAAAGTAAGAGGAGTCCACTCGGGTCCAGCAGTCTGCTGGTCGCAGAAGCGTTAAGCTTCGAGAAGGGGTCTCGGGGGTATCCCCTGAGCGAACGGCCCCTTGAAACCAGCGCAGTCGGTTGCAAGGGGCTTAGTGAGTAGATCGCCCCTAAAAATGCAAAACACTGTCTTTGGACTTTCGCGAATTCGGGATAGCCTCAAGGTGTAAGAGTTCCCGAGGTGTGTGATGTCCGTTTCTGAAACCTTCCCCGATCCGACCCCTGTTGTTGCTGCGCCGACCTATCCCGTGGTGCTGCGCATGACGGGTGTCTTTCCCCATCAACTGGCGCGCATGGTCTTCCATGACAAACGCGAGGGGGGTGATTTGGAGCATGTGGATGCGGACCAGACGGTGCATAACAAGCTGCTCTATGGCGCGCCCACATGGGCAGAGGATCTACAGGCGGAGATCGACACAGTCTCGCAGTTCAACCTCGAAAACGCGGTGGAGGCCCTGCGAACAAAATCGCGACAGAAGCAGGCGGAGGCGCTTCTGGATGCGGGTGCGTCGGTGCCTTGGCGCGCGACAAAGCACGGGCCGATCCGCGATGGCATTCTGACGGTCAACAAGGCCTGGTTTGGTGGCACAGGACGGGATAGCTGGGATCAAGACCGTGTGGCAGCGTTCGAAGCGCGGTCATTGGAATTCCTGCATGCGCACTTTCCCGGCACCCAGCTCCGCCATGTCTCTGCCCATGAGGACGAGGAAGCCTATCACATCCACTTTGCGGTTGCGGTCTGGGTTGAGCGGACCAGCAAGAACAAGGGGCATCAGTTCATGCTCCAGCCCTCCGCCAATCCGCTGATCCGCAACTACGAGACCGCGCAGACCACTGTCGGAGAGTTCTTCTCCGAGTTGGGTTTGACACGTGGGGAGCGGCGGGCTGAAGCCCGCCGTGAAGCTCGGGCCAGGGGAGAAGAGGGGCCCGAGCGGCGTCACCATGTGCCTCCCAGCACATGGCGCGCAGAGCAGCTCCGCACCGGCAAGGAAGCCGGAGAGGCGGCGCTGCAGACATCGGAAAAAGAAGCAGAGAAGGTGATCGAGGTGGCCAAGGTAGAGGCACGGCGTCAGATTGAGGAGGCACGGGAACTCGGGGCCAAAACCCAGCGGAAGTCCCGCAAGCGGGCCATCAAAGAAGCAAAGGCGCGGAAGGCGGAAGTCGAGAAGAAGGCCAAGGCCTTGGAGGTCGAGCAGGCCCGGCTGGTGCGCGCGAAAGCGGAGCAGGCCGAGACGGAGGCGCTGTTGGCACAGAATGCGAAAACCTTGGTGGCCGATAGTCTGAAGGTCGCTGCGAAGATCGACAGGGCGCGCGTGGAGGTCAAGGAACTGGTGCAGCAGAAGGACGGCCTGGAAGCGGCCTGTGATGCGCTGGAGGGCCGGAAAAAGGCGCTCGGGGCCGAGGTGGACGGGTTGCAGGTTCAAAAGGCGGACGCGGAAAACCTGATCGAGAAAGCCAAGGTTGCTGAAAGGGAAATCGAGAAAGATCGTGCCGAGATCAAAGATCAGACGGTCGATCTCGAAAACCGCGAGGCTACGCTGAAATCAGACAAAGCGGCCTTCGAGAAAGGCGTGCAGGCTGGGGGCAAGGTGCTGCGGTATCTGGAGGACGGTGTTCTGACGTTTGATGTCGAGCGAGATAAATGGCAGAAGGGCGAGAACTGGGAAGCGAAGGCTGACAGCCATAAAGATGTCGAAGCCAGCATAAGCGCCCTCCCAAAGCCCCTCTTCGGGTTCATCAGAAAAGCTATCAAATGCGTCAAAGCGATCTTTCAGAAAGAGCGCGATAAACTCGACAGAGAATGGGAGGACGTCAAAAATGCGGCGCAGGCTGTAAATAGGGCCAGGGAGAGTTTGGGGCTCGCAGAAGATAGTGCGCTCGTAAATCAATTTCCTCCAGAGCCTTCCGTCTAGCAAAGCGCGCGATGAACTTAGCAACTTCTGTGGTTGCCGCCCGTCGTGCAAGTGCCTTTGACTTCTGAGCAAGGTGATCGAGTGTGGTCTTCTTTCAGGCCTGTTCGTGCGGCGTTTCCAGAAGCCGCTGGCCGGGATGGTGATCTGCGGAACGGGTCTACATCTGTATCTCGAGCTTGTGCGCTCACAGTTGCTATCTGGTTTTCCCGATCCGGATCATTTCGATCTTTCGCCCATCAGGTCGTCGACCTCTCACACCTCCTTCACCGATGCCGTCTGTTCCAGGCTGCGCATACTATGCGGCGACCGTTGGCGTCGGGATCCTGTGATCCTCCTGCTTCGTCATCATGGCCCAGACGGCTCGCGCCATCTTGTTCGCTAGCGCGATAGCGACCAGCATGCGCGGCTTCTTCGCAAGCATCCGTTCCAGCCATGACCCCTTTTGGATGCAAGATCGCCCCAGTCGATTAAGCCGGGACATTGCACCTATAGTGAGCAGGCCTCTGATGTCAGCTTGTCCAGCTTTCGTTATCCGGCGCGAACGCTTCAAAGGCCAGAGTGCGTATTTCGCGGAACTTGGGCAGTGATTTCGCGGGATCTCGGGCACGCGTTTCACGTCATCGTGGGCAGTCATTTCACGATCGTGGGCAGACTGGTCGACAGGTTCCCTAGGGTCAGTCCTGAC
>JAUILL010000092.1 GCA_030433335.1 Alphaproteobacteria bacterium | reverse complement strand
TTCAACACAAAACGACCCCACAGTGCTCTGGGCTACCGCCCTCCGGCCCCGGAAACCATCATCCAGATGGACCCAAGGCCAGTCATACACTAACAATCAAATTGGACCACCCAGGTGGGGCTGATCAGTGGTTGATGCGCAGCTCTTCCGTCGCGGTCATACTCAAATCTGGGAAAGCCGCGGCGTCGAGCGTCTTCACGTTTACACCGTCCAAATAGATTTTAACTTCGGTCTCTGCGCTGTCGAGCGTCACTGCAAGACGATGGAATGAGCCGTCTGTTAAGTCCGCATGCGAGATACCCGTGTGGAACCAGGTAGAGTTCGCGCGGTACCAAAGGCCATTCCCACTACCAGAGAACATCAGGTTCCACGCACCGGGCATATTGGTAAACCACTGGCTGGAGCCGGTGACATCGTCAAACGAGATCATCATTTCGACGGTCAGGTCGGTCACACCGGTGCCGTCGAATTCAACAGAGATTTCCTCGTCTCCGTCCAACACAACGCTGTCGATCTCGAAATCGCCGGTCACGGCATTGGTCAAGTCGCCAACCAGTTTGTCTTTGCCCGCGCCCCCAAGCAGGGTATCTGCGCCGTAGCCGCCCGTCAGAACGTTCTTGACGGTGTTGCCCACCAAAATGTCGTCGCCATATCCGCCGATCGCATTTTCGATGATTGCATCGGCAGCGATTCCGAAATTCACATCATAGCCGTTGATGCTGGACATCGTGCCGTCCACCAAGCTGATGTAGCTGCTATTGGCAAAGCCTGACATATCCAGCGTGTCAGTCCCACCTGCATCCCAAACTGCTACAGCTGGGATCGTCCCCTGAGTATCCAACAATTCATCGAAGTCGAAAACAGTTCGGTCCGCTGTTGAGTTAAAGCCGTAAACCGTGTCCCCAGTGCGGGTGGTCATGTTGGCGCCGTACAAAGACTGCAGCGCCGCGATATCCGCGATCATCGGCGTGGCAGAATAGGCCGTATCCCACTCCAGACCTGCTTCGGACGCCGTGAGATAACTCATTATCGAATAGGCGCCATTGTTCTGCAGATAATGGGCATTATCGATGTATTCGTCGCTGTCCTGGGTAAATGATGTGTGGGACAGCCCCATGATATGCCCGATCTCATGGAGCATTACATTAAAGTTGTAGCGTCCGTATTCGAGGTTATACGCGGCCGCCGTTTCCGGGGTGTAATCGTACAACCACATGTCGCCTTTTATTCCCTCGCCTGCAGGCGCCCCTCCCGCCGTTCCTTCGGCAGAAGAGTTATAAAAGCGCATTTGCGCGTCGACATCAGTGCCTGAGTCAACAAAGGTGATGTCGATTAAATCACCAATCAGAGCGATCGCCTCGCGCGTGGCGGCTGCTTGCGCTTCGGTAAAGGCATAGAGCGTACCTTCACGCCAATTGCCCACGTAGTCGGTGGATTCGACGGTCGGGAAAGAGAAAGTAACCGTGTCGGTCGTCCAAGTCCGCAGATTGTCGATGTCATCCAGTTGCTGCTCGAGAGTGTATACGGACAACGTAGGATACAGCTCAGCCAGCGCCTCGAGCGCGGTTTGATCTGCAGAAATTTGGACATTAGTACCGATCTGGTTGGTCATAAGTGGGGGCTCGCTTTGGTGGGGAGGGGCGCCACCGATGTATGCCTGTGATTGCATTTTTGCAATTAATGGATCGCAAAAGGATTGTTTCGGCATAGTGTACGATAGAGCAAAAAATGGCGGAAATCCGGTAGTTTCGAAGAAAATCAGAGTTCTGTGAAAGTTGGCTTCTTGCGTTTGAGCTTTGCAAAGAGCATGTGTCCCTGCCTGAAAACGGCTTTCGCACGAGACGCGTCAAGTGACGGGTCTCAGCCCTCAGGGCCGAGTACCTTAGGCCTCGCGACGCAAACTTGGCTTTATGTCCGCTCCCCTAAAGAAACTCTGGTGTGTTCGTACTTGCATCGAACTTCCGACAACCACTTTTCGCGGTGCTGATTGGTCGGTCACTGCGCGCGGCTCGAATGTCGTGGAAGGGCTGAGAGCGGACTTGCAGCGGCACAGCGTTAAAAGGGCGTACTGACATTTGGCAACCGCCGATCGGTCCCTTCCGGACATTGGCTGAAAGTGTCGATGACGCTGTGCAGATTCACCAGACCGGACGTTCGAGGCATCCCGCAGCGTTTTTTTGGCAGTCCAAGATCGGCAGTGGGACAGAATAATTATTGAAATTGGCTCTTCCAACAACCGCTTTTCGGCGCGGGTCATGCTGCAGCCGATGCTTCGATTTCGAACAGCAACCCTCGGATCGCCAGACGATTCACTTCTAAAAGCGTCATTGGCGGGGCCACTTGGTGCGGGCCAAACCGCATGCCCATCAGATCGAAGTTCTTCAGCGCCTCGTCTACGTCGGTGGCATAAATGCCAAGCTTGATCACATTGCTCAGGTCCATGCCCGCGCCTTGTAGAACCGCTTCCAGATTATCCAGCGCGAGGCTGATCTGAGCGCGCATGTCGCCGGGGTGCTGGGGGGTGCCTGTGCTGTCCACAGAGGTCTGGCCCGCGCAGATAACTTGCCGCGTCGCGCCCTTGATCACTTCGGCCTGATTGTAGCCCAGCTTGATTGACCAGTCCCAGGGGTTCACTGCTGTCCGTTCCATGTCGCAATCTCCTTGGTTTTTCGTTGCTGGAATCGGTGTAGAACAAAATAGTGTCAAAAATTGTCACCATAAGTGCTAGGGTGGCGATATGAACGTAAAACTAAGACATGACGCCATCGTGCGTAGCCTGCGCCGCAACGGCACCTCGACCGTCGATACCTTGGCGAGCGAGGTCGGCGCATCCCGCCGAACCATTCTGCGCGACATCAGTGCGCTGCGGGACGAAGGATATGTGATCCATTCAGATGTTGGACGCGGGGGCGGTCTGCAGCTCGATCCGCAGTCAGTCCAGACCAACGCACGGCTGTCTGTTCCCGAAGTTTTTGCTCTGCTGATTAGTGTTGCGGCAATGAGGACCGCCGGAAACCTGCCCTTCTCCGAGCTAGCCGACGCGGGACTGGCCAAAATCGAAAAGGCTTTGCCGCCGGACAAGGTCAGGGACCTGCGCGCGTTTCTAGACTGTCTGTATATCGGCCAACTGTCGCCGCTACAGGATCTGTCGAATATGGGGAAAATGGACCCCGATCTGCTGCCCGCGTTTGAAACGGCGTTTCTGGGGCGTCACTTTATTCGGTTCGATTACCGCGATGCCAAAGGACGAACGACCCGGCGCGAAGTCGAGCCCCAAGCCATGCTGATCCTGCCGCCACTGTGGTACCTTGTGGGCTGGGACGCGATGCGTGCGGATTTCCGGCATTTCCGGATGGATCGGATACGCCTTCCAGAAGCCGTCCCCGACACAAGTTTTCGCCGCAGGCACGTGCCCTTTGAGGACGATGTGTGTCCTTACAATGAGCTGCAAGGCTAAGGTCGAAGCTGACAGATAGGAAAACCCGGATCAGAGCTGAGTTTTATTCGAGTCTCAGCAATAGTCCTTTTGTGTACGACTGACATGCATGGACACATGCTCTTCCTATGCCACAACGATCTTCAGCCCAACTCTTTGGAGATAATGGCTCAGAGAATGTCATGACCCAGATGCGGGTGAGGTCGGATCAAAACCCCTCTTTGGTTTGGCACGAATCATGCAGCAGCGGACCTTCGGCCCGAGAGGACCCATCGCTCATAAGATAGCGCTCAGCCACCGAGGTCAGGGAAGATATTCTCCAGATGGCGAGAATGCAGGAAAACGTTCCAAGCGGGGACTTAGCGCTAACATGAATATTCTCACATGCGGAATTGCATAAATGTTGACCTCAGGAGGTGATCTCATTGGCATCAAAATAGATACTGCAAAACACTACGAACGTCGCTTCGGGCGTTCGCAAACATCCAAACGAATGTCATTGTTTTTATCGAATTCAATATTGAAAAGTTCATCATGGCAGATGTTGACAACCAATACATCAGCCAACGCACCATCACGTTGTGCATCTTATTCTCAAGAGATAAGCGAAAACAGCCTTCTGCATGTGTAGGAACATAAATCACTCCAAGTGACGATTGATCTGTGAGATTTGACGTCGCCTGCAGAAGCCCGCTCAAAACCATTTCTGCAGACCCCGCCAGACCCCCTAACAAGGAACCAGAACGATGTCCGAGACCCTCTCGTGCAGCGGCCTTCAGGAGCTTGCTTCTGAGGCACAGGAGATTTTTGCCTCGTTGAAACGTGGTGCACTTCACGACGTCATCCTGCCCGAGGGCTTCAAGTCTTCGGTCGGACTTCTGCAGTTCGCTGTATCGCTTCGGAAAACCGCCGAGGCGCTGAACCAACCTGTAAAGATCCATGCCACCGATCCTGCCCTGCTCGCCATCGCGGGAGTTATTGTCAAATCTGGTGTCCAAGCGTTTTTCATGCAGCGGCTTGATCTTGGTTTGATGGCTTGATGCCGTTGACGAAATTGACGCCTTGGATGACGTCGGCGAGATGGGCGAAACCGCGC
>JAUILL010000091.1 GCA_030433335.1 Alphaproteobacteria bacterium | reverse complement strand
ACAGTTTCGCTCGCCTCAAGGATTGGCGGCGGGTCGCAACACGCTACGACAGGTGTCCGAAGGTCTTCCTGTCAGCATGCGCATTAGCGGCAGTCGTCATGTTCTGGTTATGAATCCTGACCCTAATTCAATTCACGATCAAGAGCGTAAAAAATATCAATGAGAGATAATTGCATATTTTGGGCGCTGGCCACTGCAGATATCTGGATTTGCTCTGATTTCGGGATTAAGGCTTGCGATTCCTTGAAATGCCGTTAGGTAAAAAATATTGATTACGAGATTTGGGTGCAATTTCGCGCCACTTTGATAGAGCGACACGTTTTTCTATGCAGGTTTTCGCCACCACGCCACTGGCGTTGTTTTTGTTGATCTACATCTTCGTGCGCGGGCCGGTAAAGGGATTGTGGTGCCTGTTTCTGGTTCTGCCCATGGGGGCCGCGGCTGCGATGAATGTGTCGGGCCTTGGCTCAATCTACATGACCGACTTCGTCATCATTGCAATGTGGGCGTCGTTACTCTTCTTTCGGACCGGCTTTTCCGAGGTCTTCGCGACTCTGCGACCGGGGCGCCCGGGCTTCTTGCTTCTCCTTTTGCTCGTTGTGTCTTTGCTCAGCGCCTATTTCATGCCGCGCTTTTTTCGTGCCGAGACCGAGGTCTTTATGCTCGTCAAAGTGCCCGACTGGGGCATGGCCTTCCGTCTGAGGCCGCTGGAGCCGACCACGCAGAACATTAGTCAGGCGATCCGGCTGGTGATTTCGACATCTGCCTTCGTTGTGTTGGCGACGCTGTTTCGTGCCTATGGCAACGCTCAACAGGTGCACAAGTGTATGATCCTCGCGACTTGGCTCAACGTCCTTCTCGCGTTTCTGGATGTCACTTCGCACGCAGTCGGGTTCAACGATTTGCTTGATATCATCCGTACTTCGAACATGGCGATGCTGGACGACCAGCGGATCATGGGGTTCAAGCGGATTGCCGGTGGGTTTGCTGAAGCGTCTGCCTTCGGTTTCTACACGATGGGGCTCTTTGCCTATTGGTTCCGCTACTGGTTCTCGGATCAGACCTCTTGGAAAAGTGGCTTGATTGTGGCTCTTCTGCTCGCGCTGATTATCCGTTCGACGTCGAGTTCGACATACGTGGCGCTTGGTGCGTTCTTGGGCTTGTATTTCGTGTGGCACTTCCGCACGATGTTCAAAGCGCGCCGTGCTTTCCTCATCTACACCGCGACGATGGTTGCCGTGCCTGCCATGTTGATCGTGCTTGTTCTGACGTTTGCGCTCAGCCCCGTATTGCAGGGCATGCTGGACGAACTCTTGCTCTCGAAGATGTCGAGCGACTCGGGCGTCGAGCGAATGATGTGGAACACTCAGGCGTTCACCGCGATGCTCGATACCTACGGGCTAGGGGCAGGGATCGGCAGTGTGCGTGCGTCGAGTTTCCTGTATGCGTGCCTCGGCAATATCGGCATCGTAGGCACAGTGCTGTATCTGGTGTTCATCTATCAGGTGCTGATGGCACGTCCCCCCCTCCGCAGCCGAGAGAGCTATACCTCGACCGTGGCGGCCGCGCTTCAGGCCTCATGCGTCGGTATCCTGCTTCAGGCGATGATGTCGACGCCCTATCCGAACCTTGATGTTGTGTTCTTTGCTCATGCGGGGCTGGCGATGGGTCTTCTTCGACATCAGGAACTTGTAGGCCGCCGCCGTGTCCGGCGTAGGGCTTACCGGCCGATGCCCATTTCATCAGCACGCGCAATGATCTGATGCAGGGCCACTTGAGTGGTTGAATAATCGGCAAAGTTGTTTGACTGTGCCCGAGACATTGCATGTGCGGGGGCTGTCTCATGGCCAACTGGATTAGATTTCTGACCTTCTTTTTGTGCGTCGCTCTCACTGTTGTTCTGGGGATCGCTTCGATATGGGAAGGCTGGCTCCTGTTGCCGGTTCTGGTCTTCGCGGGTTTGTCCGCCCTCGGTATCCGTGATGTTCTGCAGAAGAAGCATTCGATCCTTCGGAACTATCCGGTGATTGGTCACCTTCGTTTTATCCTGGAGGATATCCGGCCAGAGATCCGCCAGTACTTTGTAGAGAGTGATGAAGACGAAGTGCCGTTCTCGCGCGAGGCGCGGGCCATCGTCTACCAGCGCGCCAAAAATGTCGAAGACAAACGTCCCTTTGGGACGAAGCAGCGCGTCAATGGGGCGGGGTATCAGTGGCTGACCCATTCGGTTGTGCCCAAGAAGATCGAAAACAAGGATTTTCGCGTCCACATTGGCGGCCCTGATTGCACGCAGCCCTACGATGCATCGGTCTACAATATCTCTGCCATGAGCTTTGGCGCGCTTTCGGCCAATGCAATTTCCGCGCTGAACCAAGGTGCCAAAATGGGCGGCTTCGCCCATGACACGGGCGAGGGTGGGATCAGCCGCTACCATCGCGAAGGCGGCGGCGACCTCATTTTCGAGATCGGCACCGGATATTTCGGCGTGCGGGACGAACACGGGAACTTCGATCCAGACAAATTTGCCGTCGTCGCCGCGAGCGCGCAGGTCAAGATGATTGAGATCAAGCTCAGCCAAGGCGCAAAGCCGGGACAGGGCGGGATGTTGCCGGCCTCCAAGATTTCTCCCGAAATTGCCGAGGCGCGTGGTGTGCCGATGGATAAGGATTGTATCTCGCCGGCGTCTCACAGTGCCTTTGGCACGCCGCTCGAGATGATGGCGTTTATTAAGCAGCTGCGAGATCTGTCCGGTGGTAAGCCCGTTGGGTTCAAGCTGTGCATCGGGCACCGACGAGAGTTCATGTGCATGGTCCGCGCGATGCTCGAGACCGGGATTACACCGGACTTTATCGTGATTGATGGCAAAGAGGGCGGTACAGGCGCGGCTCCGCTCGAATTCGCGAACCACATGGGGATGCCCTTGGTCGAAGGTCTGACCTTCGCACACAATACTTTGCGCGGTGTGAATCTGCGTGATCGGATCGCCATCGGGGCCTCGGGCAAGCTGATCCATGCTTTCGACATCGCCAGAGCATTGGCGTTGGGGGCGGACTGGGTGAATTCTGCCCGAGGCTTCATGTTCGCCGTGGGCTGCATTCAGGCGCAAGCCTGCCACACAAATCATTGCCCGACAGGTGTGGCGACCCAAGACCCGCGCCGCCAGCGCGCGCTCGTGGTGCCCGACAAAGCGCAGCGTGTTGCGAATTTCCACAAGAACACCATGAAGGCACTGGGTGACATGGCGGGCGCTGCGGGCTTGGATCATCCGTCGTCGTTTCAGCCGCACCACCTGATGATGCGCGAAAAAGAGCGCAACATGGTCACCGGTGAGGAGGTCTACCCCTACATGCCAGAGGGTTTTCTGCTGCGCGAGGATGATGACCGCTTCGGCTATTTGCAGCGGTGGCGCCGCGCCGCCAGCGCCAGTTTTGCGCCTTTTGATCAAGGCGTCTAAGCAAAAGACAGCAAATTGACCAATCGACACGGCCGATTAGCCGTGGGTTGGCCGGATGGGCGTGGCGTTCAGCCCGAAGATCAATTGAGCACTCTCCAGTTTTCTCGTTTGAGTGGGGGTAGGGCGTGTCGAAAAGCAGGTCGCCCCTGCTGAAACCGCTCTCCCGAGTTGAACGCAGTGAGTGGGGTCTGGTGTGCTAGGCGGACAATCCGAGCCGAAAAGAGGCGGAACAAGATCGCTTAGTGCTGCGCGCGTCGTCGAGATGTCGCGAGATCAGGGCTTTGTGTTTCGCGATTTCGAAATTTCCAAGGTCCAGATGATCTCGGAAAGCATTCGCAGCTATCCGCGCAAAATGACCATGATCTATCTGGCAGTGATCCTGTTCTGGACAGTGTTCATGTCCTACGGCGCTGCGCTTCATGGTCCGAACTCGATTGCAGTGAACCTGAGCCCTCAGGTGTCATTGTTCACGATCTGCGTAGGCATCGTGCTCTACCCTCGGCACCTGCTTTGGATTCCGATCCTGGCGCTCTGTGTCCTGTATTTCGTGCCATTCGTGCTGCCATTTACAGGCAAGCCGATGTGGGTCGAACTTCCAGAAGTCACTGCCCCGCTCGTCCTTTTTATGCTTTTGATCAACCTCTTAGGGGGATTGATCGTTGGGCTGACATCACGTTCGGTCTATCGCCGGATCGGGCGGATTTACCGGCCGAACGATACGGATATCCTGCTGAGTTGGTTGATCGCGGGTCTTTTCTCGATGATCTGCTTTTCGCAGGTTTTTCTGCTTGATCTCTACTCGAACTTCTTGCCGCCTGAGGATTTAGGCGCTCTTGGCTTCGATCAACACTTTGTCGAGTTTTCGATCAATCGAAGCCTGCGCGGTGCGTCTGTCGTCGTCGGCTTCTTTGTCGCGGTCCTGTACACGGACCGGGTTCATCGCGTTCTGCGCTATCTCCCCTTCATCCTGATCTTTCCGCTTCTCGGCGTGCTGCATACGAACGGCTTTCTAGGGTCAGGACGCATTGATTTCCGTTGTGCTGCGTGATTCACGGCTCGGAAAACGGAGCGGTGACATGAGTGATCTATACTGGTTAAGCGATACGCAGATGGCCAAGCTTGAACCTTTTTT
>JAUILL010000044.1 GCA_030433335.1 Alphaproteobacteria bacterium | reverse complement strand
GTAGGTTTCGGCTTTGGCGGTCGTCGCTTTCACGCGCCTTTCATCAAGGCCGCCAACGGCGTTGATCTGGCCGGTGTCGTGGCCCGGTCACCTGAAACGGTGGCCAACGTCCGGGCCGACTTTCCCGATGTTCCCGTGTTCGCTAGCCTTTCGGACATGATCGCTGCGAAAGTGGTCGATGCAGTTACAATCACGACACCTCCCACAACGCGGGTTTCGCTGGTCCTCGAGGCGATCAAGGCGGGTCTGCATGTCGTCGCAGACAAGCCCTTCGCCTTTCACGCTTCCGACGCCGAAAGGATGGTTCGTGCAGCAGAAGCGCAGCGTGTTGTCATCAGCGCGTTTCAAAATCGCCGCTGGGATTCCGATCTGCGAACGCTTGCCGCAGTGATCCAGAACGGCGATCTGGGCCGAGTGCAACGGGTTCACAACCGGATGGATTTCCCATCACTCGACGGCTTGCTGCCGGGTCCTGAAGGCGGTCTTCTCGGAGATCTCGGAAGCCACATCGTTGACCAGATGTTGTGGCTCTTGGGACCGGCGACCTCGGTCTTCGCGCAGACCGAACAGGGCGACGTTCCAGGCGGCAAAACCGATGTCGGTTTCGTGGTAAACTTGCTTCACGCGAGCGGTGCCAGCAGTCACATCGAAGCCAGCAAAGCGAACCATTTGCACGCGCGCGAGCTCCGCGCCTATGGAGAGTCTGGCGCGTTCGTGGTTAAGGGTGGCGATGCACAGGTCGCTGCGGTCCTGAGCGGCGACCTGCCCGTTGGGGGCCGCCCCGACTGGGGAGCCGAGCCTGAAGACGCCTGGGGGACGCTCTACACGGATGGCAAGGCGCGCCGTGTGCCGTCTGTACCGTCACGGTACACAGACTTTTATGAAGCATTCGCAAGCGCTGTGATGCACGGCGGAACACCACCAGTCCTTCCATCAGATACAATCCACACAGTGGCGGTTCTGGAAGCCGCCCGGGTCAGTGCAACCACGGGCCAAATCGTTGAAATCAAAAGGCCGGTTCGCCCCGCTGCGGTGACTGCTTGCCAAGGAGACAATAAATGACCCTTCGTATCGCAATTCTGGGGGCCGGTCGCATCGGCCAAGTACACGCGCGGGCGGTGTCGTCGACACAGAACGCGCAGTTGATCGCGATTTCCGATCCCATGGCCGAGACCGCAAAACAATTGTCCGATGCCTATGGTTGCGACATCCGTTCTATCGACCAGATCGCAGCCAGCGACGATGTGGATGCGGTCCTGATCTGTACGCCGACCAACACGCATGCCGATCTTATTGAGCAGTTTTCGAAAGCGGGGAAGGCGGTTTTCTGCGAGAAGCCCGTCGATCTGAGCCTCGACCGCGTGATAGAGTGCCTTGAGACCGTCAGGGCAGAGAATGCGACCCTGATGGTCGGTTTCCAGCGCCGCTTCGACCCCGACTTCATGACGTTGAAACGGGCCATTGACGACGGCCGCATCGGCGAAGTTGAAATGATCACCCTGACGAGCCGCGACCCGGGCCCGCCGCCGTACGACTACATCAAGGTCTCCGGCGGGATCTTCCGCGACATGACGATTCACGATTTCGACGTTGCACGCTGGCTCTTGGGCGAGGAGGTCGAGTCTGTGCAGGCCGCGGCTTCGGTCCTGACCGATGAGAAGATCGGCGAGCTCGGCGATTACGACAGCGTCAACGTCATCCTTACAACCGCAAGCGGCAAACAGTGTACCATCACCAACACGCGCCGTGCGACCTATGGTTATGACCAGCGCATTGAAGTTCTGGGATCGAAAGGCTCTGTCTCTGCGGAAAACCACCGCGAGGCAAATATCGAGATTGCCGATGGCACGGGCTATGTCCGGCCCCCGCTTCTAAACTTTTTCATGTCGCGATACGTGAACGCCTACGCCAACGAAATCGCTGCTTTCGTCGATGCGGTGACGAACGGTGGGCTGACTCCGACCACCGGCCATGACGGCATGATGGCATTGGCCCTGGCCGATGCATCGCTGAAATCAGTAGCCGAAGGACGTGTTGTCAAGGTTTCGGAGGTCTTGAGATCCGCATGACCAGGTTTGCTCTCCGTGTTCATTGCAAATCCCGCCGCGGGATCGTCTCGGCGATCTCGACCTTTCTGGCGGAACAGGGATGCAACATCACCGACAGCGCGCAATTCGATGATGCCGAAACGGGATCCTTCTTCATGCGCGTCAGCTTCCAGTCGGAAGAGGGCAGGGGCCTCGATGACCTGACCGATGCTTTCGCGCACGTTCGCGAAAGCTTTGACATGGATGCCGAGTTCTTTGACGAAACGACGAAGC
Source organism: Alphaproteobacteria bacterium (assembly GCA_030433335.1). Taxonomy (GTDB): domain Bacteria; phylum Pseudomonadota; class Alphaproteobacteria; order Rhodobacterales; family Rhodobacteraceae; genus Donghicola. The sequence goes on along the minus strand of JAUILL010000044.1, from coordinate 24,525 downwards.
GCAAGGTCGTCATCATGGTGTCTCGTTTCGGTCATTGCCTGAACGACTTGCTGTATCGCTGGCGGATAGGGGCGCTGCCGATCGACATCGTGGCCGTGATCTCGAACCACATGGACTATCAAAAGGTCGTGGTGAACCACGACATCCCGTTCCACTGCATCAAGGTCACCAAAGAAAACAAACCCGAAGCCGAGGCACGGATCATGCAGGTTGTCGAAGACACCGGCGCGGAACTGATCGTGCTCGCCCGCTATATGCAGATCCTGTCCAACGCCATGTGTGAAAAGATGTCCGGGCGGATCATTAACATCCACCACTCGTTCTTGCCATCGTTCAAGGGGGCCAACCCCTACAAGCAGGCTTTCGAAAAGGGTGTGAAACTGATTGGTGCGACGTCGCATTATGTCACCGCCGATCTCGACGAAGGACCGATCATCGAACAGGACACAATCCGTGTCACGCACGCGCAATCCCCAGAGGATTACGTGTCGCTTGGGCGCGATGTCGAAGCGCAGGTCTTTGCGCGGGCCATCCATGCCCATGTGAATGGCCGGGTCTTCCTGAATGGAAACAAGACGGTGGTCTTCCCGCCGTCGCCGGGCTCCTACGCCTCGGAACGCATGGGATAGGAGGCAGGCATGTCCAAGACACTTGATCTCATCACAATCGGCCGATCCTCGGTGGACCTCTACGGCGCGCAGATCGGCGGGCGGTTGGAGGATATGGGCTCTTTCGACAAGTACATCGGCGGCTCGCCCACCAACATCGCCTGCGGCACGGCGCGGCTTGGTCTGAAGTCGGCGGTGATTACAGGGGTCGGCGACGAGCATATGGGCCGCTTCATTCGCGAGCAGCTGGAACGCGAGGGTGTGAACACCGGGGGCGTCAAGATCGACCCCGAGCGACTGACGGCGCTGGTTCTGTTGGGCATCCGGGATCAGGAGCAGTTTCCGCTGATCTTCTACCGCGAGAACTGTGCCGACATGGGGCTGACCATCGATGACATTGACGAGGACTTCGTCAAGAGCGCCCGAGCCGTCGTGGCGACCGGCACGCATCTGAGCCATCCGCAGGTCGAGGCTGCCACGATCAAAGCGCTGGAGATTGCCCGCGCGAATGGCATGCAGACCGCGCTCGATATCGACTACCGACCGAACCTTTGGGGAGTCGCTGGCCATGGCGACGGTGAAAGCCGGTTCGTTGAAAGCGCAGCCGTAACGGCCAAGCTGCAATCAACGCTGCATCTGTTCGATTTGATCGTCGGCACGGAGGAAGAGTTCCACATCGCGGGTGGATCGACCGACACAATCGCAGCGCTGCGGGCAGTGCGTGCTGTGTCCGGCGCGACTTTGGTCTGCAAACGCGGCGCGGCGGGGGCAGTGGCCTTCGAGGGCGACGTGCCCGACAGCCTTGATGACGGCCAGACAGGTCCGGGATTTCCAATCGAGGTGTTCAACGTTCTGGGGGCAGGCGACGGCTTCATGTCCGGTCTATTGAAAGGTTGGCTCGATGGTGAGGATTGGCCGACAGCACTGAAATACGCCAATGCCTGCGGGGCTTTTGCAGTCAGCCGTCACGGCTGCACGCCTGCCTATCCAAGCTGGGAGGAGCTTCAGTATTTCTTCCAGCGCGGGATCAAGCGCCCGGACCTGCGCAACGATACGGAGCTGGAGCAAGTGCACTGGGCGACCAACCGGCATGGCGACTGGTCTTCGGTCAAAACCTTCGCCTTCGATCACCGGCTGCAACTGGAAGAGATGGACGGCTACACCAAGGAAAAGGGCGCAGCGTTCAAGGAGCTTTGCCTCGATGCGGCTTTGAAGGTGCAGAACGGCCAACCGGGCTACGGCATCCTATGTGACAACCGGATCGGGCGGTCCGCGCTGCATCGCGCCACCGGCTCTGGCCTCTGGATCGGTCGCCCGACCGAGTTGCCCGGATCGCGGCCCATCGAGTTCGAACCCGAGTTGGGCGAAGACCTTGGCCGTTTGCGCGAATGGGCGCGGGAGAACGTGGTCAAGCTGCTGGTCTTCTGTCATCCCGATGATGATGACAAGACCGCGAAGATGCAGGTGGCGCGGGTCAAGCGGCTGTTCACGGCGGCCCGTCGCAACGGGCTGGAATTCCTGCTGGAGATCATTCCGTCGAAGGTTGGCCCTGTGGACGACATGACCTCTGCCACCTTGATCCAGACCTTTTACGACGCGGGCGTCTATCCCGACTGGTGGAAGCTTGAGCCGTTCAAGACCGATGCCGCCTGGGAAAATGCCGTTGCCGCCATCGAACGCAATGATCCCCGCACGCGCGGCATCGTTGTTCTGGGTCTCGACGCGCCGGAGGCTGGGTTGGCGGAAAGCTTTGCTTTGGCGGCCAAGCAGCCCTTGGTCAAAGGCTTTGCTGTGGGCCGGACGATCTTCGGCAACGCCGCCCGCGCATGGCTGGCGGGCAAGATGACCAACGAAGAGGCTATAACCGAAATGGTCGCAAACTATCAGCGCCTTTGCGAAATTTGGGACAAGGCCCGAAGCCGAGCCATGGAGGACGCGGCATGAGCAAGACAATTCGATTGACCGCCGCACAGGCGATGGTGCGCTACATCGCAGCGCAGCTTACCGAAGATGGAGAGCCGTTTATCGCGGGCTGCTGGGCCATCTTTGGTCATGGCAACGTGGCAGGCATTGGCGAGGCACTTTATGCCAGCCGCGACGCTTTGCCGACCTATCGCGGGCACAATGAACAGACTATGGCGCATGCCGCCATCGCCTACTCAAAGCAGCTGCGCCGTAAGCGCGCGATGATGGTCACGTCATCCATCGGGCCGGGGGCGCTCAACATGGTGACGGCGGCGGGGCTGGCGCATGTCAACCGCCTGCCGGTGCTTCTGGTGCCCGGCGATGTGTTTGCCAATCGCGGACCGGATCCGGTGCTGCAACAGATCGAAGATTTCGGGGATGGCACAGTGTCGGTGAACGACGCCTTCAAGCCGGTCAGCCGGTATTTCGACCGGATCACCCGGCCCGAGCAACTGCTGACGGCCTTGCCTCGCGCCTTCCGCACGATGACCGATCCGGCCGATTGCGGCCCTGTGACGCTGTCCTTCTGTCAAGACGTGCAGGCCGAAGCCTATGAGTATCCCGTCAGCTTCTTTGAGCCAAAGGTCTGGTACCAGCGGCGCGTCCGCCCCGACGTGGGCGAGTTGGACCGCGTGGCAAAGGTGCTAAAAGGTGCCAAGCGGCCAGTTATCGTGGCTGGGGGCGGCGTACACTATTCCGGCGCGACCGACGCACTTATGGCGTTTGCCGAAGCGCACAATATCCCTGTCGCCGAAACCCAGGCGGGCAAATCGGCGCTGCCTTGGGATCACCCGCTAAACCTTGGCCCCATCGGCGTGACCGGTGGTGAACCGGCCAATGATGTTTGCGCCGAGGCCGACGTGGTCTTTGGCGTCGGCACGCGGTTTCAGGATTTTACGACAGGGTCGTGGGGGCTGTTCGCCCATGCGGATCGCAAAATCGTCAGCCTCAATGTCGCCGCCTATGATGCCGCCAAACACGGCGCCTTGCCGCTGATGGCAGACGCCCGCGTCGGGCTGGAGGAGCTGGGCGAGGCCCTCGGGGCCACGCGTTTTGACGGAGATGCTGCCTCTTCGAAATACGACTGGTTCGGCAAAGTCGATCCACTGACGGATGCCCCCGGCGACGGGAATGCCCCTCCAACCGATATGCAGGTCATCGGAGCCGTCCAACGCGCGGCGAATGAAAACACCGTTGCCATGTGCGCCGCTGGCACCATGCCGGGCGAGTTGCACAAGCTCTGGAAGGCCGGACGTCCGGGATCCTATCACATGGAATACGGGTTCTCCTGCATGGGCTACGAGATCGCGGGCGCGATGGGCATCAAGATGGCCGAGCCCGAGCGTGACGTGATCTGTTTCACCGGCGACGGTACCTACATGATGGCCAATTCCGAGATGGCGACGGCTGCGATGATGGGCATTTCCTTTACCGTCGTCGTGACCGACAACCGCGGCTATGGCTGTATCAATCGGCTGCAAATGGGCACCGGCGGGGCCGAGTTCAACAACCTGCTCGATCACGCGATCGGAGGCGAGAACTCCAATATCGACTTCGCCAAACACGCGGAGTCCATGGGCGCGACCTCGGTCAAGGTTGGCAGTATCGCCGAACTGGAAGAGGCGCTGGCGAAACGCGATCGTATCAAGGGCCCCTACGTGGTGGTCATTGACACCGATCCCTATCCATCCACCGAACCCGGCGGGACGTGGTGGGATGTCGGCGTGCCGGAAGTCTCGGACCGGGCCGAGGTGAATGCTGCCCATGACAGATACATCAAGAACAAGAAAACCCAGCGAGCAGACTGATGAGTGTGAAGATCGGCATATCCCTGATTGCCTGGCAGAACGACGATCTGCCGGACCTGACAAAAGACTACACCACCGAAGGTGCGATGGAGGATGCCGCGAAGATCGGATACTCTGGCGTCGAACGCGGTCGCCGAATGCCTGCGGACACCGAGGGCTTGCGCGCCTATCTTGACCGGTATGGCGTGGCGCTGTGCGGCGGCTGGTGCTCGGGCAATTTGATGGTCAACGATCTGGAAACCGAGAAGGCCGCGATCCGCGAACAGGTCGACCAATTCGCCGCCCTCAACGCGCCCTGCATCGTCTATGCCGAGTGTTCGAACACGATCCAGGGGAACATCGACCAACCTGTGAGCCAGCGCCCGAAGCTGACCCGCGACGAGGTCATGGCCTATGGTGCAAAGCTTTCCGAACTTGCCAAATGGACACGAGACCAGGGCACGGTCCTCAGCTACCACCACCACATGGGCGCGATGGTGCAGGATGCCGAAGACATCGACTGGTTGATGGAAGGCTCCACCGAGGACCTGACGCTGCTCTATGACACGGGCCATCTGCAATTTGCGGGGGCTGATCCTGTCGCCGTCCTCGACAAGTGGGGCCACCGCGTGCACCACGTCCATTTCAAGGACGTGCGCCAGCCCGTGCTCGATTGGGTGCGCACGGAAGATAAAAGCTTTCTCGATGGGGTGTCCGCTGGCGTCTACTCCGTGCCGGGCGACCCTGAAGGGTGCATCGACTTTCAGGCGATCACGGACAAACTCAAGGCGATGGACTATAGCGGCTGGATTGTCGTCGAAGCCGAACAGGACCCGGCAAAAGCGCCGCCCTATGATTATTCCAAACTGGGCTTTGATCATATCACCGACATCTGCGGACGGTCGGGCATCGCGATCATTGGATAGCGGTTCGGCGTATGGAGAACGGATACTACCTCATCGACAGTGGAGACATCGAAACGCTTGAGGCATTGATCCTTCAGCGTCTCGCACCCGCAGATGTGCCCTTTGCCTGCGGGGTCGACAAGAATGTACCGATGTACGATGTGCCCGCGCTCAATCTCTCCAACCCTGACCTTCTCGCCGAATGGGCGCGTGTGCTGCGCAGCGGGGCGGGCGTGATCTGCCTGAAACGCGCCTATACGGACACCGGCCCGATTGATCGCGCGACAGAAGTGTTTTGCCAGATCATTGAGGAAGAGCGCGCCAGGGGCACAGGCAAGGGAGACCATTTCGCGGCCTCCGGCGCCAATGACCGTATCTGGAACGCGCTGCAAAAACACTGCCTGCGCGACCCGGCAGGGTATGCCGCCTATTTTGCCAATGCCGCCATCGCAGCGGCGTCGGCCGCGTGGCTCGGGCCGCATTACCAGATGACCGCGCAGGTCAATCAGGTGCGCCCCGGCGGCAAGGCGCAGCGCGCCCATCGCGACTACCATCTTGGATTTCAGACGGCTGAGACCGCCGCCAGCTATCCCGTCCATGTCCATGATCTAACCGCAGCGCTCACCCTTCAGGGTGCCATCGCTCATTGCGACATGCCGGTGGACAGCGGCCCGACGAAGCTTTTGCCGTTTTCGCAACGCTATGCTCCGGGCTATATCGCCTTCCATCAGACGGGCCACAGCGCCTTTTTCGAAGAGCATTACATCCAGCTGCCCCTCGAAAAGGGCGACGCGGTCTTTTTCAACCCCGCGCTGTTTCATGCGGCAGGTGAGAACCGCAGCCGCGACATAGACCGCATGGCGAACCTGTTGCAGATCTCTTCGCCTTTTGGCCGCGCGATGGAGGCGATTGATCGCGACACGATGTGCCGCACCCTATATCCCGAACTCAAAGGCCTGAGCGAGGCTGAGGCCCATGCCGTGATTGCCGCAACCGCCGAAGGCTACGCCTTTCCGACGAACCTCGATACCGACCCGCCGATCGATGGCAATGCGCCAGACACCCAAGCCGACATCCTGCGCCGTGCCTATGCAGAGGGTTGGGACAAGGCCGCGCTGCACAGCGCCCTTGATGCGCTGTCCGCCCGGCGCACAGCATAAAGGAGTTACCTATGCCCGATCTTCTTCGCAAACCCTTTGGAACTCGGGGCGAGGTGCACCGCATCACCCCGGAAAGCGCGGGCTGGCGCTACGTAGGCTTTTCCTTACATCATCTAAAGGCGGGGGATACTGCAGCGGAGGCAACAGGCCATCGCGAGGTCATCCTTGTCATTGTGGAAGGCAAGGCCGCGATTACTGGGGCCGGGAAGAACTGGGGGGTTCTTGGCGAGCGGATGAATGTGTTTGAAAAAACACCGCCCCATTGCCTTTACCTACCGAACGGCACTGAATGGGAGGCCACGGCTGAAACCGATTGCATTATCGCTGTTTGTTCAGCCCCGGGGCAGGGCGGTCACGAAGCTCGGCGGATCGGGCCTGATGGCATCACATTGACTGAGCGTGGTAAGGGCACAAACACCCGCCACATCAACAACATCGCGATGGAGAACGAGGACTACGCCGACAGCCTGTTGGTGACCGAGGTCTTCACACCTGCGGGCCACTGGTCCAGTTACCCAAGCCATCGACACGACGAAGATGACTTTCCGCGTATCACCTACCTGGAAGAGACTTACTACCACCGGCTGAACCCAGCCTCTGGATTTGGCATTCAGCGGGTTTACACAGACGATGGACTGCTCGATGAAACGATGGCTGTCTCCGACGGAGACGTCGTTTTGGTGCCGCGCGGCCACCACCCCTGTGGTGCGCCATACGGGTTCGAGATGTACTACCTCAACGTAATGGCTGGCCCCTTGCGCAAGTGGCGCTTCGTTCCTGCACCTGAGGTCGAGTGGATCATGGAGCGGGACGCCTGATCCTTAAAGCGATTCCGGTACGAAGAGCTGCGGGAGCAGGTAGTGCTGACCTGAGTTTTCAGACATGCCGCCTTGCGCCGCTTTGATCATCAAATCGACGAGCTCGCGACAGAGCTGATCGAGCGGTGTAGCGATCACCAAGCTTACGTAGCGTTTGGACAAGGCGTCTCGGCTCTCATTTGTCAGCTCATTCACAATCAACGCGACCTTTCCGGCTGGTCTGGATTCTCTGAGGGCCTCGATCGCACCTTCCATCCCGCCGCCAGCCACGTATATGCCTCGGAGATCGGAATGCCGATCGAGAAGATCAAGCGTTGCCTCATAAGTGACCTGCCGCGTCTCTAGGTTTACGATGGCATCCAGAAGTTCGAGCTGCGACGCATGGTCCCTGAGGTAACTCCTAAGACCCGTCTCGCGCAGGATATGCCCATGCCAACGGTTCCCGCCAATAAAGACGGCCACCTTGCCAGATTCACGGATCTGTGTGGCAATCATCCACCCTGCGATCCTTCCAACCTTGACGTTGTCGAGGCCGATATAGCTTTGCTGGACGCCTGATGCGGCATCATTGAGAAGCGAAAACACCGGTTTGGCATGATCCTGCAGAGTGCGGATTGTGTCAGTCAAAGTCGGATGATTAATGGCTGAGGTTGCGAGAACGTCTGATGTCTTTGCAATCTTCGTAAGTTCGGACGCAAAGTCAGACGGGGCCTGAGACGCCGCGAAACGCACATCGCAACGTCCACGGATGTCTGCGCGCTCTTCTACGGCAGCTTCAAGGGCTCGCGCGAAATTTCGATAAAACTCCTGGCTCGGCTTATGGAGAACAAAGCCAAATCGGATGATCGGTCGCGTGGCGTCCAGTCTGATGGCTTCCAGTTTTCCAGTCGGATAGCCGATGCGTTCGGCGGCGCCGAGCACGCGCTCAATCGCGGCTTCGCTTACATTGGGGCGCTCATTCAGGACCCGGTCCACCGTGGCGACGCCGACGCCCGCGGCCTCGGCCAAGTCTTTCAAAGTGGGACGTCGAGACTTCATGGCTACTGAGGTAATTGCATCAATACGGAGATCATCCTGATGTCATTTGGTGTGATTTACAAGCCCGGGTATGGCAGGAATCAGATGGTCAAGTGTATCTACTGGCGAAGCTGTCTCGGGAGGAAATCATGACGAAGCGCGACTATTCCCTGCTTGGCCCGGATGCCGAGCGTGCCGTCGAAACGGGCCTGGCCACTGCGGAGTGGTATCATACGGACATCCCCCGCAAGGAGATGAAGGCGTTGATGCAGCGTTCCGATAAGCCCGCGATCCGCGATGCAATAATCCTTTTCGGGTCGATGATCGTCCTCGCGGGCATCGGAATCGCGCTCTGGCCCTCTTGGTGGTCAGCGCCGTTCTGGCTGGCCTATGGCGTGCTCTACGGCTCGGCAATGGACAGCCGCTGGCACGAATGTGGCCACGGGACCGCGTTCAAGACGCCTTGGATGAACAACGTCGTCTACCAGATTGCGTCGTTCTGCATGGTCCGGAATCCCGTCACATGGCGTTGGAGCCATGCCCGGCACCATACCGACACGATCATCGTCGGCCGCGATCCCGAGATTGTGGCGATGCGACCACCCGCGCTTTTCCGTATCTTTCTGAACTTCTTCGGGATCATTGATGCTCTGACCGGCTGGAAGAGGATGTTACTGAATGCTGCTGGGCGCCTCGACACCGAAGAGGTGACGTATATCCCCGAACAGGAGCAGCACAAAGTCGTTTCAGTCGCGCGGATTTGGGTTCTGATCTACATGGCGACCATCGTGGTTGCAGTCGCCATGCAGTCGATCCTGCCTTTGATGGTGATCGGACTTCCGCGGCTCTACGGCGCGTGGCACCACGTGATGACAGGCATCATGCAGCACGCGGGCTTGGCCGAGAATGTTCTGGATCACCGCTTGAACAGCCGGACAGTCTATATGAACCCCATCAGCCGCTTCATCTATTGGAACATGAACTATCACGTCGAACATCACATGTTCCCGATGGTGCCATATCATCGGCTTCCGGAGCTGCACGAGAAGATCAAGCATGACCTTCCTGCGCCGAACGCATCGATCCTCGACGCATATAAGGAAATCTGGCCCGCTCTGAAGCGGCAGCTCCGCTACGAAGATTTCTTCATTAAGCGCGAACTGCCCGGATCGGCTCAACCTTACCGGGAAGATCTGCACGAGCAGGCGCTGAGCGTCCCGGCAGAATAACGAAAAACAAACCAGGGAGACTGACATGGCTGAGTGGATTGACGCCTGCGCAACTGATGACATCGACGAAGAGGATCTGATCCGCTTTGACCACGGTGACCGCACATTTGCGATCTATCGCAGCCCGAACGATGAATATTTCTGTACGGACGGGCTTTGCACGCACGAACAGGTGCATCTAGAGGACGGGTTGGTGATGGACTACGTTATCGAGTGCCCGAAGCATAACGGGCAGTTCGATTATCGCACCGGCGAGGCGAAACGTGCACCGGTTTGCGTCAATCTGGGCACGTATCCGGTCAAGGTCGAGGGCGACCGCGTCTTCGTCGAGATCTGACGTGTCCGGCATCGTCATTATCGGCGCCGGTGAGTGCGGGATCAGAGCCGCGGTCACCGCACGCGATACCGGGTATCAGGGCCCAATCACCGTCATCGGCGAGGAAACGGCGCTGCCCTATGAGCGACCGCCATTGTCCAAACCCGATGACTCAGGTGCGGTCGAAAAACCGATCACAACACTCGAGGCATTGTCGGAAAAGGCAATAGTGCTCAAATGTGGCGTCTCGGCTATCGCCATCAAACGGGATGCGCAGGAAGTTGTACTGTCGGAAGGCGGATCGCTCCCGTACGAGAAACTTCTTCTCGCAACCGGTTCGCGGCCGCGCCCGCTGAATTGCATCGGAGGAGATCGGGCGCTCGTGCTGCGTACGATTGAGGACGCGAACGCGATCTATGCCGCTGCCCGGACCGCAAAGCACGTCGTTATCGTCGGGGCAGGGCTGATTGGGCTGGAACTAGCCGCAGAGCTCAGGACACGTAATCTTAACGTCACAATTCTCGAGGCTGGACCGCGACCTCTGGGACGCAATGTACCCGAGCAGTTCGCGACCAAAATGGCGTTACGTCATCAGGGCGCGGGTGTCGGAATTGTCTGCAACGCCCAAATCGCCTCATGCACCGACAGCGGCGTCGTTCTGAACGATGGGCGTATTTTCGAAGCCGACTTGATCATTGCTGCGATTGGAGTTGTGCCGAATACCGAACTTGCCGCATCGGCCGGCCTGACGACCGAAAACGGTATCAGGGTCGACAGTCGGCTGATGACAGATGATCCGAACATATTCGCGGCGGGCGACTGCGCGGCAGTCAAGACTGCAGAAGGCACTTATCGGCGATATGAGACCTGGCAGAACGCGCAGGCACAGGGCGAGGTGGCTGGTCGCAATCTTGCGGGTGGCAACGCACTCTTCGACATACCGGTCTGGTTCTGGTCGGATCAATACGACCTGGGCCTTCAGGGCGTCGGCGATACCTCCGGATCACCGGCTGCGATCCGGGATCTGGGGAAAGATGCAGAAATGCTATTCTTCTTTGACGACGACGGTGCGCTTGTCGGGGCTGCGGGCCTCGGTCGGGGTAATGCGGTCGCAAAGGACATCAAGATTGCGCAGAGGTTGATCGGTGTCCGGTTGGATGCCGCCGCGTTGTCGGACCCAGGGCATAATCTGAAGAAACTGCTCAGGGCCGCCTGAGCGAAGGGAGGAAAAATGGGACTTTATCATAAGCGGCCCACGGTCGCCGACATCCGCGCGCTGAAGGGTAAGCGGACGCTTTCTATGCTCTACGTCGATACCCCCGACGAGGCTGCCGCTGCTGCGGAAGCCGGGATCGACATGCTTTCGATCATCGATCCGGTCTGGACACCCGAGATGCGAGAGGCGGCGGGGAACTGTTTCGTCCAGGTCGGTTTGCTCTACGGCGAACTCGTGACGCTGGAGGATTACCAGCGCGCCGCGCACCGCGCGATGCGGGTGGGCGGCGATTGCGTTTACTGCGCGTCTTCGCTTGGGACGATAAAGGCCCTGGCGGATGATGGTATTCCGGTCGTGAGCCATATTGGGTTGATCCCGTCGAAGGCGACATGGACGGGTGGCTTCAAGGCAGTAGGAAAGACCGCCGACAGCGCAATTGACGTCTTCAGACACGCGAAAGCACTCGAGGACGTCGGATGCTTTGGGGTGGAGCTAGAGGTCGTTCCCGACAGGATCGCCGCCGAGATCGCCAAGCGAACGAACCTCGTTCTTCTTGGCATGGGCGCTGGACCGCATGCCGATGCACAGTATCTGTTCGCTGAGGATGTTCTGGGCTACACACGCGGTCACAAGCCGCGCCATGCCAAGACCTATCGGGATTTTCGCGCGGAATTGGACCGCTTGCAGGAGGAACGCATCAATGCGTTCAAAGAGTTCGGTGCTGATGTTGCCAACGGCGCTTACCCAGCATCGGAACATTCCGTCGCAATCTCGGATGCGGAACTTGAAAAATTCACCGCGCGACTGGCTGCTGACTACGACACCTGATTTGACGGGGCTGATGACCACAAAACTCGTAAAGGCAAGGTGAATATCTGCCACAGCGCAATTGTGGCGCCCCGGACAGGTGGTACGGTCGCAGGTTCGGAAGACCCTTGGCGAAGGTTTGCTTGATCAGAGCGCATTGAACGCCGATGGAACCCAAGACAGTGGGTTACGGGACCCCTTCGTCCTCAGGCAAGCGGACCCAACCAGGAGATAGGAATGCCCGAATTCGATGTTTTAGTTGTTTTTTTCGCTGCTTCGGTTGCACTCGGGCTCGCACCCGGACCGGACAACATTTTTGTTATTACTCAATCCGCACTTTACGGGCGACTTGCGGGACTGGTTGTGACCTTGGGTTTGTGTACCGGATTGCTTGTTCACACCACTGCAGTCGCGTTCGGCATAGCCGCCGTTTTTGCAGCGTCATCGATGGCCTTCAACGCAGTGAAGTTTCTGGGGGCCGCCTACCTTATGTATCTCGCATGGCAAGCGTTCAGAGCGGGCACAACGAGCCTTTCGGTGAAGCAATCGAACAACCCGAGTCTGGCGCAACTTTATTTTCGCGGGATCGTGATGAATGTCACAAATCCGAAGGTCGTCATTTTCTTTCTCGCCTTCCTACCGCAATTTGCAGACCCGTCCGTGGGCCCCTTGGCGCCGCAATTGTTAATCTTTGGTTGCGTTTTCATATGTGCGACGGTCCTCATTTTCGGCTCCGTGGCATGGGGATCGGGCTTCTTGGGCAAGTGGCTGAGGGCTTCGCCGGCCATTCAAATGGGCCTGAATCGCGTCGCAGCTGTGGTTTTTGTTGGCTTGGCCGTCAGGCTGGTCACGGCTGAACGCTGAGTGTTTTCCAATAAAATGGTCGCCAAGTATCCCAAGGAGATAAAAACGTCTGCGATGCGCCTTTTCATAGTAGATACTTTGGCAACAATCGTTTTCTTCACTGCTGTCGCAAGTTTCTCTGAACTGGTCATCGCAGGGATGGACCCGGAAGAGGTTCTGACCACGCGGATTTTGATGGTTCCAATAATGATCGCAACGGCACGTCCCTACACGGGTTGGCGGGACTGGCTTTTGAGGCGCGTTGCCCCTCGTAAGCGCCTGACTACGACCATTGTCGACATCGTGGCATTTCTCACCTTTCAGGGCCCGGTTTATGGTGCCACTCTATTAATGGCCGGCGCCAGCTTTGGAGAAATGGGTGCGGCCTTAGGATCGGCTATCATTTTCATGATCTTGCTGGCTCGACCTTTTGGAGTCTTCATCGAATTGGTGCGAGGCAAAGTTGGCCTTCGTAGCGAATAGTATCGCCGTCCTATCGGAAAAATCGTTTCGCTCTCGGATGAGATCATTTGGCCAATGCTGTTTTTACAGCAATCACTCGAGTGGAATTTCAAAATGTTACCTGCGACTGAGTAACACTTCGTCACAATCGAATAGCCGTTTCCCTGTCGAGTTATCCCCGAGAAGTGACTTGGAAGCTTTGATTGACACCAATTCAACAGCGCTACTTGAACTATGCCCGCCCGCTCGTTCTCAACTGGCGTAATACAGCGCAGGCAGCGCCCCGAAGGGTCGCCTCCGTTCTTGACATGATCTCGACACGATCAAACTGGTCCGGGTTTTCGGCTAACACCTTGCGAAGCGAGGCCCCAAATGCTTGCCGTAACTCTGTCCCAATATTGATCTTGGCGATGGGCGTTCGGGTTGGCAGGTTCTGCCGGTCTTCCAAGGCAAGGCCGGACCCGCCGTGGATGACCAGCGGTACCCGGCTTTGCCGCGAGATCGCCGTCAAGCGTTCCTGGTCCAAGGACTGTGAAGGGCGGGTTTGAAGATGCACATTGCCAACCGAAACCGCCAAGGCATCGACGCCGGTTTCGGTCACGAAAAAGCTGACGTCATCAGGGTCCGTTCCGGCAGACGCCGCGCCGTCGGCATATCCGACAAAACCGAGCTCGCCCTCGCAGGACGCGCCGAACTGACGGGCCAGCTCAACCACGGCTTTGGTCTGCGCGATATTGTCGGCCAGTGGCAAGCGAGAACCGTCATACATCACCGAGGTGAACCCGCACTTCAACGCCTCCTCGCATTCTGCAAGCGATTGACCGTGGTCCAGATGCGCCACCACAGGCACAGAGGCCGTTTCTGCCAAGTGCAGGAACATGGCGGCAAGGACAGGCAGCGGTGTATGCGCGCGGCAGGACGGTCCTGCCTGCAAGATGACCGGCGCGCGCTCGGCCTCAGCCGCGTTGACATAGGCTCGTGCGTCTTCCCAGCCCAGACAGACGAAGCCGGGCACGGCGTAACCGTCGGCATTGGCCTGCGGCAAGATATCGTTCAGCGTTGCCCGCGTCATTTGAACTTGGCGACCATATCCATGATGCCGGGGATCGTGTGCAGCTGCTCTGCATGGGTGGGCTGGAAATACTGCTTGAGCGACCGCTGGGACAGGCCGCCGAGAATCGTGAAATAGTACATTTCATATCCCGGCAACGCACAGCAGGGGTGATAGCCCTTGTCGATCAGAACGGTCGAGCCATCCATGATATGGTAGGCATCGCCCGGTTCGTTATCGACACGTTGCAACATCTGCAGTCCCGATCCGTAGTTTGGCTTGAAGCGAAAGTTGTAACACTCGTCATGCCGTGTCTCGTCAGGCAAGCGATCCGTATCGTGTTTGTGGCTCGGAAACCCCGACCAACCGCCAGCACCCACGGTGAACAGCTCGCTCACCAGAAGGCGACCCACTCGGTCGTGGTGGCCAGCACCAAGAATGTGTTTGATCTTGCGGTGGGTCTTGGTGTCGTCAGAGCCGTATTGCACGAGGTCGAGATCTGCCGCACGCACCGCGAAAGGCGTCAGCGTGTCAGCAAATTTTGCCCCGGCAATGAAGGTTTCCGTGTCGGTGCGGGCCGTCATGCGCGCGCCGGTATCGGTTGGAACGTAAACGCCCTCAGGATCGCCGTCCCAGACATCTGCGCCGCGATTTCCGATGTCCGCAAAGGTCTCGCCGCCGACCTCGACAGTGACGGTGCCGGTGGCCGGCACGATGCAGGTTTCATACCCGGCGACGCGATAGTCAAAGGTCTGACCCGCCTTTAGCTTGATGATATTGAAATAGGTCAGGGGAACATGCGCATCGTCCACATCGACGATGGGGCGATTGGCATTGTCGTGGGGAGGAATGTGCATCGGAAACCTGCCTTATGTCTGAAGGGCATTGGAAGAGAGAAACTGCGCCAGCTCATCCGCCGTGGGCATGGCGGGCGCGCAACCGACGCGTGATACGACAAGTGCCGCGGCTGCCGAGCCCCTCTCGACGGCGCCTGCAACCGTCAATCCGGAGGCCAACCCGCCAAGGAACCCGGCCATGAACGCGTCGCCCGCGCCCGTCGGCTTGAGCGCTTGGGTCTTGAAGATACCGGTGTTGACCTCACCATCGCGTGTGATGGTGACCGCGCCTTTTTCGCCCATTTTGTAGACGACGATCTTCGCTGTATCGGCCGCCAGCGCGCGGGCCTTGGACAGACCCCTGTCATAGCCCCCGGCCATAAATCCGAATTCCTCGTCATTGCCGATGATGACATCGCAAAAGGTGGCTGCGTGGCTCAGGACCTGTTCGGCCTCATCTGCCGACGTCCAGGTGTAGGGGCGATAGTCTATGTCGAACACGATCGGCACGCCCGCTGCCTTGGCCAACGCGAAGGCTTTCAAGGCCGCGCTGCGCGACGGTTCTGCGGCCAACACCGTTCCCGTCGTCACCATGGCCTGGAACGCGGAGTAGGGCAGGGCGCAGACGTCCTCCTCGGTCATCTCGAAATCAGCGGCGCCGTTGCGGTAGATCACCGATTGTGTGTCCTGAACCCGTGTCTCGACGACGGCCAGCGAGTTGCGCGCCTCTCCTCCGACCGACCGGACGAATTGGTCTTCTATTCCATACGCCGCAAGCTGCGCGCGACAAAACCGGCCCACGGCATCATCTGACACGCAGGTGACGAGCGCGGCCCGCAGCCCCTGTCGGCACAACCCTGCCGCAATATTCGCCGACGATCCGCCAAGAGCAGCTGTAAAAGCCGTTGCAGAGTCAATCGTGGAGCCTGGAGGATCGGCATAGAGATCCATCCCGGCGCGGCCCATGATCAGAAACCCAGTCGCATCCCGTTTCAAAATATCCATCAGTTGAAACTGGCCTTTTGCCGTTGCCCAAATTCACGGCGCAGGATATCGGTTTTGCAACCGGTTGCAATATGAGTTGGGCATGGCAGAGATCGGAATAGGAATTGTTGGTGGCGGCTATATGGGCAAGGCCCATTCCGTTGCGATGTCGGCGGTCGGCGCCGTTTTCAACACGCGCCTGAGGCCGAGGCTGGAAATGATCGCCGCAACCAGTGCGGCCAGTGCGGAACGCTATGCCAAGGCGTACGGGTTTCGCCGATGGTCGGACAATTGGCGGGCCTTGGTCGAAGACCAACGGGTCGAAGCGATCGTCATCGCGTCGCCACAGGACACCCATCGCCAGATCGCCGAGGCCGCCTTTGCATTGGGAAAGCCGGTGCTGTGCGAAAAGCCGCTGGCCGACACGCTTGATGATGCTCGCGCGATGGTCGCCGCGGCAGAGGCGTCGGGCGTCGTGAACATGACAGGCTTCAACTACATCCGAACCCCGGCAAGCCAATTTGTGCGTCAGTTGCTGAAGGACGGTGTTCTCGGTGAGATCAGATGGTTCCGGGGCGAGCACACCGAGGATTTCCTTGCCGATCCTGACACGCCCTTCAATTGGCGCTGTGCGGGACGGGCCAACGGAAACATGGGCGACCTTGCCCCGCATCCCATCAATGCAGCACTGGCGTTGATGGGGCCAATCACGCGGGTGATGGGCGAGGTGGAAACGGTCGTGGCGAACCGGCCTGGCGGGGCCGTGACAAACGACGATCACGCGCAGATCATGTGCCGGTTTGCGTCCGGCGTGATGGGGCATATCTACTCGAGCCGTGTCTCGACCGGGCGCAAGATGGGCTATGCTTATGAAATCACGGGGAGCAAGGGCGCCATCCGTTTCGATCAGGAGGATCAAAACGCCGTCTGGCTGTATCTGGCCGAGGGGCCGGAGGCGACACGCGGCTTCCGCAAGATCCTGACCGGCCCCGCCCATCCCGATTTCGAGCCGTTCTGCCAAGGACCCGGCCATGGGACGGGCTACCTCGATCAGATCATCATCGAGGCCAAGGATTTCCTGACCGCCATCGACACGGGCCAGTCGGTCTGGCCCACGTTTCGCGACGGGTTGGAAGTCGCGGAGGTGGTCGAGGCCGTTATCCAATCCGCCGAGCAATCGCGTTGGGTGGACGTTTCGGACGTTGGAGGGCTGCAAACATGACGATCCGGATCGGAAACGCACCTTGTTCATGGGGTGTGGAATTCGCGGATGACCCGCGCAACCCGACTTGGCAGCAGGTTTTGCAAGACTGTGCAGAGGCCGGGTATCGCGGAATTGAACTTGGCCCAATCGGCTTTATGCCCGAGGACCCGGACATTTTGGGCGACGCGCTGGCCGAACATGATCTTTCGCTGATTGGCGGCGTGGTGTTTCGCCCGTTTCATGATCCGTCAAAATGGGACGAGGCCCGCGACGCGGCAATTCGGACGGCCCGGTCGCTGTCCGCTCACGGGGCGCGCCATTTTGTGCTGATCGATTCCATATCGCCGCGCCGCGCACCAACAGCGGGGCGTGCTGACGAGGCGGAACAGATGCCGCCCGACGAATGGCGGGCCTTTGTCGGCCGGATCAAGGAGGCCGCACAAATCGGCGCCGATCACGGGCTTCTTCCGTCGATCCATGCCCATGCCGGCGGCTTTGTGGATTTCGAGCCCGAGCTTGAGCGGCTTCTGGACGAGGTTGATGAGGCGCTTTTGAAAATCTGCTTTGACACCGGCCACCATTCCTATGCCGGCTTTGATCCGGTGGCCTTCCTCAAACGCCACGTTGACCGCGTGTCCTACATGCATTTCAAGGATATCGATCCGTCGGTAAAGGCCGATGTCGTCGCCAACAGAACGGATTTCTACAAGGCCTGTGGCCAAGGGATTTTTTGTAACCTTGGTCAGGGTGATGTGGATTTCCCCGCGGTGCGGAAAATTCTGACCGATGCCGGCTTTGACGGCTGGTGCACGGTTGAACAGGACTGCGACCCCACACTTGACGTCTCGCCGTTGGACGACGCGCGGGCGAACCGGTCGTATTTACGATCCATCGGCTTCTGAAGGAGGAAGGCCATGAGCAAACTGAACTGGGGCATGATCGGCGGGGGTGAGGGCAGCCAGATCGGGCCGGCGCACCGGCTGGGAGCCGGCCTTGACGGCTTGTTCGCATTCACCGCAGGGGCGCTGGATCATCGGCCGGACGAAGGCCGGGCCTATGGGCGGCGGCTGGGGCTTGCCGCTGACCGCTCCTACGGCGATTGGCGCGAAATGCTGGAGGGTGAGACAGGCCGCGAGGACCGGATCGACCTTGTCACCGTCGCGACGCCCAACGCGACGCATTTTGAGATCACCAAGGCGTACCTCAAGGCGGGCTTTCACGTCCTGTGTGAAAAACCCATGACGATGACCGTAGCCGAAGGCGAAGAGATCGTGGACTTGGCCCGAGAAACCGGCCGCATTTGCGCTGTCAACTATGGCTACACGGGCTACAGCCTTGTGCGCCATATGCGCGCCATGGTGGCCCGTGGCGATCTCGGGGCGATCCGACTGGTGAAGGCCGAGTTCGCGCATGGCCACCATGCCGACGCCGCCGATGCCGACAACCCGCGTGTGCGCTGGCGCTACGATCCGGCACAGGCAGGGGTCAGCGCCCAATTCGCCGATTGCGGTATCCATGCCTTGCACATGGCCAGCTTCGTTATTGGTCAACAGGCCGAGAGCCTGTCCGCTGACACGGTCAGTTGCATTGCCAGCCGTGAGCTTGAAGACGACGCGATGGTAAACTTGCGGTTCGACGGTGGCGCCGTCGGCAGGCTTTGGACCTCATCCATCGCCATCGGTCGCCAACACGGTCTGACCTTGCAGATATTCGGCGAGAAAGGCGGCTTGCGCTGGAGCCAAGAGCAGCCGAACCAGCTCTACTGGATGCCGCTTGGGCAAAACCTGCAGACCATCGAGCGCGGCCAAGCCGGGCTGTCGCCCGAGGCGGACCGGACCAGCCGGGTGACCGTTGGCCATGCCGAAGGCATGCCACTGGCCTTTGCCAATATCTACGCCGATCTTGCCGAAGCCATTACAGCGCGCAAAGAAAACCGTGATCCCGACCCAGCGGCGACCCTTTATCCGCGCGCAGAGGATGGGTTGCGATCGATGGCGGCGGTCTTTGCAGTCGCTGAAAGCGGCAAGGCGGATGGCGCCTGGACCGACGCCCGCCCGCCTATGTTTCGCTAGCCCGGCAGTCTGAGCGTCTTACGTTCTGCAAGGCTGAACGGCAGTAGCCGATGGTCTGGCACGGCGTCGGGATCGGCGATGCCGCTTTCAATAAGCGCGACCGCTGCATCTACGATGGCATTCAGCGGCTGAATGATGGTGGTCAGCTCGATCCCAGACCATCCGGCCATCGCCATGTCGTTCAGCCCCAAGAGGCCCAGATCCTGCGGAACTTGCAGGTTGGCAGCCCGTGCGGCTTGCAGCGCACCCACTGCAATCACGTCATCGCCACAGAACCACGCATCAACCGGTTCTTGCTTGAGGGCCACGTTCATCGCTTCAAATCCCGCAGTGTAGGAATAGTCTTCTGCGAAATGGACGGGTGCAGCTTTCCCAAGGCTATTCAGCGCGGATTTGAATCCGTTCAGGCGTTCCTGAGTGGTTGTCGCGTGCTCGGGACCGCCGAGAAACCCCACCGTGTCATAGCCCCGCGCCAAAAGGGTTTGGGCCGCAAACCGCCCGGCAGCCTCATTGTCGATACCGGCGAAGGCCGTCCCGGTTATTGGCGACGACCATCCGAAAGCATGCACAACCGGGATCCCCGCGTTCTGGAATATGGTCGCGAATTGCGGCGGCAATGTTGAGGAGGCCACGATCACCCCGTCGACGCTGTATTGCTGAAGCTTCTTCAGCGACGTCTCAGCGTCTGCAGCGTCGGACAGGTTTAGCAGCATGGGGCGTAGATCAGCGTCTTGCAGGGCACGGGTAAATGCGTCGAAGATCTCAAGAAAATAGGGGTTCGTGAAATTGTTGGAAATCAGCCCGATCAGTTTGGTGCGACCCGTCGTCAGGCTAGAGGCTAGCACGTTCGGCTGATAGCCAAGGTCCCGCGCGGCTTTTTCAACCCTGGCACGCATCGAGGACGAAACCGACGCACCCGGAGTAAATGTTCGGGAGACCGCGGATTTGGATACACCGGCCCGAACGGCGACATCTTGCAGCGTGATGGCCATGAGTTTCTACCTCTCGCGTGTGACTGATTTGATAGCCTCGCGGCGTTGCAGACAAGCCCTGCCGCGTTTCGCGACACCGCAAAACGGGGCGCCTGGTAGGGCGTGATGCGCAGGTCGGCGATCCATCAGGGCGCGCGTCTTACGTTTGCATGAAGTGTTCGCGCTCATTGCGCACCATCTCATCAAGCAATTGGACAACAGCCTGCACCCGGCGCGCAACGCGAAGGTTTTCGTGCCAGACGATCCAATAACTTCGGGTCACGGACACGTCGGGGAAGAGCCGCGTCAAGCCGGGCACACCCGACGCCATGAAGTCGTGGCAGATCCCGATCCCGGCGCCAGCGCGCACAGCCTCGAATTGACCGATGGCGGTTGAGACCGCGATATCGGACCGCCAGTCGCGCACAAATTCCTGCGTGTAATTGAGCTCCGGGCTGTAGATCAGATCGTCGACATATCCGATCAACGTATGGGATTTGAGCGTATCGATCGAACGCGGCGTCCCGGCGCGGGTCAGGTAGTCCTGCGATGCATAAAGCCCTAGAGAGTAGTCGACGAGTTTCTTGACCCGCAAGCGTCCTTTTTTCGGACGCCCGACCATGATCGCAAGATCGGCCTCCCGCTCGGACAGTGAGAAACTGCGCGGCACCGGAACGAGCTGCACCCGAAGGTCGGGATACGCGTCGCGAAACCGACCGAGTCGCGGCGCAAGAAACGCGCTGCCGAACCCGTCCGGTGCACCGATGCGAATGGTTCCAGAGACCGTGTCACGACCCCGCAAACGCGCGGTGCCGTTCAGCACCTCGGCTTCGATGCGTTCGGCAACTTCGAACAAAGCCACCCCGTCCTCTGTCAGGGTCGAGCCACGTGGTGTCCTCTCCAGCAAGCGCGTGCTGATGGCGTCCTCCAAGGCAGCAATGTGGCGGCTGAGGCGGGCTTGGCTGACGCCAAGTCTGGACGCTGCACCCAGCATCTGCCCCTCGCGCGCCACGGCGAGGAAGTATCTCAAATCATCCCAGTTCATGTCTACATTACTGCATAACGGATCACCATATTTGTCTGTTTATATGCGAAATCAAAAGAGCGATAGAGCCTTTGACAAACGGAGGAGATATCCATGACCGAGATCGCACACTTCATTGACAACGCCCGCGTCGCGGGAACCTCTGGCCGCAGCCAGCCGGTTTTCAACCCGGCCACCGGAGAGGCGGAGAAGACCGTGGCACTCGCGTCCACGGACGAAGTGAACGCCGCCGTTGCGTCCGCAAAGACAGCGTGGGCAACTTGGTCGAAAACACCGCCGCTTCGCCGCGCGCGCATCCTTGACCGGTTCAAGATGATCCTGTGGGATCGGGCGGATCAGTTAGCGGAAGCCATTTCTGCCGAACATGGCAAAACCCATGATGATGCCGTGGGTGAGGTGACCCGTGGGCTCGAGGTCGTCGAATTCGCCGTCGGCGCGCCCCACTTGCTGAAAGGGGACTACACCGAAGATGTGGGCACGGGCGTGGACAGCAATTCCGTGCGCCAGTCCCTTGGCGTGGTTGCCGGCATCACCCCGTTCAACTTCCCGGCCATGGTGCCGATGTGGATGTTCCCGGTCGCCTTGGCGTGCGGCAACACCTTCATCCTGAAACCCAGCGAGCGCGATCCCTCTGCATCGCTGCTGATCGCCGAGTGGTTGGCCGAGGCCGGGCTGCCGGAGGGCGTGTTCAACGTGGTCCAGGGTGACAAGGAAGCGGTGGACGCGTTGCTGTCGCATCCAGACGTCAAGGCGATCAGCTTTGTCGGTTCCACACCAATTGCGAAATACATCTACGAGACCGGCACGGCAAATGGCAAACGCGTGCAGGCGCTTGGCGGCGCCAAGAACCACATGGTGATCCTGCCCGACGCGGATCTCGACATGGCCGCCAACGCGCTGATGGGTGCCGCCTATGGCTCTGCTGGCGAGCGCTGCATGGCTATCTCGGTCGCTGTCCCGGTGACCGACGACGTGGCTGATGCCCTGATCGAGCGGCTCGTGCCCAAGATCGAAGCGCTCAAAGTGGGCCCGGCCGCGAACAAGGCGTCAGAGATGGGGCCGGTCGTGACCAAGGCCGCTCAGGAAAAGATCGTCGGCCTGATCGACAAGGGTGAGGCGGAAGGTGCGAAAATCGTCGTCGACGGCCGCGGTTTTACACCACCGCAAGGCTACGAAAACGGCTACTTTGTAGGCCCGACCCTGATCGACAAGGTCACGCCCGACATGACGGTCTGGAAAGAAGAAATATTCGGACCGGTTCTCTCGGTCGTGCGCCGCAAAGACTATGCCGAGGCCGTCGACCTGATCCACGCGCACGACTACGCCAACGGGGTGGCGGTCTTTACCCGCGACGGTGATGCGGCCCGCACCTTCGCCCATGACATCGAGGTGGGCATGGTCGGCGTCAACGTCCCGATCCCCGTGCCAATGGCCTTCCACTCCTTCGGCGGCTGGAAACAATCGCTCTTCGGCGACCACCATATGCACGGGCCAGAAGGTGTCCGGTTCTACACCCGGCTGAAGACAATCACGACCCGCTGGCCCACGGGTGTGCGAACCGATCCCGAGTTCGTCATGCCGACGATGGGCTAAAAAGATGAGCGGCGGGGAATGACCCCGCCGCCTCTGTCAGGGAGGGCCGGAACGAAGTGATCTGCTTTTCCGCGACTTAGCTGGTTGTGCTGAGCGAATTGCGCGTGAAGTGACTTGTTCAAATTTTTTTAACATAAACTTCATTATGCGACGTTATACTTAGTGTTGCGATAGTATATTATCGTATGTAGGATGAACCCTGTCACAGAGGTTCCTCAGCATGCATCAACTATTCAAGAAGCTCCTCCCCTCGGTCGCAGTCGCTTTGACTGTGACGATTTCGTCGCTACCGATGCCCGCCCGCGCGCAGACATACCCGATTGATTGCGCGATCCTCCTGTGCCTGTCTGGCGGCTGGCCTGCTTCCGTGCCATGCACCAGAGCCCGAGCCGAATTCATCCGACGCATTACACCTTGGCCGGTCGAACCGCCGCTTCAAATCTGGCGCTGTCCCATGGGCGCGTCCTATGAGACCTCTCCTTCATCAAACAATGCAGTCCGCATCTTTGAAGCGTTCTTCCAAAACAACGGGACTGGACCGCGACAATCCTATCCACACCGCGATGCCGTTGCCCCAATTGAGGCTGCCTGGCAGACTCCAGAAGCCGCTGATGACCCTGTTCTCGCTGACTGGGCCCTCCGGCTCATTCAAGATCGCGCGGACATAGACATCAGCGGACCTGAGTTCAACTTCGTACGGTCCATTCGCGTCTTTGATGTCCGATATGCGCGACAGCGCGAATCCGGTCGTGATGGTGACTGCAACCGTAGCGCCACCGTGGTCCTCGGCACTTATGGCATCCAAGGTGACTTCGCCTGGCAGAGGTCTTCCATTGCCGCCCTACCAGCCGACCATGTTGGTCTCGAACGATGGGGCCAGAATTGCCCCGGCATCTATCACCGTTCCGTGTTCGTCGATTGGCGTGACTATGAGGGCAATTACGGGTTTGAGCAGGTGAACTACTAGCGCTGACAAAGACAGCGGTGCCATCAAACTGCAGAAATTTGAGCGTGCTAAGTTTCTCAATCACCAGCCGTTAGCGGTTTTTTTGGTACTAAGGTCCAGTGAGCAGGACGCAGCCGTCGCTCGGCAACATCAGATGCATGCCAAGTTCACCTTTTCAGTGCTCACGCTCACACAGGCCATGATCCGACAAAGAAGCCAGAACATAGCAGTCTTCGGTCACACCATCGCCATCACAGCCCTTGGAAATCCGCGCCAGTTCTTTCTCAAGCGCGCGGAGGCGTTTGATCTTTGCGCGCACGTCCGAGAGCTGAGCCGTCGCAATATCATTGGCCTCTGCACACGACCGGTCCGGGTGGCCCTGTAGATCGATCAAGGCGGCAATTGCCTCAATCGAGAAACCGAGGTCGCGCGCGTGTTTGATGAAGCTCAGGCGCTCCAGTCCCACCGCATCATACCGACGCTGATTGCCTTCAGTCCGTTCCGGTGCGTCGAGAAGCCCAGACTCTTCGTAGTAGCGGATCGTTGGAACCTTGACGTTCGTCCGCCGCGATAGCTCGCCAATGGAAAACATGAAAATACCTCTTGAACCTCTAGTCACTAGAGATCGTATATCAGTTGGGACGCTGAAACCAGAGTGAACCATGTCCCAGAAATACCTCGCCGAAACCC
>JAUILL010000006.1 GCA_030433335.1 Alphaproteobacteria bacterium | reverse complement strand
CATGCAAGATGTCGCAGCGATCAATAGAGCCGGCTGCGATCATCGCATGGTCGCTTTGGCGAAGAGCACACCAAGCAGTCGCACAACAATGTCATATCAAGCAAAAAATGCAACTGTAATGCTAGGCGTCTGCAATTTCACATGTGGCGTTTTGCGCCAGAATTTGGGTGATACGGGCCATATATTCGTCCCAGTCCCGTACGCGGGGAATGCCGCCGATCATCTGGCCTTCGCGGTAGAAGATCAGGCTGGGGGTCTTGAGGACTTTGGTCTCCTCGCGGACCTTTTGTTCGATGTCGTCACCGACCACGGCGCAGTCAAAGCGGCCCTGAAACGCTTGTTTGATTTCGGGCAAGATCACGGCCACGTCGGCGGTTTCCAGATTGCGCTTGGGGTCGCCCGGCACGAATAGGACATGCACGCCCTCGCGGCTGGTGAATTCGGTCACGTCGTGCTGGTTGTCCAGTTTGGGCCAGCTGAACTCGGTGGTCAGACGGTCAATCAAAGGATGGGTCATAGCGGGTCTCTCAAGCTGTGGTTTTGCCCGCGTCCAGCGCGGCTTGCAGATGGGGGGGCAATTGCGGAGCGCGGTTGTCCAGATCGGCAAACGCATCGCCGAGGTCGTTGCCCTCCATCAGGTTGCGCAAACCGTCGAGCGCGGCAGTGATCTTGCGGGCCTCGTCTTCGGTGATGATTTCGCGGGCTGCGCCAAGGAAGGTCAGGATCCAGTCCCCAACAGCCACAGGGCCAGTCAGAGACAGATCGATCAGAGCTTCTTCGCGGCCATCGGTGGCACGGGCGGCGATGCCGTCGACTGACAGCACCTGCATCGGTACGCCGACACACATGGCTCAGACGCTTTCGGGAAAGAAGCGATGGTCGCCGGTGCGGCAAGCGTCTTCTTCGGACGGGCGACCGTCCTCGTAGGCGCTGCGCATGATCGAGGGGTCCGCCAGATTGCTGGTATCGCCTTCGCCTTCGATGGGGTGGATGCCCATCTCGGCCAGCTTTTGCATCGCGATCTCGATGGCGGGGTCAATGCGGGCGGCGACCAGATCGCGCAGACCCCCGCCGTAATCCTCCAGCTCGACAGGCTGACAGCCGATCAGGACCAGACGCTCGGGGCAGTAGCCCATCAGTTGCGCGGTCGCGATGACGTCCTGAAATCCGGTCTGGTGCAGGCTCATCTTTTTTGCACCCATGAAAGAGGGCACGTCTTTGTCTTCGACAATCTTGAGCGTGCCTGCGGGCAAACCATAGTCTACCGCGTCGAACACGATCAGCGCGTCTGCTTCTTCAAGGAAGGGGAGGAGATAGAGACCCTGAGTGCCACCGTCGAGAACTTTTACATTCGGTCCGAACGCAGTGGTCTGCGCGAGCCGCTCAACACAACGCACACCAAAACCTTCGTCGGCCCACAACACATTACCGATACCCAGAACCAACACACTCGGCGTCATCTTTGTCTCCTCCCTAGACCGGTGGGCTGGTAGCCAGCTTTCCGGTTTCCCTTGGTTCCGGTAGTTTGGCAGGCTGTTCGAAGGGATGGAAGAAATTCACCTTTTGGCGTGAGAAAACTATTCACATTTATTTTCAATGCCTTGGCTGGGTTTCAGCGTTTTGCGCGCCTGATGGGTTGGAAAGTAAGTATCCAGAATGTGTCGAATTTGGAAGTATGCTATCAAGCAGAAAGGCGGACCCGAAGATCCGCCTTTCCGATTCCTATCCAAAGTGACAGCGCTCTGATCAATCCGCGCGGTCGTCCTTGAACGTCCGATGCCCCGAGATCATGGTCGAGACCATGGACTGGCGGCTCATGATGTCTTCGCGGATCGCCACGTAGATGTGGATGATCACGAAGATCACGATGAACCACATGCCCATGTGGTGGATGCTGTGCAGGATCTGGGTGTTCCCAACCAGTGCAATCAGCCAGCCCATGACCAAATCGGGCAGACTGCCCTGACCTGCGCCCTCGGCGTACAGCGCCCAACCGGTTGCGAGCATAAAGACAGTGCCCAGCGTGATGAAGAAGAACATGGCGACTTGCGCCAGCGGGTTGTGACCCACGTACTTCTTGGGCTCTTTCTCCATGAACAGGTACCAGCGGATCTCGAACAGGATTTCCGCCCACCAGTGCTTGTTCCAGAACGGGACGTAGAACAGCTGCTTGGCGTGGTGGTTGCCCGTGATCGCCACGTAGATGCGTGCAAAGAAGCCCACAGTCATCAGCTGACCCGCCGCAAAGTGCGCAAAGCGGATGTAGCCCATGACGAACTGGTAGGTCGCCTCGGCAAAGGTCATGGTCGGCAGCGGGCTGGCGATGAACCAGCCGGTGATGCACAGAACCACAATGCACAGAGCATTGCCCCAGTGCCACAGGCGAACAGGCCATTCGTAGACAAAGACAGAGGTCCGACGACGGATACTATCGATGTCCTCGGCCGTGGCGTCGCCGGTCAGCTGAGCTGTCGGCAACGGGTTCACGTCCATATTCGGTCGGTGAATTGTATCCTCGGGCATGGCTCACTCCTTCCGGCGTGCGGTGCGGAGGGTGTACAGGACACCCGCCGCAGCAATGAGACCAAGACCGTGCATGGGCGACAGGATCCAGTGCGATGCGCCCGAAAGGGCGGCATCGTGACCGGTGTGTGCCTGAGCCGCTGTTGCGCCGAACAGAAGAGCAAGTGAGATGTATTTCATGATTTGATCCTCTGATTAGCGCACTTTGACAGTGGTCAGTTCGTCACCATCCGGCGACATCACGTGGGTCGAGCAAGCCAGACAGGGGTCGAAGCTGTGCAGGGTACGCAGGATTTCGACGGGCTCGTCGGGACGCTCCATCGGGGTGTTCATCAGCGATGCCTCGAAGGCGCCGATGTTGCCCTTGCTGTCGCGGGGCGAGCCGTTCCAAGTGGTGGGAACCACGCACTGGTAGTTCTCGATCCGGCCGTTCTCGATCTTGACCCAGTGACCCAAGGCACCGCGCGGTGCTTCGGTCATGCCAACACCTTTTGCCTCTTTGGGCCAGGTCTTGGGGTCCCACTTCTCGACGTTGGCGGTGCTTTCGTCGCCGTTCTTGATGTTCTGGACCAGCTTGTCGAAGAAGTGCTTCTGCAGGCGGCCACAGTACTCGGACTCCAGCGCGCGCGCCGCGGTCCGGCCAAGGGTCGAGAACAGAGCGTCCACGGGCAGATCCATGGTGCGCAGCAGGCCGTCGACCTGGTTCTTGATGTCCTCGTGACCTTTGGCGTAGCCGACGATGTAGCGGGCCAGCGGGCCAACTTCCATCGCGTTGCCGCGCCAACGGGGGGCCTTGATCCAGCTGTATTTGCCAGCTTCGTCCAGCTCTTTGATGTTGGTCTTGGTGCCTTTGGCATTCGGACCCAGCTCGAACTTGGGCTCTGTGCGGCCATCCCACGGGTGCAGACCCATGCCGGGCTCGCCGTAGTCGTACCAGCTGTGATCCACGAACTCCTGAACCTGCTCGGGGTCGCGTGGGTCAACGTCATGTACCTCGTTGAGGTTGCCGTTGATGATCGCGCCGCGGGGCAGGTGCAGCTGCTCGGGCGAGAAGTCGTTCGGGTTCTCGGGGATGTCACCATAGGCCAAGCAAGCCTTGGACGACAGACCGCCACCATAGAGCCAGCTCTTATAGAAGCCGCCAATGGCGATCACGTCAGGCAGGTAAACGTTGCGGTTGAACTCGTTACACTTGTCGATGATCGACGAAACGAGGTTCAGACGCTCCATGTTGATCGCGCCGACAGCGCCGGTGCTGTGGACGTTGATCGGGCAGGGCACGCCGCCAACCAGCCAGTTCGGGTGAGGGTTCTTACCGCCAAAGATGGTGTGAACCTTGACGATCTCTTTCTGCAGATCCAGCGCTTCGAGATAGTGCGTGGTCGCCATCAGGTCTGCCTCAGGGGGCAGTTTGTAGGCGGGGTTGTCCCAGTAGCCGTTCTTGAACAGGCCCAGCTGGCCCGATTCAACGAACTTCTTCAGGCGGTTCTGCACGTCGCGGAAATACCCAGGCGAGGACAGCGGGTGGCTGGGGCTGACAGCCTGCTGCAGCTCGCTGGTCGCTTTGGGATCGGCGCGCAGAGCATTCACGGGGTTCACCCAGTCCAGCGCATGCAGGTGATAGAAGTGCACGACGTGGTCGTGAATTTCCAGGTTCAACTGCATGATGTTGCGGATCGAGTTCGCGTTGTCGGGGATGGTGACCCCCAGTGCATCCTCAACCGCACGGACCGAAGTCAGCGCGTGGGTGCCGGTGCAAACGCCGCAGATGCGCTCGGTAAAGGCCCAAGCGTCACGGGGATCACGACCCTTCAGGATCACTTCCAGACCGCGCCACATGGTGCCGGTGCTGACTGCGTTACGGATCACACCGTTCTCGTCCACGTTCACTTCGCAGCGCATGTGGCCTTCGATACGGGTCACGGGGTCGACGACGATGCGGCGGCCGGTGTTGTCGAGGTCAAAGCCGTTCGGAGTTGCGACCATGGCTTACGCCTCCTCTTTGTCTTGAGTTTTCTTTTGGGCGGCCTTCAGCGCGCTGATCGCGGCGTGGGCGGCGACACCTGCGCCGACGACACCGGCAGCGGTCAGGCCGACCTTGTCTGCGTTCGCTTCGATGCCGAATTGGGTCAGATCGGTGACGCGGTCATAGAAGCTGCCCTGATCCCAGAAGCCGTCTTCCGAACAACCGATACAGCCGTGACCCGATTGGATCGGGAAGCTGACGCCCTCGTTCCAGCGGATGGTGGAACACGCGTTGTAGGTGGTCGGGCCTTTACAGCCCATCTTGTACAGGCAGTAGCCCTTGCGTGCGTGCTCGTCGTCCCAGGTCTCGACGAATTGACCGGCGTCAAAGTGCGGACGGCGGTAGCATTTGTCGTGGATGCGCTGGCTGTAGAACATCGCGGGGCGGCCCTGACGGTCCAGCTCGGGCAGACGGTCAAAGGTCAGCATGTAGGTGATCACGCCGGTCATGACCTCGGCAATGGGCGGGCAGCCCGGAACCTTGATGATCGGCTTGTCGGTGATGACCTTGTGGACCGGAGTCGCTTGGGTCGGGTTCGGTTTCGCCGCCTGCACACAGCCATAAGACGCACAGGCGCCCCAGCTGATGATTGCCTTGGCGTCTTTGGCAGCGTGGCGCAGCTTTTCGACAAAGGGCTTACCGCCGGTGATGCAGAACATGCCATCTTCGTTCAGGGGCGGGTTGCCCTCAACCGCGAGGATGTAGTTGCCCTTGTACTTCTCGATGGTCTCTTCCAGCGCGGCCTCAGCCGCGTGACCGGCAGCCGCCATCAGCGTGTCGTCGTAGTCGAGGCTGATCATCGACAGAACCACATCCTTGGCCAGCGGGTGCGCGGCGCGGATGAAGGATTCCGAACAACAGGTGCACTCCAGACCGTGGACCCAGATCACCGGCGTGCGCGGTTTGGTTTCCATGGCGTGGGCGATTTTCGGGACAAAGCTTGGGCTCAGGCCCAGGGCCGCCGCGGTCAGGGAGCAATACTTCATAAAGCTCCGCCGCGTGATCCCTTGACGCCGCATGACGTCGTAGAAGGTTTCGATCTGGCTCAAAACTGGTCCTCCCCTAACTGGATCGATTCCGTCGGGATGCAATTGCATACATTCCGTTAGTCTGAATGTCGGACAGGTGACGATTTCGATCAAAGCGAATGGGTGCACCGGAGGCACACATTTAAAACGCAGTCAGATCAGAGGCTTGCTGCAACTATTCTGAATAGTTCTGCAGGTGCATTCGGATGGTTTGCTGCCAGCTTTCCACCCTGTTGGTCAGATGCTTTCCGCTTGGGGAATCTGACGGGCGGCTGCAACCAGTGCTTGCCCCAAGGCCAGCCCGCCATCGTTGGCAGGTGTCTTGGTGTGGATCAGGTAGGGGGTGTCGCCAAGCGCCTGAATGGTCAGATCAAGGAGTAAGGCGTTCTGAAAACAGCCCCCCGACAGCGCGACGGCTTTGGCCCGTCCTTGGTCCACGAGGTCTATGGCGGCAGAGGCAAAGGTCTGCGCCAAGCCCGCGTGGAAGCGCCACGCGATGGTTCGGGGGCTGGTGTGGGTGTTCAGGTTCGCACGGATGGCTTGGAACATCTTTGTCACGTCAAACCCGCCCGGCGTTTGCGGCATCTTATAGGCGCCACACTGCTCCTCCGCCGGGGCTTTTAGAGCCAGAGCCTCGAGGGTCATCGCAGCTTCGCCCTCATAGCTTTGCCCCATCGCGCAGATGTTCAGGCAGGCGGCCACAGCATCGAACAGCCGTCCCGCACTGGTGGACATCGGCGCATTCAACCCGCGCGAAGCGGCCATCCGCAGCATATCTCTTGGCGCTTCAGGAAACAGCTCATCCGCCCAATCAGACAGGCCTGCCTGATCCAGCCGTGCCAATGCGTTGCGCCAAGGCTCCGCCTGCGCCCGATCGCCGCCAACCAATGGAGCGGCCGACAGATGCGTAACCCGCTCAAACCCGAAGAAATCCCCAATCAAGATTTCCCCACCCCAAACAGTCCCGTCCGGCCCAAGTCCCAACCCGTCCAGAATGATTCCCGCGATTTTGCCGCCGTCCAAGGGCCACAGATTCTCGCCCATACACGCTGCCAAGTGGGCATGATGGTGTTGAACTTCCTGCAGGGACAGCCCCTCGGCCTCGGCCCGAGCGGCCCCGTGTCGCGACGCGCGGAAATCAGGATGCAAGTCCACCGCCACAACCTGCGGCTTGTGGTCGAACAGCGCTGCATAGTCGCGGTCTGCCTGCTGGAACGCCTCCCACGTCAGGGCCTCATCCAGCTCTCCCAGATGGTGGCCGAGCAAGGCCTGCCCGTTCTTTATCAGACAAATTGCCCCCTTCATCTGCCCGCCATAGGCGACGGTTTGAGGGGCGCTTTCGAACCCCTTCGGCAGAGGCAGGGTCCCCGGAACCCGCCCCCGTGCCCGCCGTAGAACCATCGGCCCATGTGTCGTGATCCGCTCGACACTGTCATCCAGCCGCCTCGTGATATCACGGTCATGCATTATGAAAGCGTCAGCAAAGGGCGCCAATTTCTCTCGCGCCTCATCATTGTCGATGACCTGAGGCTCGCCCGACAGATTGCCACTGGTCATCACGAGCGGCCCGCCAAAGGCCTCCAGCAGCAGGTGATGAAGGGGCGTGTAGGGCAGCATCCAGCCATACGTGCTCTGGTTCGGAGCGACACCTTCGGGCAGCGTTCCGTTGCTTTGCAAGAGCACGATTGGCGCAGCGGGATCAGAGAGCAGAGCAACCTCTGCCTCGGACGGTGCCGCATGCTGCTGGATCACGCCGAGCGTTCCCATCAGGGCAAAAGGTTTCGCAGGGCGATGTTTGCGGGTCCGCAGATTTGCGATGGCGCCCGCGTTCAGCGCATCACAAGCCAGATGAAACCCGCCAAGCCCCTTGATCGCGAGGATTTCCCCATGGCGCAGGCGGGCAGCAGCCTCGGCGATTGGATCATCGTGCGCAGGCTCGATCCACAGTCGAGGTCCGCAACCCGGACAGGCGATAGGCTGAGCATGGAACCGCCTGTCAGCCGGGTCGGCGTACTCCGACGCGCAATCAGCGCACATGGTGAAGTCTGCCATCGTGGTCTGAGCGCGATCATAAGGCAGCGCATTCAAGATCGTATATCGTGGCCCGCAATGGGTGCAGTTGGCAAAAGCGTAGTTGTAGCGGCGGTCTTTTGGGTCCTGAATTTCCGCCAGACATGCGTCGCAGGTCGCAGCGTCGGGCGTCACACGGGTTTCGGCCCCCGTGCCGCTGGACGCAATAATGCGGAAATCTTTCGGCGCCGTTCCGGTGATTTCCGACACTTCAATGGCATCGATGCGGGACAAAGGCGGCGCTTTCGAGCGGATCAGTTCGGGCAATGCGGCCACGGGACCAAAGGCTTCGATCAGCACGCCTTCGGGATCGTTCAGAACGTAGCCAGTCACTCCCAAATCCTGCGCCAACGTCCAGACAAAGGGGCGAAAGCCTACCCCCTGAACCTGTCCACGCACCCTGATGCGAAGGCCGTTCATCAGTGGACCGTGCAGACCATGCAGGGGTCAAAGCTGCGGACAATGTGTTGCACGGACAGCGGCGTGTCCTCGCCCTCGGACACGGGCGCGCCGACCAAAGCGGCTTCGACCGGACCGGCGGTCCCTGCAGTGTCACGAGGGCTAAAGTTCCACGTCGTCGGCGCGATGATCTGGTAGTTGTTGATCGCGCCATCCTCGACGCTGATCCAATGTCCCAGAGCGCCCCTCGCAGCCTCGACGACACCGACGCCGGTCCCGTCTGAGGGCAATGGAACCTGATCCATGAAACGCTCTTCGGGACGAATGCTGCGCAACAGGCGCTCCATTTCAATCTGGGTCAAGGCCAGTTCCAGCAGACGCCCCACGACCCGCGCGCGAACGCCGCCCTCTGCCGCCAGCGCCCTTGCCAATGGGTGTCCTACGATGATTTGCCGCGCCAGTGCGCCGGTTTCAAATGTCCGACCGGCGAGGCGCGGCGCTTTGCACCAACTGTAGGCCTCCTCGCGCATCATCTCGTCGGGGATCGTTTCGCCCCGGGTGGGGTGGGCCGCATCGCCAAGCAACCACGCGTGGCTGATGTCTTCTTGGATTGCCTCGAAATCGACGGAGGTTTCGGTGCCGTTGTCCCAAGTACCTGCATCGAAAACGCGGCCGTCGGGCAACGGATAGGCGCCGAAGGACATGTAGCGGCCCGATCCTTTGCCCATCGCACCTGTGCCGGTCGCAACGGCGACACGCAGGAACAGGGCTGCATCTCCACCGCTCCACGCTTCCAGCGACTCAATGCTGTCCAAGGCAGCGAAATCCTCTAGCTTGCCGCCAAAAGTCTCGGCCTCCAGATACCGTCGGAACGCCTGCAAGGTCGCGCCAATGCGGATCAAGTCGCGGGCGGTCGGGGTGCGGGTTACGCCGCCCGGCTGGATCGCCAAAGTATGCGGCCACTTACCGCCAAGCATTCCGACCACGTGCAGCAGATCGGCGCGGGCTTCGATCGCGCGGCGCAGGGCGCTGCCTTGGCCCGCGGTGAACCGATCCAAAACCTGCCCGTGCCAGTCAGCACTTGCGTATCCCGCCCGCGCATAATCCGGCATGAAGAACAGGTTGAAATGCGCCATGTGGTCCGAGACATTCTCGATCATATGCAAGAGCGCCGCGACCTTGGCACCTTCGGGCGCGGGCTGCACTCCGGCCAAATCTGCAAGAGCCGCCGCCGCCGCCATCGACTGACTGATCGAGCAAATCCCGCAGATGCGCGGCGTGATTGTCAGCGCGTCCAACGGCCCTTTGCCCACCATCATCCGCTCAAATCCTCGAAAGAGCGGCGAATTCGCATAAGCCGCTGCCACCTGACCATCCTCAACCTCGAGCCGGATTTCCAGATCCCCTTCGACACGATTGAAGGGTCCAACAAGCAGGGTCGTCATGGTTTGGGCTTTCGCAAAGTGGGCGGCACGGTCACGCGGTCGGACACCGCGTTTTCCGCCAGTCGTTTCGGGGTCGCGGCCTTGGACAGGCTGGCGAGGGCCATGAACCACGCTTTGGGCATGTCAGTGGGCAGGCCTACGGGGATGCCCGCGAATTTCGGGGTTTCGGTAAAGCCGTGGCCGGGTTCTTCAAATTCAGGCGCGGTGCAGTTTATGCAGGGGTAGCCTGCGCGTGTGCAGCTGTTCGCGCCGTTCCAACCACGGATATTGCAGTCGCCGACGGCTTGGGTGCCGACGCAGCCCAAATGCTCCATCATGCAGCCCATTTCGCACAGGTGCTCGGCACTGGCTTTGTATTCGTAGAATTCGTTCTTAGTGCAAGCGTGGTGGACCAAAGTGTCCGCGTAGAAACGGGGACGCGCGAGGCCGTCGAGCGCGTTTTCGTTCAGTGCACCCGCCTTGATCATCATCAGTGTTTCTGTGACCCAGTCTGGGTGAGTCGGGCAGCCCGCCACGTTCACGACCGGCAAACCAGAGTTGCTGCGCCATGTCGCGGGAAAGACTCCACCCGCGTGGCCGCCATCGTATTGCAGGCCCACTGCGTCGGTTAGATTCTCGCCTGCCGAGCTCATCCCGCCATAGGCCGCGCACGTGCCCACAGCGACCACGTGGCTGGCGATGCCTGCCAGATCGCGGACCCACTCCATCATCGGGCGGCCTGTGCCGGCCAGCATGTGATAGCGGCCGGTGCCGTTGGGGCCGCGCAGGATCGAACCCTCGACACACAGAATGTCCAGCGGCTGCTCTCCCGCCAGAATGGCGTCGAGCATCCGGCGGACTTCGGCCCCGGTGGCCTCGGACAAGGACGGGTGCCAGAGCAGGTTCAGCCCCGCCCCTTCGAGCAGGTCGAGCACATTGGGGTCTTCGGCGCAGAGCAGTGACATGGTGCAGCCGCCGCAACCCGCAGATTGGAGCCATAGGATATTCATGTCTGATCTCCGCGTTGCAGGGTCAGCCGGAAACATGTGCCACTTTCTGTCGGAACCAATTCCAACGCACCGCCGTGTTCATCGGCGATCTTGTGACTGATCGAGAGCCCGAGACCGGTGCCTTGGCCGACCTCTTTGGTCGTGAAGAAGGGGTCGAAAATCTTGGCCTTGGCACTGTCGGGAATGCCGGGGCCGTTGTCCGTGACCTCGATAATCGCGCGGGTGTCGTCGTATTGGGTATAGATGTCCAGCGTGGCATCTTCTTGGCCTGACATGGCGTCGACAGCGTTCTGGATCAAGTTCATCAAGACTTGTTGAATGTGGCCGCCGCGGGCGTGGGCGATGCATGGATCTTCGCCGATGAAGGTAATTTTGACGTGGCTTTTGCTGCCGCGTTCGACCCAGTCGGCAGAGATGCGGGCAGTTTGAACCAGATCCGTGGGGCGCAATTCGCCAGACCCTTCGGCAGACAGTCGGCGCAAGTCTGCGACGATGTTCTTGACCCGCTCGGCCCCGTCGCGAGCACCGTTGATGGCGGTGCGCAGGTTCCGCAGATCTCGGTCCAGTTTCAGGTCGGCGCGCAGGGTGACCAACTCATCGCGAGAGGCGCCGGATTGCACGCGGTCAAAATAGGTCTCGAACCGGTTGATGTATTTCTCCAGCGCGTGGGTGTTCGCGTAGACAAAGCTAATAGGGTTGTTCAATTCGTGCGCTACACCGGCCAAGAGGCGACCAAGCGAGGCCAGCTTTTCGTTGCGGACCAGCTGGGTCTGGGCCTGTTTCAGTTCCTCGTGGCTGGTCTCCAGCTCGGAATACGCACGGCGGAGTTCGCCCAAGGGACGGCCCGTCAGGATTACACCCGCCCGCTTTCGGCCCGCCCTCAGACGTGGAGAAACGCGGAATTCCACAGGTTCGGGCCCAATGGTGGTTGAGAGTTCGGCTTCGGCGGTATGTTCGTCGCGTTTGGCCATGGTTTTGGCAACCGCACCCATCAGATCGGCGCTGCTGGCGCCCGATAGGAAGCCAGCGATGGGCTGGCCGATCAGCTTTTCCACGGGCAGGCCCACGGCCTTGCAGAAAGACCGGCTGGCATCTGCGATGCAATCGGCGGTGTCGGTCACCACCAGATAATCGCTGATCGAATGCATAATCGAGGACAGGAAAGTGCGCAGCGCTTCTAGCTCTGCGTTCCGCGTTTCCAGCTGTTCCTGATAGTCCACAAGTTCCGCATAGGTCCGGTCTACGGCCTGCATCACGTCGATCCACGCGGCATCACCGATATCGGCGCGCAAGGTGTCTGGCGATTGGAACGGGTCCGGAGACATGGCTGACCTTTGTGAAACAAAAAGACCCCGCGGGGATGCCGCAGGGTCCAACAGATTGAAACCAAAGGTCAAGGGCCAGCGGCTTGCCACCGCTGGCAGATCGCTTGTCACTCGCCTCGGGGAAAGCGCTTGCTTTCCTCTAGGACGTTCAGGTCCATGTGGTTGCGCATGTAGCGTTCCGAGGCCTTTTGAAGGGGCTGGTAGTCCCAAGGGTAGTAGTCGCCATTGCGAAGCGCTTCGTAGACGACCCAGCGGCGGGCCTGGCTGAAACGCACATCCGCATTAAAGCGGTCCAGATCCCAGCGGCGGTCTGCTTCAGCTTGGAACTCCGCCAGAACATCCGCGTATTCGGGATCGCCAGCCACGTTGGTCAACTCGTGCGGGTCTTTCTCCAGATCGAACAGCTGTTCGGGGTCCAGCTTGCAGCGGGTAAACTTGTACTTGCCCTGACGCAGGCAAACCATAGGCGCGTAGGAAGCTTCGGCTGCGTATTCCATCGCGACGGGGCTTTCGCGCGTGACGCCTTGGCCAAAGGGCACTAGCGACTCACCCGTGGTCCACGGCATGACCTCTTCCATGCTGACGCCGGCCAGATCACAAACGGTCGGGCAGATGTCGATGTTGGACGCGGGTTCAGTGACCAAACCCGGCTCCATCTGGGGCGCTGCGATCATGATCGGCACGCGGGACGAGCCCTCGTAGAACGACATTTTGAACCAGAGACCGCGCTCGCCAAGCATATCGCCGTGGTCCGAGACAAACAGGACGATGGTGTTCTCGGTCTGGCGGGTGCCGTCCAGCGCCTCGAGAATCCCACCAATTTTGTCGTCCAGATAAGAGATGTTGGCGAAGTAGGCACGGCGCGAACGCTTGATATCTTCTTCGGTGATGTCAAAGCTGCGCCAATCGTTCGCGTCGAAAATCCGCTTCGAGTGGTTGTCCTGCTCTTCGTAGGGAATCGCGCCGACTTCGGGCAGCAGATGCTCGCAGTCTTCATATAGATCCCAGTATTTCTTGCGCGCTACATAGGGGTCGTGAGGGTGGGTGAAGCTGACGGTCAGACACCAAGGACGGTCGTCCAGACCGCGGCCCAGATCATAGATTTTACGGGTCGCGTTGTAGGCTACCTCGTCATCGTATTCCATCTGGTTGCTGATTTCCGCAACCCCTGCCCCTGTGACGCTCCCCATGTTATGATACCACCAGTCAATCCGCTCGCCGGGTTTGCGGTAGTCAGGGGTCCAGCCGAAATCGGCAGGGTAGATGTCAGTGGTCAAACGCTCTTCGAGGCCATGCATTTGATCAGGACCGACAAAGTGCATTTTACCCGAAAGACAGGTCTGATAGCCCGCACGGCGTAAATGGTGCGCGTATGTCGGGATTGACGATGTGAACTCAGCAGCGTTGTCGTAGACACCGGTATCACTGGGCAGTTGCCCTGACATAAAGGAGGCGCGACCAGGTGCGCACAAAGGGGAGGCCGTATAGGCATTCCGGAAACGGGTGGAGCGCGCGGCCAGCTTTTTCAAGTTGGGCGCATGAAGGAACTCAGCCGGTCCATCCGGAAAGAATGTCCCGTTGAGCTGGTCCACCATCAAGATGAGGATGTTCGGCCGTTTCGTGTCGCTCATGATCTTCGTTCCTCCTTTGGTTGAAAGCAGCCGCCCGTTGATGCCGGCAATCGCACTTCAAACCTGCAAACCGCGTAAAATCTGGTCCGTTGCGGCACGAAACCGTGCCAATCCGGCTTTTTCGTTGACTCTCTCACCGAGACAAGATTTTTATTGACCAGTCAATCAACAAAACCACACTCAAACAACACAGGGAAAATCCAGATGAAATTCAAGGCAACCATCTCTGCACTGGCCGTGATCGCCGCCGCTCCTGCATTCGCAGATTGCTCGGAAGTGACGTTCTCGGACGTGGGTTGGACTGACATCACCACCACCACCGCAACCGCGACCCATATCCTCGAAGGTCTGGGCTACAAGGTCGACACCAAGGTTCTGTCGGTTCCCGTGACCTTTGCCTCGCTAGAAAGCGATGACGTCGACGTGTTCCTTGGCAACTGGATCCCCGCACAGTCGGGCGCGATCCAGCCCTACCTCGATAAAGGCGAGATCGAGCAGCTGGTCGTGAACCTCGAAGGCACCAAGTACACTCTGGCCGTTCCCACCTACACCTACGAGCGCGGTCTGCAGTCCTATGGTGACATCGCCAAGTTCGAAGAGTCGCTGGACGGCAAGATCTATGGCATCGAGCCCGGCAACGAAGGCAACGATTACCTGATCGGCCTGACCGAGAACGACACCCACGGCCTGAAGAACTTCGAAGTTGTCGAAAGCTCGGAGCAGGGCATGCTCGCGATGGTGTCGCGCAACTACAAAGACGAGAAGGACGTTGTCTTCCTCGGCTGGGAACCCCATCCCATGAACGCGAACTTCAGCCTGAAGTACCTGCCCGGTGGCGAAGACTTCTTTGGCGGTGAGGGCGTGGTCTACACCACCACCCGTAAAGGCTACGCAGAAGAGTGCCCGAACGTTGGCCAGCTGCTGAAGAACATGAAGTTCAGCCTCGCCATGGAAAACGAAGTCATGGGCGCGATCCTGAACGACGGCGAAGAAGCCGGTGACGCAACCGAAGCGTGGATCAAAGCGAACTTTGCTGAAGTCGAGCCTTGGCTCGAAGGCGTGACCACCCTCGACGGTGGCGACGCGGTTGCCGCAGTCAAGGCACACATGGGCCTCTGATCACTGACCTGTCGGGGCCCGGTTCATTCAGCCGGGCCCCATTTTATTAGGTTTCCCCTCCGACCAGAGAACGAGTGATAGATGCTAGATTGGTTAACCGATAACAAAATTCCGGTAGGCGAAGGCGCCGAGGTCGTGTTCGACTTTTTGCGCGATAACGCCGAATTTTTCTTCGAAGGCATGTCAAATGCCATGGACTGGCTGATCAACGCCATCCTGTGGCTGCTTCAGACGCCTCACCCACTGGTGGTGATCGCGTTCTTTGTCGCGCTGACATGGGTCATCCAGCGCAGCTGGAAAATCTGTGCGTTTGTGTTCGTTGGGTTTCTGTTCATCCTGAACCAGGACTACTGGGAGGAAACCACCGAGAGCATCACGCTGGTGATGTCGGCCTGTGTGGTTTGTATGCTGGTCGGCGTGCCGATCGGGATTTTTGCCGCCCACAAACCCAAGGTTTACACCTATCTGCGGCCGGTGCTCGACCTGATGCAGACGCTGCCGACCTTTGTTTATCTGATCCCTGCGATCGTGTTTTTCGGCATCGGGATGGTGCCGGGCCTGATCGCGACCGTGATTTTCGTGCTGCCCGCGCCGATCCGCCTGACCTATCTGGGAGTGTCCTCGACCCCGCAGCAGCTGCTCGAAGCAGCGCGTGCGTTCGGTGCGACCCCCAATCAGGTGCTATTCAAGGTCGAACTTCCCTATGCCCTTCCGCAGATCATGGCGGGCCTGAACCAGACCATCATGCTGTCGCTGTCGATGGTTGTGGTCGCTGCGCTGGTTGGCGCGGATGGCCTTGGTGTGCCTGTGGTGCGCGCTCTGAACCAGGTGAACACCAAACTCGGCTTTGAGTCCGGCTTTGTCATCGTGGTCGTCGCCATCATGCTGGATCGGATGCTGAGCAAAGGGGAAAAGAAATGAGCACGGCTGTTAAATTCGACAACGTCTCCATCGTCTTTGGCGACAATCCCCAATCTGCGCTGCCCCTGATGGACAAGGGCGCCGACCGCGGCACCGTTCAGCAGGAATGCGGTCAGGTCTTGGGCGTGCACAACTGCTCGCTCGAGGTTGGGACCGGTGAAATTCTGGTGCTGATGGGCCTGTCTGGTTCGGGCAAGTCGACTCTTCTGCGGGCTGTGAATGCCCTGAATCCCGTCGTGCGCGGCTCGGTTCTGGTGAATGACGGCAACCAAATGGTCGACATTACCCACGCAGACAAAGCGAACCTGCGCCGCATGCGTCTGAGTCAGATCGCCATGGTCTTCCAGCAGTTTGGTCTGCTGCCGTGGCGCACTGTGCGCGAGAACGTGCAGCTGGGTCTGGAACTTGGCGGCATGGACAAGGCCGAGCGCGATTCCAAGGTGGAGAAGCAGCTTGAGCTTGTGGGCCTGTCCCAGTGGGCTGACCGCAAGGTCGGTGAACTGTCAGGCGGTATGCAGCAGCGTGTGGGTCTGGCCCGCGCGTTCGTGACCGACGCGCCGATCCTGCTAATGGACGAACCCTTCAGTGCGCTCGACCCGTTGATCCGTGCCAAACTGCAGGACGAACTTCTGGAGCTTCAGCAGAAGCTGAACCGCACCATCATCTTCGTGAGCCATGATCTGGACGAAGCATTCAAGATCGGCAACCGGATCGCGATCATGGAAGGCGGCCGGATCGTCCAGTGTGGCACTCCGCAAGAGATCTTCTCGAAGCCTGCAGACGACTATGTGACCGAGTTTGTGGCGCACATGAACCCGCTGGGTGTTCTGCGCGCGGGCGATATCATGTCGCCGGCGTCATCTCTGGCGACCGATCAAGTGGATGCAGGGATGCCAGTGGGCGACGTGATGCAGCGCATCATGGGCACCGAAACTCCGCTGGCTGTGATCAAGGACGGCCAGATCATCGGTCAGATCACCAAGGATGACATCCTGCGTAATCTGGTAGACCCGCGTAGCGCGGCCTAACCGATTTTCAGGATTGGCCCGCCTGCGGCCTCTGCATCGGCGGGGTCGTGGGTGACCATCACAACAGGCAAATTCAAGGTGCGGGCGCGGGTAAACACCAGCGCCCGTATTTGTTCGCGTAGGGCTGGATCAAGGCCACTGAACGCCTCGTCCAATAGCAGCGCTTCGGGCGCACTCAGCAGCATCCGCATCAGAGCGACCCGTGCCTTTTGTCCGCCAGAAAGGGTCGCCGGATCGCGATCATGGAAGCCCTCCAGCCCCACATCCGCCAGTGAAGTTTCAATTTTCGCACGTCGCTCAGTGCGGGTGCCGCCTTTAGCCAATCCGAAGGCGAGGTTCTGACCGACGCTCAAATGTGGGAACAGCAGATCGTCCTGAAACAGGATACCGATGCGCCGATGCTCCGTTGGTAGGGTGGTCACGTCGCGCCCGTTCAGGATCACGTGCCCTTCTTGTCGGAATGCGGGTGCAAGTGTCCCCGTCAGCGCCGCGAGAAGTGTCGATTTCCCCGCGCCCGACGGTCCCATGATCGACAAGACCTCTCCTGCTTGCACGGTCGTATCGAGCGCGACCAAGAGTGATTGGTCACGGAAGATGCGCAGGGATTTCAGAGTTAATCCGGTGGTCATGATCTCTCCGGTATCAAGGCGCGGCGGTTGCGGTGGATCAGCCTTGGTAGGCCGAGTGCGATGGCAAAGGGGATAAGCGCGGCAAGGGTTTGGGCGACCCCGTACACCCCAATCGCGCGGCGGTTTCCGCCGGAGCTTAGGGCGACAGCTTCGGTCGTGATGGTGGCGACGCGGCCGCCTCCTGCAAGCAAAGTGGGCAAGTACTGCCCAACCGACACCGCGCATCCCACCGCTGCTGCGGTCAGGACTGGGGTCAGCAGCATAGGCAGGCGAACACGCAACAGAACACCATTCGGGCTCGTCCCGAGCGCCCGAGCGACGGTGCCATATCTCGTATCCCAAGCCCGCCACGGATCAGACAGAGACAGAAAAACATAGGGCAGTACGAACACCAGATGAGACAGGATCACCACCCATCGGCCCGAGGTTAGTCCGGCCTGAAGTAGCAGCACTTGTAGCCCCGGCAAGAAGGCGATTTGCGGGATGAGAAGGGGCAGATAGAGCAGCGCCATCGCGCGTGTCGTCGGGCGTAGGTTGTGGCGGCTTTCGGCCTCCAAGCTGCCGATGCAGAGCGCCAGCGCGATCATCGTGCTGATCAGAGCAATCACCGCAGTTTCGAGGAGCGGATCGGTGATCTGCGGCGCAAACCGTTGCCAACTGCGCAGAGAAAGTTGCTGTGGCCAAGCGTCGGGATAGCGCCATTGTCCGGCGAGCGCCCAGACAAACAACCCCATCAGACCAAGCAAGACGGCAAGCGCTGTGACCGCTCCGACGCCTCTTGCCAGCGGACGCAGCCTGTTCAGGTGCAGGCTCCGACTGCCGCCTTCGACCCAGCGTTTGCCAAGACGGGCGACCAGACGTTCGGCGACCCACCACAGACCCAAGGCGCCAAGAACCAGCCCGAGTTGCAGGAGCGCACCGGCTGCGCCTTGGAGGCGATATGCAAGGTCAGGGTCCGACATCCAGCGTAGGATCTGCACGGACAGCGTGGTTGGGCGCGTCGGACCAAGTATCATCGCCACATCCACCACGGTCATCGAATAGGCCAGCACGACGTACACGGGCAACCTGATCTGACGGTAGACTGCGGGGAAAACGGTCTTCAGCCACGCGCCGGAGCCGCTGTGCCCAAGGGCACGGGCGATGTAGATAGATTGGTCCGCGCGAACCTGCCCCAATGCGGCTAAAGACATGAGCAGCAGAAAGGGGGCTTCTTTGATCGCAAGACCAAGGGTCAGCGCCATGCCCCACGGGTCGTTTAGTATCAGGATGTCGGGCGGATGGTCCCATCCGGTGGCCCACGGGCTGAACAGGCGGGCCACCCAACCAGACGGCGCAATCAAAAAGGCCAGTCCGAATGCCGCCGCGGCGTGGGGGACCGACAAAAGTGGAGAGAGCAGGCGGCGCAGCCAACCCAATGCGCGTGTTCCATGCAGTTGGCACAGGATTAGAACGACAATTGCCAGCGCCAGAACGGTAGCCCCGATGCCGGTCGTGACGCTCAGGAGCGAAGCGCGCGTCAGTCCGGGCCAAGCGAACAGGTCATCAATCGCCTCAGTAGGGTCGGCGCCGTTGATCTGCACCAGACCCAAGAGGGGGGCAATCACCCCCCATAGCCCCGCCCCAACCGGCAGCACCAAAGCGGCCAGTGTCAGGCGGGGAACCCATGTCAGGCTTGGCGTCACTGGACCCCGTAGCGGGCGGTCCACTCGGTTTCGAGCATCTCCATCCAGCTAGGGTGGGGTTCGGGCAGGGCAGTGCCGAGTTCCGCGGGTGTCAGGGTCGCGATGCCCAGATCAATCGCGTCAAAGGCCGCTTTCTGATCGTCTGACAGTTTGTCCATGTCCAGAACCGTGCCGTACCCAAGGTTCAGCGGGTCCAGACCGTGGGCCTGCGCCTCTGGTGACAGGATGAAGTTTGCGACAACCATCGCACCCGCCGCCGCATTCGCATTGTAGGGAATGGCCAGATAGCTGGCGTTGCCCAAGGTGCCCTTGTCCAGAACAAAGGTGCGCACGGTGTCAGGCAACTCGAAGTTCGAGATCGCGGTCGAGGCCTCGCCCGGGCTGAAGCTGATCGCCAGATCAATCTCGTCGTCATTCAGCAGCTGGATTTGCTGGGGGCCGCTTTGGGGATAGGTCTCGCCCTTGCGCCACAGGTTCGGGGTCA
Source organism: Alphaproteobacteria bacterium (assembly GCA_030433335.1). Lineage (GTDB taxonomy): Bacteria > Pseudomonadota > Alphaproteobacteria > Rhodobacterales > Rhodobacteraceae > Donghicola. The sequence continues at coordinate 142,110 of JAUILL010000006.1, read as the reverse complement.
GCTCTTCGAGGAAGTCCCAAACGGGGGCCGACACTTTGGTAAACGTCTCGGGCGTTGCAGGTTCCATCAGCGGGGCTGGGTCCTCGACCAAGTCCAGCAGAGCCTGTTTGAGGAAGGTCGCACCTAGGAAATCCGGCGGCTGGGGGTAGGTGAAGCGGCCGGGATGGGCCTTGGACCATTCCAGAATGGCATTCATCGATGGCAGAGGCGCGTCAATGTCGGCCGTGTCATACATGAAGACCACCTGCGCCATGGCCCACGGGCTCTCGTAGCCCTCGGTCGGGATGGTGAAGTCGGTCTGGACGGTCTTGCCCTCGGTGTCCACGTACTGCCAGTTCGGCAGCGCTTCGGCAAAGGGGCCGAAAAGCAGGTCCTGACGCTTCATCGAGGCGAAGTTTTCGCCGTTGATCCAGATGATGTCGATCGCGCCGCCTTCGTTCGTACCAGCCTGCTGCTCGGCCAGAACGCGGGCCACAGCATCGGCGGTGTCGGTCAGCTTCACATGTTCTAGGGTCACGCCATATTCCTCGGCCATGCGGTCCCCGACCCAAGCGATAAAGTCGTTCGTGGTCGTCGATCCGCCCCAAGCGTTCCAGTACACGGTCTGCCCGCGCGCTTCGTCCAATACGGAGTCCCAGTCGGTCGGATCAGGTTGGGCAAAGGCAGTGGTAGCCAAGAGGGACGCAGCCAAAGCCGCAGTCAGGCGTTTCATCAAATTTCTTCCTCTTCTTGGATGGTGGGCCCGAAGACTTGGCGGGCCAACAAAATGCGGGATACAGCGGTGACAAAACACAGTGCGCCAAAGACATAGGACGCGGGCGCGAACAGGACAGGCCACAGGCAGATCAGAACGAAAAAACCGATGGTCTCGGCCCCTTCGAGGATGCCGCCCGTGAAATAGAGCGATTTGGACCCGCGGGCCGAACTCTCCATCCGGTGCTTTTCGGCAAGTATCGCGTAGCCCAGAAAGCTCGCGCCATTGAAGTAAAAGCTGGTCAAGAGGAACGCTCCGACAAGCCCGTTGGCCGCAGGATCAAGGACGACGAACGCTAAGGGTACAGCGCCGTAGAACAGAAAATCGCAAGTGATATCGAGGTAGCCGCCAAAGTCCGTCTTCTGAGTGGCGCGGGCGATGGCGCCGTCCAATCCGTCAGCCAGACGGCTGGCCAAAAGCAGGATCAGACCCCACAGCGGATGTCCCGTGGCAATAGCCCCAGCGGCCCCCAGCCCGAGGGCCAATCCCACCAGCGTCACCGAATCTGCGCTACAGCCAAAACGCGCCAGTCGGGTGCCCAAACGGTTGAGGGCAGGATCAATAAGTGGGCGTAGGGCGGCGTCAAACATGCAGCCGACTGTGCTGCGGCGGTCCGGCGATGTCACCCGTTTTATTGCATTTTTTCAATCGACCGACAGGAACGTGATGGCGGGGTTGAGCACTTTGCTAATGAATTTTCTGCTGAAAAGGTTAAGCGATAGGGAACCTTTCACATGCGAAGGCGCTTTTGTCCCTAAGTATAGCCTTGTTCGGCCCGCTTCGCCGTGCGCATCCCTCTGCTGCACGCGGGCCGGAAAACCTGAAAATTATGACCGAGAAGAACTTCCTGAATATGATCCGCTCCCTTTCGACCCTGTCAAAGCTGATGCTGGCCTGTGTGATGGCGCTGATGCTGATGTGGTCCGGTGCCCTGCTGGCTCAAGACAGCAGCACCGCGACTTCGGCCGAGACATCCTCTTCGCAGAGTGCTGACAGCCAAACCTCCGAAACCGACAAACTCATTGATGTTTTGCAAGACGATGCCTCGCGCGCCAAGCTGATCGAAGCGCTGCGCGACATCGACACGTCTGACAACGCGTCCAGCGCGGATGCGACCACTGAGCAGACCGACGAAACCGCGGTCGAGAAGGCTGCTGATGAAGCCGCCGCCGTCGCCGAAAGCGAAGATGTTTCCTTTGGTCGTCAAATCGCGACCTTTACCAAATCCTTAGCCGAAGATCTGACCGCCGAGAGCACTCAGATCTGGCGCCAGATCACCTTCTCTTTCTCGACTCTGTCTGCACTCGGGGCAGGGGATGCTTCTGATCTGCTGGTAACGTTCAAGGATTTGGGGCTGGTCATCATCTCGACCATCGCCGTGTTCATTGTGCTGCGCAGCTTTGCGACCAGCTATTACCAGCGACTGGGGGCCAAAGCCTCTGACAGCCTGTTCCTGCGGTCTGTTGGCCTGTTCTTCCTGTCCGGCGCGATTGACGTTCTGATTGTGCTGATCTCGTGGCTCACGGGTTATGCGCTGGCCCTGATGGTCTTTGGCGAATTCGGTGAGATCGGGATACGTCAGACCCTCTACCTGAACGCTTTCCTCGTGGTCGAACTGATCAAAGTAGTTGTGCGTCTGGTCTTCTCGCCCGCGACATCAAGCCTGCGGATTTTCCCGCTGACGGACGAAACTGCTCGTTACGTGTCACGCCGCTTGAACCTGCTGATTGGCCTGCTGGGCTACGGTCAGTTGCTGGTCGTTCCCGTGGTGAACACAGATCTGTCCTACATGACGGGCCGCGCTGTGACCTTGCTGTTGGCTCTGCTGGTGCTGGGGATCATCGTTGCGACCGTGCTGCGCAATCGTGGCAACGTCGCCAGCTACCTGCTGGGTGAGGACGAAGACAGAGCGCCCAAAGGTGCCGCCCGCGTTCTGGCGCGCAGCTGGCACTGGCCCGTGCTGCTGTATTTGGCGGGCGTGTTTGTCATCGTGATGACCCGCTCGACCAACGTTGTGTTCCAGACCTTTGTGAATACGGCTCAGGTCGCGCTTGTTGTCCTACTTGGGATGATGGCTTCCGGTTGGTTGACCCATTTCGTCCGCAACGGCGTGCACCTGCCGGATTCGTGGAAACAGCGCCTGCCACTGCTGGAGACCCGCCTGAACAGCTTTGTGCCCAAAGTCATGGCTGGCCTGCGCGTTGTGATCTTCCTGTTCGTGGTGGTGTTCGCTCTGAATGCATTGGGTGTGTTTGACCTTGGCGCTGCGCTGGCATCGAACTTTGGCGCGACCCTGTCGGCCAAGACCATCAGCGTGCTGCTCATCCTAGCCGTGTCCTGCCTGATCTGGCTGTCGCTGACGTCTTGGGTCGACTACCGCCTGAACCCCGATTGGGGCAAAGCGCCGACCTCGCGCGAAACCACACTGCTCAGCCTGTTGCGCAACGCGGCGACCATCGCGCTGATTATCATCACGTTGATGTTCGTGCTCTCGCAGATTGGTCTGGATATCGCGCCGCTGCTGGCTTCGGCTGGTGTGCTGGGTCTGGCCATTGGTTTTGGTGCCCAGAAGATGGTGCAGGACATCATCACCGGTATCTTCATCCAGTTTGAGGGCGTGATTAACGTCGGCGACGTGATCACCCTGAACGGCACCACCGGTGTGGTCGAAAAGCTGACCATCCGCTCGGTAAGCTTGCGTGACTATCAGGGTATCTACCACATGATCCCGTTCAGCAGCGTCGACATGGTGTCGAACTACATGATGGACTACGGCTACTTTGTCGCCGACATGGGTGTCGCCTATCGCGAGAGCGTGCCCGAGGTGAAAGAAGCCATGTTCGATGCCTTCAACGAGCTTAAAGAGGGCGAGAACGGCTTCAAGATCACTGGCGACTTCGAGTGGTTCGGTCTGAACAGCTTTGGCGACAGTGCCATCGTTCTGCGCGGCCGGATCAAGACCCGTCCCGGCGATCAATGGGGCATCGGCCGCGCGTATAACGAGATCATCAAGCGCATCTTTGACGAGCGCGGTATCGAGATCCCGTTCCCCTACCAGACCCTTACTTGGGCCGAGAACAAGGACGGCTCGTCCGTCCCGATGCGGGTCAAGAAAGACGGTCAGGAACTGGTCAACGCCAAGGCCGACGACGTCACCGACACGTCGGACGCCCGCAACAAGCCCAAGGAATTGGACTTGCCCGATCACACCGACGACGATGCCGGTGAAGACGGGGATGAAGGCGGGCGGTAATCCGCTAGTTTAGGACCATTGAACGATGGCCCGCAGGGATTATCTCCTTGCGGGCCATTTCCGTTTCGAGAACACTACCCGCGCAAGTCCTGCCATCTGAGGAGAATGGCGGGCCTGCCGCATAGGGGAGGTGCCAGTGTCCGAACTTCGTGACCATGCAGACCGTGTTCTTTCCGTTGTCGAGTCCGGCTCTGCAGCGGCCCGCTCCCGATTGGCTGCATCGTGGAGGCGATCCTTGGTCCGCCATGGTGTCGATCCGGCCGCAGGCAAAGGGCCAGAGCGACTGTCCGCGCTAGAGCTCGATCGCCTGGTTCACATGAATGACGGCTTCGTCCGTAGCGCGACCCCGCGCGTGGACAGCCTCTATGCATTGGTGCAGCAATCGGGCTTTGCTGTTCTTCTGACCGATGCACAGGGCGTCGTCTTGCAGCATCGCGTGAGTGACGGGGATGCGGATGTGTTCGCCAAGTGGGGCCTCTGGTCCGGTGTGAACTGGAGCGAAGAGACCGAAGGCACGAACGGGATCGGCACCTGTCTGGCTGAACGCCGCCGTGTGACCATCCACCGAGAAGACCACTTCATGGCGCGCAACACCGGCCTGAGTTGTATGGATGCGCCGATTTTCGGACCCGAAGGGCAGCTCCTTGGGGCTTTGGACGTCTCGTCGGCCCGCAGCGACCAGACTCAAGGGTTCAATCAATTGATTTCGGCAATGGTCGAGCAAACAGCCCGTCAGATCGAGGTCGATTACTTCCGCGCGACCTACCAGAAGGCGCGGATCATCTTTGCTGGCGATGAGGGCAAAGAGGGCGCTTTGCTTGCCGTCGACGGGGATGATCTGGTCGTCGGCGCGACCCGCCTGGCACGCGCAGCGCTGGGCCTGCCAACCGAAGGGTCTTTGCGCCCGATCCCGGCCGTCGATGTGCTGGGGCGCCCGAAAGAATCACCCAAAGGCTTCGAAGGCGCAGAGCGCGCGGCGGTCGTTCGTGCCCTGTCTCGGGCCGAAGGAAACGTTTCAGCGGCGGCCAAGGCTCTCGGAATCGGGCGAGCGACGCTGTATCGCCGTATGAAGCGGCTCGGAATCTCGGAAAAGACTCACTGACTGTCTCAATCCTGAGACACCGCCACCAACAATGAGACTTTGGTGGGGCTGCGCAAACCACCTCTATTAGGCGAGGCTGTTGTCAATCCCGGCTGGAGGATAGCCGGGTCAACGAGGAGGAATTATTATGAACGAGATGGCTCAGTCCGGCTCCGCAGCACGCGTGTCGCCCTTCAAGGAGCGCTACGACAACTTTATCAATGGCCAATTTGTTGCACCGAAGAACGGTCGCTATTTCGACAACGGCAGCCCCGTCACCGGCGGCAAGATCTGTGAAATCGCACGTTCGGACGAAAGCGATATCGAAGCAGCGCTCGACGCGGCACACGCAGCGAAAACTGCATGGGGCCACACCGCGCCCGCAGCCCGTTCGGCTGTTCTGCTGAAAATCGCAGACATCATGGAAGAAAACATGGAGCTTCTGGCGACATGTGAAACCTGGGACAACGGTAAGCCGATCCGCGAAACCATGGCGGCTGACCTTCCGCTGGCGATCGACCACTTCCGCTACTTTGCTGGCGTTCTGCGCTCGCAAGAAGGCGCGATCTCGGAAATCGACGCGGACACCATCGCGTACCACTTCCACGAGCCTCTGGGTGTTGTTGGCCAGATCATCCCTTGGAACTTCCCCCTGCTGATGGCGTGCTGGAAACTGGCACCTGCACTGGCAGCTGGTAACTGTGTGGTTCTGAAGCCCGCAGAACAGACCCCCGCAGCGATCATGGTTCTGTGTGAACTGATCGCAGACGCACTGCCCGCAGGCGTTCTGAACGTCGTCAACGGCTTTGGTCTGGAAGCAGGTAAGCCGCTGGCAACCTCGAAGCGCATCGCGAAAATCGCGTTCACCGGCGAAACCTCGACCGGCCGTCTGATCATGCAGTACGCCTCGGAAAACCTGATCCCCGTGACTCTGGAACTGGGTGGCAAATCGCCGAACATCTTCTTCGAAGACGTAGCAAACGCAGACGACGACTTCTTTGACAAAGCGATCGAAGGCTTCGTTATGTTCGCGCTGAACCAGGGCGAAGTCTGCACCTGCCCCAGCCGCGCTCTGATCCACGAATCGATCTACGACCGCTTCATGGAGCGTGCTCTGCAGCGCGTTGAAGCCATCGTTCAGGGCGACCCGCTGGACCCCAACACCATGATCGGTGCGCAGGCGTCGAGCGAGCAGATGGAAAAGATCCTGAGCTACTTCGACATCGGCCGTCAGGAAGGTGCAGAAGTTCTGATCGGCGGCGAGCGCAACAATCTGGGTGGCGATCTGGCGAACGGCTACTATGTGAAGCCGACCGTCATGAAGGGCCACAACAAGATGCGCGTCTTCCAGGAAGAGATCTTTGGCCCCGTTGTTTCGGTCACCACCTTCAAGGATGCCGACGAGGCGCTCGAGATCGCAAACGACACCCTCTACGGTCTGGGTGCAGGCGTATGGTCGCGTGATGCGAACACCTGCTACCGCTTTGGTCGCGCGATCCAGGCTGGTCGTGTCTGGACCAACTGCTACCACGCATACCCTGCACACGCAGCGTTCGGTGGCTACAAGCAGTCGGGTGTTGGTCGCGAGACCCACAAGATGATGCTGGACCACTACCAGCAGACCAAGAACATGCTGGTCAGCTACAGCCCCAAGAAACTGGGCTTCTTCTAACTTCAGAACATGTGGGGGGCTTTCGGCCCCCCACACCCCCCCGAGGGTATTTTCGCCAAGATGAAGGAGGCGGGGCATGTCTGAAAAACTGGACAAGGTGACTGCCACCCCCGAAGCGCTGGAACTGTTGTCCGAGATCGTCACCGATCATGGGCCTGTTTTGTTCCACCAGTCCGGAGGCTGCTGCGATGGCTCGGCCCCGATGTGTTATGCGCAAGGAGATTTCCGTGTTGGCGAGCACGATGTTTTAATTGGAGAGATTGGCGGTATGCCATTCTACATTTCGGGTAGTCAGTACGAGGTGTGGAAACACACGGATTTGATCATTGATGTGATCGAGGGCCGTGGCGGCATGTTTAGCCTTGATAATGGGCGAGAGCGTCGTTTCCTCACGCGCTCAACGCTTTGCGCCACCTGACTCCCCTACGTCTATCCCAAGTGGCGCTATCCGGCGCAGGCCCCTCCTCACTGGCCTGCGCCCTCCCTTTTTTAGGGAGACAGAAATTGTGGGGCGCCAAAAGTCGATCGCCATTGCGCGATGAACCGTTTGCGGCGGTGCTGGTCCAGGGCAACCAGTAGCATTGGGTTGATCGGGATCGCTCGTTCGGAGCTTTCAGGGAGAAAGGTCTCTTCGGGGTCGCGGCGCATGACGAGGCCGCTTTCGCGAAGCAGCGCGTTGCCTTGGCTGGAGAGCAGGAAATCCAGCAGCCGTGTGGCGGCACCTTGGTTCTGCGCGTCTCGCGGGATCATGTAGGCGCGTGACAGAAAGAGGGTGTAGTCCTCAGGCATCACCACGCTGACATTGTCGCGGTACTGGGTGCTGACATAGGACCCTAGCACATTGTAGGCGATCAGGTAGCGGCCTGAACCGACCCCTTCGATAATCTCGTTCGAGCAGCATGTGGCGACCGCGTCAACGCGGCTGAACCCTTCGAGCAGGGCGCCGAATGTGCTGGCCTCGATACTGTCCGAGAAGGCGAAGAGGTACCCGAGGCCGGACGCTTCGACGTCATAGGTCGCGATGCGGTCTTCGTAAGCCGGATTGTCCTGACGCATCAAGTCGAGAAGTTCGAACCGGCTGTGGGGCACGTCCTCTTCGGGCAAGAGGGCGGTGTTGTAGATGATGACGGCAGCTTCGCGCGTGATGCCCCAAAGCTCGTCGCGCCAGCGGCGATCATTCGGCAATGTTTCGGTCAAGGGGGACCGATAGGGCGCTGCGCAGGCGGTATTGACCAGAGAGACCAGCTGGTGAACGGCGGATGATAGGATGGCGTCCGCGCCTGTGCCTGCTTCGCAGTCCTTCTGGGATTCGGCAAAGAGCGCGTTCGAGCCCCACTGTTCATAGATCACGCGGACATCGGGGTTGAGGCGCACAAACTCCTCGATCGTGGGGCCAAGGACGCGGATGTCCGTGGTCGAGCGAAACAGCATCGGGCGAGCGGTTTCGTCGCCGAACACTGCCACGGCTTCTTCGGCCTGAGCCGTGAGCGTGGAAGCGCAGAGAAGTAGGGCAGAGAGTGCTTTACGGATCATTCGAGCTCTCCGGAACGGGCGGGCAGGGTGAGGGTCACGCGAAAACCGCTGTCGCCCTGTCCCATGCTAAGTTCGCCTGCAAATGCGCTGGCGACGGAGCGCACGATAGACAGACCAAGTCCCGCACTCCGGCCCGAAGAGGCCGCGCTGCGTTCGAACCGTTCGCCGATGCGGTCCAGAATGTCGGCTGGCGGGCCGTTACCTGCATCCTCGACCCAGATGGCAGCCTGCGCGCCCTCTTGAGTGACCCCAAGCACCACAGGCGACTTCCCATGCCGCAGGGCGTTGTTGAACATGTTCTTCACAGCCTCGGTCAAAGAGATTTCGTCGGCCATCACGATCACCTCGTCCGGACCGATGCGGAGTTCGACCTCGGTTCCGGGGGACAAAAGTTCATGATCGCGGGACTCGACCACATTCAGCGCAATGTCCCGCAGGTCGATGGGAAGGGGGGGCGCGCTATCCGAACGGTGGATCACCAATGCACGGGACAGCATCTGGTCCAGCAATTCGCCCAAGGACCGCGAGCGGCGGGTCAGACGGGTGACCATCTGGTTGCGGGTGTCTTCGTCAGTCTCTTCGACGATCAACTCGGACTGCGCGCGGATCGCGGCAACGGGGGTGCGCAGCTGATGCGCGGTGTCCGAGATCAGGTGGCGCATGCTGGTCACTTGGCGGTCCAGCCGCAGCATAAAACGGTTCATCGCGTCGATCATGACGGACACTTCAGCGGGCACGTTGCGATCCATTGGCGTCAGGTCATATGGGTCGCGGGCCAGTAGTTCGTCCGCGATCCGGTTCAAGGGCGCCATGGCGTTGCGGATCACCAGCGTCGCCAGAACCATCAACGCGAGGCCCGCCACGAGCGATGCGATCAGTGCGTCGCGGGTCAGGCCCAATGCCATCACATTCCGCGCGGCCAAAGTTTGGCCTACAGTCACGCTGACGGTGCCGGAAAAGTCCCTCTCGGCAAAGCGGCGGTAGACGGTCACGAAACGAGCGGTCTCGTCTTGCATCGGGGCGTCGTAGAAAGTCGGGCCGCTCGAGGTCTCGGATCTGGGCAGACGGACGCTGTCTTGGCCGGTCAAAAGCTGCCCTCTGGGACCGCGGACAGCATAGGCGATCCGGTCGTCGGGGGCCAAGGCCAAGAGTTGGAATGCCGAGACGGGCAGATCGGTCAGGGGCTCGCCGCCGACAATGGTGATGGACTCGGCGATGTCGTTTGCGGCGCCAAGGAGCAGGCGGTCGTAGGCTTGGCGGGCGGCTTGGCGACCGTAAGCAAAGCTGGCGATGGCAACAATGATTCCACCCACGAGCAACAGTGACAGCACACCTGTCACGACGCGTGACGATAATGAGCGCTGTCTCAGGGCGGAATTTGTTGCCTCAGCCATCCAAAGAAATCCGGTATCCGAGCCTGCGCTGAGTCTCGATCGCGACCCCGCTGCCCGCCAGTTTTTTCCTGAGGCGACCGATATACAGCTCAATCGCGTTCAGCCCCACATCCGCGTTTTCGAAGGCAAAGAGGCCGTCATAGAGGCGCTCTTTGTTCAGGGTTTTGCCGCTGTTTCGCAGCAAAAGGCCCAGCAAAGCAGCCTCTCTGCGGGTTAGATCCAGCGGCGTGCCAGACAGATCAGCAGTCATGGTCGAGGGCTGGAAATTCAGAGGGCCAAGGGTCAGGGTGTCGGTCTTCTGCTCGGCTTCGCGGCGGATCAGGGCGCGGAGGCGGGCCTCTAATTCTCTGTAATCAAAGGGCTTTACTAGATAGTCATCCGCCCCGAGGTTCAGGGCCGATACCCGATCATCCACGGAAAACAACGCGGTCAGCATCAAGACGGGGGTGCGCACACCGCGGGCGCGCAGGTCCGCCAGTAGCTCTGTCCCCGTGCGGTCCGGAAGGTTGATATCGAGAACCAAGGCATCGTAGCGCTGCACCGCAAGGAAATCCTCGGCCGCCTCGCACGATTCGGCTAGATCGCAGGCCATGCCTGCTTTGCCGAGGCGAATCGCGATGGCCTCTGCCATGTCGGTGGCGTCCTCGACAATCAGAATGCGCATCTTTTTCCTCTATCGGGCCTATCTGCTGACGCTTTGCTGTCAAATTGACAGGTTCGCGACAGCTTTCATCGCTACTTAACTCCTTCATAGCCCGCCACGAGGAGACTGCAAAGACAAGCAGCGCTGGCGGGTTCGGACCGGACAGACACACATCTGTCCGAAGGATCACTGTGGAGGAGAACATCAATGATCTTTAAAGCGACTCGCATGACCGTGGCCGCCCTGATGCTGGGTGCATCTGCATTTGCAGCATCGGCCGAAGGCTGGCAGCCCGAAAACCCCGAGTGCATCGCTCCCGCAAACCCCGGTGGTGGCTGGGACTTCACCTGCCGTCAGGTTGGTAAATCCCTGCAGGACCTGGGCCTGATTGAAAAGACCATGCAGGTCGTGAACCTCGCCGGTGGCGGCGGTGGCGTGGCCTACGCAGAAGTCGTGAACAAGCGTGGCGACGACAGCGACCTGATCGTTGCAGGCTCGACCGCAACCGCGACCCGTCTGGCGCAGGGCGCATACCCCGGCAACACCTATGATCAGGTGCGCTGGCTGGCGTCGATCGGCGCAGACTACGGCGTGATTGCAGTGTCGGCAGACAGCCCGATCAACACCCTGCCTGAACTGCTGGACATGATCAAAAACGATCCCACCTCGGTATCGGTTGCAGGCGGTTCGGCTGTTGGCGGCTGGGACCACCTGAAGGTTCTGATCGCAGCGAATGCATACGGCGTCGAAGATGTCCGTACCGTGAAGTACATCGCGTTTGATGGCGGCGGCGAAGCTGTGACCCAGCTGCTGGCTGGCTCGGTTCAGGCGTTCACCGGTGACGTATCCGAAGCCAAAGGTTTCGTAGACAGCGGCGACGTTAAAGTGATCGCAGTTCTGTCGCCTGAGCGTCTGGGTGGCGAATTCGCTGACTTCCCGACTGCAAAAGAGCAGGGTATCGACGCGATCGGCGCAAACTGGCGCGGCTTCTACGCCCCCGCTGGCATGAGCGACGAAGCATACGACGCATGGGTTTCCAAGATCGGCACCCTGTATGAATCGCCTGAGTGGAAAGAAATCATGGCAGCAAACGGTCTGGCTCCGCTCGACCTGCGTGGCGATGAATTCCAGAACTTCGTGTCGGGTTCCGTGAACCAGATCCAGAACATCTCGAAAGAGATCGGGATCATCAAGTAATTCTACGCAGCCCCCCTGTGTAGACACTAAGGGACGCCGCCTCTCCCCTTCATGCGGCGTCCCTTTCCATATTCAAACCATAGCCGTCTCAGGAGATCCTTGATGAGTGATCGTATCTTCGGCGTGTTCGGCGTTCTTCTGGCCATCGGGTACGCAATGTCTGCCCTCGCCATCGAAGAGAGCTTTTTGTCGGACGCAGTCGGCCCCAAAGCCTTTCCCCTGATTATCGCAGCTATCCTCGGCATCAGCTCTGCCGTGATTGCGATCAAACCCGATCCAGAGCCTCATTGGCCTGATATCGGCCGTTTCGTTGAAATCGCGGCCGCCGTCGTCGTCATGGTCCTTTACGCAGAGTTCCTGCCGATCATTGGATTTGTCTTCGCGACAGCACTCGCTGCCACCTATCTGGCGTGGCGTTTGGGCTCGACCATCATCGGATCGGTCGCCACCGGCGTCGGCACCTCGGTCGGCATCTACGTCATCTTCCACCTCGTGCTCGGGCTGTCGCTGGCCCGTGGCCCGCTCGGCTTCTAAGGAGACACGATATGGAAATCCTTTCCGCTCTAGGCGATGGCTTTGCGATCGCTCTGACCTTTGAAAACCTGCTTCTGGCACTGCTGGGCTGTTTTCTGGGCACTGTTATGGGCGCGCTGCCCGGCCTTGGGCCGTCGAACGGCGTGGCCATCCTGATCCCCCTTGCGTTTACGCTGGGTCTAGGACCGACACCCTCGCTCATCCTGCTGACGTCTGTGTACTACGGCGCCATGTATGGTGGCCGGATCAGCTCCATCTTGTTGAACATTCCGGGCGACGAGCCTGCGATGATGACCTGTCTCGACGGTCATCCGATGGCGAAAAAGGGCATGGCCGGCGAAGCGCTGTCCCTGTCCGGTATCGCCTCTTTCGTGGGTGCGTTCTTTGCGACATGGGGTCTGATCCTGTTGGCGCCCCAGCTGGTCAAAGTCGCCCTGCTGTTTGGCCCTGCTGAATACTTTGCCCTGTTCGCTCTGGCGTTCATGACCCTTGGCGGTGTGAGCTCGACCAACCAAGCCAAGTCGGCCTTTGCGGCTGCGCTGGGTCTGGGTCTGGCGATGATCGGTGTGGACACTCAGACCGGCGTACCGCGTTTCACCTTTGGCGAAGTGCACCTCTATGACGGTCTCGACTTCCTTGTGGCGATCGTAGGTCTGTTTGCTCTGTCCGAGGTTCTGATCTTCCTCGAAGAGCGTCACGGCAGTGCCAGCGCCGAAGGTCGCAAGCTGTCCGTTGGTCGCCTGACACCCCCTTGGTCCATGATCAAGCAATGTACCCCGACCATGCTGCGCACTTCGGTTCTGGGCTTTGTCGCAGGTGTTCTGCCTGGTGCGGGTGCCTCGCTGGGCTCGTTCATCAGCTACTCGATGGAAAAGCGTCTGGTCGACAAAGAAGGCACCTTCGGCACGGGCGATCCCCGCGGTGTCGCTGCGCCTGAAACCGGCAACAACGCGGCTGCTGGTGGTGCTCTGGTGCCGATGCTGGCGCTGGGTGTGCCCGGGTCGGGTACGACCGCTGTTCTGCTGGCCGTTCTGCTGTCGCTGAACATCACTCCCGGCCCGCTGCTGTTCACCCAGAACCCTGACGTAGTTTGGGGCCTGATCGCTGCGCTGTTCATCGCGAACTTCATGCTGTTGGCAATGAACATCCCGATGGTTGGTATCTTTACCCGCCTGCTGATGGTGCCCCCGCGGGTCCTGATGCCTGTGGTCGCAATGGTCAGCTTTGTCGGTATCTACGGCATCTCTGGCTCGTCGTTCGACCTGCTGGTTATGATCGGCTTTGGTGTCATGGGCTGGGTTCTGCGCAAGCTGGACGTGCCGCTTGTGCCCATCATTCTCGGGACCCTTCTGGGCAACTCGATGGAAGCCAACCTGCGCCGTGCCATCACCATCGACAACGGCGACTGGTGGACATTGGTCGACAGCCCGCTGTCGCTGGGTCTGTGGGCCGTCGCGATCATCGGTTTCATTATGCCGATCATCTTTGGCCGCGTCGTGAAAAACAAAATGCGCCAGCGCAAAGACGAAGAAGGCGCAATTTCGGACTGATTTTTCAGACCACTCACACTTGGAAACCCTCGCCCTAACGGCGGGGGTTTTTTTTATGTCGCGGGCATGAGCGCACGTAACCCCTGAACCGCCCGTTTCGCCCGTCCGGCGCACAACTCGGCAGAGGGTGCAGGCACCCGCGCCACCACGCGCCGGATTTGCCAGTCCCCGATCAGCAGTGATAAGTACAAGTCGCATGCCGCCGCCGCAGGGCCAGCAATCGCCCTTTGACCGATAGCACGCTCCATCACCTCGACGATAAGGGGCTGCACAGTGTCGCGCCCTGCCTCGGCCAGAGTCTGCCCCAACACGCCACTGCTGTCAGCCGCTGCCGCGCGGTTCAGTGCGACCGCTTTCTCGCCAAGCAGAACCTCTAAAAGCACCGGACCAAAATCCTCTAACATGGCCATTGGATCGCGATCCTCTGCGGCTGCATCCCGCAGCACTGCCGCCGCTTGATCCGCATTCCGAGCAACCAAGGCGCGGAACAGCCCGACCTTGTCCCCGTACCATCGGTACATCGTCTCGTTCGAGCACTTTGCCGTCTTGGCGATCGACAACATGGACGCCCCTGCGAATCCCTTTTCGGCGAGCACGGCATAGGCAGCAGCTTCGATCTGCTGGCTGCGTTCGTGTTTCTTGGTGTCTTGCATGGGTGGCTCCGACTGACTTGACCGAATCCGTACATCACGTTACGCCATTTGCATAGGCGTACACATCATTACGATTTTGAGGATTTCAGCATGGCAGCAATATTGGAAAGGCGTCGCTTGGCATCAGGCGCTCTAGTAACTTCGCTTGTGTTCAGCGGAGCGATCTTTGGCTTCTTCTACGCGTGGGTTTGCTCGACCATGTGGGGGCTGGATGCGGCGGACCCACGCGTGGCGATCATTGCGATGCAGGAAATGAATGGATCCGTCCGAAACGCAGTCTTCGCGCCTGCGTTCTTCGGGACGCCCTTCGTATTGGGTCTGACAGCTGTGTTGGCGCTGCACGCGGGCGCTTGCGCCACGGCACTTTGGGTCGGGGCTGGCGCGCTCATCTACTTCTTCGGTGGCCTGATCCTGACGATGCTCGTCAATGTCCCGATGAACGAGGCGTTGGGGGCGTTGGATATCCGGCTCGATTCCGATCTAGCCGAGGCGAAGCAGATCTGGACCGACTATTCCGATCCTTGGAAGGTTTGGAATATCGCGCGAACGGTGTTCTCCGGCCTCGCGCTGGTGTGCGTCGGGATTGGAATGACCCAGCGCACCTAAGTTTCAGGTTCGCTGATGAACCCGTACTCGACCAGTTCCTCGGGCAAGAGCACGTAGATCTCGTCCGGCGGTGTTGCCAAAGCATGTTCGGTCACTCGCAGGTCAATCCCCATCTCGGTCAGGTAGGCGACCACCTCTGCCTGACCGCGCTGGATATTCTCGACCGCGATAAAGGCAGGCAGCACGGTGTTTTCGTCAAAGAAATGCTGGTGCACGCCAACCGATGCGTCATCGTCAATCTCGCGCGTGACACCGCCCGCCAGCACGTAGGGGCAGGCCGAATAGCAGAAGTCACCGGCAGTCATCACTGTGTCCAACTCTGCCCGCCGGATCGTCCGCCCGATATGCAGCGCGTCCTGCACCGAGCCACCGGGCGACATGAGCCGCACGCGGTCAACCTCAACCGTGGCGAGCCATTCATCAAACCGCACCGCATCGCCGGGCGTGATCTGTCCTTTGACAAAAGCCGTCCCGTCCGCTGCCTCGAAGGCGAGGCGGCTGGGGACATTGTCTCCTCCGGGGAAGGGGGTGCGGCGGGTTGGATCAGTGGTCAGGTCTGGCGCATTTGCAGGCTCGAATCGGCGGGTCTGATCGCCGGGACGGACGGGTTGGTCAAAGCTGGGGGCACTGGAGGGGCGCATTACGCCATCCAGTCCGGACATCACGTCCGAGCCGGCAAGAAACGCGCCGGTGCCGATTTGAACCCAGAGGATCGCGAGGATCGTGCGCCGGATCGGCTTGGCGGAGCTGGTGTCCACGGTGTCCGGCGCGCTCATGAGGCTGGGGTGTCCTGCTTGGGGGCAGGAGCGGGGCGGGGGGCGCTTTCGGCTTCGACTTCGCGCATGGCATGCATGGCTGCACGCAATTCGCCCAAGGTCAGCCCATCCACCGCAGGCGCGTTGTGGCGGTTTTCGCGGATGGCCGATTGGGTGACCATCAGGATCAGGACCAGCACGGCGGGCAGAAGGTCAATCGCAATGGCGCCCGCCCACGATGGCACGAAGTTACCCGCATAGAGGATGACTGCATCCGCCGCTGAAACGGGAGTATAAACCACATCGGCAGGGGCGGGGCGGGCAAGGACTTGGTCCGCCGCCAGTGCCAAGGAATTCGCCCGCAGTTGCAGCACATCCATGACGGACGAGATTGTTTGCTGCTGCGCCATTTGGCCATCCGGCGTGCTGCCATCGAGCTCAGGCAAAACCACCGAGGCAGAAAGGTCTGCCGCCGCACGATCCACCAATGGGGCTACGGACAACTGACGAAGTTGGGCGACCAGACCGGCAAGGCGCACGGCCTCTTCGCTGAAGGCGACGCTGCGGGCTTCGACGGGGCCTTGTTCCACGATCAGGGCGCGCATTTGGGACAGGAGGGCGTTGCCTTCGTCAAACGCCGCCTCGATCAGGGGGGATTGGGCAGCGATCTGTTCTTCGAGCGCGGAGAGCTCAGAAGCCTTCTGCGACAGTACACGGAAGACGGCGCCACGACCCGCGAGGCCCGAGAGGTTGCCGTTCGCTTCTTGATCCGAGAGGTCCTCGAACGACTGCCGAACACGGGCCACGTCGCGTTCAAGTGCTTGGGCAGAGATGGCGATGTCGTGGGATTCCTCGAGAGCGCTTTGGTAGCTCTGGACCGTAGTGGCGAGGTGCTGTTCGACCGCCGCCGCGCCAGCGAGCGCCGCTGCGTTCAGCCAAGAGGACATAGCGATGATCGCCGCGCAGCCAAGCGCCATTGCGCCCGTGAGTTTCAGCTTGGAGCCTGTGTTCTGCATCGCGGGCAAGAGCCGCAGCATGTAGGACCAGAACACAAAGATGCCGACCGAGACCGCGATCGAATAGGCCGCCGCGGCAAAGAATGAAAATGCGCCGGTGTCATCCAGCAGGCCTGACACGCCAAGATAGGTGTAAATCCCCGAAGCGGCGGACAGAACGCCCAAGGCGACCCCCGAAAAGGTGTCGAGCCACGCGAGGTGTCCTTCGAGTTCGCGCACATGACGCAGGCCGCGCTGGCTGTGATCTTCATATTCGGGGCGTTCGTTCATGCACCATTCCCTTGAGAGGTCGTCAGAATTCCATCAACCTATGGTAGGTGGGGCCAACGCCATTGTGATCAAGGGGCAGCAGGCCTTTGGGCTGTGGCCAACGCGCTTGTGAAGGCGCGCGAGCAGGGGACTTAGACAAATGACCGAACCCACGGTGATGGCAAGTATGGCCGC
The DNA here is from genome assembly GCA_030433335.1 of Alphaproteobacteria bacterium. Lineage (GTDB taxonomy): Bacteria > Pseudomonadota > Alphaproteobacteria > Rhodobacterales > Rhodobacteraceae > Donghicola. The sequence goes on along the minus strand of JAUILL010000006.1, from coordinate 125,025 downwards.
TTCGTTTCTGAACTACGCAGAGGGGCGGGGGGTGTCGCGGGCGGCGCTGGTGCAGGCTGCCGGAATGGACGAGGCGATCTTGCTGGACCCTGACGGGCGGGTGCCGGTGCGGTCTTATGGCGCGATGATGGGGACAGCGATCGGGATCAGCGGGGACACGGGGATCGCCCTGCGGTTCGCGGCCGAGACGGGGCTCGATAAGCTGTCGATCATCGGGCTGATCATTGATGCGGCGGGCCCCTTGGAAGACGGGATCGCGCAGGTGAACCGCTATGCCCGCATCATCGCGGACGTGGATATTCTGAGCGCCCCGGATCGGTTCGAATTGCGGCGGGACGGTGGGACGGTTTGGCTGATCGACCACTTTCCGAATGCCAATGCCTCGCCAACCGCGATCGAGCAGACCTTTGCGAACTTTGTCGGGAATTTTCGGCGGATGATGCCCGAGGCGGCGTTCTTGCGGGGGGTGTTTGTGACCTATCCCGCGCCACCGCACGAGGCACTGTATGCCGAGGTCTTTCAGGCGCCTGTGACGTTCGGGGCGGACCGGAATGCATTGGCGTTGGATGCGGGGTGTTTGGATGGGCTGAACGCCGCGCCGAAACCTTATGCATTCGGGCTGTATACGCGCCATGCCGAGGCGTTGCTGGACAGCCTAAAGAAAGACGAGAGCACGCGGGCGCGGGTCGAGGCAGCGTTGTTGCCGGATCTTCATCAGGGCTCGGCGTCGATGGATGACATTGCGCGGGATCTGGGAATGAGCCGTCAGACCCTGTACCGACGGCTGAAGGACGAGGGGATGACCTTTGCCGAGGTGCATGACCAGCTGCGGTGCAAGATGGCGCAGGATTACCTGACCGCGCAGAAGGCTTCGGTGATGGAGACGGCCTATCTGCTCGGGTTTTCCGAGGCGTCCTCCTTTGTCCGTGCGTTCAAACGGTGGACGGGCCTGAGCCCTAGCGCCTATCGCGAAACGCATCCCTGAAAACGAACAAAGGCGCCCCGAGGGGCGCCTTGTTTTATTGGTCGGAGTGAGAGGATTCGAACCTCCGGCCCCTGCCTCCCGAAGACAGTGCTCTACCAGGCTGAGCTACACTCCGACCGTGTCGGGCCGATTATCGCACCTAGCTTTGCTTGGCAAGAGTGCTTTGGCGTTTCTTCTTCTTGCGCAGGAATAAAAGCGTGTAGCGCGGGGTTGTGCCGGTTTCGAAGCGGACGGCGGTGCTGGTGACCGGTGCTTGGGTGTCCTTCTTCGCACCTTCGCGCATCACGATGTAGACGCCGCTGGCGATGATGATTCCGGCGCCGACCAGCGTGTAGACGTCGGGATATTCGGCAAAGAACATGTAGCCGTAAAAGATCGCCCACAGCATCTGGCTGTACTGCATCGGGGCGACGATGCCTGCCTCGCCGGTCTTGTAGGCGCGGATTTGGAAGGTCATCGCAATCAGCGACAGCAGCGCGACGCAGGCGACGGTGCCCAGTTCCCACAGCTGCATGGGTTTATATTCCAGCGGCAACAGCAGGCCCATGACCACAATGTTGGCGATGAGTGGGTAAAGGAGCAGAACCATGCTGCTTTCTTGCGATCCGATGCGGCGGACGATGATGGACACGAACGATCCGCCGACCGCCGCACCAAGGGCGGCAAAGTGGCCCAAGGTCAGCTCGGACGAGCCGGGGCGCAGCACGACCATCACGCCGATCAGGCCAACGATCACAGCGCCCCAGCGGCGGGGGCCGACCTTTTCCCCCAGAACGGGGATCGACAGGACGGTGATCAACAAAGGCGTGGCAAAGACCATCGCATAGACCTGCGCCAAGGGCAGGACCGAGAAGGCATAGAACGCGCAGACGCCGGTAAAGACCACGGCCACGGTGCGGGCATAGGTCCATGCGGGGGTGGCTGCGCGCAGGGTCGAGGGCTCTTTGCGTTGGATCAGCACCACGGTCAAGAAGGGGAAGCTGAGCAGAACGCTGTAGAACACGATCTGGAACGGGTGATGGTTCGCACCCAGCACTTTCACCAGCACGTCATGGCCGGAATACAGCGCAAAGGCAGTCAGTGCGAAGATGGCACCCTTGATATTCGACTGTTCAGTCTGAGGGGGGTTCGTCATGAAAAGACTCCTTGGAGGGAGGGAGTACAAGGAATTGGGAAGACCCTAGGGCCATCAAACCAAAAAGAAAGGGGCCCGCAAGGCCCCCCTCATACATTCATGATTATGCAGGTTTATCAGAGGCTGGCGTCCAGAGCCGCCAGAACCGCGTCGCCCATGCCTTCGGTGGTGACGGGCTCAACGCCTTCTTCACCCAGAAGGTCAGCAGTGCGCACGCCATCTTCGAGAACCTTGGCAACGGCTGCTTCCAGACGGTCGGCCTCTGCGCCTTGGTCAAAGCTGTAGCGCAGGGCCATTGCGAAGGACAGAATACACGCGATCGGGTTGGCTTTGCCCTGACCTGCGATGTCAGGAGCCGAGCCGTGTACCGGTTCGTACATGGCTTTGGGGCGGCCGTTCGCCATGGGCGCACCCAGCGAAGCCGACGGCAGCATACCCAGCGAGCCGGTCAGCATCGCGGCCGCGTCCGACAGCAGGTCGCCGAACAGGTTGTCGGTCACGATGACGTCAAACTGCTTGGGCCAGCGGCAGAGCTGCATTGCGCCTGCGTCTGCGTACATGTGCGACAGCTCGACATCGGGGTATTCTTCGTCGTGGACCTTCTGGACGACTTCGCGCCACAGGATGCCCGATTCCATCACGTTGGCCTTCTCCATCGAGCAGACCTTGTTGCCACGGCGGCGGGCCAGTTCGAACGCCGAACGCGCAACACGCTCGATTTCCGACTCGGTGTAACGCTGGGTGTTGATGCCCACGCGCTCGTTGCCTTCTTCGAAGATGCCGCGGGGCTCGCCGAAGTAGATGCCCGAGGTCAGTTCGCGCACGATCATGATGTCCAGACCAGCAACCACGTCACGCTTCAGCGAGCTGAAGTCGGCCAGCGCGTCAAAGCACTGTGCGGGGCGCAGGTTCGCGTAGAGGTCCATTTCCTTGCGCAGACGCAGGAGGCCGCGCTCGGGCTTCACCGAGAAGTCCAAAACGTCGTACTTGGGGCCGCCAACGGCACCCAGCAGAACCGCGTCGACTTCTTGCGCTTTGGCCATGGTGTCGTCGTGCAGAGGGGTGCCGTGCGCGTCATACGCTGCACCACCGACGAGATCTTCGCTCACGTCGATCTTCAGGTCGCGCTTGTCACCGAACCAGTCGATGATGCGGCGAACCTGCGCCATGACTTCGGGGCCGATGCCGTCACCAGGCAGGATAAGAAGCGAAGGATTGCTCATGTGCGATGGTCCTTTTGAATGTCCCAAGAGTTGGCAGATGGCCTACCGATTGGCGCGGAGGGGGTCAAGGAACCGCAGCTGTTGTTTTGCAGGCTGAGTGACGTTTTCTTGCGTGTCGCGGGGCATCTCAATGTCTGCCCACACCAAACGGTGCCGACTGGCGGAATGAATGGTCGCGTGGGTTGGGTCATCGGGGGGTGGCCAGAGGATGCCACTGGCGGTGATGCTGATCCCGTTGTCAGGCAGAATGTAGCTGACGCGCATGGGCGGCAGGCCGATATCGGACCAGTCGACAGTGGCGGTGCCTCGGATGCCTGTGACGTGGGCGGTTGTCAGGCGCGGGTCGTCTAGCAGAGCGTTTAGGGGGGCTTTCAGACCTTCGCCTTGGGTGGGATCGTTATTGAAATCCCCAATGATCACAAAGCGTTCGGGCGGCGGGCCGTGTGCGCCGTCCAGAAGGTGTTGCCAGAACAGGATCTCGTCGCCGTTGCGCAGGCCGTTGGCATTGTCGGGGCCGTCAAAGACAGGGGGCGTGGCGTGGAAGACCATTATGCTAAGCGGGCCGTCGGGCGTTTGGATCGGCACGACCCAATGCCCCATGGTCGATAGGCGTTGATCGGGGTGTGCTCCCGCCGGAGGGTGTGTCCACGGCAGGGCGCGCCACGCAAGATTGGCGTAGTCGCTGACCTGCGCGCGGTCGATTGGGAATTTCGAAAGCAAGGCCATCCCCTCGGACCCTGCGAATCGACCGAAGCTGTGGTCTTGGGGCGGATCGGTGCCCGCGATCTGAAGTCCGGCATTGGGGCGCAGGGTAAAGGTGTGCGGGTAGGTGAGGCCTTGGGCTGAAAGGGCATCTACAAAGGCTGCCAGAGTTTCCCCTCGGTAATCCCAGTCGATGCTCTGCAAGGCAATGACGTCTGCATTCGCCTGAATCAACACCTGCAGGACGGCGCTGACCTGATCGTCGCCGCGCCGGATGTCGCGCAGCAAAAGGCCCGGCCCCTTACGGCCGAGCTCTGTGTTGTAGGTCGCGATGCGGATGGGATCGGCGTGGGCCAGCCCTGCGAGGCAGACCAGCACTGCCAGCAGGATCAGCCGAAGACGTGCATATCCTCGGTGTCGCGATCCATGGACCGGCGACGTTTGTCCGCGATCATCGAGGCGACGCGGGCGGTGGCAATGCCCCGCATCAAGAGGCTCGACGGTACAAAGGCCCATAGGCTGACGGTCCAGATCAGTGACTTTGGTTGTGTCACGGCGATCGGGTCGATGATCCCCGCGGCGACCTTCATGAAGGCCGGGATCAAGAATGGCAGCAAAAAGCCTAAAGCCACGTAAAGATTGGCGTCGCGGTTCAGACGGCCCACCACATCGCCGCCACCGGTGGGGTCAAAAGTGGGCAGGTTGGTCCAGACGTTGAAGCTGCCGTTCTGGCGGGGCCAGCCATTCAGCCACATGATAAAGATGAAGAAAACCAACGAGATGAGCGACATCAGATAGGCGATCGCCGAGGTGCGGCGCAGCAGATCATAGTCGGCGACATGGGTGCCTTCGGGCAGGGACAGAACCATCAGGCGCACGGGCGAGAACGGGAAGTCCAAAGCATCGCCGACGACGTGCGAAATCGCGGTAAACAACTCGCTGATGGGGCTGGGATGGTTGATGCCGCGCTGGATCAGGGTCAGCACCAGAACGGTCGCGAACAGGGCACCAAACCGCAGGCGGTTATAGGGTGGGGCATCGCGGAATTCGATCAGGCTGGGGTATTCGGTCATGTATTCTGAGAAGACGAGCCAGCCGACAAAGATCGCCACCAGAAGGACGATGGGCGCACTGTCATTCGGACCGGGCATGAGCAGCCACGGGGTCGCGATCAACAGCACGACGAATATCGCGCGCACAAGTGCGCTCACAAAACGTGTGAACACTGCTCTACCTCTCTACCAGGGCGGGCTAGGCTTCTTTTGCCGTGCCTTTTGACCCACCTGATCCGCTTATGGTGCGGAATGCCTCAATCTTGACACAATGCTGCCAATATCGGGATCAGGTCTCAATACCTGTAAGTAAGTTACTTACATATTGGGGCGGATTCGGGGAAAAGCTGGTGCTATTCTGCATCAAACCGTAAGCAAAAAAGGGGCCGAAATACGGCCCCTCTCTATATCTTGTGGTTTGTCAGGGCGTCAGACCCAAGGGCGTGCCTGCGCCGCTTCCGATTCGTAAGATTCGATTGCGGGTTTCTTTTCTAGGGTCAGGCCGATGTCATCGAGACCGTTAAGCAAGCAGTGCTTACGGAACGCGTCGACTTCGAAGGCAAAGGTTTCGCCGTCCGAGGTGGTCACGGTCTGGGCTTCCAGATCGATTTCCATACGGGCGTTTGCGCCTTTTTCTGCGTCCTTCATCAGCACGTCGACCTGCTCTTGGGGCAGAACGATGGGTAGGATGCCGTTCTTGAAGCAGTTGTTGAAGAAGATGTCGGCAAAGCTGGGTGCGATCACGCACTTGATGCCGAAATCCTTGATCGCCCAAGGGGCGTGTTCGCGCGACGAGCCGCAGCCGAAGTTGTCACCGGCGACGATGATCTCGGCTTCGCGGTAGGCGGGCTTGTTCAGCACGAAATCAGGGATTTCGTTGCCGTTGTCGTCGTAGCGCATTTCATCAAACAGGTTCACGCCGAGGCCCGAACGCTTGATGGTTTTCAGGAACTGCTTGGGGATGATCATATCGGTGTCGATGTTGATCAACGGCATGGGTGCGGCGATCCCGCTGAGTTTTTCGAACTTGTCCATATCCTGTCTTCCTTCCGAAAAAGGTGGGTATGGCCTGCGTCTGGATCACGTATGGCTTACGTCCATACACGACCGCCTGACGCAGGCGGCGGGATTTATCAGGCGAGAGTGCGCACGTCGGTGATCTTGCCGGTGATCGCAGCAGCAGCTGCCATCGCGGGCGACATCAGGTGCGTGCGGCCACCACGGCCCTGACGACCTTCGAAGTTGCGGTTCGAGGTTGCTGCGCAACGCTCGCCCGGCTTCAGCTGGTCGGGGTTCATGGCAAGGCACATCGAGCAGCCCGCAAGGCGCCATTCGAAACCGGCTTCCTTGAAGATGTCTGCCAGACCCTCTTCTTCGGCCTGAGCCCGGACCAGACCCGAACCGGGAACGATCATCGCACGCATGCCTTCTTTGACCTTCTTGCCCTTCAGGATTTCTGCCGCGGCGCGCAGGTCTTCGATGCGGCCGTTGGTGCAGGAACCGATGAACACGGTGTCGATCTCGATGTCGGTCAGCGGAGTGCCCGAAGTCAGACCCATGTACTCGATCGAGCGGGCAGCCGCTTCGACCTTGCCGCCCTTGAAGTCGGACGGGGTGGGAACGACGGCGCTGATCGGCAGTGCGTCCTCGGGCGAGGTGCCCCAGGTCACGGTGGGCTCGATCGACTCACCTTCGATGACCAGTACCTTGTCGAAGTGCGCGCCTTCGTCGGTGTACAGAGTCTTCCACCAGTTCAGAGCGGCTTCCCACTGGGCGCCTTTGGGGGCGTGGGGGCGACCGTTCACATAAGCAAAGGTGGTCTCGTCGGGGGCAATCAGACCGGCGCGGGCGCCGCCTTCGATGGCCATGTTACAGATGGTCATACGACCTTCCATCGAGAGGTTGCGGATCGCTTCGCCGCAATACTCGATCACATAGCCGGTGCCGCCGGCGGTGCCGGTTTCAGCGATGATGCGCAGAACAACGTCTTTGGCGGTCACACCGGGCAGCAGTTTGCCGGTGATCTCGACCTTCATGTTCTTGGACTTCTTCTGGATCAGGGTCTGGGTGGCCAGAACGTGTTCCACTTCGGAAGTACCGATGCCGTGGGCCAGCGCGCCGAACGCACCGTGAGTCGCGGTGTGGCTGTCACCACAAACGACGGTCATGCCGGGCAGGGTCCAGCCCTGCTCGGGGCCGACGATGTGCACGATGCCCTGACGGACGTCGGTCACGGGGTAGTAGTGGATGCCGAACTCTTTCGCGTTGGTGTCCAGAGCGGCAACCTGAATGCGGCTGTCCTCGGGCATGTTCGACGGATCTTCACGGCCCACAGTGGTGGGGACGTTGTGGTCCGGAACCGCGATGGTTTTGTCGGGCGCGTGCACGCTGCGGCCGGCCATACGCAGGCCTTCGAATGCCTGAGGGCTGGTCACTTCGTGTACGAGGTGACGGTCGATATAAAGCAAGCAGGTGCCATCCTCGGCCTCGTGGGCGACGTGGGCATCCCAGATCTTGTCATAGAGTGTCTTCGGGGCGGTCATGGTCCTCTCCCGTGGATATCTTGGAAATTGTGATGGAATAGTGGTTCGGGTCCCGCCTTATAGGCGGGCGAGAACGGTGTGCATCGCACCGAAGAAGCGCCACGGCAGGCGTGCGCGATCATCCATATCGAAAATTACCATCATGGCGTGGAAATACAGCGCGGAGGGCTTCGCTGCAAGGGCAAGTCGTGTTACACGCCGCCCCTTGTGATTCACCAACGGATGTTTAACGCGTGACCCTGCTGACGAAGCCTCTGTGCTTGCTACAAATCCTGCTGATTTTGGCCCTGTGCCTGAGTTTCGGCTGGGCCCACGCGAGTCTCGAAAATTCGGGCCAGCCGGTGGAACAGGGCGCGAACGCCCGTTATGAAGGCGCGCCAAGTGAGTCGCCCTACGCGTTGCTGCCTCGGTGATTGAGGAAAAGCCGCAAAAGTGGTAGGCTATATATATGTCCAGCGCCGGGGCTCTTCGGCGTGTATCCAGGAGGACCAAGTCCTGACTATGACGAACCAAGCAGCCCAGTCTGCTGAACCCGTTCCGGCATCGGATGCCGAAGTGACAAGTGAAGCCATCTTGTCTCGTATCCTGACCTCTCTTGATGATGACAAGGCTGAAGACGTCGTGCAGATCGATTTGCGCGGTGTGTCGTCCATTGGTGATTACATGGTAATCGCTTCTGGCCGTTCGAGCCGTCAGGTTGTCTCGATCGCTGAAAAGCTGGTCGATCGCCTGAAGGAAGCTTTCGGCATCTATTCGAAAATCGAGGGCAAAGAAGGCGGCGACTGGGTTCTGATCGACACCGGCGACGTTGTCGTACACGTGTTCCGTCCCGAAGTGCGCGAGTTCTACCAGCTCGAGAAGATGTGGCTGCCTGCGGGCAGCGTCTGAGGCTCGCACGCCACTAGGGACTGACGATGCGCGTGCATTTGTGCGTGGTGGGCCGACTGAGGTCGGGGCCCGAGGCCACTCTTATTGACGACTATCTGACGCGATTTGACCGAACCGGGCGGGCTTTGGGCCTTGGCCCGGCCAAGGTCATTGAGGTCGAGGATAAGAAGTCCCGCGGCATGGGCGCCGAGGCGGATTTGCTGCGCAAGGCGATCCCCAGTGGGTCGCGGCTGGTCGTTATGGATGAACGCGGGAAACTCATGACCTCGCCCGATTTTGCGGACAAGCTGGCGGGGTGGCGTGACACGGGCACGCAGGACTTGGCCTTTGTGATTGGCGGGGCGGACGGGATCGACCCGTCCCTGCGCGCCGAGGCGGATTTCGCGATCAGCTTTGGCAAGATGGTGTGGCCGCACATGCTGGTGCGGGTCATGCTGACCGAGCAGCTGTATCGCGCGGCCTCTATCCTGTCGAACGCGCCGTACCACCGCGAATAAGCGCCCTTGATCGGGCTGCTTCCGGTTTTTGACCAAAAAATCCAGTTGCCTGATACAGGGATGGTTCACCCCGCGCTTGCCTTGCGCTAGGAGAGGGCAAGCCTAGGAGGTAACACCATGACTGCACCCAAGCCCGTTGTTCTTTGTATTCTGGATGGTTGGGGACTGAGTGATGACAGTCCGGCGAACGCGCCCGCGCTGGCAGCGACGCCCAACTTTGACCGTATCTGGAACGACTGCCCCCATGCGCGGCTGATCACCCACGGCCCCGACGCAGGTCTGCCGACCGGCCAGATGGGTAACTCCGAAGTGGGTCACACGAACATCGGCGCGGGCCGCGTGGTCGCGATGGACTTGGGGCAGATCGATCTGGCGATCGAAGATGGCTCTTTCTACGAGAACGAAGAATTGCAGGCGTTTATCGCCAAAGTGACCGAGAGCGCGGGCATGGCCCACGTGATGGGTCTGATCTCGGACGGCGGTGTGCATGGTCATACCGAGCACGCGCTGGCCGCCGCTAAGGCGATCACCGATGCGGGCGTGACCGTTGCGATGCACGTGGTCACCGATGGCCGCGATGTGGCGCCCAAGTCCGCTGATAAATTTGTGGCAGAGCTGGAAGATCGCCTGCCCGAGGGCGCGTTCATCGCCACCGTGTCAGGCCGCTATTACGCCATGGACCGCGACAACCGCTGGGAGCGGGTGCAACTGGCCTATGACGCGATGATCAACGGCAAGGGCTTTGAAGCCGCAAGTGCCGAAGACGCGGTGAAAGACAGCTACAAGCAGGACGTTCTGGACGAGTTCATCAAGCCGGTTGTGATCGGCGGGTTCGAAGGCGTGCATGACGGCGACGGGTTCTTCTGCCTGAACTTCCGCGCGGACCGTGCCCGCGAAATCCTGCGTGCGATTGGCGAACCCGATTTCAACGATTTCGAAGTGGGCGAGCGCCCCAAGCTGTCGGCGCTCTTGGGCATGGTGGAATATTCGGACGGTCACAACGACTACATGGACACGGCCTTTCCCAAGCGGAAAATCGTGAACACGCTGGGCGCTTGGGTCGCGAAGCAGGGCAAGAAGCAGTTCCGTCTGGCCGAGACCGAGAAATACCCCCACGTGACGTTCTTTCTGAACGGTGGCGTCGAGGTGCCCGAAGAGGGCGAGGACCGCTTTATGCCGAAGTCGCCGAATGTGGCGACCTATGACCTGCAGCCCGAGATGTCGGCCCCCGAAGTGACCGCTAAGTTCGTCGAGGCGATCAACGGTGATTACGACATGATCGTGGTGAACTACGCAAACCCCGACATGGTTGGCCACACCGGCGACCTAGAGGCCGCGAAGGCCGCGTGTGAAGCGGTGGACAGTGGTCTGGGCGAGGCGCTGAAGGCGCTGGAAGCCAAGGGCGGCGCGATGATCGTGACCGCGGACCACGGCAACTGCGAAGTCATGGTGGACCCCAAGTCGGGCGGCGCACATACCGCGCACACGCTGAACCTTGTGCCGGTTGTCATGGTGGGCGGCCCCGAGGGCGCGGAACTGCGCGATGGCCGCTTGGCCGATCTGGCGCCGACCGTGCTGCAGCTGATGGGTGTCGAGAAGCCCGAAGAAATGACTGGTGAGAGCCTGATTAAGTGATGATCCGTCGCGCGGCCGTCTTGTGTCTGGGGTTGCTTGCGTCGCCGTTGGTGGCGCAAGAAGATCCGGCTGCGGCGGCGCTGCGTGCCAAGGGCTTGCTGGACGAGGCAGCGGTCGCGCTGGACCATGCCCAAGGGGCGCGGGACCGCGTTGCGGCGCTGACCCAGACGGTCAAGGCCTATGAGGCGGGGCTGACGGCTCTGCGCGCTGGGCTGCGGCGTGCGGCCATTCGGGAAAAGGCGCTGACGCAGGAACTGAACTCTGCGCAGGGGCAGGTGGCGGATTTGCTGGCCAGCTTGCTGACCATTTCCCGCAGTCCGGCCCCTGTGCAACTGACCCACCCTGCGGGCCCCACTGGGACAGCGCGGGCGGGGATGATCCTGACCGAGATTTCGCCCGCCTTGCAGGCCGAGGCCGATGGCTTGGCCCGTGATCTGGAAGAGGTGCGGACCCTGCGCGCCTTGCAGCAGTCGGCGGCGGACACCCTGCGCGAAGGTCTGAGCGGCGCGCAAGAAGCGCGAACAGCTTTAAGTGCCGCGATTTCGGACCGCACTGATTTGCCCAAGAAGTTCACGGCTGATCCGGTGCAGACCGCTGTGCTGGTGGCCTCGTCCGAGACGCTGGAAAGCTTTGCCGATAATCTGGGCGAGATTGTCGTCGGCGACGAGCTTGAGGGCGGTCCGGATGTCCACGAGCAGCGCGGCATGTTGTCTCTGCCCGTGCAAGGGACCATCCTGAGAGAGGCGGGCCAGCCCGATGCCGCAGGGATCGAGCGCCCCGGCTGGGTGATCGCGACGGCGCCCGGTGCGCTGGTCACCACGCCAGCGGCAGCAACCATTCGCTATCTGGGGCCTCTGCTGGACTACGGAAATGTGATGATTATCGAGCCCGGACCGGGCATTCTGTTCGTGCTTGCAGGGCTCGATCAGGTTTACGGTGAGGTCGGACAGGTGCTGCCCGCAGGGCATCCGCTGGGCCTCATGGGGGGCGCGGGTGTTGCACAGGACGAGATCCTGACGCAGGCTAGCGCCGGACAGAATACAGAAACGCTCTATCTCGAAGTGAGAGAGGACCAAGAGACGGTGAACCCCGCCGAATGGTTCAAGACGGACAAGGAATGACACGAATGCGCAAGTTTCTGATGGCAGTGGGCGGTGGCGCTCTGGCGGGGCTGATTGCCTCGACGCAGATCGCGGGACCGCTGCTGGCCCAAGAAGGAAAAACCCAAGTCAACGTGTACGAGCAGCTGGATCTGTTCGGGGACATCTTCGAGCGTATTCGCGCGCAGTATGTCGAAGAGGTTGACGAGGGTGATCTGATCGAGGCCGCCATCAACGGGATGCTCCAGTCGCTGGACCCCCACAGCAGCTACTTGTCCCCCGATGACGCGCAGGACATGCGCGTGCAGACCCGCGGTGAATTCGGCGGTCTGGGCATCGAGGTCACGCAGGAAGAGGGCTTTGTGAAGGTCGTGGCGCCAATGGATGGCACTCCGGCGGAAGAAGCGGGCGTGTTGTCGGGCGATTTCATCACCCACGTGGATGGCGAGAGCCTGCTGGGTCTGACGCTGGACGAAGCGGTTGAACTGATGCGCGGCCCCGTCGGGTCCGAGATCGTGGTGACGCTGGTCCGCGAGGGCGAGCCCGAGCCGTTCGACGTGACCATCATCCGCGACACCATCCGCCTGACCGCCGTGCGCACCCGCACCGAGGGCGAGGCTGTGGTTCTGCGGGTCAGCACCTTTAACGACCAGACGTTTGACAACCTCAAGGACGGTCTGGCCAAAGCCGCCGAAGAGGCTGGCGGGCTGGACAACATGAGCGGTGTCATCATCGACCTGCGCAACAACCCCGGTGGTCTGCTCAATCAGGCTATTCTGGTCGCCGATGCCTTCCTCGAGGAAGGTGAGATCGTGTCGACCCGTGGCCGCAACCCCGAGGACGGCGAGCGCTTCAACGCGACCCCCGGTGATCTGGCCGAGGGCAAGCCGATCGTGGTTCTGATCAACGGCGGTTCGGCGTCCGCGTCCGAGATTGTGGCAGGCGCGCTGAAAGATCACCGCCGCGCTGTGATCGTGGGCACCAAGTCGTTCGGCAAAGGCTCGGTCCAGACTGTGATGCCGCTGCGGGGCGATGGCGCGATGCGTCTGACCACCGCGCGCTATTACACGCCGTCGGGTCGCTCGATCCAGAACCTGGGTGTGTCGCCTGACATCGTGGTGCAGCAGCCTCGTGTTGCCGCCGTTGCGGACGAAGAGGAAGAGACCACAACCCGCACCCGCTCCGAAGCGGATCTGCGCGGCAGCCTGTCCAACGACAGCCTGACCGAAGACGAGATCCGTCAGATCGAAGAGGACAACGCGAAGGCCGAAGAAGCGGCCAAGCTGCGTGACGAGGACTACCAGCTGGCCTACGCCATCGACATTCTGAAGGGTCTGTCGGCGCTGGAGACCGATCAGTGACGCCAGAAGACATCGCGAAGCTGCCTTATCGCAAGAACGTCGGCGTCATGATCGTGAACGCCGACGGTCTGGTCTGGGTCGGGCAGCGGCTGGATAGCGACGTGCCTGCGTGGCAGATGCCTCAGGGCGGGATCGACAAGGGTGAAGACCCGCGCGAGGCTGCCCTCCGCGAGCTGGAAGAAGAGACCGGCATTTCGGTGGATATGGTGGATGTCGCGGGCGAGACTGATGGCTGGATCAGCTATGATCTGCCCCACGACATCGTGCCCAAGATCTGGAAGGGCAAGTATCGCGGTCAGGAGCAGAAGTGGTTCCTGATGCGGTTCAAGGGCTCTGACGACATGATCGTGATTGACCGTCCGCACCCCGAGTTCAGCGAATGGCGCTGGCTGCCCGTTGATGAACTGGTCGCTAATATCGTTCCGTTCAAGCGCGGTGTGTATGAGCAGGTTGTGGCGGAGCTGGGGCCCTTGATCTAGGGGCAGGCTTCTGGCGGCTGCTTAGGCCGTGAGTATTTAGAGCAAAAAGAAGGGCTGGTTCTGGGGACCGGCCCTTTTTCTATGGGGTTAGGGGAGTGGCTTTTCGAAGTAGACTCGGTGGAAGCCGTTTTTGGTGGCGCGGTGCGTTTCGTGGTAGCCGAGTGCGGGGTAGAGCGAGAGGTTCTCGGGCATGGCGGCGTTGGTGTAGAGGGTGACTTTGGCCGAGCCTGCCGCGCGGGCGCTGGTTTCGCAGAAGGCGATCAGGGCTTTGCCGATGCCCATGCCACGGGCCTTTGGGCTGACGGCGACGGTGTCGAGGAGGGTGCCGCCCGTTTTGGGGGTAAAGACGATGAAGCCGAGGAGGGTTTGGCCGTCGGTGGCCACGTGGGCATAGCCTGACCGGATCGCAGTGGCATAGTCGGCATCCATGGGCGCTGGGCGTTGGCCCATGCGCGCGATGTAGGGTTCGAAGGCTTGCTTGGCGCAGGCTTGGATTTCGGGCAGGTCGCTGGACCGTGCGGGGCGGATTTGGACCGCCACGCCCTTAGAAGTTCACTTTGACGTTCGGTAGGTTCAGCGTCTTGATCAGGTCGCGCAACTCTTGGCGGGCGGCGATGTTCGAGATCGACAGCTGGGTGACGCCGATGTCCTTGAGATCCAGAAGCGTCAGGCCCTTGGGGAACAGTTCGCGGAAGACCACACGTTCAGAGAAGCCGGGCGCGATGCGGAAGCCGATGCGCTTGGCCAGCTTGTCGACGGCGGCGGTCATCTTTTTCTTGTTAATCATGTTCTGCGCACCGATCCGGTTGCGGACAACGATCCAGTCGATGGGTGTCAGGCCGGCCTGAGCGCGGAGCTGGCGGGCGTGCCAGACCATTTCCGAGTAGACCGACGGACCGAGGATATTCTCGCCCTCGGCATCGGTGCGGGCCAAGAGGTCGAAGTCCACAAAGCTGTCGTTCAGGGGCGTGACCAGCGTGTCCGCGAGGCTGTGCGCCATCTGGCTGAGGCGTGTGTGCGAGCCGGGGCAGTCGATCAGGATGAAGTCGCTGTCGGCCTCGAGTTGCTGCACGGCGGCCGAGAGCCGCGCGTCATAGATGTTCTCGCCGTCCTTGAGGGTCGCGGGATCAATCTCGGGCAGTTCAATGTACGACGGACTGGGAAGGGTGATGCCCTCTTTGGCCAGGAAACGTGCCCGATTCTCGGCGTAGCGGCCGAAACTTTTCTGACGCATGTCGAGGTCGAGCGCGCCGACGCGGAAGCCGAGACGAACGAGTGCCGTCGCAATGTGCATCGAGGTGGTCGACTTGCCGGAGCCGCCCTTTTCGTTCCCCACGACAATGATATGCGCCATATATGGTGTCCCCTGATTTTCTCGGAACCGGATATTGGTTTAGTTATGCTTATGCCTAGACCGGACGGGGTTGGGCAAGAGTCCGCGTACATCTGAGTCGCGATTTTTCACGTTTTCGTGGTTCCGCTGCAGGTCTGGTGAGCCTGACTAGGCTCGATTGCATATTTGCTGTCATGCTATCGCCCATATTTCCAACGAAAGCGATCAAAATGACATTTTCCTCTTTCCCATTTTCCGGCGGCTTCCGGATGCCATGGTCTGGCGACATCATCCAGGAAATCCGCCCCGAATTCTTTAGCCCTTCCTACTCTGGCAAGCAGGAGATCGAGGGCGAAGTCATCAGCAAGGTCGCCGGATACGGGCGGCAGTTGGGCTGGCTCTCGGACGCCTTACTGGTTCTGGCGGACAAAGTCGGACCGTTCGAGGGCGACGACGCCAAGACAATCGAAGAAGTTCGAGAGATGGTGGCCAAGGTAGAGGCGATCAAAACGCGATCAAAATGCGACGCAGAGGCCAAGGCGGCGCGGGCATTGGATTTGCTGAAGGTTCTGGACAAAGAGGCGTATGCTGCCCTGCTCGAGAAGGCCGCAAAAGAAAACGCCGCCCCGGATGGAGCGGCGTCGTAGAAACCGGTGTGGCAGGGATTAGAAGCCCAGGCCTTCGTATTTCTTTTTGAACTTCGAGACGCGGCCGCCCTGGTCCAGCAGGCGCGACGAACCGCCGGTCCATGCGGGGTGCACGGTGGGGTCGATGTCCAGCGACAGGGTGTCGCCTTCTTTGCCGTAGGTCGAGCGGACCTGGAAGGTGCTGCCGTCGGTCATTTTGACGGTGATGAAGTGGTAGTCGGGATGGATGTCTTTTTTCATGACTACACCTCTTACGCTTCGGTTTTGGGCTTGTAGTTGCTGACTTCGGCGATACGAGCCGACTTACCACGACGCGAGCGCAGGTAGTACAGCTTCGAACGACGGACGCGGCCACGACGCACAACAGTGATGCTGTCGATGTTGGTCGAGTAGAGGGGGAATACGCGCTCTACGCCTTCGCCAAACGAAATTTTGCGAACGGTGAACGAGCCGGCAATGCCTTTGCCGTTCTTGCGGCTGATGCACACGCCTTCGTAGTTCTGAACGCGCGAACGGGTGCCTTCGGTCACCTTGTAACCGACGCGAATGGTGTCGCCGGCTTTGAAGTCGGGGATTTCTTTCCCCAGCGCAGCAATCTGCTCCGCTTCGATCTGTGCGATAAGATCCATCGCATATCTCCTAACTGCTTGTGGTTGGCCCACAAAGGTCTGGTGCCGGTCTCAGAACTCTAGGTCTTCTCTCGGGGCCGCCGCAGCGCCCGCCAGAGGATCAGATCAGCTTTACTTCGGTCTCCCGAACGTCAGAGGGCCCGATTGCCGCCAGAAGAAGACGGAATCGCACTGGGGCCTCCATGTGCGGGATGCGCGCGATATGTCAGGTTTTGCTGGGGTTGGCAAGGGGGGAGGCTTGGGCCACTCTCATTGCATTAGAAGGGGACCCTGTATGCAATTCGAAGACCGGTTCGTCGCTTTTGTAGATATTCTTGGTTTTTCAGAAAAGGTAGAGGAACTAGAAAAGCGAGAAGGCGGATTAAGCCAAATCGAAAATATGGTTTCGGCGCTTTGGAGCGATGACCGAGATAATTTCCCATTTATGCTCTGCCCCCAAAGTGACCGTGGAGCAGAGGACCTGTCCTTTGTAGCAACGCAGATATCTGACTGTGTGGTGCTTTCTGCAGAGGCGACACCTCTGGGCTTGCTTCGGTTGGTAGATGAGTGCGGCAGGTCGATTAGCAACCTTTTGGAAATTGGTTTGATGGCGAGAGGCTATATTTCAAAAGGTCTTGTTTATCACGAAGTAGGGCAGTTTTTTGGCTCAGCGTACCAAGAGGCCGTAAAGAATGAAGCGAAGGTAAAGTTCTCGTTTCATCCGTCCGACGTAAGTAAGACGCCCTTCGTCGAATTGTCTGAAGCTGTTACGGAATTTTATCGCGCAACCACCGATATGTGCGTGAAGAGATTTCTGGGGGAAAGTCTTATCGAGAGTGGTGGGCTAGTTGCGGTAGACCCCTTCTCGAGGCAGAAGCGCCTAATTTCAATGCATGCATCCAATCTAAGTTCAGGGGATGCAGATTTAGAACAGAAAACTCTTAAGCATCTCTCCGAATTGCGCGTTTCTTTGGAGGCGCTTCGAACTCAAGTCGACTGCGCAGCGGGAACGTCCGAGCGCGTGCAGGTGAAGCGTCGCGAGTACAATACCGGCCTCTCTAAACTTCAAGAGCAAATTGAGACCGTGTTTGAAATGTATGAGCTGCTAAGCTCACCATTTTCAACGCTAAAAATCGGTGATCTAGGTCCTACTCAGTAAGTAATCACTCCAACAAATCTGGACGCCGCTCCCGAGTAATCCGCTCGGACTCTTCCTTGCGCCAGTCGGCCACCTTGCCGTGGTGGCCGGACATCAGAACTTCGGGGATTTCGCGGCCTTTCCAGACGGCGGGGCGGGTGTATTGGCCGTGCTCTAGGCGGCCGTTGGAGAAGCTCTCTTCTTCGATGCTTTCGGCGTTGCCCAAGACGCCCGGGATCAGGCGGACGGTGGCGTCGAGCAGCGCGTGGGCCGCGATTTCGCCGCCGGTCATCACGAAGTCCCCCAGAGAGACCTCTTGGATGCCGTAGTGTTCCAGCACGCGTTCGTCCACGCCCTCGAACCGGCCGCAGAGGATGGTGACGCCGTCGCAGGTGGACAGATTGCGGGCCATTTCCTGATCGATGCGTTTGCCGCGGGGGGACATGTAGAGGACCGGCCAGTTGCCGCGGGTGCCCTCCATCGCGTCTTCGATCGCGCGGCCCACCACGTCGGGGCGCAGGACCATGCCCGCGCCGCCGCCCGCAGGGGTATCGTCGACGTTCTTGTGCTTGCCCACGCCGTAGTCGCGCAGGTTCACGGTTTCCAGCTGCCAGCGTCCCTCTCGCAGCGCTTTGCCGGTCAGACTCTCGCCCAAGATGCCGGGGAAGGTGCCGGGCATCAGGGTGATCACGCGGGCGGTCCAGATGTGGGCCAGCGGGGCGGGCGCCAACAGGTCCGTGGGCTGCGCGGTGAGTTTGATCGCCTTGCGGCCGTGAGAGCGTTTGGGAGCGTCGGTCATGGGATTAGTCGAGCAGGCCTTCGGGCGGGTCCGCGATCACGCGGCCAGAGGCGATGTCCACGGTGGGCACGACCTCTTTGGTAAAGGGGATCAGGACGGTGGTTTTCAGGCCGGGGCCAAACACCTCGAGCAGATCGGTGGCGCCGTGGTTCTGGACGGCCTTGATCTTGCCAATCGGGTTGCCGCCGGTGTCGAACACGTCGAGCCCGATCAGGTCCGCGTAGTAGAATTCGTCGTCATCGGTGTCAGGCAGCTGGCTGCGCAGGGCATAAAGGCCCATGCCGCGCAGGGCGTCCGCGTCTTCTTTGCTGTCGATGCCGGTCATGCGGGCGGCCAGACCGTTGGAGATCTGGCGGGTGATGGTCACCTCGAAGGTGCGGCTGCCATCCTCGGTGGTGAGGGGGGCATATTCGGCGATGTCCTCGGGGATGGCGCAGAAGCTTTTGATCCGGACCTCGCCTTTGACGCCGTATGCGCCGCCGATGGTCCCTACTCGAACACGTTCGGTCATTCCGTCCTCATGATGCATAGTCCGTTGCGGGTGGTCCCGCCGATTTCGTCGCAGAGTTTACCCTTTTCCGAGCGTTCGTACATCATGCCCGCCACAAAGGCGACGGCCAACAGGAATGGCAGGCGAATGAGGCCGAACATGGGTCTCTCCGGTTTAGCGGGTTTCGAGCGACAGGGCAGCAGCGCGGGCTTCCCAGCCTTTGCGCTCTAGCTCGGGGGTGATGTTGTCTTCTGTCGGGTAGCCGATGCAGAGATACGCGACCAAGGCCCAATCGGTGGGCACATCCAGATCGCGGCAGAGCATTTCAGGATCAAGGATCGAGACCCAGCCCACCCCCAGCCCGTGGGCACGTGCGGCAAGCCAGAACTGCATGATCGCGGAAACGCAGGAATACCGGCGCATTTCGGGCATGGTGCCCGCGCCAAGGCCTTTGCCCTTGGTGGTGCTGTCGTCGCAGAAGACGGCCAGGTGGACAGGGGCCTCTTGCATGCCGGACAGTTTGAGCGTGGCATAGGTTTTGGCGTCGTCGCCCGAATACCCGTCCAGCGCCTGACTGTTGGCAGTGCGGAAATTGGACAGCGCCGCGGTACGGGCCGCGGCGCTGGTCACGCGGACCAGACGCCAAGGCTCTGACAGCCCCACAGAGGGTGCCAGAGCAAAGGTGCCAAACAGATCCGCCAGCAGATCCTCGGACACCGGATCGGTGCGGAAGTGGCGCACGTCGCGCCGCCACCGCATGAGCTGATCCAGCTCTTCCCGAAAGGTGTCCGAAAATCCGGTCATCACAGAGCCGATTATTCTTCGGCAGCTGCTTCTGCTGCTTCAGCCGCTTTTGCAGCTTTCTCTTCAGCGCGTTCCTGAGCTTTCTTGCCGGGAACGGCTTTCTTCAGGTTTGCGCGCTCTTTCTTGGCGACAACGCCAGCTGCTTCGAGGAAGCGAGCAACACGGTCGGTGGGCTGTGCGCCCTGGCTCAGCCAGTACTGAACGCGCTCCATGTCCAGCGAAACGCGACGCTCGTCGTCTTTTGCCAGAAGGGGGTTGTAGGTGCCCAGTTTCTCGATGAAGCGACCGTCGCGCGCCATGCGCGAGTCAGCTGCAACAACTGCGTAGTGGGGACGTTTTTTGCTGCCGCCGCGGGCCAGACGAATTTTCATTGCCATTGGAGTGTCTCCTTAGAGGTATTTCTGGTTTGTTTTTCAGAGTGGGCCGCGCTCAGGCGTCCTTCTGTTTGGCTTCGTGATGCTTGATCACTTCCTGAATGATGAAGTTCAGGAATTTCTTGGCGAATTCAGGGTCCAGATCGGCCTGAACTGCCAATTCTTCGAGCCGCGCGATCTGCTTTGCTTCGCGCGCGGGATCCGAGGGGGGCAGGTCGTGTTCCGCCTTGAGGCGGCCAACGGCCTGTGTGTGCTTGAACCGTTCGCCCAAGGTATAGACGAGGATGGCATCCAGACGGTCGATGCTTTCGCGATGACCTTTGAGGATTTCGGCAGCGCGGGTCACGGTGTCAGTCAAGGGCCCATCCTTCCGGTTTGAAATTGGGGTTCTGGTAGAAACCGATTTCCTGCGCGATCGCGTCCGCAATCTGGCTGGACCGGCACTGCGCAGGGGTGGGGTGGCGATACACGACGTCGTTGCCATCGACCGACGGGGCCTCGTGATCCTTTTTGCAGCCAAGCCGTTCGGCAAGGCGGATCGAGTCGAGGTTTTTCGGGTCCAGATAGCTGACGGCGGTTTCCCAGCCCTTTTCGGTGTAAAAATAGCGGCGGACCCGTTCGGCGGCTTCGAGCGCGATGCCGCGGCCAGCCACGCGGGGCCAGATGATCCAGGCGATTTCCGCCTCTGGCCAGCCTGCGGGCTTCCAGCCGCCGGCCATGCCATAGGTTTCGTCGGTTTCCGCGTCGTGGATCATCCACATACCGTAGCCGCGAATTTCCCAGTGACCGATTTCCGCGGCATAGAGCATCCATGCCTCGTACTGGTTCAGCGGTCCCCCCATGAAACGCGAACGGTAGCTCGAGAACGTCGCCTTGAAATCAGGGTAGTCCTCGGGCGCCGGGCCGCGCAGCACGAGCCGCTTGGTGCGCAGCTCGGGGATAGAGATATGGGGGGCGGTCACGGTCATGCGTAGATGTCCATCCCGCCTTGGTGCAGGTCAGATGCAGGCATGTGACGCCAGATTTCGGTCTCGCCAAAGCGCTCGTGGGTGAACACCTTTTCGAAGCGGGCGCCCATGCGCTGTGCCACTTTCTTGGAGGAGTCGTTCTGAGGCTTGATCAGGCTGATCACAGTGGTCCAGCCGAGCTTGTCATAGGCATAGCGGCGCGCTTCCAGCGCGGCTTCGGTCGCGTACCCACGCCCGACGAAACCTTCGTAGATGTCCCAACCAATCTCGGGTTCGGGCCAGCCATTTGGGCACCACAGGCCGACGTTGCCCGCCAGCTTGCCGGTTTCCTTGTCCTCGACGGCCCAGCGGCCATAGCCACGCAGCTGCCAGTGCCCGATTTCGCAGGCGAGCATACGCCACGAGGACTCCGCGCCGGCAATACCGCCCGAATAGATGGACCGGTCCGATGCGTAGAACTTCGCAAAGGTTTTGAAGTCCGCGATCGTGAAGGGCCGCATCGTAAAGCGTTCGGTGGTGATGATGGGGACGTTGATCATTTCTTTTTGCCGAACATGTTGGGCAGACCGCCCATGCCGGGCATGCCGCCCATTCCGCCAAGACCGCCCATGCCGAGCTTGCGCGCGGTGGCCTCGAGCTCTTTGGGGTCCATCTTGCTGGGATCGATCGACGCGGGGTCGAAGTTGCCTTCCATGCCGGGCAGAGCCTTGCCGCGCATGGCTGCAACGGCCTGCTTGAGCATGCCTTTGCCGCCCTTCTGGCTGATCTTCTTCATCACGTCGGCCATCTGGCGGTGCATTTTCAGCAGCTTGTTCAGTTCGGACACTTCCATGCCTGCACCGGCGGCAATACGCTTTTTGCGGCTGGCTTGCAGCAGGCCCGGGTTGGCCCGTTCCTGCTTGGTCATCGAGTTGATCAAGGCGATCTGGCGCGCGATGATGCGGTCGTCCATGCCGGATTCCTGCACCTGCTTGGCCATCTTGGCCATGCCGGGCATCATCGACATCATGCCCTGCATGCCGCCCATTTTCTGCATCTGCTCGAGCTGGCCTTTCAGGTCGTTCATGTTGAACTGACCCTTCATCATGCGCTTCATCATGCGCTCGGCTTGTTCAGCCTCGAGCGTTTGCTGCGCCTTTTCGACCAGCGAGACGATGTCGCCCATGCCGAGGATACGGCCGGCGACACGTTCGGGGTGGAATTCTTCCAGAGCGTCGGTCTTTTCGCCAAGGCCGACGAACTTGATCGGTTTGCCGGTGACAGCGCGCATGGACAGAGCCGCACCGCCGCGACCGTCACCGTCCATACGGGTCAGGACCACGCCGGTCACGCCGATCTTGTCGTCGAATTCAGTCGCCACGTTCACGGCGTCCTGACCAGTCAGACCATCGACAACCAGCAGGGTTTCGCGGGGATTGGCAACGTCGCGAACCGCGGCGGCCTGTGCGATCAACTCTTGGTCGATGTGCAGACGGCCCGCGGTATCCAGCAGGTAAACGTCATAGCCACCGAGGCCCGCTTGGGTCTTGGCGCGCTTGGCGATGGTGACGGGGTCTTCGCCCTTGACGATCGGCAGGGTATCGACGCCGATTTGCTGACCCAGAATGGCCAGCTGTTCCATCGCCGCAGGACGGTTCACGTCGAGCGAGGCCATCAGCACGCGCTTGCCTTCGCGCTCTTTCAGACGTTTTGCCAGTTTCGCGGTGGTGGTGGTTTTACCCGAGCCCTGCAGACCGACCATCAGGATCGGGGCGGGCGGGTTGTCGACCTTCAGCTTGCCAGGGTCGCCTTCGCCAGCGAGGAATGCCACCAGTTCGTCGTGGACGATTTTGACAACCTGTTGACCGGGGGTGACCGATTTGGTCACCGACGCGCCGGTCGCTTTTTTCTGGACAGCTTTAATAAAGTCGCGTGCGACGGGCAGAGAGACGTCGGCCTCCAGCAGAGCGGTGCGCACTTCGCGCAGAGCCGTTTTAACGTCGTCCTCGGACAGCGCACCTGCTTTGGTCAGCCGGTCAAAGACACCGCCAAGGCGTTCAGATAGATTTTCGAACATGCCAAGCCCTTTCCAAGACCGTTAAAGAATGCGCCCTAGATAGGCGGTGATGTGACATACGCCAAGCGCCCCCATGGGCGCAACGCGCTGATGGAGGGCGATCCCGGCAATAGCCATGGGACCGGAAGCATCATAACTTCCGGAGGATTCTGCGCGCGTATGCATGATACAGGCACCAGAGTCAAGAAAAGGCGCGCCCCGGGGAGGAATGGGACGCGCCTTTGAGTGGGCCACGGGAATGAGGGAGGAACGCGGCCGGTTGAAGAGCTAACTGCGTTAGGCGGCGATTTGTTCCACGGCGCTATACGCATTTTTTACAGAACCGTCGGCGTCGATCGCCAGCTGGTCAGCAGCCACGATGGTCACGTCGGTAATGCCAATGAAACCAAGGACTTGCTTCAGGTATGTGGTCGCGAAGTCAATCTCGGATCCGACGGGGGTGCCGCCCGATGCCACAGCAAGGATCGCACGTTTGCCTTTCAGCAGGCCTTCGGGGCCAGCTTCGGTGTAGCGGAAGGTCACGCCAGCGCGGGCCACTTGGTCGACCCAAGCCTTCAGGCGGGCAGGGACGCTGAAGTTGTAGATGGGCAGGCCGATAACGATGGTGTCGGCTTCGTTCAGCTCGGCGATCATGGTGTCAGAGAGGGACAGAGCCTCTTTTTGTTCGTCGGTGCGCTTGTCCGCGGGGGTAAAGTTCGCGCCGACCCAGTTGCCGTCGATCAGGGGCAGCTCTTCGGTCAGGTCGCGGGTGATGACCTTCTCGGGTGCCAAGCGCTCCAGAATACGTGTGGTGAGGTCGCGCGAGATCGAACCTTCTTTGCGAACCGAGCTGTCAATGCGAAGTACTGTCTTACTCATTTGTTAAATCCACTTTGTTCGAGTGAGGGAGTGATTTTTCTTTCTTCCCGATAACTTGGGTATTGCTTTTTCGAACGCAATCACGAGAAATGCGGTAGTAAATGTGTGCACCTGCACAGAGAATGTCTTTGGGGGTCTAAGCGGTCTGATGGGTATGGATAATTGGGACGAAGTGCGCACCGCGTATCAAGTGGCTCGGATGGGGACGGTCAGCGGGGCCGCTGACATTTTGGGCGTTCACCATGCCACCGTGATCCGCCACATCGACGCGCTAGAGCAGCGACTCGGCGTGAAATTGTTCCAACGCCATGCCCGCGGTTACACCCCGACCGAAGCGGGCCACGACCTTTTCCGTGTGGCGCAAACCACAGACGACCAGTTCAGCCAGCTGGCGGGCCGGATCAAAGGCCAAGGCGCCGGTGTGGGTGGCGAGTTGGTCGTGACCTCTTTGGTGCAATTGTCGCCGCTGATCGTGCCGGTGCTAAAGGGCTTTCAGGAAGAGCATCCTGACGTCGTCGTCCGCTTTCTGACCGGCGAGCGTCTGTTCCGTCTGGAATATGGCGAGGCTCACGTGGCGATCCGTGCGGGCAATGCGCCTGACCAGCCCGATAACGTGGTGCAACCGTTCTTTCGCCAACAGGTCGCGCTGTTTGCGTCGAAAAGCTATGTCGAGAAGCACGGCAAACCCGAGAGTCCGGCCGACTATAAAGACCACCGTTTTGTCGGGCAGGATAATGTCGACAGCCGCGCGCCCTTCTATATGTGGATGAAGGACAACATCCCGCGAGAGAACGTGACCTTCCGGTCCGAGGACTCCCGCGCGATCGAGCAGGCCATTCTGGATGGGGCTGGCATCGGCTTTATGGCTTATTGGGAATGGCAGCAGCACAAGGATCTGGTGCAGATTTGCGATCCTGATGACACTTGGGCCTCGAACATCTGGATCGTGACCCACGTGGACCTGCACCGCACACCCAAAGTTCAGACCTTCCTCAAGTATCTGAAGGATCAGGCTCAGGACTGGCGCTGAGTTCAACCTCGAGAAACCGTTCGAAGGCGTCCAGATTGACGGCTTCGAACTGGCCGAAGCTCTGCATCCAGATGCTGGCATCGCGCAGGGCGTTCGGTTCCAGCTTGCACCATTTCACACGGCCGCGCTTCTCCTGAGAGATCAGGCCCGCGTTGGCGAGGATGGTCAGATGCTTGGAAATCGCAGCCAATGACATGTCGAACGGCTCTGCCACATCGGTGACGGCCATGTCGTCTTCGAGCAGCATCGACAGGATGGTGCGTCGGGTGCGGTCGGCGAGCGCCGCGAATACAAGGTCAAGCTGCTGGTCCATAATCAGGGCATGGGGCAGGAATTTGGGAACGTCAACCGATTGGTTGAATATGCGAAATGGGCCTTTCGTGCCGGTTTTGGCCGCGACGTGATGGCGCAAACGGAACGTGATCTTATAAATATCAATGACTTAGGGTGGACATTCTGTCGCTTGACTCACAGCGCCGTGACACCTATCCAAACCCCAACAGCCCAAGGGTAGCGCAGATGATCGATCCAGCCGAAAAAGAGCGCCTTGAGCGCCTGGAGGCGCGGATCTCGGAAGTGAAAAAGGCTCATGCCGAGCCTGAACCCCGGGCCGACGAACATTATTCCCAAGCGCAGGTTGCTTGGCGGATGGTGACGGAACTGGTTGCCGGTTTATTGATCGGCTTCGGCATGGGATACGGTTTGGATGCCATTTTCGGGACCAAACCCATTTGCATGGCGGTATTTACATTGTTGGGTTTCATCGCGGGCGTGAAGACAATGCTCCGCTCGGTAACAGAAATCCAAGAGCAACAAGCGGCGACGGCCGCACAGGATGACGAGGGACGTAACAGTGGCGGATAATGCACACGCAGCAGCGGCGGATCACGCAGCAGAAGGCACCGGCCTGGTTTTTCACCCCATGGATCAGTTCAAGGTCCAGCCGCTGTTCGGTGGTACTGACGTAAGCTGGTACACCCCGACCAACGCGATGCTTTGGCTGGCGCTGACCGTTCTGGCCGTGTTCCTGATTATGGTTGTCGGCACCCGCGGCCGCGCTGTCATCCCCTCGCGTGGGCAGTCGATCGGCGAACTGGCATATGGCTTTGTTCACAAGATGATCGAAGACGTGACCGGCAAGGACGCTCTGGTTTACTTCCCCTACATCATGACCCTGTTCATGTTCATCCTGATGAACAACTTCCTGGGCCTGATCCCCACCAGCTTCGCAAACACTGCACAGATCGCAGTGACCGCGGTTCTGGCATTCGCAGTATTCTTTGCCGTGACGATCATCGGTTTCGTCAAGCACGGCAGCCACTTCCTCGGCCTCTTCTGGGTGACCTCGGCGCCTCTTGCCATCCGTCCCGTTCTGGCCGTTATCGAAGTGATTTCCTACTTTGTTCGCCCTGTCAGCCACTCCATTCGTCTTGCCGGTAACATCACCGCCGGTCACGCCGTGATGAAAGTGTTCGCTGCCTTCGCCGGTCTGGTCGCTCTGTCGCCGCTGGCAATCCTGGGCATCACCGCCATGTACGGCCTCGAAATGCTGGTTGCATTCATCCAGGCCTACGTTTTCACCATCCTGACTTGCGTCTACCTGAAAGACGCTCTGCATCCGAGCCACTAAGGCTCGGCCCCGCAGATCAGGACTGAATTATCGCCATTCCAACGTAAGGAGAAATGTTATGGAAGGCTCGATCGCAGAAATGGGTAAATTCATCGGTGCCGGCCTGTCGGCATTCGGTATGGGTCTGGCAGCTATCGGTGTGGGCAACGTCGCCGGTAACTTCCTGGCTGGCGCACTGCGCAACCCTTCGGCCGCTGGCGGCCAAACCGCGACCCTGTTCATCGGTATCGCGTTCGCAGAAGCACTGGGCATCTTCTCGTTCCTGGTTGCTCTGCTGCTGATGTTCGCCGTCTAATCTACGGGTTCATTCCTTACGGCCGGGCGAGCGTCACTGCGACGCTCGCCCGGTAATATCGGACCTTCGGGTCCGAACCAAGGACGGGGCCACGGAGGACGCATAACATGGCAACTGAATCGCATGGCGCTGAAGCCGTTGCAGCAGGTCACGCCGCAGCCGAGTCGGCAGGTATGCCTCAGCTCGCAGTCGAGACCTTTGGGAACCAGATTTTCTGGCTCCTCGTCGCGCTTGTCGCGACCTACCTGATCCTGTCGCGCGTGGCTCTGCCGCGTATCGCAGCCGTTCTGGCCGAGCGTCAGGGGACCATTACGAATGATATCGCCGCCGCCGAAGAGCTGAAGCTCAAGGCGAAAGAGGCAGAGGCCGCCTATGAAAAGGCGCTGGCCGATGCCCGTTCGCAGGCGAACGAGATTGTTGAAGCCACCCGCGCCGAAATCAAGGCTGACCTTGATGCGGCTCTGGAAAAGGCTGACGCTGAAATCGCTGCCAAAGCTGCAGAGTCGGAAAAGGCAATCGCCGAAATCCGTGCGAACGCGGCCGAGAGCGCAGCCGAAGTTGCCAAAGACACCGCCAAAGAGCTTATCGCTGCTCTGGGTGGTGAAGTTGACGGCCGTTCGGTGACCGCAGCAGTTAACGCCCGGATGAAAGGATAAGCCATGCGCACACTGATCATCCTCGCCGCCGCACTCGCCGCTTCGCCGGCAATGGCAGCATCGGGTCCGTTCTTCTCGCTGCACAACACCAACTTTGTCGTTCTGATCGCCTTCTTGGTGTTCCTCGGCATTCTGGTGTACTTCAAAGTACCCGGCCTTCTTGGTGGCATGCTGGACAAGCGCGCCGTCGAGATCAAAGGCGAACTGGACGAAGCCCGTCAGCTGCGCGAAGAGGCTCAGAGCCTTCTGGCCAGCTACGAGCGTAAGCAGAAAGAAGTTCAGGACCAGGCGGACAGCATCGTTGCAAACGCCAAAGCCGAAGCCGAAGCTGCTGCCGTTCAGGCAAAAGACGACCTGAAAAAGTCGATTGCCCGCCGCCTGCAAGCTGCCGAAGAGCAGATCGCATCGGCCGAAGCATCGGCGATCCGCGAAGTCCGTGACAGCGCAATTACTGCTGCTGTTGGCGCGGCCCGCGACATCCTTGCCAAGCAGATGACTGAAGAAAAGTCTGGCGCAATGATCGACTCGTCGATCGAAGAAGTAAAAGCCAAGCTGCACTAACGGCCAAGTTCTACAGGGACAGTGAATTGCCCGGATCGCATCGCGGTCCGGGCTTTTTTGTGGCCACCCGATGTGTTTCGACGGTATGAGCTAGTGTAGGCGCACGCGAAAAGAGGGGCCCATGCCTTTCAAGACCACAGCCATTCTGACTGCTGCGATCATGCTTCTTTTGGGGCTGGTCCTGATGTTTGTTCCGCTGATGATCTTTGACGAATTCTTTGACGTGCTCGCGACGGCCCCGCACACGATCGCGCGTCGCGTCTCGATCTTTATGTTCTTCTACGCGTTTGTCCTGTTCCGACTGCACGATTTGCCGCCGGGCAAGCCGCGTCAGACGCTTTGCCAAGGCTCCATTTTCCTGATGTTCGGATTGGGTGGGACGGCGCTCTACGAGTGGTTCCATGGCCACGCCAGTAGCAATTTCCTACGGATTGCCGCTGCGAACTTTGCCTTGGGTGGGCTCTTTGTCTGGAGCTGCATTTTCGAAAAGAACCGAGATTAGCGCTCTTGTTCGTGCTGGAAGCGTTGGCGCGCGACAACTTCGTTTCGAAGTGCGCGTTTTTCGTCCTGAAGCGCGGTTTCAACATAGTCGAGATGGGCGGCGACAGCCGCGCGCGCGGCCACTGGGTCACGATTTTGCAGCGCGGAATTTATCGCGCGGTGCTGCTCTAGCAGGTCATCGCGAGTCGTACGCTGTTTGAACATGACATTGCGATTGTAGAACACGCCTTCGCGGAGCAGATCGAACATTGACCGCAACATATGGAGCATGATTGTGTTGTGGCTGGCTTCGATGATTGCCATGTGAAAATCGGCATCGATCGCGGCTTCCTCGGCGGGGTTCCGTTTCGGGTGGGCCGCTTCCATGCGCTTGAAGACGGTATCAATCACCTGAAGATCGGTGTCAGAGGCCATGCGACAGGCACGATCCGCAGCAAGTCCCTCGATATCGCGGCGGAACGCGATGTAGTCGAACACTGCCTCGTCATGGGCCGCGAAAAGCCGGATGAGAGCGGGGGAGAAGGCGTTCCCTAGCACTTCGGCAACAAAAACACCCGATCCTGCCCGGGTCTCCAGCAGGCCGTTGTCCTGCAGTTCTGCCACAGCTTCACGAAGCGATGGACGGGATACCCCAAGCCTGTCCGAGAGCTCTCGTTCCGAGGGCAGCCGTTCTCCGGGGCGAAGAACGCCGCGCAGGATCAATTGCTCGATCTGGCGAACAACCGAGGTCGAAAGCTTTTCTGGTTGGACTTTTTGAAAGGGCATTGGCGGTACCGTGGTATTGATTGGTCATATTATATGACCAGCGCCCCGTAGAAAACAGACCGAAAAAAGGGGCGCTACGGAGAGCGCCCCAAGTCATTCCAGGGTAGGAATAGGAGTGGTGGTTTATTCTGCGGGCACCGCTTGGACCGCGTGGGTGCCGAAGTGCTGGCGGTTCAGGCGGAAGACCAAGGCAACCATCGCGAACTGTGCGATCAGGGCGATGGCGGTGATGGCCCAGTAGGTCACGTCGTACTTGGTGATCACGCCAGCAGCCACGAGGCCTTTGTTAACGAAGAAGTGCAGCATGACACTCAGCGCGACACCGGGGCAGACCAGAGCGTAGGAGCCAGCCGAGGTTTTTTGACCCAGTACGAAGTCCTTGAAGTACCCTTGGCGGCGCAGAACGGTGATCCCGAGGCCAAGGAAGACCAGTTGGACAGCCAGCAGCTTGGCAAGGAAGACCATGGTTTCGCCAGCAGTGGTGTGCACGTCAAATGTGGTGTGCAGGCCGTGATCTTGCCGGAGGACCATGATCCCAAGGACGGTCATCAGCGGTACGATGATCAGCAGGGTCGGGCCAGCTTCTTTGGCGGTGCCATAGTGTAGCATTGAGCTGAACGCGGTGATGACAGCGACAACGCTATAGAGCACGGCAGCGGTGCCAAAGATGCTGGAGAGCACAAGGCTCGCGCCAACCGTCGCGGTGGTGTGCGACATCGCCGCAGGGGCGGACAGCCCGACAGCAACCATGGCCAGAGCAAAGGCAGGCAGCATCTGAGCAAATGAGTTATGCGCGGTCACATCAAAGATCCCGCCTTTGGACAGCACGCGGCCAAGGAAGTCACCGATCAGACGCAGGGCCCAGATACCGGTCAGAGCGAAGGCCAGCATCGCCATCGGAAACAGGTATTCGACGATGCTCCAGAGGTTTGGCACGAAGACAAGGCCGACGATGAAACCTGCGTTGATGCTCATGGCGACGGCCAGCGGCGCAGCGAGAAGGGTGGTTTCGCCGTTGGAGTTGCGCAGGTTGGCGTAGGCCTCGGTCTTGCTGAATTTGGACAGCTGGCCGAAGTTCCAGATCAGCGCTTTGACGTTCAAGAAGGTGAACACTGCGATCCCCAGCGCCGCAACGATGATCGCCGTCTGTAGCGGGACCGAGCCGGTTTCGAACGCGGCGCGAATATCCTCGAACACAGGGACGGGTTTCGCGGGGTGCGGTACCCAGAACATCAGGTACATAAAGAACGTGACGGCCAAACCGCCTGCACCGACGGAGCCGAGGAAATAGGTGGGGACATATTTGTCCGCAGCTTTGGATGTGTGGATCGACATGGGACTCTCCTGACGTATTCGTCTTTGTGAATATAATAGTATTCACAAATTGGAATGTGAAGTCCTAAAGTGTCGCACCCGCTAGGGCAGCGGCTTTTCCATGAACAGGCTGTCCGGATGTTCCGCGTAGTCCCCAAACGGACCACAGAAGGTAAAGCCATGACGTTGATAGACTTTGTGCGCAGCAGTCAGCAGCGTGCCTGTCTCGAGTTTGAGCATGGGAATGTTTTCTTCGCGGGCGAGGACAAAGATCGCCTCAAGCATTGCATCCGCGAGGCCAGCGCCTCGGCAGGTGGGGTCCACGAACATCGACTTGATCTCGCCGTACCCATCTTTGCGGGCGATTGCGCAGCAGCCACGAGTGACCCCATTGATGCGCCCTTCATAGAAGGTAATCTCTGGCACGCAGAGCGCGTCGATCGACAGAAAATGGCAGGATTCCGGATCGAAAAGCGACAGCATCAGCGCGTGGCTGGCCTGAAGCAAAGCCGTGGATTCGGGGGCGTGCGGGTCGCCGATCACAACAGAAAGGGTCATCAAAAGGCCTCTTGGATTTCGCAATATCTTGTGGATAAGACGTGCATAAACAATAGATCGTGATGTGGTTCCGTTGACTCTGGCTCTTCTACGCCTGCAAAATAAGCGCCTTACGACTCGCGCAGGATAAAGATGCCCCTCAAGTTCACGAAACTTCGCCTGACCGGCTTCAAAAGCTTTGTAGACCCAACGGATTTGATAATCCACGACGGTCTGACTGGCGTGGTAGGACCGAACGGCTGCGGGAAATCCAACCTGTTAGAAGCGCTGCGCTGGGTCATGGGCGAGAACCGCCCGACCGCCATGCGCGGCGGCGGGATGGAGGATGTGATCTTTGCCGGCGCCTCGACCCGTCCGGCCAAGAACTTCGCCGAAGTTTCTCTGCATTTGGACAACAGCGACCGCTTGGCACCGCAAGGCTTCAACGATCAGGACAGTGTCGATGTCGTGCGCCGCATCACCCGCGACGTGGGCAGCGCCTATAAAGCCAATGGCAAGGACGTGCGGGCGCGCGATATCCAGATGCTGTTCGCCGATGCCTCGACCGGTGCGCATTCGCCTGCGCTAGTGCGTCAGGGCCAGATTTCAGAACTGATTAACGCCAAGCCCAAGGCGCGCCGTCGCATTCTGGAAGAGGCGGCTGGGATCTCGGGCCTTTATCAGCGCCGCCACGAGGCGGAACTGAAGCTGAAGGCGACCGAAGGCAACCTGACCCGCGTAGATGACGTGATCGACCAGTTGAGCCAACAGTTGGGGACGCTCCAGCGACAGGCCAAGCAAGCGGCGCGGTATCGGGCGATTGGTGAAGAATTACGGAAGTCCGAGGGTCAGTTGCTGTACCGGCGTTGGCGCGAAGCGGATGAAGCTCGTATGGCGGCTGAAGAGGTGCTGCGTCAGGCCAGTCTGACCGCCTCTCAGGCCGAGTCGGATGCGCGCAAGGCGTCGGCGGCCCGCGAGGAATGCGAAGGGCTCTTGCCGCCTCTGCGTGAAGAAGAGGCTGTGGCGAGCGCGATTTTGCAGCGGTTGCAGGTCACCCGTGATGCTTTGTCCGATCAGGAAAAGCAGGCGCAGGACCGGATTCGGACCCTGCAGGGGCGTATCACCCAGTTGGTGCAGGATATCGAGCGCGAGTCGGGGCTGAACCGTGATGCGGGTGAAACGATTGAGCGTCTGGAATGGGAAGCGCGCGAACTGGCCAAGGCCAGCGAGGGGCACGAGGACCGTTTGGCCGAGGCCAGCGACGCTGCGTCTGAGGCCGCGGCGGTTCTAGCGGATCGCGAGGCTGACCTGAGCGAGCGGACCGAAGATGTCGCCCGTTTGGCGGCACGGCACCAGTCCGTGCAGCGCCTGCTGTCGGATACCCGTCGGACCTTGGACAAGGCCGAGGCCGAAGGGGCGCGTGCCCGTGACGCCGTGGCCGAGGCGCGCGATGTTCTGGCCCGTGCGAGCGAAGATTTGGCGCGCGCTGAAGAAGAAGAGGCGATAGCTCAGGCGCAGGCCGAGGCCGCAGAGATCGCTCTGGCTGATGCCGAAAGTGCGCGGTCACAGATGCAAGACCGCGAGAATGCCGCCCGCGCTGCGCGCGCAGAGGCGGAGGGCGCAGCGAATACCTTGCGCGCCGAAGTTGGGGCTTTGGCCAAGCTGGTATCGCGGGATGAGTCGGACTCTGCGCCTTTGCTGGATCAACTCCATGTGACGGCAGGATACGAGAAAGCTTTGGGCGCGGCTTTGGCTGATGACTTGCGCCAGCCTGCCGTCCAAGAGGGCGAGAGTGGGTGGACTTTGCTGCCAGCCTACGCGGTCCCTCAGGCATTGCCCGCAGGGGTGCGTCCGTTGGCGGAAGTGGTTCAGGCGCCTGCCGTTTTGGCCCGCCGGTTGTCACAAATCGGGCTTGTGTCTGCCGAGGATGGCGCGCGGCTCCATGCGGTTTTGGCTCCGGGTCAGCGCTTGGTCACCGTTGAGGGCGATCTTTGGCGCTGGGATGGTCTGTATGCCAATGCCGAAGAGGCGCCGACCGCTGCGGCCTTGCGTCTGGAGCAGTTGAACCGGCTCGAGCGCCTGCGCGAAGAGCTTGATGAGGCCGAGGTGCGGGCAGAGGACGCTCGGGCGGCTCACGAAGAGGTCGGCGCGGAGTTGGCGGAACTGGCGCGGGCTGATGCGGCGGCACGGGATGCGCGTCGGATGGCGGACCAGCAGGTCGCCGAAGCGGGCCGTCGTTTGTCTAGGCTGGAAGCAGAGCGCAACCTCGCCGAGGGCAAGCTTGAAACGCTGGACCTGTCGGTGCGTCGTCACGCGGATGACGCCTTGGCCGCGCGAGAGGCTTTGGCCGAGGCAGAGGCTGCCGCGGATGACTTGGGCGATTTGGATGCCGCACGGGCTGAAATCGAGGATCTGAAGCTGACGGTTGAAGCGTCGCGCATGACCATGATGACCAAGCGGTCCATGTGGGATGCGGTGAAGCGCGAGGGCGAGGCGCGTCTGAAGCGCAGCCAGCAGGTCACGCAGGAACTGTCAGGTTGGCGTCACCGATTGGAAACCGCGAACCTGCGGGCCGAGGAATTGCAGGCCCGCAAAGAGGATACCGAGATTGAGCTCGACGAGGCCTGCGCTGCGCCCGAAGAGATCGCGATACGCCGCGAAGAAATGAACGCGCAGATCGAGGATGCCGAGCGCCGCCGGAGCGCGGCGGGGGATGCTTTGGCGGCGTCCGAGACTGCTTTGCGCGCCGCCGATATCGCGAGCCGCGATTGCGAACGCCAGGCCGGTGAAGCGCGCGAGGCCCGTGCTCGCGCCGAGGCCCGTCTGGATGGCGCCCGTGAGACAGTGCAACACGCAGCGGACCGGATCGAAGAGGAATTGGAGGCGACGCCCTCGCAATTGCTGGCGCGGCTTGGCCTTGATCCCAAGGACATGCCTGCGTCGGACGTGTTGGAAGAGGATGTCACGCGCCTGCGCCGTCAACGCGATGCTTTGGGTGCGGTGAACCTACGCGCCGAAGAGGATATGCGCGAAGTGGCCGAAGAGCATGACACTCTGGTCGGCGAAAAGCACGATCTGGAAGAGGCGATCAAAGCCCTCCGCACCGGCATTTCGGGCCTGAACAAAGAGGGGCGTGCGCGGTTGCTGGCGGCCTTTGATCAGGTGAACGAGAACTTCGGGATGCTGTTTACCCACCTGTTCAACGGCGGCGAGGCCAAGCTGGTCATGGTCGAAAGCGACGATCCCTTGGACGCCGGTCTAGAGATCATGTGCCAACCGCCGGGTAAGAAGCTGAGCGTTCTGAGCCTGCTGTCGGGCGGGGAACAGACTCTGACTGCGCTGGCGCTGATCTTTGCGGTGTTCCTTGCGAACCCTGCGCCGATCTGTGTGCTGGACGAGGTGGACGCGCCTTTGGACGACGCGAACGTGACCCGTTTCTGCGATCTCTTGGACGAGATGACCCGCCGGACCGAGACTCGCTTCCTGATCATCACCCACCATGCGGTGACGATGGCGCGGATGGATCGCCTGTTCGGCGTGACGATGGCCGAGCAAGGTGTTAGCCAGCTGGTGTCAGTGGACCTGAAGAAGGCCGAGGCGATGGTCGCCTGAATTAGATCGCGGTTTCCGAGATTTCTAATAGCTTGGGAAGGTGCGCGATCGGGACACCAGAAATTGCTCCGTACATAACGAAATTAAAATCGAACCCGAGAAGCCTATAAAGGCCGGTCATGATCCGAACGTTTGGATTGTTGCGGCCTTTTTCTATGTTGCTAGGTGCTTGGCTCTCAGTGCCGAGAATATGAGCTAGGTCAGTCTGCTTCATGTCTAACGCTAGCCTAGCAATGTAAACTCGCCTGCCTGCAGCTTCTTTGGAGGTATCTCCGAGCTGCAAGAATGCCTCTAGTTTGGCGATTTCATTCATTTTCATAGCTGGTTCAGCAGCGCTTGGGTCGGCCACGCATCGGCAGGCAGCCCCAGTTTTTGCTGAATGTCCTGAACGGCCTCGCGAGATTTCTCGCCCAAGATGCCATCTGCGCCGCCGACATCATAGCCGCGCGCCTGCAGCTTTTGCTGAAGCTGTTTGATCTGCGGGCCGCTCAGGCCGGGCTCGGGGTTGCCTGCGTTGTAGACTGGCGCGCCTTCGAGTCGGGTGCCGAAATAGGCCGCTGTCAGCACGTAAGTGAAACTCTGGTTCCACTCGAAATAGACGTTGAAGTTGGGATAGGCGAGGAAGGCCGGCCCTTTGCGCCCCATCGGCAGGATGATCGAGGACGGCAGATCGGGGCGCAGCAGCGCGCCACTGCGCGCCTGAACGCCCATCGACTGCCACTCGGCGGCGGTTTTGCCGGTCAGCAGGCCGGTTTGGCTCCAATCCAGATTTTGGGGCACGACGATTTCCTGCAGCCACGGCTCGTTCGGACGCCAGCCGAGGCCGGACAGCATCTTGGCGCCGGACATCAGCGCATCTGGGGCCGAAGTTTTCAGGCGGACATGGCCGTCGCCGTCGCCATCAACGCCGTTCTCCAGAATATCTCCGGGCAGCATTTGGACCATGCCGATCTCGCCCGCCCAAGCGCCCGTGGTGGTCTGGGGATCGAAATCGCCGTTCTCGAACAGGCGGATCGCGGACAGGACTTGGGGGCGAAAGAGTTCGGGGCGGCGGCAATCGTGGGCCAAGGTCACCAGCGCGTCGCGGGTGTTGAAGTTGCCCTGGAACCCGCCATAATCGGTTTCGAACGCCCAAAACGCGAGAAGAACGCCAGGATTGATGCCGTACTGCTGTTGAATGCGGTCAAAGGTGCTGCGGTATTGCTGCCATTTCTGTGCGCCCGCCTGCATGCGGTTTTGACTGATCAGCATCCGCGAGAATTCGATAAAGTCTTTTTGGAAGACGCCCTGAGCGCGGTCGGCTTTGAGCACGGCACCGGACTGCTGCGCGCCCGAAAAGAAGGCGTCGACCGTGGCTTGGGAATGGCCGCGCTGCATGGCCTCGGCCTTGAGCCCGTTGATAAAACCGCCCCAGTTGCCTCCGCAGGTTTGGGCAGAGGCGGGCAGGGCGAGGCCAAGGGCAAAGAGGCTGGCGGTCAAAAGGCGCATAGGAAAGTCCTGTAGATCAAACATTTGCGCCGAACCTAGCACCAGATAGGTGACGGGCAAATGTCAGATCAGCCAGATCACTGCGGCCAGCAAAACCATGCCGGCCCAAGCCCGCCAGAGCACGGTGCAGGCCGCATCGATCTGGATCGGGCCGGGGTAGCGATCGCCCGACGGGTGGACCCACGGGAAGTCTTGCATCTGCCCGTGATAGGCGCGCGGGCCAGACAGAGAGACGTTCAGGACGCGGGCCATCGCGCTCTCGGGCCAGCCTGCGTTGGGCGAGCGGTGCTGGCGGGCTTCTTCTGGCAGGCCGCGCCACAAGTCAGGGCGGGCATGGGAGAGTAGGATGAGGATGGCGGACAGACGCGCGGGCACCCAGTTCAGCCAGTCGTCAAGGCGGGCAGCGGCCCAGCCGAATTCCTCGTGCCGCGGTGTGCGGTGGCCGATCATGCTGTCTGCAGTATTCACCAGTTTGTAGAAAACGATGCCGGGCAGTCCGCCGATCAGAAACCAGAAGGCGGGGGCGATCACGCCGTCGCTGAAATTCTCTGCCGCCGACTCAATCGCGGCACGGGCGACGGCGGGCTCGTCCATCTCGGCAGTGTCGCGGCCGACGATCATGGCGACAGATTTGCGGCCTCGGGTGATGGTCTGGCGCAGGCCAGCGGCGACCGCCTGAACGTGTTCGACCAATGATTTCTGGGCCAAGAGGATCGCGGCGCAGACGATCTGCACCACCCAGCCAAAGCTGGTCAGAACGCCCGCTATGATGATCCAGAACAGGATCAGCAGGCCCAGAGCGATCACGCCTTTCTGGCGCTTGTCTTCGCCTTTGTTGAAGCGTTTGTCGGCCCAGTCGATGGTCCGTCCCATCAGAACAGCAGGATGCGGTACCCGATCCCAGAGCGCTTTGGGTTCGCCCATCACAGCGTCGAGGGCCATCGCCAGAACGAGAGCGCCGCTCATAGGGCGTCCTCGAACTGCTCCCATCGATCAGGGGCGGGCAAGCCCAGTCGAAGCCAAGTTTTCGAGTAAGGGAATATGCGCGACCAGATATGCTTCTTGGCCAGCTTTTCCTGCCAAGCAGCAGCGTCGTCTACCTCGTAGAGCCGAAAGAGCGGCGTGCCACCAATCGCGCGCGGTCCATGGGGGGCCAGCAAATCGTCCATCCGGTTTGCATCTGTGCTGAGCCGAATTCTGGTTTCCGCCGCCCAAGCGGTGTCGGTCAACGCGCGGGCTCCAATAGCCAATGCCGGTCCCGAGACTGCCCAGGGCCCAATCATGTCGCGCATCTTTGCGATGGAGCGGGGGTGGCCGATCATGAAGCCAAGGCGCATCCCGGCTAGTCCCCAGAACTTACCGAAAGATTTCAGGATGACGACGTTGTCGTAGCGCGCGAGATTGATCATGCTGGCATCAGGCGCGATGTCGCAAAAACTCTCGTCGATGACGACCAGTTTGCCCTTTAGATCATTGGGGTGATGAATGCGCCCATCCGGATTGTTCGGGTGCACGACAACCATGGCATCTGGCTCTTGGTCCGTTAGGGTCCAGCCCGCAGCGGCAAAGGCTGCTGCATGTTCGTTATACGTCGGTGCTGGAATGTGTACGCGCCCCGTCTCAGCCAATGCCGGAATGCGCGCGATGAGGCTCGAGGCACCGGGGGCCGCTAGAATCTCTGCCTCTGTCGGAACAGACCAGAAGGATCGGGCAGCAGAGGTCAGGGCGTCTCGGGCTGCTTTGTCAGGGAGATCATTCCAGTCCGACTGAGAGATTTCGCCGACAGGATAAGGGACCGGATTGATACCTGTGGACAGATCAAGCCAGCCGGTTCGCGTACCACCGAACTGGTTGATTGCGGCATCGATTCCGCCGCCATGATCCCTGACCTCAGGCCCCATATCCTGCACTCCTTTTCTGAAGCGCAGGTTGCCGATTGAACGGCTGGGGGCAAGCACAAATTAACCGCGATTATGGGCTGCGTCGAAATCCAGCACCGGATTGATCGGAATGATGCGGTTCGGGTTAATCATGTCGTGGCTATAGTGATAGTGGCGCACGATGTGATCCAGGTTCACCGTCGGCGCAACGCCGGGGCGCTGGTACAACTCGCGCACGTAGCCCCACATATTCGGGTAGTCGATGATGCGCTTGCGGTTGCACTTGAAGTGCTGGTGGTAGACCGAGTCGAACCGGACGAGCGTGGTGAACAGACGCCAGTCAGCCTCGGTCAGGTGGTCGCCGGTCAGGTAGCGGTTGGTGCTGAGGATCTGCTCAATCCAGTCAAGGCTGTCGAACAGCGGGTGCACTGCTTCGTCATAGGCGTCCTGAGAGGTCGCGAAACCCGCTTTGTAGACGCCATTGTTGACGGTGTCATAGATGCGGCTGTTCAGCGTCTCGATCTGGTCGCGCAGTTCGATGGGCCAGTAGTCGTCCGTGTTGCCGGTCAGGTCGTTGAACGCGCTATTGAGCATCCGGATAATCTCTGCGCTTTCGTTCGACACGATGGTGTTGGTCTTCTTGTCGAACAGGACGGGCACGGTGACGCGGCCGGTCATGTCGGGCTTCATCTTGGTGTAGACCTCGCGCAGGTATTCCAGACCGAACAGGGTGTCGCCAGTTGCGGCAGGGTAATCGGTGGCAAAGGTCCACCCTTCACCAAGCATCTCGGGATGCACGACGCTGACGCTGATGTGGGACTCAAGTTCCTTGATCGCGCGGAAGATCAGGGTGCGGTGCGCCCAAGGGCAAGCGTAAGACACATATAGGTGGTAGCGACCGCTCTCGGCGGCATAGCCCCCTTCGCCTGTGGGGCCAGCGCTGCCGTCCGCGGTCACCCAGTTGCGGAACTTCGCCTGATCGCGGACGAATTTGCCGCCCGTTTCAGAGGTGTCGTACCATTTGTCTTTCCATTCGCCGTCGATCAGCAGTCCCATTTGGACCTCGCATTCTGTCAGTCAGTGTTCCAGTTGGGACAGAACCTAGGACGTTCACGGGTCTGTGCACACAGGTAGGGCCGCGCATATTCCCTGCTGAAATGCACATAGGGCAACTTCAGGCTGTTTCGGTGGGACTGTTTTCGGGCTTCAGGATGCGGGGCAGATTGCCTTCGATCCAGTCGGCAAGGGCGCGCACATGCTCGGCCACTTCCATGCCCATCGGGGTTAAAGTGTAGTCCACACGCGGGGGAACTTCGCCATGGTCATGGCGAAGGACAAAGCCGTCTTCTTCCAATGTTTGCAGGGTTTGGGCGAGCATCCGGTCACTGACACCGCCCACCATCCGGCGCAGTTCGGCGAACCGTTTGGTGCCACCCTGAAGGGCGATTAGAACCAGCACGCCCCATCGGCTGGTGACGTGTTTGAGGATATCGCGAGAGGGGCATGTGCTGGCCAGAACATTGCCGCGCAGGGCCCCGCTGTGAATGGCGTCGCTAAGGGGTGTCATGGAGCCTCCGGAAAAAATCTGCATACTAACATTTATGTATGTACTTATGAAATACAAGCGTCCTGTCTAGCTATGGGTCATCGAAACACGATTGAGGATTTTGAGATGACCATCGCAATCACCGGAGCCACCGGCCAACTGGGCCGCATTGTTATCAACCAATTGAAAGCCAAGATCCCCGCAGAGCAGATTGTGGCTCTGGTCCGTTCGCCCGAGAAGGCGGCTGATCTGGGCGTCGAGGCACGGGTCTTTGACTACGACAAGCCCGAGACCCTAGAGCCCGCGTTGGCGGGTGTTGACAAACTGCTGCTGATTTCGGGCAGCGAGATCGGCAAGCGGATCGACCAACACACCGCGGTTATCAATGCGGCCAAAGCGGCGGGCGTCCCCTATATCGCCTACACCAGCCTGCTGAACGCGACCGAAAACACGTTGTCGCTGGCACCTGAGCACGTCGCCACCGAAAAGCTGCTGGCCGAGTCAGGCATCCCGCATACGCTGCTGCGCAACGGCTGGTATACCGAGAACTACACAATGAGCCTGCCCGCGGCGGTCGAACACAACGCCCTGATCGGTGCGGCGGGCGATGGACGCATTTCGTCGGCCTCGCGTGTGGATTATGCTGCAGCTGCGGTGGCCGTGCTGACCGGCGAAGAGCACGAGGGCAAAACCTATGAGTTGTCGGGCGATTCGGATTACTCCCTAACCGAACTGGCGGCAGAGGCGTCCAAACAGGCGGGCAAAGAGATTCCCTATGTCAACCTGCCCGAAGCGGAATATGCGGCAGCTTTGACACAGGCAGGCCTGCCCGAAGCCTTTGCCGGAGCGCTGGCAAGCTTTGATGTCGAGGCGTCCAAAGGCGCCTTATATGACGACGGAAACACCCTATCTGGCTTGATCGGGCGCCCCACGACGCCGCTCGCGGATGTTGTGGCAGCCGCACTTTCCTAAGCGCGGGAACCCGATGATGGCACGCGCGTTGCAGGAAGGCTGCAACGCGCGACCTTTGTCCAAGTTATCCATTGGAAACTTGACCTTAGTCTTTCGCGTGTCATGCTTGGCGGGCGATGGAGGGTCAGATGTCAACGTTTTTGCCAAAAGATGTGGAAGACGGACTGCGGGATGCTGTGATTGCAAACCAGCGCCGTCAAAGTCGTTTGCGAGTTCAAACTGGCGACGAAAGCTTCAAAGTTCTGAAAATGTGGTCGACCGGGTTCTCGGTTGCGACCGAGGATGCGCCGCATTTGCGCGGGCTGGTCGATCTCTACGAAGCGGGCCGCCACCTGTCTCAGGCGCTGATTGTCGCGTCCGAAGAGGGCGACGGGGAAATGCGCTATGAGTTCAAGCGCAGCACCTTGGCCGCGGACAAGGCTCCGTTGGATTTTGCCACGGATCCGAACGCGCCTGCAGGATTGCTGCCCCGCCTGTGACGGGGCAACCTGCCTGATTACTGAAGGTCGCTGAAGGCGGCTTTCAAACGCTCTGCTGCCTCGGCCACGCGGGCACGGGGCGTAGCGAAGTTGAACCGCATAAAAGTCTCGCCACCTTTGCCAAAGGTTTCGCCGTGGTTGGCGGCGATCTTGGCATCCTGTTCAATGCGCTTCTTGTACTCGGCTTGGCCCATCCCTGTGCCAGAGAAGTCGGCCCACGCCAGATAGGTTGCCTCCATCGGCATTGAGGTGACACCGGGGATCGAATTCAGGGCCTCGTCCAGCAGGCGGCGGTTGCCGTCCAGATACTCGACCAAAGCATCCACCCACGCCGCGCCTTCGGGGCTGTAGGCGGCGGTGGTCATTTCCAGACCGAACGAATTGCCGGAAATCCCCAGCGCCATCATGCGGGCGCTGAACTTGGCGCGCAGGGCGTCGTCGGGGATGATCACGTTGCCGGTGTGGCTGCCCGCGATGTTGAAGGTCTTGGTGGTGGCGGTCATCATCACCAGACGGTCCATGATGTCGGGCGTCGCCACAGCCATGACGTGGTGCTTGTTGCCCGGCATGACCAGATCGTGGTGAATTTCGTCGGACACAAGGATCAGGTCGTGGCGCTTGGCAAACTCGGCCACGCCCTTCAGTTCGTCCAATGTCCAGACGCGGCCGCCCGGGTTATGGGGCGAGCACAGGATCACCATCTTTTCATTGCCGGTCATCTGCGCGTCATAGGCATCGAAGTCCATCTTGTAGATGCCGTCCTCGATCACCAGCGGGCACTCGACGACCTTGCGGCCCGCCGCGCGGATGGTGCGGGCAAAGGCGTGGTAAACGGGGGTGAACAGAACCACACCGTCACCGGGGTTGGTATAGGCGTCCACGCACATGCCGGTGCCGTTGACCAAGCCATGGGTGGTCATGATCGCCTTGGCATCGACGGTCCAGCCGTGGCGATTCTCCATCCACCACTGGATCGCGCCTTTGTAATCCTGATCGCCGCCGAAATATCCGTAGACGCCATGCTCTGCCATTTTCTCGACCGCGCGCTGAACGCCGGCGGGCGGGCGGAAGTCCATGTCCGCAACCCACATCGAAATCCCGTCCTGCGGGGATACGCCG
The DNA here is from genome assembly GCA_030433335.1 of Alphaproteobacteria bacterium. Classification (GTDB taxonomy): domain Bacteria; phylum Pseudomonadota; class Alphaproteobacteria; order Rhodobacterales; family Rhodobacteraceae; genus Donghicola. The sequence goes on along the minus strand of JAUILL010000006.1, from coordinate 82,965 downwards.
TACAGGGTCTCCATCTGGTCCCATTTCGCGGAATGGGTGCCCACGCGGTCGATGATTTCGTCAAAATTCATGGGGGTGCGTCCTTTTTTAGTCCTGCGCGCAGGCTATCGCGGCGTTTTGCGGACGCAAGGGGCGTTGCGCGATCCGCCCCCATCGCCTAGATGAATTTTTATGATACGCCCCATTCTGATCCACCCCGACCCGCGCCTGAAAAAGGTATGTGCCCCCGTGGCCGACATCTCGGACGACCTGTGCAAGCTGGCCGATGATATGTTGGAAACCATGTATGATGCGCCCGGCATCGGGCTTGCCGCACCGCAGATCGGCGTGATGGATCGCGTGATCGTCATGGATTGCGTCAAAGAGGACGGCGAAGCGCCCAAGCCTATGGTGATGTTCAACCCCGAGGTCATCCTGAACTCGGACGATCTGAACGTCTACGAGGAAGGCTGCTTGTCGATCCCAGAGCAGTTCGCCGAAGTCACCCGCCCCAAAGAGGTCAAGGTGCGCTGGCTGGACCGCGACGGGAACCTGCAAGAGCAGGACTTTGACGGGCTGTGGGCGACTTGCGTGCAGCACGAGATCGACCACCTGAATGGCAAGCTTTTCATTGATTACCTCGGCCCGATGAAGCGCCAGATGATCACACGCAAGTCTATGAAGCTGAAGAAAGAGCGGGCCCGTTCGTGAGACGCAAAACACTGCCCTATACCGACAAGCGTCTTCGCACAGTCGCCGCGCCTGTTGAGGCCATCACTGACGAGATCCGCGCGATCTGGCAGGACATGATCGACACCATGGAGGCGATGCCCGGGGTGGGCTTGGGCGCGAACCAGATTGGTGTCTTGCAGCGCTTGATCGTGGTGGATGCAAGTGATGAGCGTGGTCAGGCGGTGCGGATGGCGAACCCCGAAATCCTGCACGCTTCGGTCAAGCTGCGCGAGCACGAAGAGGCCAGCCCTCATTTGCCCGGTGTCTCGGCCAAGATTGAACGTCCCCGCGCGGTGACCGTCCGGTTCATGGATGAGACTGGCGAAGTGGTGGAACGTGATTTCGTTGGCCTTTGGGCGACCAGCGTGCAGCATCAGATCGATCACCTGAACGGCAAGCTTTACACCGACCATCTGTCCAAGGTGAAACGGGACATGCTGGTCCGCAAATCGAGGAAGTTCCAATGAAGGTAGTGTTCATGGGCACGCCCGATTTCTCGGTTCCGGTGCTGGATGCATTGGTCGAGGCGGGCCATGAGGTTGTTTGCGTCTACTGTCAGCCGCCCCGCCCCGCGGGCCGCGGCAAGAAGGATCGCCCAACCCCTGTCCATGCACGGGCCGAAGCTTTGGGCCTGCCCGTCCGCCATCCAGTCAGCCTGAAGGGCGCGGAAGAGCAGGCGGACTTTGCGGCGCTGAGCGCTGATGTGGCGGTGGTCGTGGCCTATGGCCTAATCCTGCCCCAAGCGGTTCTGGATGCGCCCGCCAAGGGCTGCCTAAACATCCACGCGTCGCTCCTGCCGCGCTGGCGTGGGGCCGCGCCGATCCATCGCGCGATCATGTCGGGAGATGCGGCCACGGGTATCTGCATTATGCAGATGGAGGCGGGTCTGGACACCGGCCCCGTGCTGCTGCGCCGCGAAACCCCGATTGGCGAGACCGAGACCACAGATCAGTTGCACGACCGCCTGTCCACCATGGGCGCGGAGTGTATTGTCGAGGCTCTTTCGACGCTCGATACCCTGACACCAGAGGTTCAGCCAGAGGAAGGTGTGACCTACGCCTCCAAGATCGACAAGGCCGAGGCTGCGGTCGATTGGGCGAAACCCGCTGACGAGATCAGCCGCCAGATCCGCGGCCTTGCGACCTTCCCCGGTGCGTGGACCACGCACAAGGGCGAGCGGATCAAGCTCTTGGGCGCCGAATTGGCCGAAGGGCAGGGCGCTGCGGGCACCGTGATCGGACCGGCGCTGACCGTTGCTTGCGCAGAGGGCGCTGTCCGGATCACCAAGGCGCAACGCGCGGGCAAGGGCGCTCAGGACATTGACACTTTCCTGCGGGGCTGGCCCATTGAAACGGGTGAAGTCTTAGGGTCGGAGTAAGCGATGTTTCCCGTATTGATCGGCACCGTAGTGATCGCAGGCATTGTGGGCTACGTGTCCGAGCGTTCGGGCTTCACGCGTAACGGCTATCTGCCGTCCATAGTCATCTGCGTGGGCGGCGCGTTTCTATTCTATTTCGTGACGATCATGTTTGGCATCGGCTTTCGCAGTCCGGGCCTGAACGCCATCATCGCGTCGATAGGCGCGCTGATTATCGTCCCGACGCATTACCGCCGTTAAGATTACTGACGCGGGGGGCGGTGCCGGTAGTTCGGCAGCTTCCAACCGAAAACTAGACTGCCTGCGCGGACGACAAAGGTCGCGGCGGCGCCTGCGGACAGATAGATCACCGGATCGGGAATGATTAGTGCGAGCAGGGCCGAGGTGATTGAACCCGCGAGTGCGGCGGTCACATAAAGCTCTCCGTGGCGCAGGACTAAGGGGACGTCATTGCAGACCACATCGCGCATCAGGCCGCCAAAGCAGCCAGTGATCATGCCCATGATGGTGACGATCATCGGACTTTGCTGGACATCATGCGCGGCAGAGACTCCAGCCACGACTGCCGAAGACAGAGCCACAGCGTCCAGCCATCGGATCGCGGAATAGCGGCTCTCGAGTTGCGGGGCGATCAGGAAGACCAAGGCCGCCGCGAGTAGGGCGGCAAGAATATAGATCGGATCTGCAATCCAGAATACAGGGTTCCGGTCCAAGAGCACATCGCGCACCGTGCCGCCGCCAACCGCTGTCAGGCAGGCGACAAAGCCAAAGCCCACGGGGTCAAGCTGCTGTCGGCTTGCAACCAGCGCACCGGACAAGGCAAACACGAACACCGCCGCAAGGTCGAGGGCGTAGGTCGCGGTCATTTCTTGAAGGGGGCCATGCCCGCGCGGGCCAGTTCATCGGCGCGCTCGTTTTCGGGGTGACCGGCGTGGCCCTTGACCCACTCCCATTTCACTTCGTGCCTTTGGCGCGCTTCGTCGAGGCGGCGCCAAAGGTCTTCGTTCTTGACCGGCTTCTTGGTGCTGGTCTTCCAGCCGTTCTTTTTCCAGCTGAACATCCACTGGGTGATGCCGCCTTTGACATAGGCGCTGTCGGTCACCACAGTGATGGTGCTGGGGCGCTCTAGCGCCTCCAGCGCATTGATCGCGGCCAAGAGTTCCATACGGTTGTTGGTCGTCTCGGCCTCGCCGCCTTTGAGCTCTCGCTCTTTCACCACGTCTTCACCGGACTTCGCTTGTAACAGGGCGCCCCAGCCTCCGGGACCGGGGTTTCCGCTGCAGGCTCCGTCGGTGTAGGCGTATAGATCAGGCAAAAGCTGTAATTCCTAGGCAGATGACGACAAGGATGGTCAGCACGATACGCAACTGAAGCCACCACTTCGGGTTCATCCCCAGATAATTGTAATAGACGTCGAGCGCCAGTAGGGCGACGAATCCGACGATCAGATTGATCGAGGAATTCATGGTGCCATCGCCCACCATGAAGAAGGCCCAGATCGTCGGCAGGCACGACAGGCCAAGGCCATAGGCGCGTAGGGTGTCATCCTCGACCGTGGCCGAGAAGCCCCAGAGAATGCCCGAAATGAAACAGAGCACGATCAGGCCATAGGACAGCTGGATGTACGGCGCGGACATGCGCGAGCCCAAGGTCATCAGGCTCCACTCGTTGAGTTCGGGGTAAAGGATACATGCCGCGCCCCACGCAAAGGGGATAACGCCTGCAAAACCTAAGATGAGGGCGGGCAAAGGTATTCTGGTCATAACTAACTCCAATCAGTGCAGCCGGATGGCTGTTGAAATTAGTTCACTCCCTAGCGGTTTCACGCCGCCGGTCTTTGAGCCAGATCATGTAGGTTGAAGTGAATTACGCGGGTACGCGTAGGACGCGAGGCACCTTGAATTCGACATTTTCCTTGGCCGTTTCCACCATCTTAACAGTGACGTCGAACCGCTCGCGGAAGGCGTCGATAACTTCGTTCACCAGAACCTCTGGAGCCGAGGCGCCGGCGGTGATGCCAAGGCTGCGGATTTCGCCCAAGGCGCGCCAGTCAATCTCGGTCGCGCGCTGCACAAGTTGCGCGTAGTTGCAGCCGTTCTTGGCGGCGACTTCGACCAGTCGTTTGGAGTTCGAGGAGTTCGGCGCGCCAACAACCAAAAGGGCATCGCAATCGGGCGCGACGGCTTTGACCGCTTCTTGGCGGTTGGTGGTGGCGTAGCAGATGTCTTCTTTGTGGGGACCGACGATCGCGGGGAAGCGCTCGCGCAGGGCGGCCACGATGTCGATGGTGTCGTCCACGGACAGAGTGGTCTGGGTGACAAAGGCCAGCTTGGACGGATCGCGCACGTCGACCTTGGCCACGTCTTCGACTGTTTCCACCAGAAGCACTTCACCCTCGGGCAGTTGACCCATGGTGCCGAGCGTCTCTGGGTGACCCGCGTGACCGATCATGATCATCTGGAGGCCGTTTTCGAAGTGGCGCTCTGCTTCGATGTGCACCTTGCTGACGAGTGGGCAAGTGGCATCGACGAACACCATCTCACGTTTTGCGGCTGCGGCAGGAACGGATTTCGGTACGCCGTGGGCCGAGAAGATCACTGGGCGGTCGTCGGGGCATTCGTCCAGCTCTTCGACAAAGACCGCGCCCTTGTCGCGCAGGGAGTCCACGACGAACTTGTTGTGCACGATCTCGTGGCGGACGTAGACCGGCGCTCCCCATTTCTCGATCGCCATTTCGACAATCTTGATGGCGCGGTCCACACCGGCGCAGAACCCGCGGGGCGCTGCGAGATAGATGGTCAGCTGGGGCTTGGTCATACCTACCGTCCTGTCATGCACATTTGCCCCAGACGTAATGCATGGGGGCGACCTTCGCAATCGGCGGGCCTGAGATCGTGATGAAGGGGGGATTGGCCCCGTCTGGATGCCTGCTGTGAGTGGTGCAGTGTCCTCGGGGCCGATACTCGTACGGGTGGTCATTCTGACGGCGCGGTGGGCACGTCGTCAGAACTTAGTCGTTGTTTGAGTGGTCATCAGAACGGTCGGGCATCTCGCGCGGAGGACGGCCGATCACTTCTTTCAGGTCGTTCAGATCGATGAAGTTGTCTGCTTGACGGCGCAGTTCATCGGCAATCATCGGGGGCTGGCTGCGGATGGTCGAGACGACCGAAACGCGCACGCCCTGACGCTGCAGGCTTTCGACCAGCGGGCGGAAGTCGCCGTCACCCGAGAACAGCACGATGTGGTCCACATGGGGCGCAAGTTCCATCGCGTTGACAGTCAACTCGATGTCCATGTTGCCCTTGACCTTACGGCGGCCTTGGCTGTCGGTGTATTCCTTGGCCGGCTTGGTCACCATGGTGAAGCCGTTGTAGTGCAGCCAGTCGACCAGAGGACGGATCGGCGAGTATTCGTCGTTCTCGAGCAGAGCGGTGTAGTAGAAGGCACGCAGCAGTTTGCCGCGGCGCATGAATTCCTGGCGAAGGAGCTTGTAATCGATGTCGAAACCTAGGGACTTCGCGGCCGCGTAGAGGTTCGATCCATCAATGAACAGAGCCAATCGCTCGTCCTTGTAGAACATAAAAATTCCTTTCAATTATGTAGATGCATGCTGAAGGTGAGTGGTCTTACATCTGCATCTTAGAATGAATTAAGCTGTTGTCTTGAGAACTCAAGTTGAGAGAGTTCATCAATTCGGGCGTGGGCGTATATGAAAAAGTATAATCAAGTCATTTTCTCATTGGGGGGCAACCAAGAACCTGATGTTAAAAAGAATATCGATTTGCAAGTCAAAGTAGCCAGTATTTTAAGGCAAAGCTATATATTTCCGGTATCAGTCTCGAAATTCTACCTTACGCCAGCTTTTCCAGCGGGAATCGGTGCGGATTTCGTCAACAGTGCGACAATCGCAAAGACCCAACTCTCCGCCCATGAAGTTTTGCAGGTTTGCCACCGAATAGAGGCAGAATTTGGGCGTGAACGGATCGTTCGTTGGGGCGAACGTGTAATCGACATTGATATGATTTCGTTCGAGGATCTCGTTCTTCCTGACTTGGAGGCTTACGAGAGGTGGCGGACCTTGGGACCAGAGGCGCAACGCGTCGAGGCGCCCGAGCAACTGATTCTCCCACATCCGCGCGTTCAGGACCGTGCATTTGTGTTGGTTCCCCTTTGTGATATTGCTGAGGAATGGCTGCATCCGGTGCTGAAGCGGTCGGCCCGTGCTCTCTGCGCGGCGCTGCCCGCGTCAGAGGTGAACTCTGTGCGCGCGATCGACGGAACACGGGTTGTAAATTACCCTGAGCCCGTATAAATAAGCGCTTTCTAAAGCCTGCTAAGTGGAGATCCCATGGCCCGCGTTACCGTTGAAGACTGCGTCGACAAGGTTCCGAACCGTTTTGATCTGGTGATGCTTGCTGCCCATCGGGCACGCGAGATTTCTGCTGGTGCGTCGCTGACCGTCGATCGTGACAACGATAAAAACCCCGTTGTTGCCCTGCGCGAGATTGCAGAAGAAACCCAGTCGGCTGATTCGCTGCGCGAGCGCATGATCGAATCGAACCAGACCCAGATCGAAGTTGACGAGCCCGAAGATGATTCGATGGCTCTGCTCATGGGCGCCGAAACTGCTGACAAGCCGCAGGACGACGACATGTCCGAAGAGAAGCTGCTGCGCGCTCTGATGGAAGCTCAGGGTCAGAAGTAATTGCCGATACAGGGCTGACTGGAATGATTGCAGCGCAAGACCTGGTTGCCCTGGTCCGTAACTACAACCCGAAAACAAATGCCGAGTTGATCGAGGCGGCCTATGACTATGGCCGCCTTATGCATGAAGGGCAGTTCCGCCACTCGGGCGAGCCCTATTTTACGCACCCCGTTGCGGTTGCGGCGATCCTGACAGAGCAGCGCCTGGATGATGCGACCATCATCACCGCCCTGCTGCATGACACGATCGAAGACACCAAATCCACCTATTCCGAGATTTCAGAGCGCTTTGGCAAAGAAGTCGCCGATCTTGTGGATGGCGTCACTAAGCTGACCAATCTGCAGCTGTCCTCGACCGAGACCAAGCAGGCCGAGAACTTCCGCAAGCTGTTCATCGCTATGTCCAAGGACCTGCGCGTGATTCTCGTCAAGCTTGCTGACCGTCTGCACAACATGCGGACGATCAAGGCGATGCGCGCCGAGAAGCAGGCGCAAAAAGCCCGCGAGACCATGGAAATCTTTGCCCCTCTGGCAGGCCGTATGGGCATGCAGTGGATGCGCGAAGAACTCGAGGATCTGTCCTTCCGCGTGCTGAACCCCGAAGGCCGCGCTAGCATCATGCGCCGCTTTGTCATGCTGCACAAAGAGGCGGGCGATGTGGTCCACCGGATCACCGGCGACATGCGCAACCTATTGGAAAAGCAAGATATCGAGGCCGAGGTCTTTGGCCGCGCGAAAAAACCCTATTCGATTTGGCGCAAGATGCAGGCCAAGGATCAAGGCTTCAGCCGTCTGTCCGACATTTATGGTTTCCGAATCATTACCGAGTCAGAAGAGGACTGCTATCGCGCGCTGGGGGCTATCCACCAGCGCTGGCGCGCGGTCCCCGGCCGGTTCAAGGATTACATCAGCCAGCCGAAATCGAACGGCTATCGCTCGATCCATACCACGGTGTCGGGCCGCGACGGTCGCCGGGTCGAGGTGCAAATCCGCACCCGCCAGATGCACGATGTCGCCGAAACCGGTGTGGCCGCGCACTGGTCCTATCGCGACGGTGTGCGCAGCGGGAACCCCTTTGCCGTGGACCCCGCGAAATGGCTGGCCAGCCTGACCGAACGTTTCGAAGAGGATGACGATCACGACGCCTTCCTCGAGGCGGTGAAGCTGGAGATGTACACCGACAAGGTGTTCTGCTTCACGCCCAAGGGCGAAGTGATCAAGCTGCCCAAGGGCGCGACACCGATCGACTTTGCCTACGCGATCCACACGCGGATCGGGAACGCTTGCGTCGGCGCGAAGGTCGATGGCCTCCGTGTTCCCCTGTGGACCCGCCTGAAAAACGGCCAGTCCGTGGTGATCATTACGGCCGAAGGTCAAACGCCTCAGGCCACATGGATTGATATCGTCGCCACCGGCCGCGCGAAATCGGCGATCCGCCGTGCGTTGCGTGCCGAAGACCGCGAACGGTTTATCAAACTGGGCCGCGAGCTGGCCCGCGTGGCGTTCGAACACGTCGGCAAGAAGGCGACCGAAAAGGCGCTGACCACCGCCGCGACGGCATTGCGCATCCCCGACAGCGAAGAACTGTTGGCGAGGATGGGCAGCGCAGAGATCACTGGCACCGAGGTTGTCGCTGCGATCTACCCGAACCTGAAGCTCAACGATTCCGCCGAGATCGAGCCCAAACGCGCTGTGATCGGCCTTGAGGCTGGGCAAAGCTTTACGCTCGCGCCGTGCTGCCAGCCTGTTCCGGGTGAACGGATTGTGGGCATTACGACCCGCGGACAGGGCGTGATGGTTCATGCGATCGACTGCGAAGCTCTGGCGGAATTCGAAGATCAAACCGGCCGCTGGATGGACATCTACTGGCACGGCGGCGAGCATCCGGCCAAGTATCCTGTCTCTCTGGACCTGACGATCAGCAATGACGCGGGTGTGCTGGGGCGCATTTGTACCCTGATCGGTGAGCAGAAAGCCAACATCTCTGACCTCCACTTCCTTGATCGCAAACCTGATTTTTACCGACTGATGGTTGATGTTGACCTGAAGGATGTGGAACACCTCCATCGTGTCATGACGGCGTTACAAGCAGATAGTGATGTGGCGGAAATCTCCCGCTGCCGCGATGCGAGCCGCCTTCATGCTTCGGGTGACAAGTAAGAGAGGTAGCTGGCGTGGTCTTTAAGCGTCGTGAAAAACGAACGCTGTGGCAGATCGCCAAGGACCTCCTCTGGCCCAAAGGCGGCTGGACGCGGGCATTTCACTATGTGCGCCACCGCGTCTACCGTTTGCCCGACACGCCGGAAAAGATTGCTCGCGGGATCATGGCGGGCCTCTTCACGACCTTTACGCCCCTGTACGGCCTGCACTTTTTCATCGCGGCCGGTTTGGCGTTCATCATGCGCGGCAACATTCTGGCGTCGATCCTCGGGACGTTCTTCGGTAACCCGCTAACCTACGTGCCCATCGCGGTGATCTCGATGAAAACGGGTTACTTCTTTTTGGGGATCGAGGACGGGCACCGTCTGGATAAATCGCTGGTCGAGAAGTTCTTTGATGCGGGCGAGAACCTGCTGCAAAACTGCATCGCCTTCTTTACCGGAGAGTATACGGATTGGAGCCGACTCGAGGTGTTCTACCACGAGGTCTTCTTCCCCTATCTGGTCGGGGGAATTTTACCCGGATTGGTCCTGTCAATTGTCGGCTATTACGTCACATTACCCCTGATCCGGGCCTACCAGAAACGGCGGCGCGGGACTTTGGCGGCGCGTCTGGCATCGCTAAAGAAACGGAAACACGCGAAGGACAAAGGGACTTCGCAACACTGATTTTGTAACTGGGGGCGCATATGCAACCGCTCGGCAAACTCCGTCTCGGGGTGAATATCGATCACGTGGCCACTGTCCGGAACGCACGCGGGGGCGCTGTGCCTGATCCGCTGCGCGCGGCCAAGATGGCCGAAGAGGCGGGCGCGGACGGAATCACCGCCCACCTGCGCGAAGATCGCCGCCATATCAGCGACGCGGATATCGACGGTTTGATGGACGTGCTGTCGGTGCCGCTGAACTTTGAAATGGCCGCGACCGAGGAAATGCAGAAAATCGCTCTGCGCCACAAACCGCACGCAGTCTGCATTGTCCCCGAAAAGCGTGAAGAGCGCACCACCGAGGGCGGTCTTGAGGTCGCCCGCGAAGAAAACCGCTTGGCCCATTTCATCGCTCCCTTACGTGAGGCCGGCTGCCGCGTGTCGATCTTTATCGCCGCAGACAAGCGCCAGATCGAAGCGGCCCACCGCATTGGCGCGCAGGTTATCGAAATCCATACCGGTGCATATTGCGATGCCCACGCCGAGGGCCGGTTCGAGGACCGCGACCGCGAGCTGGAGTCGATCACCGAGATGGCAGCTTTCGCCAATGATCTGGGGCTTGAGGTCCACGCGGGTCATGGTTTGACGTATGACACTGTGCAGCCCATCGCCGCCCTCCCGCAGATGATGGAACTGAACATCGGTCACTTCCTCATCGGCGAAGCGATCTTCCGCGGGATCGTGCCTTCGATCCAAGAAATGCGCCGCCTGATGGACGAGGCGCGGGCATGACAGGCGTCCAACTCGCCTTGTTTGTAATGGGCTGGATGCTGATGGTCGGCTCGCCGGGCCCGGCGTCTTTGGGGGTTATGGGGACTGCGATGCGCTCTGGCCGCCCGCACGCCTTGCTGTTCGCGTCCGGCATTCTGACAGGCAGTCTGTTTTGGTCGACCGTCGCCATTCTGGGTATGGGCGCTGTGATGCAGGCCCATGTCTGGATGTTCACCGCGATGCGTTACCTCGGTGCGGCTTATCTGCTGTTCCTTGCCTTCAAATCCTTGCGCTCTGCGATGAAAAAGGATGTGGAGATCAAGGCGAACATTGCCGATGGCTCGCTTGGGAAAGTCTACCTCAACGGCCTGCTCATCCACCTGACCAACCCAAAGGCTGTGTTGGCATGGGGATCGGTGTTTGCGCTGGTTCTGCCGCCTGCCGCCCCGATGTCGGACCTCTTCCGCCTGCAAGCCATCCTGATGGGCGCATCGACCGCCGTCATGATCGTCTACGCGCTGCTCTTTTCCAGCGCTGCGGCAATTCGCGTCTACGAAAGGGCGCGCCGTTGGTTCGAGCTGACCTTTGCGGCGCTCTTTGGCGCGGCCAGCCTGAAAATCCTGACGGTCAGCCCATGATCCTCGGGATCGGCAGCGACCTTGCCAATATCGAGCGGATCGCCGGTACGCTGGAGCGGTTCGGCGACCGGTTTCGCAACCGTGTCTTCACCGAGGAAGAGCAGGCCAAAGCCAGCCGTCGCAAGGATGAAGCAGGCACATATGCCAAGCGTTGGGCCGCCAAAGAGGCTTGTTCCAAGGCGCTTGGCACCGGCCTCGCTATGGGCATCAGTTGGAAGGATATGGCGGTCAGCAATCTGCGCAGCGGCCAACCTGTGATGCACCTGACCGGATGGGCCGCCGAGCGGTTGGCGCAGATGACGCCTGCAGGCCACGAGGCCATCGTTCACGTGACTTTGACCGATGATCACCCTTGGGCGCAGGCGTTTGTGGTGATCGAGGCGCGTCCGATTGCCCCCGCATCGCTTGACACCTGACGCCTTGCCCCCCATGAAACAGGCATCAACCCGCCGCCGAGAGTGATATATTTATGGCCGCCAAGTCCGAAGCCGGAAACGCTATTGTCGAGACCATCAAGACGGTCGTTTACGCTATTCTGATCGCGGGTGTGTTCCGCACCTTGTTTTTTCAGCCGTTCTGGATCCCATCGGGTTCGATGAAGGACACGCTGCTGATTGGCGACTTTCTCTTCGTGAACAAGATGGCCTACGGCTACTCCTATGCGTCCTGCCCGACCGTGCGTATTCCCCGTCTGGGCATTAACATCGACGCCGAGGATTTCTGCGGCTTCCTCAAGGGCGACAACGAGCGCATCTTGGGCGGTGAGCCCCAGCGCGGCGACGTCGTTGTGTTCCGTCACCCCGTCAGCGGCGCGGACTTTATCAAGCGCCTAATCGGTTTGCCCGGCGATGAAATCCAGATGGTCGACAGCGTGCTGCACATCAACGGCAAAGCGGTTGAACTCGAAGACGCAGGCCAGTTCGAAGAAATTTTCAAGGCCCAAGGCCCCGAGCGTCTGTATCCCCGCTGTGAAAACGGCCCCGTGGGCGAAGGCGCGGTGTGTACCAAGTCGCGGATGACCGAAACGCTGCCCAATGGCGTGTCGCACGACGTCTTGAACATCACCCGTCAGGCGTCCGACCAGACCCCGATCTACACCGTTCCCGAAGGCCACTACTTCTTTATGGGCGACAACCGCGACAACTCGACTGACAGCCGCGTGCCCCAGTCGATCGGCGGCGTGGGCTATGTGCCCTACGAAAATATCGTTGGTCGCGCGGATCGCATCATGTTCTCGTCTGCTGGTCGGTCCATGCTATTCTTCTGGACTTGGCGCGGCGACCGTTTCTTCAAGGGGATCGAGTGAAACTCTCTGCAGACATGAAAGCATTCGAAGAGCGTTTGGGGCACCGGTTTGGGCGCCCCGAATTGCTTTTGCGTGCCCTGACACACCCTTCGATGTCCTCGCCCACGCGCGAGGATAACCAGCGTCTCGAATTCCTCGGGGATCGGGTGCTGGGTCTGGTGATGGCCGAAGCGCTTCTGAAGGCGGACCGCAACGCCGCCGAGGGCTTGTTGGCCCCGCGCTTCAACGCACTGGTCCGCAAAGAGGCCTGCGCCGACATTGCCCGCGAGATTGCGCTGGGGGATGTGCTGAAACTCGGCCGGTCCGAGATGATGTCCGGTGGCCGCCGCAAGCAAGCTTTGCTAGGTGACGCAATGGAAGCTGTGATCGCCGCAGTGTACCGCGATGCCGGTTTCGAAGTGGCCCGTGACGTTGTCCTGAAACTCTGGGGCAAGCGCGTCGAAACGGTCGAGGCAGATGCACGCGATCCCAAGACGGCCCTGCAGGAATGGGCACAGGCCCGTGGCCAGCAGCCTCCGCGCTATCAGGAAGTGAGCCGCGATGGCCCGCCGCACCAGCCGACCTTTACCATGTCTGTGACACTGGAAAGCGGCGAGACGGCCAAAGCCACCGCGGGTGCCAAGCGCACCGCCGAACAGACTGCGGCCAAGACCCTGCTCGACCAGCTCGAAAGCGGCACCGCGTGAGTCCCAACGCGAGGGGCAGCCTCTATATGGCTGCCGCGATGGGGGCATTTTCGGTCGAAGACGCGTTTTTCAAGCGCGCCACGCAGGATATCCCGACCAGCCAAGCGCTGATGATGTTCGGGGCGATGGGCCTTGCCGTGTTTGCCCTGCTGTCCCTGCGCCGCAAAGAGCCGATCTGGCATCCCCAGCTTTTCTCGACCGCGCTGATCTTGCGGTCTGTGTCCGAACTGATCGGGCGTCTGTTCTTTGCGCTGGCCTTGGCGCTGACCCCATTGACCAGCGCGAGTGCGATCCTGCAGGCCGCGCCGCTGGTGGTGGTGATCGGGGCCGTGGTTTTCTTTGGCGAACGGGTGGGCTGGCGCCGCTGGCTGGCGATCGGCCTTGGGCTGGTCGGTGTTCTGATGATCATCCGTCCGACCCCTGCGCTCTTTGAGCCGACCTCGATCTTTGCCGTTCTCGCGACATTGGGCTTTGCGGGTCGTGATCTGGCCACCCGCGCCAGCCCTGCCACCATGTCGACTGAGCAACTGGGTAGCCTTGGCTTTGCGATCCTTGTCATTGCGGGCGTGCTGCTGTCCTTTATCTTGGGCGAGAGCCTGACGACCCCGACGCTGCTGTCGGTTGGTGCGACCATGGGGGCGACTACTGCCGGTGTGCTAGCCTATAGCGCGCTGACGCTGGCCATGCGGACGGGCGAAATCAGCATGGTGACCCCGTTCCGCTACACCCGCCAGCTCTTTGCGATCATCCTCGGGTTTGCCGTCTTCGGAGAGTGGCCCGATCTGCTGACGTGGGCGGGGATCGGTGTTATTATCCTCAGCGGGCTTTACACGGCCCGCGCAGGGCGGCAAGACCGCTGAATTCCAGACAGACCAGAATCGAAAAGAGATCCATGACAACACGTGCAGGCTTTGTCGCCTTGATCGGCGAACCCAACGCAGGAAAATCCACTCTGCTGAACCGCATGGTGGGCGCGAAGGTGTCGATCGTGACCCACAAGGTGCAGACCACCCGTGCCCGCATTCGCGGCGTCGCGCTGGAGGGGGATTGCCAGATCGTGTTCGTCGACACCCCCGGTCTGTTCAAACCCCGTCGCCGTCTGGACCGCGCGATGGTCGCGGCCGCTTGGGGCGGCGCGGCAGACGCCGATCTGGTCGTCATGCTGATCGAAGCGCACCGCGGCATCACCGAGGGCGTCGAGCGCATCCTCGAAGGTCTTGGCGATGTGTCCAAAGGCCGCCGTGTCGTGCTGGCCATCAACAAGATCGACCGCGTGCAAAGCGACGTGCTGCTCGCGATCACCAAAGAGATGAACGAGCGCTTCCCCTTTGACGAGACCTTCATGATCTCGGCCGAAAAAGGCTACGGCGTCACCGATCTGCGCAAATGGCTGGCGGGCGAGTTGCCCGAGGGCCCATGGCTCTACCCCGAGGATCAGATCGCGGACCTGCCCATGCGCATGATCGCTGCAGAGATGACCCGCGAAAAGCTGACCCTGCGTCTGCATCAGGAACTGCCCTACCAACTGACGGTCGAAACCGAGCACTGGGAAGAGCGCAAAGACGGCAGCGCCCGTGTTGACCAGATCATCTACGTCAGCCGCGACGGCCACAAAGGCATCATCCTTGGCAACAAGGGCGAGACGATCAAAGCGATCTCCAAGCTTGCTCGCGAAGAACTGACCGAGTTCCTTGGCCGCAAGGTGCACCTGTTCCTGCAGGTCAAAGTCCGCGAGAAATGGCTGGACGAAGCCGAGCGCTACAGCGAAATGGGCCTTGATTTCAAAGACGGCAAGTAATGGCCCGACTGACTTCGGAGTTCTGGGTGCATGCCTATCTGGCGCGCCTGAGGCTGGCCGACATCCCCGCCTACGTGATTGCCCATGGCGACGACACGGCGGGGGCAGTGCTGGTCAAACTGGCGACGCTGGACGGGCAGGCGCAAGCTTTTAACCGCACCTATGATCTTATGTCGGGGGAGCGGGTCTGGGCCACTCTGGCCGCGGGTCCCGAGTTCGAGGTGGACGAAGCGATCCGACGCCAGCAGTCCTTTGACCCCGACATTTGGGTGATCGAGGTCGAGGACCGCCAAGGGCGTCACTTGCTGGACGAAGAAGGCCTGTAAAGGCGCGCAATCCCCAAGAGGATAAAGCCAAAGATCAAAAAGCCTGCGGCAACGATGCTCATCTCGCGCAGCAGGCCGACAGGCCCCAGTTTCGGCAGGTTCAGAAAATAGTAGGGGTACTTTCCGTCAAGTGATCCGCGCCAGATGCCATAGGCTGCGTAGATCAGCGGCCAGATCACCCACCACAGCGCATTGTCCCACCCTAGCCCCCGTTTCGGGGCATAGACAAGCCACCACACGAAAACCAGTGCTGGAACCAAGGTGTGAAACCCATGGTTAGACACCTCACCCAGCATGGTGTCAGGGACATGGGTCGCCGACAGCAGAACGTGGTAAACGATCCCCACGAGCAGGATTTGCAGCGTAATCGCCCCCGCCCAATGGGCAGTGAACTGCAGGCGCATCAGGAAAACCACAGCGATCACCAGATTGGTCAGGATCGTGTAGTAGCGCAGCATGTTCCACCAGACCGACAGAACTGTCGCCTCCGGCCCGTCGCTGCGCAAATCCACGTAGGTCTGCAGTACCAAACTGGCCAGTGCTAGCGCACCGATCACCACCATTAAACGCTGTTCATGCATTGCGGCACCCCCCTGCCTGCAACCTATGGCCACATCTACAGGCAAACACAGCCGTGCGTCACCCCTCTTGCAACCATGGTCCCGCACCCCATAGTTGCCAGATGGAATGGAGAGACCAAGGCATCCTGCTGTCCGCCCGCAAGCACGGCGAAACAGCAGCCATCATCGAAGTGTTCACCCAAGATCACGGCCGCCATGCAGGCGTCGTGCGCGGCGGTATTTCGCGTAAAATCGCGCCTGTGCTCCAGCCCGGGAACCAGATCGACGTCACATGGCGGGCGCGGGTCGAGGACCAGCTTGGCACGTTCACAGTTGAACCGATCCGGTCCCGAACGGCGGCTCTCTCTGACCGCATCGCTCTGGCGGGCCTGAACGCGACTACGGCGCTCTTGCGTTTTTCCTTGCCAGAACGCGAAGCGCATCACCCACTCTACATCCGCTCTGTGACCCTGATGGACCTGCTCGCCCACCCCGCCGCCTTTCCTCTGGCGTACCTGCGCTGGGAACTCGCGCTTCTCGAAGAACTTGGTTTCGGGCTTGACCTCACGCGTTGCGCTGTGACCGGTGACATGGATGACCTCGCCTATGTCTCTCCCCGTTCGGGCCGCGCGGTCAGCACCGCAGGCGCAGGCGAATGGGCCCCGAAACTCTTGCCACTTCCCCAATGCCTTCTGGGCCAAGGCCCTGTCATCGACACCGAAATCCTCGAAGGGTTTCATCTCACCGGCTACTTTCTCGAACACCACCTCGCCAAATCCTTTGGCGACAAACCCCTGCCAGAAAGCCGCGCCCGCTTCCTCGACCTGCTGAAACGCCAAACGCCGGCCCCATAACAGGACCGGCGCTTCTCTTTCTTGGGTGAAATACCCCGGGGTGTGTGGGGCAGAGCCCCACGCACCTTAGCCCAGCAGGCGACGCGCGATCACCTGCGCCTGAATTTCACCCGCACCTTCAAAGATGTTCAGGATGCGCGCATCACAAAGGATGCGGCTGATGGTGTATTCCAGTGCAAAGCCGTTGCCGCCGTGGATCTGCAGGCCGTTGTCCGCCGCCGCCCAAGCCACGCGTGCTCCCAGCAGCTTGGCCATGCCAGCCTCGAGGTCACAACGACGATCGTTGTCCTTCTCACGCGCCGAGAAGTAGGTCAGCTGACGCGCGATCATCAGTTCCACCGCCATCATCGCCAGCTTGTTGGCCACGCGGGGGAATTCGATCAGCGACTTGCCGAACTGCTTGCGGTCTTCTGCATAGCGCATCGACACGTCCAGAGCCGACTGCCCGACACCAACAGCGCGCGCTGCGGTCTGGATGCGTGCCGATTCAAAGGTCTGCATCAGTTGCTTGAAGCCCTGACCTTCTTCGCCACCCAAGAGGTTCTCGCCCTTGACCGCGAACTTGTCGAAGCCAAGCTCGTATTCCTTCATGCCGCGGTAACCCAGAACCTCGATCTCCCCGCCAGTCATGCCGGGAGTGGGGAAGGGCTCTTCGTCGGTGCCGGGGGTCTTCTCGGCGAGGAACATCGACAGACCTTTGTAGTTGTCGGTCGAGGGATCGGTCCGCGCCAGCAGGGTCATCACGTGGGTGCGCGCCGCGTGGGTGATCCAGGTTTTGTTGCCAGTCACTTCATAGTCGCCATCGGCATTCTTGACCGCGCGGGTGCGCAGGCTGCCAAGGTCGGAGCCAGTGTTCGGCTCGGTGAACACTGCGGTCGGCAGCTTTTCGGCCGAGGCCAATTCGGGCAGCCACTTCTGCTTCTGCTCTTCGGTACCGCCAGCAAGGATCAGCTCTGCAGCGATTTCCGAACGGGTGCCAAGCGAACCAACACCGATGTAACCGCGCGATAGCTCTTCCGAGACAACGCACATCGCGGTCTTGGACATGCCGAATCCGCCGTACTCCTCTGGGATGGTCAGACCAAAGACGCCCATCTCGGCCAGTTCGTTGATGATCTCCAGCGGGATCAGCTCGTCCTTCAGGTGCCATTCGTGGGCATGAGGCTCAACGCGGTCCACCGAATAACGGCGGAACTGCTCGCGGATCATCTCCATCTCTTCGTCCAGACCGGACTGGCCAGTGGTCAGGTTCGCACGGCTGTCGCGCATAATCTCCACCAAACGAACGCGTGCAGCCTGAGAGTTGCCGCTCGCGATCAGGGTTTTGACCGCGTCAGTCATCATCTCTGCGACGGCCTCGGGCGAGACGCCCATATCCGACACGCGGATCAGTTCGCCCTGGTTCATGGGAATGCCGCCAGCGATCTGGCTCAGGTATTCGCCGAACGCGATCTGCAGGATCAGTTCTTCGGTCTCGCCGAACTTGCCTTCTTCCTTCAGTGCGATCGCCCAACGGTGCATCTCGCGCAGCGCTTCGACATAGGTCGCCAGCCAAGCCACGCCGTGCGCCGCCGTCTGGTTCTGCTCGACCAGAGCGTTCGAAATACGATCTCCGTCAGTCACCATTGCGCGGACATTGTTCAGCGCTTGTTCAAGGATCGCCTCGGCGGGCGTGATCG
This sequence comes from Alphaproteobacteria bacterium, assembly GCA_030433335.1. Classification (GTDB taxonomy): domain Bacteria; phylum Pseudomonadota; class Alphaproteobacteria; order Rhodobacterales; family Rhodobacteraceae; genus Donghicola. Next base: position 64,748 of record JAUILL010000006.1, on the reverse strand, counting down.
CTGCCTCTGTCAGGCTGAGCAAATCGGGAAGCAGCGTCGCGGTATGCGCTGCGAAGTCCTGTCCGTCATGTGCCATGAGTCATCTCCTATAATGCTTGTGCAGAGAATTAGAGCCTTTGCAGTCGCAGCGCAATAAAAATACCCAAGTCAGCACGAAAGTATGCCCAATATTGCGCGTTGAATTTTTCACCTACTGCGCTAACGGCCGTGCTAAAGCGCTGAAATGGAACTTGTTACGCATCTCATGACACCGTCGGCCTTTGCGCTGGCTTTGAGTGTCGCTTTCATTGCTGGCGTGGTCAAAGGCATGGTGGGTTTTGCCATGCCAATGATTCTCATTTCCGGCCTTTCTTCTGTTATTTCGCCGGAATTGGCGCTCGCGGGCCTGATTCTGCCGACTGTAATCACCAATGGGATGCAGGCCCTGCGCCAAGGGCCCCGCGCTGCATGGGAATCACTCCTGAAATTCCGGGGATACTTGGGGACGCTGCTGATCGTTCTGTTGCTAAGTGCGCAGCTGATCCGCGTGATCCCCGGCAATGTCATGCTGCTGATCATTGGTATCCCCATTGTGATTTTTGCTGCAACGCAGCTAGCGGGTATGCCGCTGCGCATCGCCTCTCCGCCGACCCGAACCACCGAAATCGGGATCGGTGCTTTTGCCGGCTTCATCGGCGGCCTCTCTGGTGTCTGGGGTCCGCCCACTGTGGCTTACCTGACCGCGTTGGAGACACCAAAGCAAGACCACATTCGTGTTCAAGGCGTGATCTATGGCCTCGGTGCGATTGTCCTATTGTTCGCCCACATCGGCTCTGGCGTCGTGCGCGCAGAAACCCTGCCGTTCTCGATCGCCATCGTTCCGCCTGCCATCTTGGGCATGTGGCTGGGGCTCAAGGTCAACGACCGGATCGACCAAGCGGCGTTCCGCAAGGCCACGCTGTTCGTCCTTATGATCGCAGGTCTGAATCTGATCCGCCGCGGCCTAATGGGCTAAACGAAACCGCCGATCCTAAACAGGATCGGCGGTTCAAATCTCTTCCTGGCAAAATACCCCAGGGGTGAATTGCCGTAGGCAAGAGGGGGCAGCGCCCCCTCACTCCAATCAACCGATTGCAGCGGCCTTCACGTCTTTGTCGATGTAAGGCACGTACTGCTCGAAGTTGTCCGAGAACATCTTGACCAGCTTCTCTGCCTGCGCGTCGTAGGCTTCGGGATCACCCCAAGTGCGGCGGGGATCCAGCAGCACTTCGGGAACACCGGGAACGTCCACGGGGACGTCGAAGCCGAAGTTCGGGTCCTTGCGGAACTCGACTGCACTCAGGCTACCGTCCAGAGCGGCGGTCAGCAGGGCGCGGGTTGCCTTGATGGGCATGCGCTTGCCGGTGCCGTAGGCGCCGCCGGTCCAGCCGGTGTTCACCAGCCAGCAGGTTGCACCGTGCTTGGCGATCTTGTCACGCAGCAGGTTGCCGTACACCTCGGGGCGACGCGGCATGAAAGGTGCACCGAAGCAGGTCGAGAAGGTGGGCTCGGGCTCGGTCACGCCGCGCTCGGTCCCTGCAACCTTCGAAGTGAAGCCCGACAGGAAGTGGTACATCGCCTGCGCAGGTGTCAGACGCGCGATCGGAGGCAGAACACCGAACGCATCACAGGTCAGCATGATGACGTTCTTGGGGTGGCCGCCCTGAGCCGAGTAGGACGCGTTCGAGATGTAGTGCAGCGGGTACGCGCAACGCATGTTGGCGGTCAGGCTGTCATCGTCGAAGTCCAGCTCGAGGGTCTCTTCGTCGTAAACCATGTTCTCGATCACGGTCGCGAACTTGGTGGTGGTCGCGTAGATCTCGGGCTCGGCTTCGGCGTTCAGGTTGATGGTCTTGGCGTAGCAGCCACCTTCGAAGTTGAAGGTGCCTTTGTCCGACCAGCCGTGCTCGTCATCGCCGATCAGGGTGCGCGAGGGGTCTGCCGACAGGGTGGTTTTGCCGGTGCCCGACAGACCGAAGAAGACAGCCGCGTCCACGGGGTTGCCGGTGGCGTGGTTGGCCGAGCAGTGCATCGGCATGATGCCTTTGGCGGGCAGCAGGTAGTTCAGCAGAGTGAACACCGACTTCTTGTTTTCGCCTGCGTACTCGGTTCCGCCGATCAGGATGAGCTTCTTATCGAAGTTCAGCGCGATCACGGTCTCGCTGCGGCAGCCGTGCTTTTCAGCGTCCGCTTTGAACGAGGGGCAGTTGATGATGGTGAACTCGGGAACAAATTCGTCCAGCTCGTCACGATCAGGGCGACGCAGCAGGTGACGGATGAACAGGCCATGCCATGCCAGTTCAGTCACAACGCGAACGTCCAGACGGTTCGCCGGATCGGCGCCGCCGAACAGATCCTGCACGTAGTAGTCCTTGCCCTTCATGTGGGCGAGCATGTCTTCGTGCAGAACGTCGAATTTCGAGGGCTCCATAGGAGCGTTGTTTTCCCACCAGATCGTATCTTCGACGCTGGGGGTGCGGACCACAAATTTGTCCTTGGGCGAACGGCCGGTGTGCTTGCCGGTGGTCACCAGGAAAGCGCCGCCACGACCGAGGCGACCTTCGTTGTTCTTCACCGCAGCTTCAACGAGCGCGGGTTCCATGAGGTTGTAATAGACATTACCCAGCTCAGTGATACCTTGATCTTCAAGCTGATGCTGCGGGTTTACCCGTCCAAATGCCATTTTCTTCACTCCTGTCCGCGCTGGCGGTCACAAAACTTGATAGGGCCCCGATGTCGTTGTTTCAGTGCAACGTGTCGGTAAAGGCGTCCTTAGCATGACGGAAAAGGAAATGAATAGGATGCTAAGGTGCTGTTAGCGCAACCAAATTCAGTTTATCGCAAACATGACTTCGAAGAGGGACTTTGGTCTGCGACACTCTGTCAGAATTGGACCGCTAACATAATTACCACGTTAGAATAGTACCAAATTCGCGAATCGCAAAAAGGATTGCGGAGAGATACGAAATCCCTGCATAACTGTAAGAAAAAATAATCGTGCAGTACAAGGAATGAGTTATGTCCAGAATTGCTCTGGTGGATGATGATCGCAACATCCTGACATCGGTTGCCATGACCCTTGAAGCAGAAGGGTTCGAAGTCGAGACCTATAATGACGGCCAAGCAGCACTAGAGGCTTTCGAGAAAAAGCTTCCCGATATGGCAGTGCTGGACATCAAGATGCCGCGCATGGACGGTATGGATCTGCTGCAGCGCCTGCGCAAGAAAACCACGATGCCCGTCATCTTCCTTACGTCCAAGGACGACGAGATTGACGAGGTTCTGGGCTTGCGGATGGGCGCCGACGATTATGTCAAAAAGCCATTCTCCCAGCGTCTGCTGGTCGAGCGTATTCGCGCACTGCTGCGCCGTCAGGAAGCCCTGAACAGTGACAGCGAAGGCGAAGTCGAAGAGAGCAAAGTGATGGCTCGTGGGCAGTTGTCTATGGACCCTCTGCGCCACGCCGTGACGTGGAAAGGTCTGGACGTGTCACTCACGGTTACGGAGTTCCTTCTCCTTCAGGCACTGGCCCAGCGTCCGGGCTTCGTCAAAAGCCGCGACCAGTTGATGGATGTGGCCTATGATGATCAGGTTTACGTGGACGACCGCACAATCGACAGTCATATCAAGCGCTTGCGCAAGAAGATGCGAATGGTCGATTCGGAGTTTTCTGCGATCGAAACCCTGTACGGCGTCGGATACCGGTATAACGAAGAGTGATGACTGACATCGGAGATACCTCTGCAGCGCAAAAGCGGGCCGTTCGGTCGGCTGACATCGTGCTGGGTGATGATTACGTGTCTCCGGACGCTCTGCACGAAACTGTCGAACGGGAAACGGCCGCCAAACGAGGTGTGCTGACGCTGAATACATCGCCCTTGGCGCGCAAGATCATCACCTTCAACCTGCTGGGTCTGATCGTGCTGCTCGCGGGCATTCTCTATCTGAACCCTTCGCGGGAATCTCTGGCGCTGCAGCGGGCGACGTCCTTGGCTGCGGAGGCCGAACTGGTTGCTGATGTCTTTGAGGCGCGGCTTCTGTCGCAGGCCGAAAGTGGCGTCGACAACGTGACCGGTATTCGTGCCGAAGATACCTTGGCTGCGATGACCCTCTACCGTGGTACCGAGGTCTATGTGTTCGATGGCAGCGGGAACCTGATGGCCGTCGCCGAGGGCACGCGGAGTCGCGCAGAACTGGCGGATGTGGGTGAAAACGACACCTACATTACCGATGCGCTCACGACCGTGTGGCAATGGATGGTGCAGTTCTTTGCGCCGACTGATTCGGTAGCCGCCGGTGTCGAGAACGAAGAGATCGTCCGCGACATGATCGGTGGCGCTCGCATTAATGAGACTCGTATGGCCACTGGTGTTGGTGCCTACGGGGATACGGTGTTTACAGTTGCGACGCCAATCATGGTGGGTGACCTACCGGTTGGTGCGATCGCAATGGCCAGTTCTACAACCGAGATTGACCGTTTGGTGAGCGTGGAGCGCGAGCGTGTCTTGCGCATGTTCGTCGTCGCGCTCTTTGTTTCGGTCGGTCTGAGCTTGCTCTTGGCTTCGACAATCGCGAACCCGCTGTCCGATCTGGCCGCTGCAGCCGAAATTGGACGGGATCGCAACCGGACCCGTTACAGTCCCGGCCGTGTCCGCATTCCTGATCTGTCAGCGCGCCCAGATGAAATCGGCCGCCTGTCCGAAGCCCTGCGCGGCATGGTGGGCGCCCTGTATGAGCGAATCGACAGCAACGAACAGTTTGCCGCCGATGTGGCGCACGAGATCAAGAACCCGCTCGCATCCTTGCGATCGGCTGTCGGAACACTGCACGTCGCCAAGCGTCAGGAGCAGCAGGAAAAGCTGCTCGAGGTGATTGAACACGATGTGCGCCGCTTGGATCGACTGGTCAGTGATATCTCGAACGCCTCACGCCTCGACAGTGAGCTGGTGCGGGAGGAAGAAGAGACCTTTGATCTGCTATCCATGCTCGGAAATCTGATCCAGTATCTGGGCGAGGATGCGAAAGCCAAGGGTATCGACTTCATCTCTGACCTGCCGCAGGATTCGATCGAGTTGACAGGGCTTGAAGCCCGCTTGGCGCAGGTTTTCGTGAACCTGATCACCAACGCGATTTCCTTCTGCGAAGAAGGCGATGCGATTCGTGTGTGGGCGCGTCAGCGCGACAATCGTGTTCTGGTCGTGGTTGAGGACACTGGGCCGGGCATTCCCGAGCAGTCATTGACCAAGATCTTCAAACGCTTCTACTCCCACCGTCCCGAAGGCCAGTTCGGCAATAACTCGGGCCTTGGTCTGGCGATTTCAAAGCAGATTGTCGAAGCTCATGGCGGCGTAATCTGGGCCGAGAACATTCGTGCGACCCATGCCGATCCGTCCACAGATCCTCTTGGGGCTCGTTTCGTGGTTGGCTTGCCGCTCTAAGTCATGAAGACATCCCAGATCGAAGAGATTTCAGAGGGGCGCGGGCCGGCATGGGTCCACGCCTCTTGTGTTACGGCGCATGGACAGGCCTTGGTGCTCTTTGGCCAATCTGGCAGCGGGAAGTCGAGCCTCGCGCTGCAACTGATGGCGCTTGGCGCGGCCCTGATCGCGGATGACCGGACAATCCTGACCCGACATGGGGCACAGATCATCGCGAGCTGTCCCGAAACAATCAGGGGACGGATCGAGGCACGCGGTGTGGGCATCCTAAGGGCCGAGGCCGCGAATGAGACGCCTGTTGCCGCCTTCATCGACATGGAGCACACCGAAACTCGGCGATTGCCGGCCCCGAGAGCGCTAACTGTGTTCGGGCTGCACATCCCCGTGCTTCAAAAAGTAGAAGAGGGTTATTTCCCTGCGGCGCTTATGCAATATCTCTCTCACGGAATAGCTGAGGGATGACAAGCTCGTGTCCGAACAACCACCACGCGTGATCTGGATCACCGGACCTTCGGGGTCGGGACGTAAAACGGCGATCAACGCGCTGGAGGATATGGGTTACGAAGTCATCGACAACTTGCCCCTGCGTCTTTTGCCCGCGATCATGAAGGATGCCACCGAAGGGGACAGGCTGGCGTTGGGGCTGGATGTCCGGAACCGCGATTTCAGCATGAATGCAATGCTCGACGCGCTCGAGGATCTGGCTCGCAATCCACGGAGTGGCGTGCAGCTGTTGTATACGGATGCCCATCCCGAAGTTTTGCTGCGCCGGTACAGTGAGACCCGTCGTCGCCATCCGCTGTCGCCCGCCGAAAGCGCGGAGGTCGGGATCGAGCGTGAACTTGACTTGCTTTCACCGATCCGTGCGCGGGCAGATGTCCTGATCGACACATCAGAGATGACGCCCCACGACCTGAAGGCCGAGATCGAACGGCAGTTCGCCGTGGGGGAAGAGGGCAATCTGGCGGTCTCGATCCAATCCTTTTCTTTCAAACGCGGCACGCCCCGCGGAATCGATATGATCTTTGATGCGCGATTCTTGCGAAACCCGTATTGGGAGCCTGCCTTGCGCGGGATGAACGGTCAGGACGAACCAGTTGCGACCTACATCGGTGCTGATCCGCGGTATGAAGAGTTCTTTGAGCGTGTCAAAGGTCTGGTTGAGTTCCTGTTGCCGCAATACGCGCAGGAGGGAAAATCCTATCTATCGATAGGGTTTGGCTGCACCGGAGGGCAGCATCGCTCTGTTGCACTCGCAGAAAACCTATCCAAAGCCCTTGCAACTGCCGGATGGCAGGTGTCAATTAGACACCGTGAATTGGAAAGACAGGCCCAAGGTGGGTCTGCTAAGGGTAAGTTAGGCAAGGCGTGATCGGGATCGTAATCGTCGCGCATGGTGGGTTGGCCAAAGAATACCTGGCCGCAGTCGAGCATGTGGTTGGTCCGCAAAGCGGGATCAGCGCTATCTCGATCGAACCGGATCATGACCGTGCACAAAAGCAGCGCGAAATTTCAGCGGCAGCGGATGCTGTCGATTCCGGTGATGGTGTGATCGTCGTGACGGATATGTTTGGGGGCTCGCCATCCAACTTGAGCCTGCGCGCGTGCAGCCCGAAAAACCGACGCATTCTCTATGGCGCCAATTTGCCTATGTTGATCAAGCTGGCGAAAAGCCGCCATTTGAACGTACCCGAAGCGGCACAATGCGCTCTAACTGCGGGGCGGAAATATATTGACAGTTGCGACGTCAGTGCAGACTAAGAATTCCCATGTCACATTCATTCTGTCGTACTTTTCCGATTATTAATGTCAAAGGGCTGCATGCCCGCGCTTCGGCGAAATTCGTCGAAGTGGTTGAGCAATTCGATGCGCGTGCAGAGGTCTCTCACGGTGGGATGTCGACATCAGGCGACAGCATCATGGGTCTTCTGATGCTCGCCGCTGCGCATGGCACGTCGATTGACGTCGAGACCACCGGCCCGCAAGCGGCTGAATTGGTCGATGCCCTGGAAGCCTTGGTCGCCGATCGCTTTGGCGAAGACATGTGATCCGGTGCAGGAGGCAGCCGACGTGACGGACACACCCGATTCCCATTCTGACGCCGTACCAGCTGCGCCTTTGCGCGGGCAGGGCGATGGTGGGAACCTGTCGGACCAGTCCTATGATCGTCGCCGCCTGTCCTATGCGACGACCTTTGACAATCCGTTCCAGCGGCGCACCATCCAGACGATGGAGTTCCTGACGGGCAAGCTGCGTCTGCTACGTCTGATCCGCCGGTTCGAGGCGATGGGCGTGCCCCACGGCCAACCTTTCTGGAAACAAGCGCTTGGGGTCATGGGTATTGAACTCACGACTCCGCAAGAGCAGATCGATCGCATCCCCGCCACAGGCCCTCTAATCGTGGTCGCCAACCACCCGCACGGGCTGGTCGATGGCATGGTGCTTGCCGAACTCATGGGCCGCCGCCGGACCGACTACAAAATCCTGACCCGCTCGCTGCTGACCGGTGTGGGCGAGATCGACGAATTCATGATCCCCGTGCCGTTCGCGCACGAAGAGGACGCGCTCAAACAGAACCTGATCATGCGCAAACGCGCGATGGATCACTTGTCGGATGGCGGCGCGATCGTGCTGTTCCCGTCGGGCGTCGTGGCCTCGTCGGACACCATGTTCGGCCCCGCGATCGAGCGCGAATGGAACCCCTTCACCGCGAAAATGATCCAGCGCTCCAAAGCGGACGTGCTGCCGATCTTCTTCCCCGGTTCGAACTCGCGCTGGTACCAGATGGCCAACCGCACCTCGGCCACCCTGCGCCAAGGCCTGCTGCTGCACGAAGTGGTCCACGCCCTGAACAAACCGCAGGCCCCCGTGGTCGGTAACGTGTTCGACCGCGACGAGATCGCGAAATGGTCTAGCAACCCGCGCGGGTTCATGGGCTGGCTGCGCGAGCAAACACTCGCTTTGGGCACAACCGCCTAATCTTCTTTATCGTTTTGGTAGAAATAATATTCAGCTATCATCCCTACACGACGTGATGATTGGGTTTTCGGAGAGCTTGCGCTGATCGGCAGAACGGCTTGCTCCAAAAAATGCTTTTTTTTGATCTTAAATTGTGAAGTGAAAGACAGGATTTCAAATGGGTTTATTTTCAAAGTGTGACCATGAATGGGTTCAACACCGAGAAGAGCGGGGATTGATCAATAAAAGGGATCATTTCTGGCACAAATGCACTAAATGCGGTAAAAAAGGCGACTGCGATCAGGCTGGCAGGCAGACACTTACAGCCAATCATCACATGGTGAACTGCTCTGTGTGTGACGGCGAAGTCTATAATGGCTAAAGGTCCGCTTTCCGGATCTTGGAAAAAAATACCCACGGCCGTAGGCCTGCGCCGCTAGGCGCAAAAAGCAAAACCCCCGCGGCCGGGCCTCGGGGGTCTCAATTCTTTTTCAGTGCGACTGAATGTCTTTATAGACCTTCGCGCTGGGCCTTTTTACGTGCCAGCTTGCGAGCGCGGCGAATCGCTTCTGCCTTCTCGCGAGCCTTCTTTTCAGAGGGCTTCTCGAAGTGCTGTTTAAGCTTCATTTCACGGAAAACGCCTTCACGTTGAAGCTTTTTCTTCAGGGCGCGGAGCGCCTGATCGACATTGTTGTCACGAACACTGACCTGCATACCGGTGTCACCACCTTTCTAGTTTAGAGTTTCAATCAATAGCAGGAAGTGGCCCTATAGCATCGGCGCCCTAGTTTGTCTAGCATCCGCACAAACAGACGGAGCAGACATATGACCGACTCGCCCAAAGCACAGCTTCTCGACGCGATCAAGATGCACGTCCCCTTTGACGGCTGGACCAAACCTGCATTCGACGCTGCCCTGTCCGACACTGGAATGGACCCCGTTCTGGCCCGCGCGGTCTGTCCACGCGGTGCTGTCGATTTGGCGATTGCCTTCCATCAGGACGGCGACGCGCAGATGCTGGACCGCATGGCGCAGCCCGATGTGGCCGAGATGAAAATCCGCGAAAAGATCACCTTTGCGGTTCGCACCCGACTGGAACTGGTCGAGGACAAGGAACTGGTCCGCCGCGGCATGACCCTGTTCTCGCTGCCCCAGAACGCGGCGGATGGCTCGAAACTGGTCTGGCAGACCTGTGACGCGATTTGGAACGCCATCGGTGACACTTCGGACGATGTGAACTGGTACACCAAGCGCGCGACACTGGCGGGGGTCTATTCCTCGACCGTGCTCTATTGGCTGGGGGACGATAGCGAGGGGCACGAGGCCACCTGGGCCTTCCTCGACCGCCGGATCGAGAACGTCATGCAGATCGAAAAGCTGAAGGCCACGGTTCGCAAAAGCCCCTTCCTGTCCAAGCTGATGGCTGGACCGAATGCGGTACTTTCGCACATCAAGGCCCCTTCGCGCTTGAACGATCAGGGATTGCCGGGTCACATGGCCCCCAAATCCCAGAGCTGACCCGAGGACGAGATGACCCAAGACATGCGCGTGATCGAAATCGCCAAACCCGGCGGTCCCGAAGTGTTGACCCCTGCGCGGCGCCCCATCCCCGTTCCCAAAGCAGGCGAGGTTGTGGTCCGCGTGGCCTATGCCGGTGTGAACCGTCCCGATGCGCTGCAGCGAGCGGGTCTCTATAACCCGCCTCCGGGGGCCAGCGACCTGCCGGGCCTTGAGGCGTCGGGTGAGATTAGCGCCGTGGGCGACGGCGTATCGGGCCTGAAGGTCGGCGATCAGGTTTGCGCCCTGCTGCCCGGTGGTGGCTATGCGGAATATGTGGCGACCCCTGCGGCCCACTGCCTGCCCGTGCCCGAAGGTATGTCGATGGATCAGGCCGCCTGCCTGCCCGAGACGTTTTTCACCGTATGGTCCAACGTGTTCCAGCGCGGCGGCTTGCAGGCCGGTGAGCGGTTCCTGATCCACGGCGGCGCGTCGGGCATCGGCACCACGGCGATCCAACTGGCCCGCCATTTCGGGGCCCGCGTGTTCGTCACCGCCGGATCGGCCGAGAAATGCGCCGCCTGTTTGGAGTTGGGGGCCGAGCGCGCCATGAACTACCGTGAAGAGGATTACGTGGACGTTCTGCGCGCCGAAGGTGGCGCGAACCTGATCCTTGATATGGTCGGGGGCGATTACCTGCCGCGCAACGTCAAAGCCTTGGCCGATGACGGGCGTCTGGTGCAGATCGCGTTCCTGCAAGGGCCGAAGGTCGAGCTGAACTTTGCCCAAGTCATGATGCGCCGTCTGACCATCACCGGTAGCACCCTGCGTCCCCAGAGCGATCTGGCCAAAGCCCGCATAGCCGCTGAACTGCGGGAAAAAGTCTGGCCGTTGCTGAGTGCCGGCCAGATCAAGCCCGTGATGGACAGCGAGTTCGCGCTGGATCAGGCCTCTGACGCCCATGCCCGTATGGAAAGCAGCGGGCATATCGGCAAGATCGTCCTGAAGGTCTGACCAAAACGTTCGCCCTAGCGGATAGGGGCGAACAGCGCGTCCTTCAGCGTGCAGTCTTTGATGACATCCTGACCGCAGGGCACAGGGTCCAGATTCTTGGATAGGCACACCCGCACTTCCTGAATGCGGCGATCCCGACAGGTGACCGTCAGCATGTCCGGCTCGAATTGGGGATTCGCCTTGATAAAGGCCTCTTCGATCAGCGTGGCGGGCAGTTTTACCTCTTTGTCCAGTTTGCGGAACACATCGGGGCGCTTCACCGAATTGTAAGCGCGGCGCGACAGGTCGAAATACGCGCTTGAACTCAGGCCAGCGCAGACGCCGTGTTTCTTCCACTGGTGCCACGCCAACCCGCCAGAGCCCATGATATCCGCCATCTCTCCGGTCTCGCGGCGGGACGGCGCACGTTCTACGGTATTGCAATAACTGGGATATCCGCGGTGAAACTGCGGCCACAAGCCATGCAGGCTCCACCCTAGATCGGTGTCGCACTGTTCGGCGTCACGCGCATCGCCTTCAGTCTCGCACCACGACGGCGACCAACTCAGGGCCATGACGTAGTAATCGAACTCGCCCGCTTTGTCGCCCTCGGCATGGGCCATCACGGCCGATAGGAGCAGTACCAGTACCCAACGCATTTGCCCTTTTCCTTTTACCCGTTTCACGCTATATCGCCGTTCAGTTCCCCGTAAATTGTGAACAGTTCCGCCGCGGCGGGACAGCCCCGAAGGCGGGCGACGGGGGAAGTCTATTCAAGGAGTGACCACATGGGCAAACCGATCATGGCGAAGGCAACGGCTGTATGGCTCGTTGACAACACCACTCTGTCGTTCAAGCAGATCGCAGATTTCGTCGGCATGCACGAGCTCGAGATTCAGGGCATTGCGGACGGCGATGTGGCCGGTTCGGTGCGTGGTTTCGATCCGATCGCGAACAACCAGCTGGACGCCGAAGAGATCAAGCGCGCAGAGAACAACCCGCTGCACAAGCTGAAGCTGAAGTTCAACAAAGCGGCTCAGGGCGAAGAAAAGCGTCGTGGCCCCCGCTACACCCCGCTGTCCAAGCGTCAGGACCGTCCCGCGTCGATCCTGTGGCTGGTCAAGTTCCACCCCGAGCTGGCAGACGCACAGATCGCGAAACTGGTTGGCACCACAAAGCCGACCATCGCTGCGATCCGCGAGCGCACCCACTGGAACATCGCCAACATTAACCCGATCGACCCCGTCGCTCTGGGCCTGTGCAAGCAGTCGGAACTGGACCTTGCCGTTCAGAAAGCCGCGGAGAAGCGTCGCGCCGAAGGTGTGATGTCGGATGACGAGCGCCGCGCACTGGTCAGCACTGAGGCAAGCCTGTCGATGGATTCGGCAGAGCCCCGTCTGCCCACCGCGATCGAAGGTCTCGAAACCTTCAGCTTTGGCTCGGACTCGAGCGATCAAGAAGACGAAGCGGACAAGTTCGACGATACCCGCGATGCGGACAGCTTCTTCAACTTGCCGAATTCGAGCGACGACGAAGACGAAGACAACTAAGTCTTACCACCACTCACGAAAAACCCGGCCTAGCGCCGGGTTTTTTGTTGTCTTGGATGCGGATCAGACCGGCACCTGATTGTGCGCGATCAATTGCCAACCATCGTCGGCCTCGCAATAGGTCGAACTGCACAGCGCTTTGTAGGTGTCGGGGCCGCGGGTGGCGCGGGCCTCGTAGGCCAGCACAAAGGCCGAACCGTGCCGCATGGCAATTTCGTCGTCAAATTGGACAGAGTCCCAACGCGGTGCCCCGTCGATCAAAGTTTTGATGTCAGAGCCGCAGAGTATTCCGGTCGGTTTGGGAAGGACCATCACCGCGTCATCCGCGATTTTTGCGGTATAAAACGCGGGGCCGTTGAGCCAGAACATCTCTTCGTCCTGCCAGCGGGCTTTTTCAATGCTCATTGTATTGCCTCAATAAATTCCGGCGAATTAACCCGGTGGGGCAATCATAGTTCCATTTTATTAAAATTAAATTGACCGGCGGGCGTTTAGGGCGGCCGAGATCGTCCCGTCGTCCAGATAATCCAGTTCTCCGCCGATCGGCACCCCTTGGGCCAGCGAAGTTATGCGCACGCGCCCGTCGAGTTGATCCGCAATGTAGTGCGCGGTCGTCTGTCCATCGACAGTTGCATTCAGCGCGAGGATCACCTCGGTAATCTGTTCATTCTCGACGCGGGCAACCAGTTGCGGGATGCGAATATCCTCTGGCCCGATATCGTCCAGCGCCGACAGTGTCCCGCCAAGCACGTGATAGCGCCCGCCAAAGGCTGCACCGCGCTCCATCGCCCAAAGATCGCTGACGTCTTGCACGACACAAATCTCGCCGGTGGCGCGCTTCTCGGACCGGCAGATGTCGCAGATATCCTCGGTCCCGATATTCCCGCAGTTCAAACATTCGCGGGCGGTCGCGGCGACCTTGGCCATCTGTTCTGCAAGAGGGGACAAAAGCTGCCCCCGCTTGCGGATCATTTGCAGTACAGCACGCCGCGCCGAGCGTGGCCCCAAACCAGGAAGGCGGGCCATCATCTCGATCAATTTGTCGATATCGCGGGTGCTGCTCATAGGCGTTTAGAAGGGCAGCTTCATGTCAGCCGGCAGGCCCATCTCGGCGGCGAGCTTCTGCATCTCTTCGGCAGCCTTTTCCTGCGCCTTGTCCTGAGCGTTCGAGATCGCGGCAAGGATCAGGTCCTCGACCACTTCTTTGTCCTCGGCGCTGAAAATCGAGGGGTCAATGTCCAGCGACTTCACCTTGCCCTTGGCATTGGCGGTCGCCTTGACCAGACCTGCACCCGCTTCGCCGGTGACGGTCATATCGTTCATTTCTTTCTGAAGGTCGGTCATGCGGGTCTGCATGTCCTTGGCGGCCTTCATCATCTTGGCCATGTCGCCCATGGCGCCCAAACCTTTGAACATCGGGTCTCTCCTGTTTCGGGTGGTTACTGATCCTCGAAAGGATCCCATTCATCTTCGACTTCGGGCAGAGCCTCTGACATCGCTTCGGCTTGCTGCTCGGCCTGCGTGCGGATTTCCGTGATTTGCGCCTTGGGAAAGAGGGCGCGCACGGCGGCAAACATCGGGTGGGCCTCAGCCTCTTTGCGTAGGGCCAGCGCTGCGGCATCGCGCACTTCGGCAATCGTCTGACCGCCGCCAGAGCCTACCACAATCACGGCCCACCGTGCACCGGTCCAAGCCTGCAGGCGCGAGCCAAGGCGCTGCGCCAAATCGCGCGGTGCCTGATCGGTCACCTCGCACTCGATCCGGCCAGGGCTGTATTTCGCGAGGCGGAAGTAGTTCTCGACCTCGATCAAGAGCTTTACGTCTCGATGCGTGCGGATCAGGTCCAGCACGTTCTCGAATGTCGCATAGACCGCCAGAGGGTTCGCCTGAGCCGTCACCGGTTGCGCGCCGCCACGAGCCACGGGACCACTCGGCCCCGAATGGGTCGGCGTGGGCATCTGGCTGCGGGCGGTCACAGTGCCACCGCCTCCTCCAGAGGGGCCGCCAGTCGGGGCGGGGCCTCGGGGCGGGTCCTGCTGCAGCTTGCGCACCAGCTCTTCGGGACTGGGCAGTTCGGCCACATGGGTCAGGCGAATGATCGCCATCTCGGCCGCCATCATGGCATTGGGCGCGGCGCTAACTTCCTCGAGCGCCTTCAGCAACATCTGCCACATGCGGGTCATCGATCGGATCGGCAAACGGTTCGCAAGATCGACACCGCGGCGACGCTCGTCGGGGCTGATGGTCGGGTCCTCGGCGGCATCGGGCGTGATCTTTACCACGCTGATCCAATGGGTGATCTCGGCCATATCGCGCAGCACGGCCAAGGGATCGGCCCCATCCGCATACTGTGCCCCTAGCTCGGTCAGCGCCCCGGCCGCATCCCCGCCCATAACCATCTCGAACAGGTCCATCACGCGGCTGCGGTCTGCCAGACCCAGCATCGCGCGCACCTGATCCGCCGTGGTTTCTCCGGCCCCGTGGCTGATCGCCTGATCCAAGAGCGAGGTCGCATCCCGCGCAGACCCTTCGGCCGCTCGAGTGATCAGCGCCAATGCATCATCGGAAATCTCAGCGCTTTCAGCCCCTGCGATCTTGCGCAGCAGTGCAATCATCACCTCGGGCTCGATCCGGCGCAGGTCGAACCGCTGGCAGCGGGACAGCACCGTCACAGGCACCTTGCGGATCTCGGTTGTCGCAAAGATGAACTTCACATGGGCCGGCGGCTCCTCCAGCGTCTTGAGCAGCGCGTTGAACGCACTGTTCGACAGCATGTGAACTTCGTCGATGATGTAGATTTTGTACCGCGCCGAGGCCGCCCGATAATGCACAGAATCGATGATCTCGCGGATATCGCCCACACCGGTGCGCGAGGCCGCGTCCATCTCCATGACGTCGACGTGACGCCCTTCCATGATCGCGGTGCAGTGCTCGCACTGACCACATGGCTCGGTCGTCGGCCCGCCATTCCCGTCCGGCCCGATGCAGTTCATGCCCTTGGCGATGATCCGCGCGGTGGTCGTCTTACCGGTCCCGCGAATACCGGTCATGATAAATGCCTGCGCAATCCGGTCCGCCGCAAAGGCATTCTTCAGCGTGCGCACCATCGCGTCCTGACCGACCAGATCGGCAAAGGTTTCTGGGCGGTATTTCCGCGCCAGCACCTGATAGGCAGTCTGTCCGGTCTCGCTCATGGGGCCTCTCAATTCTTCCGTGGCAAACCTAAGGCTCACCCTGTCAAAGGTCCAGCGCCCCTGCTTTCACTTTGGCAAAAATACTCTGGGGGAGGCGCGCGCCTGCGCGGCGGGGGCAAAGCCCCCACTGACGCGGGTTCCACGAAATCACAATCTCGGGGATTAGGTGAGAGGTTGAACATCGACCCAAGCGGGACTCGTTGCGGCTGCTTCCTTCCGGACCTGACCGGGTTGGCGAGGCGCTCGCCCGCGCCAACCTCTCAAGGCGTCATTTAGGGGGTTCGAAAACAGAATGCAAGGGGGCAGGGTCAGCCGAGTATGCCTGCCCATTTCAGGCCAGACATCAGATCATCCGCCACAAAATGCGCGAACCGGCGCGAAGACGGAACGACGTCGGGCACCTGCACCACGGTCAAACCGGCGGCAAATGCCGCCTGAGCGCCGGTTTCCGAATCCTCGAAGGCCAGAGCGCGGCCGGGCTCTACACCCAACTGCTGTGCTGCCAGAAGATATGGTTCGGGCGCGGGTTTTGCGTTCGATACATGGGCGACCGTCACCACCACGTCGAAGTGGTCATGCAGTCCTGTCACAGTCATCTTCAGTTCCGCTTCGCCTTGCTGGGACGAGGTGCAGATGGCTTTGGGCAGGCCCGCCGCGTCCACGGCGGCCAGCGCATCCAAAAGGCCCGGTTTGTGCGGAATGCCGTCGGTCGCATATAGCTCTTCGACGATTTCAGCCCAGCGGCGTTCGATTGCGGTCATGTCGACATCGCCATAGCGCGCGCGGATCACCTTGCCGCCCGAGGCTTTATCTTTGCCGACCAGTTGGTGGAACAGGTCCTCTTCTAAATCAATGCCTTGCTCGGCAAAGGCGCGACGTCCGGCTTGCCAACCAAGGGCCTCTGTGTCGATCAGCGTCCCGTCGAGATCAAAAATAACCGCGTCAAACTTCATCACGCTCTCCTGACAGCAAAAGAGCGGCCCGCGAAGGCCGCCCCTCTTAAAAACAAGGTTACCGCTATCAGCTTAGAGCGCGATGCGGAAGAGCGTGAAACCCTCCGCGCCTTCGCCTGCTTCGGCGATGTCCAGCGCGGCAATGTCGCTAAGATGCTCTTTCGCCTTGGGGCCTGTCTCGAACAGCACGGTGGTGTCCGGCACAGGCGCGAAGGACCAGTTGTTGTCCGCGGTTGGATTGATCGTACCTTGCTCGACGATATAGCGGACCAGGATATCGCGGTTGGTATCGGGCCCCTCAAAGATGATGGTGTCACCTTTGGCCCCCGGAAAGTCGCCGCCGCCGCTGGCACGGTAGTTGTTTGTCGCGACAATGAATTCTTGATCCGGATCCACGGGTGCCCCGTCATAGGACAGGTTCACAATGCGGCTGGCGTCGGGGTTTAGATCCTCACCCTTAGGGCCAAACTTCGAGGGCTGTGTCAGGTCAATCTGGTAGGTCACCCCGTCGATGACGTCGAAATTGTAGCTGGGGAAGTCGGGGTTCAGCAGGGGCTGGTCCTCTTTGCCCGCTTCGATCTGGTTGAACATACCGGCAGAGCGCTCCAGCCAGTCTTTTAGCTGGGCCCCCGTGATCTTCACCGCGCGAATCGTGTTGGGGTAGAGATATAGGTCCGCCACGTTCTTGATCGCCACATCGCCCACCGGCACGTCGGTGTAATAGTCCGGACCACCGCGGCCACCTGCCTTGAATGGCGCAGCGGCAGAGAGCAGCGGGAGCCCCGCGTACTCGGTGTCTTCGAGCATCTGCTCAATGTACCACATCTGTGCGTTCGAAACGATCTGGACGGACGGATCATCGGCGACCAAAGCAAAGTAGCTGTAGAGCGGTGCGCTGGTTTTGCCCACAGCGCGGCGCACATAGTCCAGCGTTTCGTTGTGTTCTTGGCGGACCGAGGCCAGCACGGTGTCGTCACTTTCGACCAGCGGGGTAATGCTGCGATCGTCGCCGCGTTCGTAGATGGGGCGAACGCTGGCAGAGTGGGTCACGACCCGCCATTCGCCGCCTTCGCGTTCCAGCATCAGGTCGATCAGCCCCATGTGGCTGCCCCAGAAACCGCCCATGACAGCTGGTTTGCCGTGAATGGTGCCAGCCTCGGCGTCCACCGCGGCGTAACCTTCATAAGTCGGGCTGGGGAAGACGAGGTGGCTGTGGCCGGTCATCAATGCATCGATGCCGTCAACTTCGGCCAGCGGGACCGAGGCGTTCTCCATCCCGTCCGTGCGCTGGGCCGATCCAATGCCCGAGTGGGACAGCGCGATCACGATGTCCGCGCCTTGCTCCTTCATCTCGGGAACATACGCTTCGGCGGTTTCCAAGATATCGCGGGCTTCGACATTGCTGACCAGATGTTTCGAATCCCAGTTCATGATCTGCGGTGGAACAAATCCGATCAGACCGATCTTGATCTGGTGTGCCTCGCCTGCGCCATCGGTGATCGTGCGCTCCAGAATGACATAGGGTTTGACCAGCGTTTCGTCCTGAGTCGGGCTCGCCCCCAGTTTCGTCGCGACGTTGGCTGAGACGACGGGGAAACTAGCGCCCTCCAGCGACTTCATCAGGAAGTTCAGACCATAATTGAATTCGTGGTTACCAAGGGTAGAGGCATCGAATCCCAGTGTGTTCATCGCGGTGATGACAGGGTGCATGTCCCCGTCTTTCATGCCCCGCTCATAGGCGATGTAGTCGCCCATGGGGTTCCCTTGCAGAAAATCTCCGTTGTCGACGAGTAGGCTATTCGTGGCCTCGGACCGGATGTTTCTAATGTAAGATGCAGTGCGGGCAAGCCCGACGGTGTCGATGGGCCTGTCGGCGTAATAATCATAGGGGAACACGTGGACGTGCAGGTCCGTGGTCTCCATGATCCGCAGGTGCGCCTGGTTGGCGGCTGCCCGCGCCGAGAAGGGATGCAGGACGATCATTGCCCCGCTCGCAGCCGTGCTTGCCAGAAAGCCGCGACGTGTAATCTTGGATTTAGTAAAAGGCATTCCATCATACTCCCATCAATTCCCTGTATTCGGGTAGAGTGCAACTATGACGGGCGCATGACGATAATCATTTCTGCAGAGAGGCCGTTGCTGCGCGTGCATCTGCATGGCATGAAGCTGAAGGAATGAGATAGGAACCGGCAATGCGCGACGCAGAGACAGTAACATTCGGAGGCTCTGATCTAAACCGCGCGGCTCATTTGCGAAACGATGCCAGTGCCCTAGCAGAATTGCGCCGTGATCCCACCGGAACGCACATCGTTTTGTGGCAAGGCAAGCCATTGGTGCAGGGCGAGGAAATGGACAGTTTGGTCCGTTTGCCGCACGATCACCCGCTTCTTTCCGAATGCGAACCAGATGCCCTATTTCTGGGCATGGAAGAGGGTGGACCGGTCTTTGGCCATTGGCTCAAGGACTGGTGGCCCGAAGGTTTGGATGGCTCTGAACTGGGCGGCTTTGTCGATACGACGCAGCAAACCCACCCGACGCTGAAGCCTGATCAGGTCTTTGCCGAGTTACGGATGATCATGACACATCTGAGCCCGCGCGATGCCGAATTGGCCGCGACATTGCGGGCGATGGTCGAATGGCACCGCCGTCACGGGTTCTGCGCCTGTTGTGGTCAGAAGACCGAAGTGGGGCAGGGCGGTTGGCAGCGCGGCTGTGACGGATGCAAGTCCCAGCATTTTCCGCGGACCGACCCTGTTGTGATCATGTTGATTACCCATGGGAATTCGGTGCTGATGGGCCGTTCACCAGGCTGGCCAGAGGGCATGTACTCTCTGCTCGCTGGGTTTGTGGAGCCGGGCGAAACGCTCGAGGCTGCAGTGCGCCGCGAGGTCGTGGAAGAAGCGGGTATTAAAGTCGGGCGTGTTGAATATCTGGCGAGTCAGCCTTGGGCCTTTCCAGCCAGTCTCATGACCGGCTTCCGCGGCGAAGCGTTGACCAAAGAAATCAAGATCGATCCGGCAGAATTGGAAGACGCAGTTTGGTTCAGCCGCGAAGAGGTTGCCAAAGCCTTTATCGGGCAACACCCGACCCTGAAGCCTGCCCGCAAAGGAGCGATTGCCCAGTTCCTGTTGCACAAGTGGCTTTCTGACACGTTAGATTGAAAGATAGATTGAGTTTCTTTGAAATTACGGAATTGATGGAAGCATGAAGTTCAGCACACGAGAAGACATCGATCTGCCCCTCGACCGAGTATTCGAGCAGGTCAGCGACCTCGACCAGTTCGAGCGCGCAGCCCTGCGCCGCGGGGTCAAGATTCGTCGTCTCGATAATCACACGGATGCACGCGCTGGCATGCAGTGGGAGATGGACTTTGTCTTGCGCGGCAAGGAACGGCATCTGGACGCGCAGATGATCAGCTACGATCCCCCTAACGGCATGATGTTCGAAGGAAAATCAGGCGGGATGCTGCACCATCTGACAGTCGATCTGACGCCACTGTCGAAGAAACGCACGCGTTTGCAGTTGGAGCTAGAACTCAAACCGCGCAGCTTGCCTGCACGCCTGCTGATCCAGTCGTTCAAGCTGGGCAAGCAAAAGCTGAACAAGAAGTTCAAGCAGCGTGTCACTGACTTTGCCCGCGACATGGAGAAAGCCGCCGCGCGCTGAGGCGCGGCTTTGCGATCAGCTTTCGCGGCGGGGCGACGCGGGATAAACCCCCAGAATTTTCAGATGATCGGTGAAGTAGCTTAGCTCTTCGAGCGCGAGACGCACGTTGTCATCTTCGGGGTGGCCTTCGATGTCCGCGTAGAACTGCGTCGCGGTGAAATGCCCGCCGACCATGTAGCTTTCCAGCTTGGTCATGTTGACACCGTTGGTCGCGAAACCACCCATCGCTTTGTAGAGCGCAGCGGGGATGTTGCGAACGCGGAAGACAAAGGTGGTCATCATCTTGCCCGTGCCGCGACGAGTCAGGTCGATCGCAGGACGCATCAACAGGAAGCGCGTGGTGTTGGTGCCTTCGTCCTCGATGTCTTTTGCCAGAACATCTAAGCCGTAGATCTCGCCAGCAAGTTCGCTGGCCAGTGCCGCCTGCTCGGGGTCATTCCGTTCGGCAATCTCGCGGGCAGACCCTGCGGTGTCGGCGCCGGTGA
This sequence comes from Alphaproteobacteria bacterium, assembly GCA_030433335.1. Classification (GTDB taxonomy): domain Bacteria; phylum Pseudomonadota; class Alphaproteobacteria; order Rhodobacterales; family Rhodobacteraceae; genus Donghicola. The sequence continues at coordinate 43,996 of JAUILL010000006.1, read as the reverse complement.
TGCGCTGGATGCCGTGCTCTGACAGGAACGACCGGCACTGACCCAAGAGCATCGAGTGGGACATTGCGGATTTCACCTGCTCCAACTTGGTGCCTTTGACGGCGAGCAGAGTGATTCGGACACGCACAAACGCTTCGTCGACAATGTGCAGGCCGGATTCGGGCAGTAGATAGTGGATATCCGCGACTCGGCCATAGGTCGAATTCTCGACCGGCAGCATCGCGAGGTCGGCTTCGCCCGATTTTACGGCAGTGATTGCATCTTCGAAGGTTGCACAGGGGATAACTTCATCATTTGGTCGCGCTTCGCGGCATGCTTGATGGGAATATGCGCCTAGTTCACCCTGGAAAGCGATGCGTTTTGCCATGTTTTTCGTCCATTTCTGCCAAATCGGGCGTTTGGTCGCGGTAACTACACCTTGCGTCCATTGGGGGGAAGCGCATATGAAGCCGCAACAGCTAACGAAGTGAGACGCGAGCCATGCTTGATACGATGACCTTCACCAAGGTTCTGGGCGGATTTTGTGGCGCCTTTCTGATTTTCCTTCTCGGCAAGTGGGTTGCTGAAGAAGTTTACGCGATGGGCGGTGGCCACGGTGACGAGCACGCACAGGGCTATGTCATCGAAGTTGCGGATGCCGGCGGTGCCGCAGAAGAAGAAGGCCCCGATTTTGCAACCCTGCTAGCCAGCGCAGACGCGGGCAAAGGCGAACGTGTTTTCAAGAAATGCGCAGCTTGCCACAAAGTTGACGGTTCGAACGCAACCGGTCCGCACCTTGATGGTGTTGTTGGCCGCGAGATCGACGCAGTGGCTGGCTTCAGCTACTCGGGCGCACTCGAAGCCGTTGGTGACGTCTGGAGCCCCGAGAACCTGAACGTGTTCCTCGAGAACCCCAAAGGTGCGGCACCCGGTACCGCGATGGGCTTTGCTGGTCTGAAGAAAGTTGAAGACCGCGCTGACCTGATTGCGTACCTGCAGAGCATCAGCGGTTAATCCTCCGCTAAGCGTATTGATTATCCCAAAGGGCCGTCCTCTGTGACGGCCTTTTTGCTTTTTAAGCTCCTGTTCACGCTTGCTCACACATCCTCGACTTGCACCTTTGTCGCTTCACGCTTTAGCGTTGCGAACTATATGATCGTAGTAGCGACATTTCAGGAGGTTTTCATGCGCCAACCCCTTCGCCCCCGTCAGGCCGCCGTCCGCAGCGCCGTGCGCCCTGACCCGCGTCCGATGATGCGTCAGATGCTTTGGGGAGGTTTGGTTGGTCTGGCCGTTCTGGCCGGAGCCTCAATTTCCAAAGCCCAAGAGGGTGAAGGCGAGATTATCTCGACCTATGGCTATTCGTTCTTTGGCGAGCTGAATTACCCCGCAGACTTCAAGCATCTGGACTACGTGAACCCCGATGCGCCCCGCGGCGGCGAGATTGCCATTTCCGCAGACGGCACGTTCGACAGTATGAACCCCTATTCGCGCAAGGGGCGGGCAGCTTCGCTGTCCTCTATCCCCTTCGAATCACTGCTGGTTGGCGTGTCTGATGCTGAAGAGGTCTACTATGGCCTACTGGCTGAGAGCCTTGAGTATCCCGAAGACAAATCTTGGGTGATTTTCCACATGCGCCCCGAAGCAAAGTTTTCAGACGGTAGCCCAGTGACCGCCCATGACGTGGTCTTCAGCCACAACCTGATGATGGAGCAGTCGTTGCAAAGCTACCGCGAGGCTGTTGGTAAGCGCGTGCTCGGCGCCGAAGTCATCGACGACTACACTGTGAAGTTCACCTTTGCGCCCGACATTCCGCGCCGTTCTTTGATCGACCAAGTGGGTGGACAGCCTGTCTTCTCGCAGAAATGGTACGAAGAGACGGGCGCACGTCTGGACGAAAGCCGGATGGAAACGGGTCTCGGGTCCGGCCCCTACATGTTGGAGAGCTACGACATCAACCGCCGCGTCGTGTACAAGCGCCGCGATGATTACTGGGGCGATGACCTGCCGATCAATCAGGGCCGCAACAACTTTGACCGGATCCGCGTCGAATATTTCGCAGATTCGAACGCCGCGATGGAGGGCTTCAAGGCGGGTGCCTACACCTTCCGGCAGGAAAACAGTTCCCGGTCTTGGGCGACTGCCTATGATTTCCCCAACCTGAATGACGGCTACGTGGTCAAGGACGAGCTGCCCAACGGCAACGTGCCCGCAGCGGCTGGCTTTGTCTTTAACCTCGACAAAGAGAAGTTTCAGGACATCCGCGTCCGCGAGGCAATCGGCCTCGCGTATAACTTCGAATGGACCAACAAGCAGGTGCAGTTTGGCCTGTTCCAGCAACGCACCTCGTTCTGGGAAAACAGCCCTGTGGCCGCCAAGGGCGTGGCCGAGGGTCGCGAACTTGAACTGCTAGAGAAATATGCCGATCTGCTGCCCGAAGGCATCCAGACCGCAGAACCGGTGATGCCGCATTCCTCTGGTGACAGTCAGCTGGACCGCCGCAACTTGCGCGCTGCCTCCCGCCTTCTGGAAGATGCGGGCTGGGTCGCGGGTGATGATGGGATGCGCCGCAAGGATGGTCAGGTCCTGAGCCTCGAGATCATCGAGGACAGCCCAACCTTCGACCGCATTGTCCTGCCTTTCATCGAAAATCTAAAGGCTCTGGGCATCGACGCCACCTACAACCGCATTGATCCGGCGCAGTTCACAAACCGCCGCCGCGACCGCGACTATGACATGATCTATACCGCCTATGGCATGTACGAACATCCCTCGACTGGTCTGATGCAGCAGTTCGGGTCCGCTGACGCCGCCTACAGCCTGTTTAACCCCGCAGGCCTGGCCGATCCCGGCGTGGATGCCCTGATCGAAGAGATTGTGGCCGCAACCACCTTGGACGAGATTGAGCCTGCAACTCGCGCCTTGGATCGCGTCTTCCGCGCCAAGCGGTTCCTGATCCCGACCTGGTACAACGATGTCTACTGGGTCGCCTACTACGATATGTACGGCCACCCCGAAGAGCTGCCGCGTTTTGATCTGGGGTATCTCGATTTCTGGTGGTACGACGCTGATAAAGCAGAAAAACTCAAGGACGCAGGCGTACTGCGCTAAGAACGAAGTCAGGGGGCTTGCCGTATGGGCGCCTATATTCTGAGGCGATTGCTACTTGTGATCCCGACCCTCATCGGGATCATGATTATCAACTTCGCACTGGTGCAATTCGTGCCGGGCGGCCCCGTTGAACAGGCGATCGCGCGCTTTCAAGGCGAAGGTGACGTGTTCGAGGGGATCGCAGGCGGCGGCAATGATGCCAATATCGGGGGTGATACGGACAGCGGCTACCTCGGTGCCCGCGGTCTGCCGCCTGAATTCATCGCTCGTCTCGAAGTCGAGTATGGCTTTGCTCGCATCGTCTGCGAAGACGGATTCGAGGGTACGCCCGCGCTGACCGCGCCCGAGTGCACCAAGGAAATGATCCCGATCTTCGAACGGTTCGGCATCATGATGTGGAATTACATGCACCTCGATTTCGGGGACAGCTTCTTCCGCGACTCGCCCGTTTTCGCAATCGTTCTGGAAAAGATGCCGGTGTCCATTTCGCTCGGCCTCTGGTCGACGGTGATCGCTTACATCGTCTCGATCCCCCTGGGCATCGCCAAAGCTGTACGTGACGGCACCAGCTTTGACGTCTGGACTAGCAGTGCGATCATTGTCGGTTACGCGATTCCGGGCTTTCTGTTCGCGATCCTGTTGATCGTCCTGTTTGCAGGTGGCTCCTACTGGCAAATCTTCCCGCTGCGGGGGCTGACCAGTGATAACTGGGACAGCCTGAGCGTCGGCGGCAAAATTATCGACTACTTCTGGCACATCGCGCTGCCCGTTCTGGCCAGCACCATCTCGGCGTTCGCAACGCTGACTTTGCTGACCAAGAACAGCTTCCTCGACGAGATCAAGAAGCAGTACGTCATGACCGCCCGCGCCAAGGGCCTGTCGGAGAAGGCAGTTCTCTACGGACACGTCTTCCGCAACGCGATGCTGATTGTGATCGCAGGCTTTCCTGCGGTGTTCATTGGTGTTTTCTTCGGTGGAAGCCTGATCATCGAGACGCTCTTTTCGCTCGACGGTTTGGGGCGTCTCGGGTTCGAGGCTGCCGTGGCCCGCGATTATCCTGTGATCTTTGGCACGCTGTTTGTGTTCGGCCTGATCGGTTTGGTCGTCGGCATTCTGTCGGATTTGATGTACGTGGTTGTCGACCCGCGGATTGACTTTGAGCGGAGGGAAGGCTGATGGCTCTGTCCCCCCTGAACCAGCGTCGCTGGCGGAATTTTCGCGCGAATGGACGCGCGTTCTGGTCGCTGATCCTGTTCTGCGTGCTCTTCGGCTTGTCCCTGTTCGCCGAGTTTCTGGCGAATGACAAACCGATCCTCGTCAGCTATCGCGGCGAAGTCTATACACCGGTGTTTAACTTCTACCCCGAAACCACGTTCGGCGGTGACTTCAAAACTGAAGCTATTTACCGCGATGTCGAGGTAAAGTGCCTGATCACCACCGGCGGATCGGACCTGTGCTGGGACGATCCCGAAGGCTACCTGAGCGAAGCCGAAACAAGCGGCACGGTTGAGGGCGAGCCGGTCGAAACTGGTTGGATGCTCTGGCCGCCGATCCCCTACAGCTACGACACGCCCAACGACATCGGCCGCGCGGCACCCAGCCCGCCGGACGGGGACCACTGGCTCGGGACCGATGACACCACGCGCGACGTGCTCGCGCGGGTGATCTATGGCTTCCGTCTCTCGATCATCTTTACCCTGATTGTGACGACCTGTGCGTCTATCATCGGTGTGATCGCCGGTGCTCTTCAGGGCTTCTTTGGCGGCTGGCTCGATCTGATCTTTCAGCGCGTGATCGAAATCTGGGGCGCGACCCCGTCGCTCTACATCATCATCATCATGTTCGCGATTCTGGGCCGAAGTTTCTGGCTGCTCGTCTTCCTGACGGTGCTGTTCAGTTGGACCTCATTGGTCGGCGTGGTGCGGGCTGAATTCCTGCGCGCGCGCAATCTGGAATACGTCCGCGCGGCCAAGGCGCTGGGGGTCAGCAACTGGACCATCATGTTCCGCCACATGCTGCCGAACGCGATGGTCGCGACGTTGACCATGATGCCGTTCATCATCACCGGCACGATCAGCACTCTGGCGGGTCTGGATTTTCTGGGCTTCGGTCTGCCGTCCTCGGCGCCGTCCTTGGGCGAGCTGACGCTTCAAGCTAAACAGAACCTGCACGCGCCTTGGCTCGGCTTCACTGCGTTCTTCACCTTTGCGATCATGCTGTCGCTGCTGGTCTTTATCTTCGAAGGCGTGCGCGATGCCTTTGACCCGAGGAAAACCTTCAAATGACGAATGTTCTCGAGGTCGATAACCTCAAAGTCAGTTTCCGGCAGGACGGTCAATCGTTCCAAGCAGTGAAAGGCGTGTCCTTTGCCGTGGCCAAGGGCGAAACCGTTGCGCTGGTTGGGGAATCCGGTTCGGGCAAATCGGTGACCGCGCTGTCGACTGTGCAGTTGCTAGGGGACGCGGCCGAGGTGTCAGGTGCCGTCCGCTACCGAGGGCAGGACATGGTGACGGCTACTGAAAAGCAGTTGCGCAAAGTCCGCGGGAACGACATCAGCTTTATTTTCCAAGAGCCGATGACCTCTTTGAATCCGCTGCACACGTTGGAAAAGCAACTTGGCGAAAGCCTCGCGCTGCACCAAGGGATTGCGGGTAACCAAGCGCGCGACAGGATCATTGATCTTTTGGACCGTGTTGGTATCCGGGATCCCGAGAAGCGGCTCGGCTCTTATCCACACCAGCTTTCTGGCGGTCAGCGCCAGCGCGTCATGATCGCGATGGCTTTGGCGAACAAGCCGGAACTTCTGATTGCTGACGAGCCGACCACTGCGCTCGACGTGACCATTCAGGCGCAAATTCTGGAGCTATTGGCCGAGTTGAAGCGCGCCGAGGGGCTGAGCCTGCTATTCATCACCCATGATCTGGGCATCGTGCGGCGTATCGCGGACCGCGTCTGCGTGATGAAGGATGGCGAGATCGTCGAGACTGGCCCAACCGCCGAAATCTTTGCAAATCCGCAGCACCCTTACACTCAGAAACTGCTTGCCGCAGAGCCTAAGGGCGTCGCTCTGCCGCTGCCCGATGACTCGCCAGAGGTTCTGCGGACTGAAAACCTGCGGGTGTGGTTCCCGATCCAACAGGGCTTGCTGAAGCGCACTGTGGGCCATGTGAAGGCCGTGAATGACACCAGCCTGAGCCTGCGCGCAGGGGAAACCTTGGGCATCGTGGGTGAGTCCGGGTCGGGCAAAACGACCGCTGCGCTGGCCATCATGCGCTTGATCGAGAGCCAGGGGGGCATCTGGCTGCACGGTCAGGACGTGCGCAAGTACAAGACGAAAGAGCTGCGCAAACTGCGCCGCGATATGCAGATCGTGTTTCAGGATCCGTTTGGCAGCCTGAGCCCGCGAATGACCTGTGAGCAGGTGATCAGCGAAGGGCTTGGCGTTCACGGCGTCGATCCGGGCAAGAACCCGCGCGATCTGGTGGCTGACATGATGTCAGAGGTTGGGCTGAACCCCGACTTCATGCACCGCTATCCGCACGAATTCTCGGGCGGGCAGAGACAGCGGATCGCGATTGCGCGTGCGATGATCCTGCGTCCGAAATTGCTGGTGCTGGACGAGCCGACCTCGGCTCTGGATATGACGGTACAGGTGCAGATCGTCGATATTTTGCGCGATCTGCAGCAGAAATACGGGCTGGCTTACCTGTTCATTAGCCACGATTTGCGGGTGGTTCGCGCATTGTCTCACAAGGTCATGGTGATGCGGAACGGGGACGTGGTTGAGGCTGGAACTGCCGAAGATGTGTTCTCGAATCCTCAGACGCTCTACACGCAAGAGCTCTTGTCCGCTGCGTTTTCCGAAGTTGTATAAGGTGTGGCGCAGCGGTGGCTGCGCCAACCAGAGTTAGGCCGCGGGATCGGTTGGAATGACCTTTCCTGCGTTCAGGATGCCCTCGGGGTCGATGGCATTCTTGATGGCTCGCATGGTCGCCAGCGCCGCGCTGGGTTTGTGTCGCGCCATGCTGTTCAGCTTCGACAGCCCCACGCCATGCTCGGCCGAGAATGATCCACCAAGGTCCCGCACATCAGCCTCGACCATCGCCATGATGGTGTCTTTCAGATCAGCCGAAGACGGGCGTACGGTGTAGTGGATGTTGCCATCGCCAAGGTGCGCCACGGTCATGTCTGTGGCGCCGGCGTCGAGTTGAGGCAGGGCGGCGGCCATGCGGTCAAAGAACACCGGAATCTGGTCCAAGGGCAGGGCGATATCGTTGATGATCGCGGTTCTTGGCCCTTCGAGCGAAAGTTCGGCAGCGCATTCACGGATCTTCCAGAAGGCCGAGCGCTGCGTGTCGTTGGTCGCGATGACAGCGTCGGTGACCAGCCCGTCTTCCATGAGGGCGGCGAGGCTGGTTTCGAACGTCTCTTGCAGGACAGAGGTGCCTTCGGGCGATAACGCCGCATCGCGTGGCGCGGTCGAGGCCAGTTCTACCAGAATGTTCACCGCGTGGGGTTGGTCAAAGGGCGCCCGTTCAGCCGGGTGCAGGCGCGCATAGGCCTGCATGTAGTTCATCGGCATGTACTCAAAGGCTTCGACGGCGTCCGATGTGGCCTCCTGCAGGCGGTTCAGCGTGGTTAACGCGTCGGTCAGATTGGGGCAGGCAAGAAAGCCGGTGGTCCGGATGCGCGGCTCTGGATACAATTTCAATGTGGCCGCGGTGATGATCCCCAGCGTCCCTTCGGCGCCGATCAGCAGGTGTTTGAGCGCGTAGCCGGAGTTGTCTTTGTGCAGCGCGGACATCAGGTCGAGGATGGTTCCATCGGGCAGAACGGCTTCGATCCCCAGGCAAAGATCGCGTGTGTTCCCGTACTTCAAGACGTTCGATCCACCCGCGTTGGTCGACAGAATGCCACCGATCGTGGCTGACCCTTGGGCGCCGAAGGTCATGGGGAATTGCAGGCCCTGTTCATGCGCCGCCTCGCGCAGGGTTTGCAGGATGGTGCCTGCCTCGGTCACGGCCACGCGGGTGATCGGGTCGATCTTGCGAATCTGCTTCATCCGGTCGAGCGATAGGACCAATGCCTCGGGCGCGTGTGTTCCGCCGACCAGACCGCTCAAGCCGCCTGCGGGGACGACGGGCACACCATGGGCGTGGGCGATCTGCATGATTTGCGAGACCTCTGCCGTGGACGCGGGCCGGATCACCGCCAAAGGCTCTGCCGACCATGCACCGGTCCAGTCCTTGGCCCACGGGGCGCAATCCGCGCCGGTCAAAAGAGGAGTGTGCGGCAGGCCTTCGGCAAGGCGAGCGAGAAAATTCATTAAAAATTCCATTTCAGAGCTTTTGGCGCTTGACGGTCCTTTACCGTGGCCTTAAGTCAGCGTCCACCAGATGGCGGAGTAGCTCAGTTGGTTAGAGCAGCGGAATCATAATCCGCGTGTCGGGGGTTCAAGTCCCTCCTCCGCTACCAGGTTTCCCTTAAAGTTTTAAAGCAAAAACATCCGGTTAGGGTGAGGCTTGGTCGCGTCCGTCAGGGCTGCGCGACGATGACTTCTGTGCCCCAACGCTCGCATTTTTCCTGTAGATCGCGGGGTAGGGGGCGGTCGGTGAAGAACGCATCCAGATCGGCTAGGGACCCGATTCTGGCCGGCGCGTTCCGCTGGAATTTAGACCCGTCAGAAACAAGGTACGTTTTGCGCGACTGGCGCAGAATGGCTTGGCTGACGCCAACCTCTTGAATGTCGAAATCCAGAATGTCACCGTCCTCGTCCAGAGCCGAGCAGCCGATGATCGCCAGATCGAATTTGAATTGCGCGATGGCCTGAACGGTCAGATTGCCAATGAGGCCGCCGTCCGACCGGCGCAGTGTACCGCCCGCGACGATCACCTGACAGTCCGAGTTCTGGCCCAGAATGTTCGCCACATTCAGGTTGTTGGTGACCACCATCATATCGCGGTGGCGCAAGAGTTCAGATGCGACAGCCTCTGTGCTGGTACCGATGTTCAGAAAAATCGACGCGTTCTCGGGAATTCGCGCGGCGCATGCCTGAGCGATCGCGACCTTGGCGTCCGATTGCAGCAGACGGCGCTCTTCGTATTCGATGTTCGTAGTGCCGGAGGGCAGGATCGCCCCACCATGCACGCGCTCAAGGTGTCCACCATCGGCAAGGTCGGTCAGATCGCGCCGGATGGTCTGTAGGGTCACGCCGAAATGGGCGGCCAGCCCCTCTACCGTGACTTTGCCTTCACGGCGCGCGATCTCCAGAATCTCTGGATGGCGTAGTGTTTGGGACATGGCTCTCCTCCGAACGTCACGCGATTATGCGCGTTTTTGTTCGTTATTCAAGAATCACTCCGCGAATCACGGGCGAATCGCAAAATTTGGCGTTTCGGCACGCAATAATCTTGCGCTGCACCGCGGCGTTGGCCAAGTGTCATGAAGCTTTTACATTTAAATTCAGTCATATAGGGCAAAGCGAACATAAACGAACATTTTGGGTTTCTTTTTTCTGCGGTCGGACATAGCTTTCCTCTCGAACCGAAATGCGGTTGAGGGAGGACCACGTGTCGGCATCTGGCGAAACGCAGCAGATTTTTGACCTGTTCATTATTGGCGGGGGCATCAACGGATGCGGCATTGCGCGTGATGCGTCTGGCCGTGGTCTCAGCGTTGCTCTGGCCGAGATGGGGGACCTTGCGTCTGCGACGTCCTCTTCCTCGACCAAACTGTTTCATGGTGGTCTGCGCTATCTGGAGTATTTCGAGGTTCGTCTGGTGCGTGAGGCGCTGATCGAACGCGAAGTTCTGCTGAAAGCGATGCCGCATATCAGTTGGCCCATGCGTTTCGTGCTACCCTACCACAAGGACATGCGGTTCGAGAATTCGACGCCGACCTCGCGCATTCTGAACACCGTGATGCCTTGGATGAAAGGTCGCCGTCCTGCATGGCTGATCCGTCTGGGCTTGTTCATGTACGACAATCTGGGTGGCCGCGAAATTTTGCCTGGCACCTCGACCGTCGACCTAACCCAAGGTCCCGAAGGCGCACCGCTGCAGGAGCGCTTTGAGAAGGCCTACGAATATTCCGATTGCTGGGTCGAGGATTCGCGTCTGGTTGTCCTGAACGCCCGCGATGCCGAGGCGCGCGGGGCTGAGATCATGACCCGCACCAAAGTCATGTCCTGTGCGCGTGTTGATGACATGTGGGAAGTGATCGTGCAGGACACGAACACAGGCGTTCAGAAGCGTCTCCGCGCCAAGATGCTGGTGAACGCGGGTGGACCTTGGGTCGGTGACATCATCCACGGCAAGATCCGCTCGAACAGCACCGAAGGCGTGCGTCTGGTGCGTGGCAGTCACATTGTGACCCGCAAGCTTTATGACCACGACAAGTGCTACTTCTTCCAAGGGACCGATGGCCGGATCATTTTCGCGATCCCGTATGAGCAGGACTTCACCCTGATCGGGACCACCGATGCCGAGCACACGGATCCGTCGATCAAGCCCGAGTGTACCGACGAAGAGCGCGATTACTTGCTAAATTTCGCGTCCGACTACTTCAAACAGCCCGTGACCCGCGCCGATATCGTCTGGACCTATTCCGGCGTGCGTCCGCTCTATGATGACGGGGCCAGCAGCGCGACAGCGGCGACCCGTGACTACACGCTCAAGGTCGACGCCAATGGCGGCGCGCCTGTGCTGAATGTGTTTGGTGGCAAGATCACAACCTATCGCCGACTCGCCGAGAGTGCGCTGGAGCATATCCAGCAGTACTTCACGAAGACGCCGGGCACTTGGACAGCGGGCGTTGCGCTGCCGGGGGGCGACTTTGCGGTGAGTGACACCGAAAAGCTGATCTCTGATCTGCAAAAGAAATTTCCGTTCCTGACGCCCTTCTGGGCACGTCGCCTGATCCGTGCGTATGGGGCCGAGGCCTCGGAAGTGCTGGGAGACGTTCGGGATGCGGTGCAACTGGGGCGTGACTTCGGGGCAACCTTGACCGAGGCTGAAGTGCGCTGGCTGATGGAACGCGAATACGCGCAAACAGCCGAAGACGTCGTGTGGCGGCGTAGCAAATTGGGTCTGCGTTTGACGGCGGAAGAGGTCGCAGCGCTGGACCAGTGGATGAGTGACGTTCGGGGTGTCGGTGTCGCGCAAGCGGCGCAGTGATGCGAACGAAGGGGAGGAGGAAGAATGACTCTCGCTCTTGAGCGGGTCTCGAAGGTCGTGAGCGGCCAGACCCATATTTACGAGACTGATCTGGTCTTGCAACCTGGCACGATGAACGTGCTGCTTGGACCGACCTTGTCGGGCAAGACCTCGCTGATGCGTTTGATGGCTGGTTTGGATGTGCCGACCTCGGGCCGGATCATGTGGAACGGTCAGGATGTGACCGGGATGCGGGTTCAGGACCGTCAGGTGGCGATGGTTTACCAGCAGTTCATCAACTACCCCTCGATGACCGTCTACGACAACATCGCCTCTCCGCTGAAGCTGATGGGCAAAACCTCGGCCGAGATTGATGCCGCGGTGAACCAAGCTGCCGACCTGATGAAGCTAACCCCGATGCTTCAGCGCAAGCCGCTGGAATTGTCGGGCGGTCAACAACAGCGCTGCGCCTTGGCGCGGGCTCTGGTCAAAAACGCGGGTCTGGTGCTGCTGGACGAACCTCTGGCAAACCTAGACTACAAACTGCGCGAAGAACTGCGGATCGAGATCCCCAAGATTTTCGAAGAGTCTGGCAGCATTTTCGTCTACGCGACCACCGAACCCGAAGAGGCTCTGCTGCTGGGGGGCAACTGTGCCACCCTGTGGGAAGGGCGTGTGACCCAATTCGGCTTGACCCCGTCGGTCTATCGCCATCCCGTGGATGCGACCACCGCCCGTGTGTTCAGCGATCCGCCCATGAATTTCCTGCAGATCAGCAAGACCGGCCACGTCCTGATGTTCGGCAAGGGTCAGAAGACCCCTGCGACCGGTGCCTTGGCGAACTTGCCGGATGGTCGCTACATCGCGGGTTTCCGTCCAAATCACGTCGAGATCGGCAAGCACACCGCTGATGCGATGAAGTTCACCACGAACCTCGTTGTGACCGAGCTGACTGGCTCGGAAACCTTTGTTCACCTTGATCACCACGGCGAGCGCTGGGTCGGTCTGGTGCACGGGGTGCACAACCTGACGCTTGGCGCACCGCTTGATGTCTATCTGGACCCGAGCCACGTCTACATCTTTGGCGAAGACGGCAAGCTGGTTGCCCCTGCCGCCTACGCAGCCGCCGCATAAGGGAGAGGACCATGGCCAAGATTACCCTTGATAACCTCGCCCATTCGTATCTGCCGAACCCCACGTCCGAGGACGACTTCGCGCTGAAACAGTTGGACCACGATTGGGTTGATGGCGAAGCTTACGCGCTGCTGGGCTCTTCCGGTTGCGGCAAGTCTACGCTTTTGAACATCATCTCGGGTCTGCTAACCCCGTCGCAGGGCCGCATCCTGTTCGATGGTCAGGACGTGACCCATGCACCGACTGCAGAACGTAACATCGCGCAGGTGTTCCAGTTCCCTGTGGTCTACGACACCATGACCGTCCGCGAGAACCTCGCGTTCCCGCTGAAAAACCGCGGCGCGGACCCGAAGTATGTCGCGCAGCGCGTCCAGCAGATCGGTGCTATGATCGGCATGGAAGCCGAGCTCGACCGCAAGGCACGCGGTCTGACAGCTGATGCCAAGCAGAAGATCAGCCTTGGCCGCGGCATGGTCCGCGAAGACGTGAACGCGCTGCTGTTCGATGAGCCGCTGACCGTGATCGACCCCCACATGAAGTGGGAACTGCGGACCCAGCTGAAAAAGCTGCACCACGAATTCGGTCACACCATGATCTACGTGACCCACGACCAGACCGAGGCTCTGACCTTCGCGGATAAGGTTGTGGTGATGTACGACGGCCGCGTTGTGCAAATCGGTACGCCGGAAGAGCTGTTCGAGACGCCCGAGCACACCTTTGTCGGTTACTTCATCGGCTCGCCCGGAATGAACGTGATCCCCGCGCAGGTGCAGGGCGACAAGGCCTACGTGAATGGCAGCTACGTGCAACTGGGCCGTGGCTATGCGCCAATCGACGGCAAAGTTGAAATCGGCGTGCGTCCCGAATTCGCGACCCTGTCCGAAACCGATGGTCTGCCCGTCAAAATCCGCCGGATCGAAGACGTGGGTCGCCACAAGATCATTCGCGCCGAATTCTTTGGCAGCGACATCAACATTATCGCGAACGAGGGCACCCCGATCAGCGCGGACATGAACCGCGTCAGCTTCGACCCCGCCCACGTCAACGTCTACGCCAACGACTGGCGCGTGAAGGGGGAGGTCGCCTGATGGAAAAGACAGTCAACCAAAAGGCATGGTTCCTCGTCCTGCCTGTTCTGATCCTCGTGGCGTTTTCGGCGGTGATCCCGCTGATGACCGTTGTGAACTACGCGTTTCAGGACACCTTCGGGAACAACCAGTTCTTCTGGGCCGGTCTCGATTGGTTCGATGAACTGCTGCACTCGGACCGGATGTGGGACGCGCTGGGCCGCCAGATCGTGTTCTCTGCGATCATTCTGGCGATCGAGATCCCGCTGGGGATTTTTGTGGCGCTGAATATGCCGAAAAAGGGCTTCTGGGCCAGCTTCTGTCTGGTTCTGATGTCCCTGCCGCTGCTGATCCCTTGGAACGTGGTGGGCACCATCTGGCAGATATTTGGCCGCGTGGACATTGGCCTCTTGGGCTACACGCTGGATAAACTGGGCATCAGCTACAACTACACTCAGGATTTCTACGCCGCGTGGATCACCGTGATCGTGATGGACGTCTGGCACTGGACCTCGCTGGTGGCGCTGCTTGCTTATGCCGGTCTGCAATCGATCCCCGACGCCTACTATCAGGCGGCCAAGATCGACCAAGCCAGCCGCTGGAAAGTCTTCCGCTATATCGAGTTGCCTAAAATGATGGGCGTTCTGATGATCGCGATCCTGCTGCGCTTTATGGACAGCTTCATGATCTACACCGAGCCGTTCGTTGTGACCGGCGGTGGCCCCGGCAACGCAACCACCTTCTTGTCGATCGACCTTGTGAAGATGGCGCTTGGGCAATTCGATCTGGGACCGGCAGCAGCCTTTTCGCTGATGTACTTCCTAGTGATCCTCTTGATTTCGTGGGTGTTCTACACCGTCATGACCAACCTTGATAAGCGGGAGAGCTGATCCATGGCCGATATGACCGTCAATCAATCCGCTGCCCGCAGCAAGCCCGCGGTAAAGGTGAATACCCGCGCCATCGTCATGGGCATCTACCTCTTGTTCCTACTACTGCCGATCTACTGGCTGCTGAACATGAGCCTGAAAACCAACGCGGAAATCCTTGGGGATTTCTCGCTCTGGCCCCGCGATCTGACGTTCCAGAACTACGCGACGATCCTGACCGATCCGAGCTGGTATATGGGCTACGTGAACTCGCTGATCTATGTGGTGATGAACACCCTGATCAGCATCGTGGTGGCGCTGCCCGCGGCTTACGCGTTCAGCCGATACAGCTTCATGGGGGACAAGCACCTGTTCTTCTGGCTGCTGACCAACCGCATGGCGCCGCCTGCCGTGTTCGCGCTGCCCTTCTTCCAGCTCTATAGCTCGGTCGGTCTGTTCGACACGCACATCGCGGTTGCCCTTGCGCACTGTCTGTTCAACGTGCCGCTGGCTGTCTGGATTTTGGAAGGCTTCATGCGCGGCGTTCCCAAAGAGATCGACGAAACCGCGTATATCGATGGCTACAGCTTTGGCCGGTTCTTCATCAAGATCTTCATGCCCCTGATCGCCAGCGGCGTGGGTGTGGCAGCGTTCTTCTGCTTCATGTTCTCTTGGGTGGAACTGCTGCTGTCTCGCACCCTGACCTCGGTCGAGGCCAAGCCGATCGCTGCCACCATGACCCGCACAGTTTCGGCCTCTGGCATGGACTGGGGCGTGCTGGCAGCAGCGGGTGTCCTGACCATCGTGCCCGGTGCGCTCGTGATTTACTTCGTCCGCAACTACATCGCCAAGGGTTTCGCCCTGGGCCGTGTGTAACCCCGAAGATTAGGAGACCGATCAATGGCTTGGATGGCATGGACATCTCAGACGGCAATCTTCTTCGGTGTGATTGCGCTCTTGCTGGTGACCTTCACGGTACTGGCGATCAAATTCCCCGAGACGCCCCGCACGGGCGTCCTGCGGATCGAAACGACGCGCGGTGATCGTCTGTTCATCACGCTTCTGGGCTCGGCCTTCATCAACCTCGCTTGGCTGGGTTTGGTGGGGGACAACCAGCCCTACGCTCTGGGGGTTTGCCTTGTTTACGCTCTGGCGGTGTTCCGCTGGGTCTAAGGGCTGACTTCTGCCGGCGGCAACGACCACCGGCTAACGTGTGAACGGTTCAATATAGGGAGGAAACTATGAACCCGTTTTTCAAATCAACCACGGCACTGGGGGTCGCGCTGACCCTGCTGTCCGGCCCCGCTTTCGCGGACATGGACGCTGCCAAGAAGTTCCTCGACGAGGAAATCGGTGATCTGTCCGCGCTGAGCCGCGCTGATCAAGAAGCCGAGATGCAGTGGTTCGTCGATGCTGCGCAGCCGTTCGCTGGCATGGAAATCAAAGTGGTTTCCGAAACCATCACCACCCACGAATACGAATCCAAAGTGTTGGCACCTGCCTTCACCGCGATCACCGGCATTCAGGTCACCCACGACCTGATCGGCGAAGGTGACGTGGTCGAAAAGCTGCAGACCCAGATGCAGTCGGGCCAGAATATCTATGATGGCTACATCAACGACTCTGACCTGATCGGTACCCACTGGCGCTACCAGCAGGCCCGCAACCTGACCGACTGGATGGCAGGCGAAGGCGCAGACGTGACCAACCCGAACCTCGATATCGAGGACTTCGTTGGCAAGTCGTTCACCACCGGCCCCGATGGCAAGCTTTACCAGCTGCCCGACCAGCAGTTCGCGAACCTCTACTGGTTCCGCTACGACTGGTTCAACGATCCCAAAACCCAAGAGGACTTCAAAGCCAAGTACGGCTACGATCTGGGTGTTCCGGTCAACTGGTCGGCCTACGAGGACATCGCAGAGTTCTTTACCGGTCGTGACATGTCCTATGCGGGCGGCCCGTCCGAGGGTGTCTATGGCAACATGGACTACGGCAAGAAAGACCCGAGCCTTGGCTGGCGCTACACCGACGCGTGGCTGTCCATGGCTGGTGCCGGCGACAAGGGCGAGCCCAACGGTCTGCCCGTCGACGAATGGGGCATCCGCGTTAACGAAAACAGCCAGCCTGTTGGTTCTTGTGTCGCCCGTGGCGGCGCGACCAACGGCCCCGCAGCGGTTTACGCGATCACCAAATCGATCGAGTGGCTGGAAAAGTACACGCCCCCCGCAGCAGCCGGTATGACCTTCTCCGAAGCAGGTCCGGTGCCCGCACAGGGTAGCATCGCGCAGCAGATGTTCTGGTACACCGCCTTCACCGCCGACATGGTCAAAGAAGGCCTGCCGGTCATGAACGACGATGGCACCCCCAAGTGGCGCATGGCTCCCAGCCCGCACGGCGCGTACTGGGAAGAAGGCACCAAGATTGGCTACCAGGATGCCGGTTCGTGGACTCTGATGGAGTCGACCCCCGTCGACAACGCCAAGGCCGCATGGCTCTACGCGCAGTTCGTCACCTCCAAGACTGTGGACGTGAAGAAATCGCACGTGGGTCTGACCTTTATCCGCGAGTCCACCATCCAGCACGACTCGTTCACCGAGCGCGCACCGCAACTGGGTGGTCTGGTCGAATTCTACCGTTCGCCCGCACGCGTTCAGTGGTCGCCGACCGGTACCAACGTGCCTGACTACCCCAAGCTGGCTCAGCTGTGGTGGCAGAACATTGGCGACGCAATGTCGGGTGCCAAGTCTCCGCAAGAGGCCATGGACTCGCTCTGCGCCGATCAGGAAAAGGTTCTGGAGCGTCTTGAGCGTGCAGGCGTTCAGGGTGACATCGGTCCCAAGCTGAACGAGGAGCAGGACCCCGAGTACTGGCTCTCGCAGCCCGGCTCGCCCAAGGCCAAGCTCGACAACGAGCGTGAAGAGCCCCAGACCGTGTCCTACGACGAGCTGATCGCCAGCTGGAAGTAAGCGGTTTTGAAACAGGGGCGGGGCCAGTCATGGCCTCGCCCTTTGTTGTTTGCAAATTCCCGTTAAATTAGAAAAAGTTCCCACGTTGCACCGAGGCAGAGGAGGCCCCCTGATGACGTATATTCTGGCAATCGATCAGGGCACCACATCCAGCCGCGCGATCCTGTTTGACAGCGAGATGAAGCTGCGCGCGACCGCTCAGGAGGAATTCACGCAGCATTTCCCCAAGTCGGGCTGGGTTGAACATGATCCTGCAGATATCTGGTCCACCACCGCTGGCACGGCCCGCGAAGTGATCGAGCGGTGCGGCATTAGCGCCAACGACATCGCGGCCATCGGCATCACCAACCAGCGGGAAACCACGCTGGTCTGGGAGAAAGACACTGGCAAGCCGATCTACAACGCCATTGTCTGGCAGGACCGCCGGACCTCGGACTACTGCAAAGAGCTGAAGGCCGCTGGCCACGAAGAGATGTTCACTGACCGCACCGGTCTGCTGATGGATCCCTATTTCTCGGGGACCAAGCTGAAGTGGATCTTGGACCACGTGGAGGGCGCTCGCGAACGCGCTCGCAACGGCGAGCTGCTGTTCGGGACCGTCGATACCTTCCTGATCTGGAAAATGACCGGCGGCAAATCGCACGTGACGGACGCCACGAACGCAGCGCGCACGCTGCTCTATGATATCCGCAAGGGTCGTTGGTCCCAGACCATCTGCGATCTGATGGACATCCCGATGGAGATGCTGCCGACGGTGCAGGATTGCGCGAGCGAGTTCGGCATGACCCGCGCAGATCTGTTCAGCAAAGAGATCCCGATCCTCGGCGTTGCGGGCGACCAACAGGCCGCGACCGTTGGGCAGGCTTGTTTCAAGCCTGGCATGCTGAAATCGACCTATGGCACGGGCTGCTTTGCGCTGCTGAACACCGGCGACACGCCGGTTCGGTCGAACAACCGTCTGCTGACGACCATCGCCTACCAGCTGGATGGCAAGCCGACCTATGCTCTTGAAGGTTCGATCTTTATCGCGGGCGCTGTGGTCCAGTGGCTGCGGGACGGGTTGCAGATCATCCGAAGCGCGTCGGAAACCTTGCCTTTGGCGCAGAAGGCGGACGAAGGACAGGACCTGATCCTCGTGCCCGCGTTCACTGGCCTTGGAGCGCCCTATTGGGACGCGGAATGCCGAGGCGCCGTCTACGGCCTGACACGCAACTCTGGCCCCGCCGAGTTCGCCAAAGCCGCTTTGGAGAGCGTGGGCTACCAGACCCGCGATTTGCTGGAGGCGATGACCGCTGATTGGCAGAACGACGGCGAAGCGACCCTGCGCGTCGATGGCGGCATGAGCGCCAACGACTGGGCCATGCAGTTTCTGTCGGACATCATTGGCGCCCCTGTGGATCGCCCGACCGTGCTGGAAACGACCGCGCTCGGGGCCGCTTGGCTCGCGGGGATGAAGGCCGGTGTCTACCCGCCCATGGAAGAGTTCGCCAAAACATGGGCGATTGAACAGCATTTTGATCCGGCCATGGACGATGAAACCCGCGCCACCAAATACGACGCGTGGAAACGCGCCGTGCAGGCCACGATGAGCGTCTGATGCAGTTCGCTCTGGCCGCCCCCGCCCGCATCGAATTTGGCCGCGGCAAAGCGGCCTTGGTTGCACCTGCCGTCATCGCGCTTGGCCTGCGCGTCTTGCTGGTGCGGGGTCGGTCCGTCGCGTGGGCGGACACGCTGGAGAGCGACCTGAAGGCCCAAGGCGCAGCAATTACTGTCGTCTATGGCTCGGGCGAGCCTGATCTACCGCTTCTGCTGGAATTGGTGGAGCAAGCGCGGGTAAACAAGATCGACGTTGTGGTCGGGGTTGGCGGTGGCTCGGTGATCGACTTGGCCAAGGCTCTGGCTGCCCTCGTGCCCGCGCCCGCTGGCCCGATGCGCTATCTCGAAGTGGTGGGCGAGGGCAGACCGCTAGAGGCCGCGCCATTGCCCTTTGTAGCAGTGCCGACGACGTCCGGCACCGGAGCCGAGGTCACCAAGAACGCCGTCATCGGCATCCCCGAAGCGGGCCGCAAGGTGAGCCTGCGAGATGACAGAATGCTGGCGAATGTGGCCGTGATCGATCCCGCTCTGACCGATGGGTGCCCGGCGGCGGTTACGCTTGCCTCTGGCCTAGACGCGATTGTGCAGGTGATCGAACCCTATCTGTCCTCAAAAGCGACTGTTCTCACGGACGTGCTGTGCCGCGATGCCATCCCGCGTGGACTTCAGGCTCTACACACATTGGTCGGCGCGGAAAATGCGGCAGCGCGGGATGATCTGGCGCTGACCAGCGTTTATGGCGGCCTTGCTCTGGCGAATTCAGGGCTTGGGGCGGTGCACGGCGTGGCCGGGGTTCTGGGCGGCACAACTGGCATTGCCCATGGTGTACTCTGTGGACGGTTTCTGCCCTTGGTTCTCAGGGACCATGACGCGGCTCCGGATCTGCCCGATTCCGTCCGTGCACGCCTCGAAGAGGTGAAAGTCTGGATTGCCGCAGCACTAGGTGGGCCCAAAGAGCGTTCTATTGACGCACTTGAGGCATGGATCGACCGCGCCGGGTTGCCTCAGCTGTCGGACCTTGTAGAACAGCCGTTAGATTTTGACGCCATTGCGGCGGCATCTGCCCTGTCATCCTCTATGAAGGGTAATCCGGTAACCATCCCGAATGTACGTTTAAGCCGAATGATCAGGGCGGCCTTCACCAAGAGGTAACTCCTGTGGATATCTTTTTTCAAAAATTAAGACCATCGGCCTAATCCTAGAGTGGATTGGGACGTTTGTTTGGCTAGTCACGGACGAACGTGCCTTCTTTAGATCGTATGACTTTTCCTCGAACCGTCCGCCCCAGATGCATAAATCGATGGAAAAAACAAAATGGTACAAATGACCGCCCGCCCTTCGGCGATGGAACTTGTGCACGGAGAATGGGAGGATGTGGATGCGCTAGAAGCGCTCAACGTTCTGTCGAACCCGGTAATGATCGCAGACAGCGAGATGGTGATCCGCTTTGTGAACGATGCCGCCTACCAGATGTTCGAGGCAATCGAAGGGGCAATCCAGCAGGATCTGCCCCATTTTAGTGCCCGCTCGGTGCTGAACAAGTCGATCGACCAATTCCATAAGAACCCTGCCTTTCAGCGCCGCTTGGTGACCGGAATGGTGAAACCTCACGATGGGAAGTTCACCATCGGGGGCAAGCATCTGTCGTTCCGCGCGACACCCAAGTTCTCGGACGACGGGCATCTGGTGTCGATTTTTGTGGAATGGAAAGACCAGACCGATCTGAAAGAGGCGCAAACCCAAGTTGAACGTCTGATCGAGGGCGTTCTGGGAATGGCCCGTGCGCATCAGGACGGAATGATCAAAGAGGTGATCGCGACCGACGGTCTGGACGCAGAATATGCCTCTATCGCGACGCAGGTGAACGATATGGTGAACGGCCATATCAGCACGAAAAAGAAGATTATTGTGGCCATGCAGGCCTTTGCCAAAGGTGATCTGGACTTCGAAATTGAACAGTTCAGCGGTGACCGCAAGTTTATCAATGATGCGATCGAGGATGTGCGTCACGCCTTCAAAACCGTCGTGAACGATATTCAGGGGCTGTCTCAGGCGATCGTTGATGGCGAGTTGGATCGTGTGATCCATCCCGAGGCCTATGAAGGCGCTTATCGCGAGATTATCGAAGCCTTCGAGCAAGCCTACGCGTCTCTGAACCAGACGATCCACGAGATTAACGACCAGATTTCGCAGATTTCCGTGACTATCTCGCAAATCAGCTCGTCGGCGAATTCGCTGTCCACGGATGCTCAGGCGCAGTCCACGGCCGTCGAGCAAATCTCTGCGACCACCGAGGAAACTGACCAGATGGTGCGCAGCAATGCTGACTCGAGTGTTTCGATCAGCAAGGTCGTGACCGCCGCGCGGGGTGTCACCCAGTCGGGCCAGCAGAAAATGTCGGACATGGTCTCTGCAATGCACGACATTCGCGGCGCCTCCCATGATATCGCCAAGATCATCAAGGTTATTGATGAGATCGCGTTCCAGACAAACCTTCTGGCGCTGAACGCAGCGGTCGAGGCTGCTCGGGCTGGCGAACATGGGCGTGGCTTTGCGGTCGTGGCGCAAGAGGTGCGGAACCTTGCCGGTCGGTCTGCGCAGGCAGCCAGAGAGACCTCTGACTTGATCGAAAGCTCGGGGACCAAGGTTAAAGCTGGTGTGGAACTCGCGGACGAGACCCAAGCGGCCTTTGTGAGCATCACCACGGATATCGAGAAAATCGACGGCCTGATGAGCAACATCGCCAGCAGCAGCGCGGAACAGGCACGGGGAATCACGCAAATCAGCGAGGCGGTGAATGACATCACCCGAAGCAGCATGTCCGTAACTAACCAGTCGGACGAGCTTGCAGCGGCGGCTGCCGAGATGGAGGCCTCGACTCAGTCTGTCAAAGCCCAGATGCAACGGTTCCGCTTGCGCCCGCAGACACGGAAACCTACGCCATCCGCGCCGCAACAGAATGCGCTACAAGGGCTGTCACCGGAGATGTTGGCCCAGATACAGGCCTATCTGATGAAGCAGGGTCGATAATTAATCAGATGGAATTTTTGAGGGGCGCAGAGATGCGCCCCTAAGTTTTTCAAAATTGCAATGCGACTTTAGATTGTCTTTAAATTATTGCAATTAACTCTAGTTGATCTACTTATATGCAAAAGCGTTAATGCGTACGAGCGTTCAGCTATCTGAATCTACTTTTGAAATTAATATTTTGAGGTGACGGCGCGCTTCAGCTTCGCGGCCTCAGTTCCGGCTATTGGGGCAGCATTTGTAATGGAAAACTGGAATGATCTGAGAATTTGTTTGGCATTGCACCGCTATGGAACAATGTCTGCGGCAGCTTCTGTCATCGGGGCAAATGTGGCGACGGTTTCGCGTCGAATTCACAAACTCTCTGAGGAATTGGGGAACCCGTTGTTCACCAAGAAAGGCGTGATCTGGTCGGCAACGCCCTTTGCGATGGGGATGATCCGGTGGGCTGAAAAGACCGAATGGCATCTTGCTGAAATGGTCGAAGCCGCAACATCCGATCAACTGAATGTTTCGATCCGCGTCGATCCGAACCTCCGAGGTAGCGCAATGCTGGCTGAAATCGGGGCAATGGTGGCAAAGCGCCAAGACATTTCGCTGACCTTAAGTTGCTTGGAACAGCCAAGTGAGGTCGGAGACCTGAATTGCACGCTGACGAGCCTGCCGATCACAACAGTGGGCGAGACTCAGATCTCTGTGGGCCATATGCGGCGGGCTGTGTGGTGCGGCGCGAATTTTCAAGGCCGGCCACAGGGGTGGGTGCGCATTGCAGGAAGCCATCAAGAGGACCGCGCCTCGGCGGCGATGATCGAGGCTTTTGGCGAAGCACGTATCGTCACTCACGACGTGAACAGCGTTCTGGAAACCGTCTGTCACGCCCCTTTGGTCGGCGTGTTCCCGATGGACCTCGCGCTGCGTCATCGCGGTTTGCGGCTCATGAAATCGTTTCCCGTCATTGAGGAAGAGATTTTCCTGATCGTTCCAGTCGGTCAGGAGGCGCATCCGGTCGTCGGTGCCCTCGTGGCGGCGGCACGCACTGGTTTGACAAGAGAGGAAAACGCGCTGGTGTTGCCGAAATTATCTCTGGTCTCGGCGCTTTAGGGCATCACTCCGCTCACTCCGAAGCTTCGCAGCGCGGTGGGCGAGGGTCACTGAAATTTCCAAAGCCACCGCAGTGGCTTGGTCCTTATCCAGAAACGCGTCGATATCCCATGTCGAAGCAATTTCGAGATTGTGCGTCTCTGGCAGGCTTGATGTCAGCACAATACCGAAATCGCGAAAATTCTTGGCGGATTTGCGGATAT
Organism: Alphaproteobacteria bacterium; assembly: GCA_030433335.1. Lineage (GTDB taxonomy): Bacteria > Pseudomonadota > Alphaproteobacteria > Rhodobacterales > Rhodobacteraceae > Donghicola. The sequence goes on along the minus strand of JAUILL010000006.1, from coordinate 20,790 downwards.
CCTTGATCAGACCATCTGACATTTTCCCGTCAAGATAGGCGTCCAGAATAATTACGCAGGGAATATGAGAGGCCTGTTCGCAAAAGGACATCAACTCGGTAAACGTCCGAAAGCACAGCACTTGGTTCGTGGCAGAGCGGGTCAACCATCGCTTAAGAAGTTCGGAGTGAAGAGGGTCGTCCTCCAGAATGGCGATGCGCATAGTTGGCTGTCACAGTCTTAGTTATTTTTGCAAATATATATTATCAATATTGCATAAGTAAACCGATCAGGGTGGCCCCATGCGGTCAACGGACCGTTTCCTTCAGGAGAATTGCTCTCTCGACTGCCGAGTCGGATGGCTTTTCGTGGTGTCCAAGAGGGCGGCGATAAAGTCCCGCTGCTCGATGCTGCTTTGGGTTTCTTCTCGCATGGAGACTCCGACCGGCCCGCCCAACAAATCACCTTCTAGCGGCAGAACGGCGAGCGTTCCGGCCTCGATTTCTGCGCCGACAACGCCGTGGGAGATAAACCAGATAACATCAGAGCGTTCGACAACCCGCCGGCCAAAAGCGAGAGACACATTCTCGAAAGCCGGAGTCACATTCGTCAGGCCGATCGAGTGCAGATAGGCCCGAACAGAAGGCGCAATGACCGCGCCTGATGGCGGGAGCATCAGCGGATAGGCTCCGATCTCTTCGAGGTCCCAGAGGCGGCCGACCAAAGGGTGATCGGGCCGGACGACTGGAACCACCTTCTCAGAATAGAGCTGCCGAAAGCTCAGCCCTTCGACGGCTCCTGCGGGCGGCATCCGACCCACGACCATGTCTACCGCGCCCTCTCGGAGTTGCGAGAGCAGCATCCAGTTCGGACCCGTCGTCACTCGGAGCAGGCACTCCGGGTGGGAATCGCGGAATTTGAGCGCGGCTTCCGGCAGCAGAAAGGTCGCGGCTGTCGGCAATGCTCCGACAGAGAGACGCGAAGGCGCGCGGGGTGTGTCACGCACCAAATCCTGCGCACGTTGCAGATCGATCATGGCCGCACCGGCGTGCTGCTGAAAGACCTTGCCGGCTGCGGTCAACGCCAGTCTCCGCCCGCTACGATCAAAGAGCGGCACTCCGAGGATGTCCTCAAGCTCTTTGATCGTCTTCGAGGCGGCAGGTTGGCTGACGTTCAAGGTGTCTGCAGCGGCAGACAGGCTCCCGAGTCGCGCAGTTTCCAAGAAGCAGCGGAGGTGCCGCATACGAATGTGTGGGTCGATCATTGCATAACTCATAGGTTATGTGAGTTTTCTTGATTTATAATTTTCATAGAGGTCTGGTCATGTCAAACACCAGCGCAGGGAGACTCAGATGCAGACAGTTTTGTTCGATCAAATGATGGTTCACTTCCGTGACGAAGGTCCTCGGGATGGCCGCGTGGTGATGTTTGGCAACTCGCTTGGGACCGACCTACGGGTTTGGGACATCTTGTTGCCCTTGCTGCCCCAAGACCTGCGCATCGTGCGCTTCGATAAACCCGGTCACGGGCTGAGCGATTGTCCCGAAGCCCCTTATTCGATGGACGAATTGGTGCGTGATGCCGAGAGTCTGGCGGATCATTTGGGCCTGAAGGACATCACCTTTGTCGGCTTGTCGATTGGCGGCTTGATCGGGCAGGGGCTGGCGGACAAGCGTCCTGATCTGGTCAAAGCCTTGGTCCTGATGGATACCGCAGCCCAGATCGGCAATGACGAGATGTGGAGCACCCGAGTCAATGCCGTGCGCAAGGGCGGGATTGAACCCATGGCCGACGGCATTCTGGAGCGCTGGTTCGCGCCGACCTACCGCGAAAACAAACCCACCGAACTGGCCGCATGGCGCAACATGCTGTCCCGCACCCCCGCCGAGGGGTACATAGGCTGCTGTCAGGCCATCGCTGCAGCAGACCTGACCGAGAGCACCCGCGCCCTGACCTTGCCGGTGCTCGCAATGGCAGGCGATCAGGACGGCAGCACGCCCCCCGCAATCGTTCAGGCCACGGCCGAGCTTTGCGGTGCTGCGTTCCACATTATCGAAGACGCGGGCCACTTGCCCTGCGTCGAGCAGCCCGAAGTGGTTGCCAAACTTATCAATGACTTTCTGGAGGCCACAGCCTGATGTCCGACCGTTTTGACACCGGCATGAAAACCCGCCGCGAAGTTCTGGGCGACGCCCACGTAGACCGCGCCGAGGCCAACAAAACCGATTTCGATCTCGCTTTCCAAACCCTGATCACAGAGGGCGCATGGGGGACTGTCTGGTCCTCGGACGGCATTAGCCGCCGCGAACGCTCGATGATCACGCTGGCGCTGCTGGCCGCGACCGGAAACTTCGAAGAGATCCCCATGCATATCCGGGCCACGGCCCGTACCGGCGCAAGCAAGCGTGACGTTCTGGAAGCCTTTCAGCACGTTGCCATCTACGCCGGGGTCCCACGCGCGAACCATGCCTTGAAATTGGCGAAAGCCACCTATGCCGAAATGGAGGCGGCATCTGATGACTGATTTAGGCCCGCTTATTCCGCGGAATCGCGAAGCGCACCCAGACGCATACGATCCTGCATATAAAACTTCTGTTGCCCGTTCCCCTTACTTGCCTTTGTTGTCGATGGAATCCGGCCTCTCCGAGGAAACCGGTCCCACCTTTGGCCACAGCAAATTTGGGGCGCTCGACAATAACCTGATCCTCAACTGGACCAAGGGCGCGGCCCCCGCTGTGGGCGAACGCATCCTGATGCATGGCCGTGTTGTGGACGAAAACAACCGCGCTGTGCCCAACACGCTGGTTGAAATCTGGCAGGCGAACGCCGGTGGCCGCTACCGCCACAAGAAAGACACCTATCTGGCGCCGCTGGACCCGAACTTTGGTGGTTGCGGTCGAACACTGACCGACGAGAACGGCTACTACCAGTTCTTGACCATTCGCCCCGGTGCCTATCCTTGGCCGAACCGCGGCAATGACTGGCGCCCGATGCACATCCACATCTCGGTCTACGGTCACAGCTTTGGCCAGCGCCTGATCACCCAGATGTATTTCGAGGGCGATCCGCTGATCAACCACTGCCCGATTGCGGCGACCATCAAGAACCGCAGCCAGCTGGACCGTCTGGTCGCGCCGCTGGATCTGGCAAGCTCGCGTCCGCTGGACTTCTTGGCCTACAAGTTTGACATCGTTCTGCGCGGTCGCCGCCAGACCATGTTCGAAAACAAGCTGGAGGGGATGTAACATGGTACAGAAACTGGACACTCTGGTAGAGACCCCGTCGCAGACCGCTGGCCCCTACGTCCACATCGGCCTGATGCCCACCTACGCGGGCAACGCGGGCTATTACGACGAAGAAATCGGCACGAGCCCCATCGCAGACGGCGCCAAGGGCGAAGTGATCGAGATCGTGGGTTCGGTCTTTGATGGCACCGGTTGGGCCATGCGCGACGCTCTGTTGGAAAGCTGGCAGCCCGACGCGTCTGGCAAATTCGCTGGCCAAGAGGGCGCAGACCCCGCCGTGACCGGCCACTGCCGCTTTGCAGCAGATGCCGAAACCGGTGAATTCACCCTGCGCACGGTGAAACCGGGCAAGGTTGCTCAGCGCGGCGGCGGCTTCTCGGCCCCTCATATCTCGGTCTGGATTTGCGCACGCGGCATCAATATCGGCCTGCAAACCCGCATCTACTTCGAGGACGAGGACAACAGCACCGATCCGCTGCTGGCCCGTATCGAACAGCGTCCCCGCGTGGACACGCTGATCGCGAAAAAGACCGCCGACGGCAAATACCGCTTCGACGTCCGTCTTCAGGGCGAAGGCGAGACGGTTTTCCTCGACATCTAAGTCATTCGGGGCGTCCATGCGTGGGCGCCCCTCAGTATGAAAGACGCGAACATGACCAAACCCTGCATCATCTGTGTGGCGATCACTGGCTCGCTGCCGACCAAAGAGAACAACCCCGCGGTGCCGATCACTGTGGCAGAGCAGATCGAAAGCACCCAAGAAGCTTTCGAGGCTGGCGCAACCATCGCCCACTGCCACGTGCGTGACGATGAGGGCAAGCCGACCTCGGACCCCGAGCGTTTTGGCCGCCTGAAAGAGGGTCTGGAAAAGCATTGCCCCGGCATGATCGTGCAGCTTTCAACCGGTGGCCGTTCCGGCGCGGGCCAGACCCGTGGCGGCATGCTGCCCCTGTCGCCCGACATGGCGTCGCTGTCGGTTGGCTCGAACAACTTCCCCACCCGCGTCTACGAGAACCCGCCGGAACTGGTCGATTGGCTGGCCTCAGAGATGGTGAAATATGGCGTGAAGCCCGAGATCGAGGCGTTCGACCTGAGCCACATCCTCAAGGCCGCCGACATGTTCAAAAAGGGCCAGATCGCGGAAACCCCCTACGTCCAGTTCGTGATGGGTGTGAAGAACGCGATGCCCGTGGACCGCGATGTATTTGATTACTACATCAAAACCGTGCACCGCCTGTTTGGCGAGGACGCGAATTGGTGCGCCGCCGGTATCGGTGCCCACCAGATCACCCTGAACGACTGGGCCGTGTCGTCTGGCGGTCACGCCCGCACCGGTCTGGAAGACAACGTCCGCATCGACCGCGACACACTGGCGCCCTCGAACGCGGCACTGGTTCAGCGCGTGGTTGATCTGTGCGACAAGTACGAGCGCCCCGTTGCCACCTGGCAGCAAGCGCGTGAAATGCTGAACCTCAAGGTCCCCGCAGTCGCATGACCCCGACCCCTTTGACTGGCGCCGTGATGGCGCCGCTCTATGGCGATATGCAGGCCACCGCCCTTCTGTCAGAAGAGGCGGTCGCCGCGCATATGGTTGCCTTCGAGATCGCCTTGGCCCGCGCGACCGAGGCTGCTGGCCTGACCGAAACCGGCAGCGCTGACGCGATTGCTGCGGCGCTGGACGGGTTCGATGCGGACCTGACCGGACTGGGGCAGGGGACCGCATCCGCTGGTGTGCCCGTGCCTGCGCTGGTCTCGCAGCTGCGTGGCGCGTGCGGCGAGGCGGGCCAGGCCCTGCACTGGGGCGCGACATCCCAAGACGTGGTGGACACCGCGACCGCGATGGCCCTGCGCGATGTGCTGGACCTGTACGCGGGCCGTGTGTCCGTTCTGATCGACGCGCTCCAGCAGCAGTCCGAGGCATTCGGCGACGTGGTCATGGGCGGGCGCACCCGTTCGCAAGTGGCGACCCCGATCACCTTTGGCATGCGGATCGCCACTTGGGCCGCACCGCTGATCGCGCTCGAGGCAGAGCTGCCCGCGCTCAAGGCTCGTATCGCACGGGTCCAGTTCGGAGGAGCCGCAGGCAACAATCTGGCCGTGGCACCCCACGGGGCAGACATTGCCGCGACCTTGGCGTCTGAATTGGGCCTTGGCGCTGCAGTCCAGTGGCACGGTGATCGCAGCGCGGTCATGGCCGTGGGCTCTTGGGTGGGCCGCTTGACCGCAGCCTTGGCCAAGATGGCGGGCGATCTGATCCTGATGGGCCGGTCCGAAGCCGCCGAGGGCAAGGCAGGCAAGGGCGGCGGATCGTCGACCATGCCCCAGAAGTCAAACCCCGTCGCGTCCGAGGCGATCGTTACCCTGAACGCCTATGCCACCGCGCTGAACCCCATGCTCGCCATGGCGGCCAGCCCCGCAGAAGAGCGGGACGGCGGCCGTTGGGCGATGGAATGGTTCGCCCTGCCGCAAATCCTGATCGCGGGTGCAGCCGCCCTGCGTCACGCTGCCGATTTGGCCGCGACCCTGCAAGCCTTCCCTGACAACATGGCGCGGATGCTGGACGCAAACGGCGGCGCGATCATGTCCGAGGCTGCCAGCTTCGCCCTTGCCGCGCACATGCCGCGGGCCGAGGCGCAGACGCTGGTGAAGGATGCACTGAAACTGGTGAACGGGCAGGGCAAAACCCTGACCGAAGCCCTGTCCGAAATCGGGCCCGACGGGATTGACTGGGTGCAAATCCTTGATCCCCGTCAGGCCATCGCGCCGTCGCAGGCGCAGGCAAAGGCGATCTTTGCCAATCGAACCAACTCTTTGGAGGAGACGAAATGAACAAAGTGTATGGCAGCGCGGCGGAGGCTCTGGATGGGCTCTTGCGCGACGACATGCTGATCGCGGCGGGGGGCTTTGGCCTCTGCGGGATTCCCGAACTCTTGATCGATGCGATTGTGGAAAGCGGCGTCAAAGGGCTGACTGTGGCCTCGAACAACGCCGGTGTGGACGGATTCGGCCTTGGCAAGCTGCTCGATACCCGCCAGATCAAGAAAATGATGTCGTCCTACGTGGGCGAAAACGCGGAATTCATGCGCCAGTACCTGTCCGGTGAGCTGGAGCTGGAATTCAACCCGCAGGGCACTTTGGCCGAGCGTATGCGCGCTGGTGGCTGCGGCATCCCCGGTTTCTACACTAAAACCGGTGTGGGCACCGTGATTGCCGAAGGCAAAGACGTGAAGGTCTTCAACGGCGAAGAATACATCATGGAAGAAGGCATTTTCGCCGATATTTCCATCGTGAAGGCGTGGAAAGCGGACGAGACCGGCAACGCGATTTTCCGCAAGACCGCCCGCAACTTCAATCCGCCCGCCGCGATGTGCGGCAAGATTTGCGTGATGGAGGTCGAGGAAATCGTCCCCGCAGGCAGCCTTGACCCCGACCACATCCACCTGCCCGGCATCTATGTGCACCGCCTGATTCAGGGTGAACACGAGAAGCGGATCGAACAGCGCACCGTGCGCAAGAAGGAGGCCTGATATGGGTTGGGATCGCAATCAAATGGCCGCCCGCGCGGCGCTGGAACTGGAAAACGGCACCTATGTGAACCTTGGCATCGGGATTCCGACGCTGGTTCCGAACTTCATTCCCGAGGGCGTGCAGGTGGTGCTGCAGTCGGAAAACGGGATGCTCGGCATGGGCCCGTTCCCGTTCGAAGGAGACGAAGACCCCGACCTGATCAACGCAGGCAAGCAGACCATCACCGAACTGCCCGAGACCAGCTATTTCGATTCGGCCACCAGCTTTGGCATGATCCGCGGCGGCAAGATCGCCGCGGCGATCCTTGGCGCGATGGAAGTGGCTGAAAACGGCGATCTGGCGAACTGGATGATCCCGGGCAAGCTGGTCAAAGGCATGGGCGGCGCGATGGATCTGGTGGCCGGCGTAGGCCGCGTGGTTGTGGTCATGGACCACACCAACAAGCACGGCGAGTCGAAACTGCTGAAATCCTGCACCCTGCCCCTGACCGGCAAAGGCGTTGTGGACCGCGTGATCACCAACCTCGGTGTTCTGGACGTGGTCGAAGGTGGCCTGAAGATCGTGGAATGCGCCGAGGGCGTCACCGAGGACGAATTGCGTGCTGCCACCGAAGCGACGATTGTGAATTAACGAGTAACCGCACAGGTTTCCGTGCACTCAGGGGGCCGACGGGCCCCCTCTTTTTATTCTTCTTCGTCAGAAGATTCCAACGTGCGGACGGTTTTGGGCTTGGCCTTGCCGACCTCGGCGATGGCGACGTTGATGCCCTTGTCCTGCATCCGGCGCAGGTCTTCGGGGGCGATGTTGTCGTCCACGATCACCGCATCGAATTCGGTCAGCGACGCAAAGCTATGCAGGGCGCGGTGGTTGAATTTCGTGTGGTCGGCCAAGAGGATGCGCTTGTCTGCGCATTCCAGCATGGCGCGCTTGGTTTCGACCATCTCGGGCGACTGGTGGTAGACCACGTCATTGGCGATCGCGGACATTGACACAAACACAGTATCGGCGCGGACCTGCGCGATTTGGCTGCGGGTCATGCGACCCATAAAGGCGTTGCACCAGTTATAGAACTGACCGCCCAAAGCGATCAGGGCGATGTCTCGAACCTCTTTCAACTCGTTGATCATCAGGAGCGAGTTGGTCAGCACGGTCAGCGGTGCCTTGCTCTCGAGCAGCTCGACCATCTGCCAAACGGTGGTTGAGTCGTCGAGAAAGACTGCCTGACCAGGTTCAATGAATTCCATCGCTTTGGCCGCGATGGCGCGTTTCTCGGCCACTTGGCGGGACGAGCGATAAATGTCGCTGGACTCAATCAGATTGGTTGGTGCGGCTGACACGATCCCGCGGGTTTTCCGCAGTAGGCCAAGGCTCACCAGTTCGTCCAGATCGCGGTGAACGGTCATCAGGCTGATGCCGAACCGGTCCGTCAGATCCTCGATCCGCATGGTGCCCTCGGCCATCACGGCCTCTGTGATCATCTTGCGGCGTGCCAATTGCCGCGCCTGACGACTGTCGGCGGGGGTCTTTTCGGCCATCAAACGATCGAAGGCGGACTCGGTGCTAGGCGGGATCTTGGTCATAGTACTGCTTCTCTTGATCTTCTCCCATTAGAGCGAAAGTGCAGCTAAGGCAAAGACTGTGGCCCCGTTCTCTGCCGAAATGCGCAGAAAACCCTGCGCAGATGCGGAGAGCAGCACGAAAACATCGCGTCACGTGCGCGTTTGCGCTGACATTCCCGTGAACTTCGCAACTGCAGCATCGGCGAGCGACGGAAAAAGACCTAACTAAACGTTTATTGTCCAAGCGCGATTTTTGTCGCCATTTCACTTCTATAACCCGAGATCGAGTCCTCCTTATGATCCCACTCTCCTCCCTTTTTCGAACTCGTGACCTGGCATTCGGTGCTGCAGTTCTCCTGACCTGCGCGACCTCTGCATTGGCCCAGCAAGCGCCCGGCGGGGCTCCGTCGGCGACGCAAGTTGGTGTCATCGAAATGACCTCGGCAATGGTGCCCTATCAGGTGACTTTGCCCGGCCGCGCGGTCGCCTATGAGCAAACCGACATCCGTCCACGGGTCGAAGGTGTGATCGAAGAGATCGTCTATACACCCGGTCAGCCGTTGGAAGTCGGCGACCTGATGTACCGGATCGAAGCGGCATCCTATGATGCGGAACTCGCTGCGGCCGAAGCGTCTTTAGCCGGTGCCAAAGCGAGCGTTCAGTCGGCGCAGGCCACCGTGGATCGCTATCGCAAGCTCGACGGGGTGGGAGTGACCCGCGAGAGTGTGGAGAGTGCCGAAGTGGCATTGATGCAGGCCGAAGCGGACGAGCGTGCCGCCGAAGCGTCCTTGAAGACCGCGCAGCTGAACGTGGACCGCACGGAAATCCGCGCGCCCATTCAAGGCATTCCCGAGGTCTCGGAATTCTCGGTCGGGGCGCTGGTGACGGCCAACCAGTCTGACGCCCTGACGACCCTGACCCGTATGGACCCGATCTATGTGGACCTGACCGAATCCAGCGCGCGTCTGTTGCGGACCCGCGAACGCATTGCCGAAGGCCAACTGACGATGGGAGAGCGTCTGGATGTGTCTTTGACTTTGGAAAACGGTCAGTCCTATGCCAGCAAAGGTTCGCTTGTCAGCCCCGGTACTCTGGTGTCTTCGACCACCGGCGGTGTTGAGTTCCGGATGCAGTTCGATAACCCTGACCAGCTGATTATGCCCGGCATGTTCCTGCGCGCGCAGGTGACAGTGGGCGAAACCGAAGCCGTTCTGGTCCCCCAAGGCGCGACTGACCGGACTGCGACCGGCGATCTGACCGCCTTTGTTGCCGAAGATGGCAAGGCTAAGCAGGTCACCCTGACTTCGGCGGGCACCTACCAGAACGCTTGGGTCGTCACCGACGGGATTGAGGATGGCGATATGCTGATCGTTGACGGTCTGCGCAATCTTCGTGCTGGTGCAGATGTTGAAACCGTTGCTGTGACGATTGACGAAAACGGCGTTGTCTCTGATGCGGATGCACCCGCCGAAGCGGAGTAAGCCCGTTGGTTGATTTCTTTATTCACCGCCCCGTTTTTGCGTGGGTTCTGGCGATTGTGACCATGCTCGCAGGGGCATTTTCGCTGACCCAGCTGCCTGTTTCCCAGTATCCCGACATTGCCCCGACCACCGTCCGCGTTTCGGCCAACTACACTGGCGCGACTGCCGAAGCGGTTCAGAACTCCGTCACGTCGACCATCGAAGACGCGATGACCGGCCTCGATGGTCTGCTCTACATGGTCTCGGATTCGAGCGAAGGCTCCAGCAGCATCACCCTGACCTTTGACGAAAGCGTCGAAGGGATTGATGCCCAGAACGAAGTCCAGACCAAGGTCCGGCAAGTCGAATCCCAACTGCCCGAGCGTGTTCAGCAAGCGGGCGTGAACGTTCGCCGCTCGACCAGCTCGATCCTGATGGTGGGTGCGCTCGTTTCTGTCGACGGCAGCTACAACCCCGTACAGCTTGGCGATATTCTGGATCAAACCATCGAAGGCCCCGTTCAGCGGACCGAGGGCGTCGGCGGCATCAACACTTTTGGCTCGGGATATGCGATGCGCATCTGGCTCGACCCGCTGAAGTTGGTGCAGTACCAGCTGACCCCGGCAGATATCACCAGCGCCGTTGAGGCGCAGAACACCACCGTGTCTGTCGGCAGTCTAGGCACGCAGCCCACTGTCCAAGGCCAGCAGTTCACCGCGACCATCACAGCGCAAAGCCAGCTGACCAGCGTCGAAGAGTTCGAGAGCATCCTCTTGAAGAGTGAGGAGGACGGCAGCGCCGTTTACCTCGGCGACGTGGCGGACATCGAAGTCGGTCAGGAAAGCTATGGCGGCGACAGCCGGTTCAGCGGCCTGAACGCGGCCGGTTTTGGTGTGAACCTTGCGACCGGTGCGAACGCGGTGGATACCGCTGCCGCCGTGCGCGAAGTGCTGACCAGCCTTGAACCCGCGCTGCCCGAGGGCGTTGAAATTCGCTACGCCTACGACACCTCGCCCTTTGTCGAGCTGTCGATTGAAAAGGTCTACCACACGCTGATCGAAGCCGTGGTTCTGGTGTTCCTCGTCATCCTCGTCTTTCTGCAGAACTGGCGTGCGACGATCATCCCGATCATCGCTGTGCCCGTGGTTCTGCTGGGGACGTTCGCGATGCTCGCGGCACTTGGATATTCGATCAACACGCTGACGATGTTCGCGATGGTTCTGGCGATCGGCCTTCTGGTGGATGATGCCATCGTGGTCGTGGAAAACGTCGAACGCGTGATGGACGAGGACAATCTGGAACCGATGCCTGCCACCGAGCGCAGCATGGGCCAGATCACCGGCGCTCTGATCGGGATCGCCTTGGTCCTATCGGCGGTGTTCTTGCCCATGGCATTCTTTGGCGGCTCGACCGGTGTGATCTATCGCCAGTTCTCGGTCACGATCATCACAGCAATGGTTCTGTCCGCGATCGTGGCGCTGGTCCTGACGCCTGCACTCTGCGCCAGCATCCTGAAACGCACCCACGGCGAAGGCATCGCCCCCGCCCGTTGGTTCAACCGCAACTTCGACCGCTTTAACCGCGGATACGAGCGCACTGTGGGCCGCATTCTGCGCAAGCCCATCATCATGCTGCTGGTTCTGGTCGGGATCGGCGTTGGCGCGTGGCAGATCTACGAGCGTCTGTCCTCGTCCTTCTTGCCGACCGAAGACCAAGGCATGCTGATGACAATGGTGCAGCTGACCGAAGGTTCGACCACCCAGCAGACCCTGTCCGTCGTCGAAGAGATCGAGGACTACCTGCTGAACGAAGAGACCGAGACGGTGGACAGTGTGTTCGCGGCTCTTGGTTTTGGCTTCGGCGGGTCGGGCCAGAACAATGCGATGCTGTTTATCAAGCTGCATGACTTTGACGACCGGACCGCAGCGGATGCTGCAGCCAGCGCCTTGGCCACCCGTGCCAACATGCGTTTCGGGGCGCACCGCGCGGGCCAGATATTCTTTATGCAGCCACCTGCCATCCCGGGCATGGGCAATACCAACGGCTTCTCGATGTACCTCGTGGACAACGGGGGCAACGGGTACGACTCCTTGATCGAAGCGGCGAACGAACTGGTGCAAAAGGCCGGTGAGGACTCGCGTCTGACCAACGTGCGTGTGTCCGGCGTGGATGCCGAAAGCGCCCTGCGGATCAACATCGACCAACAGAAGATCGACGCCTTTGGTGTATCGCTGTCCGACGTGAACTCGATGCTGTCGGTTGTGTTCAGCGGGTCCGAAGTCAACGACTTCGTCCTGCAAGGCAACCTGCGTCCCGTGATCGTACAGGCCGCGCCCGAACACCGGATGCAGCCCGAGGACATCGCCAGCTGGTATGTCCGCAACGACTCGAACGAGATGGTGCCGTTCTCCAGCTTTGTGACAACGGAATGGGTCTCGGTGCAGCCGAAACTGTCCCGTCACTCGGGTGCAGATGCGATCGAGATTTCGGGCAGCAATAGTGACAGTGCCTCTTCCGGTGCGGCCATGGACGCGATGGAAGAATTGGCGGCCACGATTGACGGCGGCTACGGCGTCGAGTGGACCGGCATCAGCTATCAGGAACGTCAGTCCGGCGACCAAGCACCCTACCTGTACGCTCTTGCGGTTCTGGTGGTCTTCCTCTGCCTTGCCGCGCTGTACGAAAGCTGGACCGTGCCGTTCTCGGTCATGCTTGCTGTTCCGGTGGGTGTCCTTGGCGCTCTGGCGGCGGCCTACTTGTTCGGTCAGTCGAACGACGTCTACTTCAAGGTGGGCATCCTGACGACCATCGGTCTGGCGGCCAAGAACGCCATTCTGATCGTCGAATTTGCCAAAGACCTCGAAGCGCAGGGCAAAGAGCTGATCGAAGCCACGATGGAGGCCGCGCGCCTGCGTCTGCGCCCGATCCTCATGACCTCGCTTGCGTTCATGCTGGGGGTTGTTCCGTTGGCGACCGCGACCGGTGCGGGGGCCGCGGCCCAGAACGCCATCGGTATCGGCGTGCTGGGGGGCATGGCGACGGCGACCTTCATCGGCGTCTTTATGGTGCCCGCCTTCTACGTGATCGTGCGTCAGGCCACGGACCGCAAGAAAAAGACCGCGTGATCCTAAGCCGCTCCTGAAATTGGAAACGCCGCCCTGTGATAGGGCGGCGTTTTCGTTATTCGGCGGCCTGAGAATGAGGCGGGTCTACGATCTGAGCAATCTCGGGGATGCGGCCGTTGTGGGCCAACACACGCGTTGGCTCTTTCAGGAAAGTGTCAAAGGGGCCGTGCTCCACGACACCGCCAGCTGCCTTGATCATCGCCAGACCAGCGGCGGCGTCCCAGATGTTCAGGGCCCGCTCGTAATAGGCGTCAAACCAACCCGAAAGCACACCGAGGATCCCGATGGTTGCCGCGCCGTGACGGCGGTGGTCCATGCCTGCCGCGCGGATGCGGGCGATGCGGTCGGTGTATTCCTGCATAGGCTGTCGGTCGGAATAGCCGATAGAGATGAGCTTTGTCTGGTCGGGATGGCCTTGGCCGAGAGTCACGGGCTTGCCATTCACAAACGCGCCGCGCCCAATCTGACCGCTGGCCATCAGGTCCTTGTCGGGCGCATAAATCACCCCCAACTCGAACTCTGTTCCGTTGAAATACCCGATGGAGATGCCCCAGTCGTCCATGCCGCGGCTGAAGTTGATGGTGCCGTCGATCGGGTCCACAATCCAGCAACCGTCCACGCGGCCCTTCAACCCCTCTTCTTCGCCAAGAACGCCGTCGTCGGGGTAAGTTTCCGCGATGCGCTGGCGGATCAGAGCCTCGACTGCGTAGTCGGCGTCGGTCGCGTAGTCTTCGGGGGCTTTGATTGTGTAGTCTAAACCTCCGGCCTGATCGCGCATGGACTGGGCCAAAGCACCAGCTTTGCGGGCAAGAGATACGGCAAAGCCGAGGCGGTCAGCGGTCATGAATGCTCTCCGAATACCTGAGATTTCGTAAGGGAAATCACCTATCGGGGTAGCGCGGTGCGGACCATGCTGCAAGCGCAGCGATAGCGCGAGGCACAAAAAAGCGCGGGCTGGTCTGGGCCAACCCGCGCATTGAGCAAAAGGCAGAGGTGGGGAGGTGTGCCCTTTGCTGGGAGAGCTTAGGCCGCTTCGGCTGGCGGCTCGGCCGCGCCGGTCATGAAGGCCACCGCGTCGGACATCGTATAGTCCTTGGGGTTGATCGTGCAGAGACGACGGCCCAAGCGGTGCACGTGGATGCGGTCCGCGACCTCGAACACGTGGGGCATATTGTGGCTGATCAGCACAATCGGGATACCGCGCGAGCGGACGTCTTGGATCAGTTCCAGAACCTTGCGGCTTTCCTTAACCCCAAGCGCAGCGGTCGGTTCGTCAAGGATGATCACCTTGGAGCCGAATGCAGCCGCTCGGGCCACAGCGACGCCCTGACGCTGGCCACCGGACAGAGTTTCAACCGCTTGGTTGATGTTCTGGATGGTCATCAGGCCGAGTTCATTTAGCTTTTCGCGGGCGAAGGTCTCCATCGCCTTGTGGTCCAGCATGCGCAGGACGTTGCCAGCGAAGCCGGGTTTGCGCAGTTCACGGCCCACGAACATGTTGTCAGTGATCGACAGGGCAGGGGACAGGGCCAGAGTCTGATACACGGTCTCGATGCCTGCATCCCGTGCCTCGAGCGGCGATTGGAACTGGATACGCTTGCCTTCGAGGGTGATCTCGCCTTCGTCGGGCACAACCGCGCCCGAGATGGCTTTGATCAGGCTGGACTTGCCCGCGCCGTTGTCGCCGATCACAGCGAGGATTTCGCCGGGATAGAGGTCAAAATCGGCTTGGTTCAGGGCGGTCACTTTGCCGTAGCGCTTTACCAGACCACGGGCTTTGAGAATGGGTTCTTGGGTCATCATGCCGACACCTTCCGGATCCATTGGTCAATCGAAACAGCGAGGATGATCAGCCAACCCACTGCAAACACCTGCCAGAGCACGTCCACGCCAGCCAGCTTTAGGCCTGACTGGAACACGCCCACGATCAGCGCGCCGAACAGAGCGCCAAGGATCGAGCCGCGCCCACCGAAGAGCGAGATGCCCCCGATCACAACAGCGGTGATGGACTGCAGGTTGCCTTCGTAGAACGCCTGAGGGCTGATCGAGCCGATGCGGCCCACGCTGCTCCACGCGGCGATCGCGCAGACGAAACCGGCCAGCATGTAGACTTGGGTCAGGGTGCGGTCGGTGCGGATACCGGCCAGTTCAGCGGCCTCTTTGTCATCGCCAATGGCATAGACGTGGCGGCCCCACGCGGTCTTGTTCAGCAGGAACCACAGGGCGAAGAACACGATGATCATCAGGATCGAACCAAAGGTGATCCGTGCGCTGCCGATCTTGAATGCTTCGCCAAAGAACTTCAGGGCTGCCGCGTTCGCGTCGATATCCTGAGAGCGGATGGACTGCGCGCCCGAGAGCCACAGGTTCAGCGCGTAAAAGATGTTCCATGTGCCAAGGGTCACGATGAACGGGGGCAGTTTCAGACGGGTAACCATCAGACCGTTCAAAAAACCTGACGCGGTGCCGCCAGCGAAGCCGATGATCAACGCAAAGAAGGTCGGCACGCCAAAAGACACCGCCAGATTGCCCATCACGACGCTCATCAGCACCATGATCGCAGCGACGGACAGGTCGATGCCAGCGGTCAGGATGATCAGCGACTGGGCTGCAGCCAGCAGACCGATGATCGACACCTGCTGCATAATCAGCGTCAGGTTGAACGCCGAGAAGAAGCGGTCACCGGCGATAAAGCCGAAGATGATGACGGACATCACCAGAACAATGACAGGAACCAGCGTCGGGTTGCCGTGCAGGGCTTTCTGGATGTGGTCCATCAGCCCTTTGCTGTTGTGGTCGAACGCGGCGACGGTTTTGTCGCTCTTGTCGAGGGATGATTCAAAATCCTGACCTCGCGGCCGGGATTGGCTCTCGTCGCTCATGCGGCTCCTCCTTCGCTGCCAGTCACGCAGCTTTGGGTTCGATGGTGTGTGGGGAAGAGAAAATTTAAAAACAAATCGGGGGGCGGAATGCCCGCCCCCCGGAATGGCGGTTAAGCGCTAATTAGCCCCAGCACTTGCCCAGACCCTCTTCCGAGGTCAGGCTTTCGATGCCGTCGACGGGCTCGTCGGTGATCAGCTCGACGCCGGTGTTGTAGAAGTCCAGACCTTCGGAGTTCTGAGGCTTCTCTCCGGTTTCAGCGAAGTGCTTGATCGCTTCGATGCCTTTGGAGGCCATCAGCAGCGGGAACTGCATCGAGGTCGCACCGATCACGCCGTCAGCGATGTTCTGAACGCCGGGGCAGCCGCCGTCGACCGAGACGATCAGAACGTCGTTTTCACGGCCAACCGACTTCAGTGCTTCGTAGGCGCCAGCCGCTGCAGGCTCGTTGATGGTGTAGACCACGTTGATCTCGGGGTCCTTCTGGAGAAGGTTCTCCATCGCGGTGCGGCCGCCTTCTTCGTTGCCGTTGGTCACGTCGTTGCCAACGATGCGCGCGTCATCTTCGTCACCGATGTCGGTGGGGTTCTTGATGTCGATGCCAAAGCCCTGCAGGAAGCCCTGGTCACGCAGATAGTCGACCGAGATTTCCGAGGGGTTCAGGTCGAGCAGAGCGATCTTGGCGTTTGCCGCGTCATCACCCATTTTCGCTTTGGCCCACTGGCCGATCAGCTCGCCAGCCTTGAAGTTGTCGGTCGCAAAGGTCGCGTCCGCGGTGTCTGCGGGCTCGAACGGGGTGTCCAGCGCAATGATCAGCAGACCGTTCTCGCGAGCCTGAGTGACAACCGGTGCCAGCGCGCGGCTGTCGGTGGGCGTGATCAGGATGCCCTTGGCACCCGACGCGATGCAGGTTTCAACCGCTGCGACCTGGCTTTCAACGTCGCCGTCGATCTTGCCCGCGAAGGTCTGCAGGTTGATGCCGTTGGCTTCTGCGCCAGCAACCGCGCCTTCCTTCATTTTCACGAAGAAGGGGTTGGTGTCGGTTTTGGTGATCAGGCATGCGCCGATCTCGTGGCCTGCCGCCATTGCGGGCGCTGCTGCCATGGATGCTGCAACGGCTGCGCCTGCCAGCAGAGCTGTTTTGATAGTCGTTTTCATAGGTCTTCCTCCCAAGTAAATCTCGACCGTCCTCTCGGTCGACGGATCGGCGTTTCGGCCTCTCTTGGCGCAAAGAAAACTGATTCACATCCATTCGTCAATAAATAAATCAAGTTGATTTAGTATTGACAGAGCGCTTCGCATTTACAAGCTTGTTACCAATGAGCAGGCGGCGTACGAGAGGCGTCTGAGGGGGATAGAATGAACGGTCCGACAAACGATGCTACTAGTAATAAGACGGTATCGCGGGTGCGCGGCTCCAACCAAACAGGTGTGCGTGCCCACAACGAGCGTTTGGTTCTGACCCTTATTCGTCAGCAAGGCCCTTTGGCCAAAGCAGAAATCGCCAGACTTACGGGTCTTTCTGCCCAAACGGTTTCAGTCATAATGCGGTCCCTCGAAGCGGACGGGTTGCTGACCAAGGGCGAGCCGATCCGCGGCCGCGTCGGCCAACCTTCGGTGCCGATTGAGCTTCGCCCGACCGGCGCGTTCTTTCTGGGGCTCAAGGTCGGGCGCCGGAGTCTCGAATTGGTCCTGACGGATTTCCTAGGGACGATCCGCAACCGTGTTCACCTGACGCATCGGTTTCCAAGCCCGGATGGGGTTGTGATGTTCGCGCGCCACGGGATCTCCCAGCTATTGGCTGAGTTGTCCGAAGAAGAACGGGGCCGTGTTGCAGGGATGGGAATCGCTGTTCCCTTCCGCCTCTGGGATTGGGCCAAAACGCTAGGCCTTGATGATGACGCGATGGATGACTGGCGTACCCGCGATATCCGCGCAGAAATCGAGGAGCGCTGTGATTTCCCCGTATTCCTACAAAATGACGCGTCGGCCGCGTGCAGCGCCGAAGTGGTTTTTGGCGATTCCGAAGGGCGTCCTGACGACTTTCTCTACTTCTTCATCGGGTTTTTTATCGGCGGTGGGCTCGTGCTGCACAACGCTGTGTACACGGGTAAAACTGGGAATGCGGGCGCGGTTGGCTCGGTCCCAATCGGGTTTGACGGCAACAAGCTAACGCAACTCGTGGACGTGGCATCGTTGTCCTGCGTCGAAGAGGCGATGATGCGGAACGGACTGTCCGCAGACGCGATTTGGTCCTCTCCGAAAAGCTGGGATGCCCCGGCCGAGATTATTGACCACTGGATCGATGAGGCAAGCCAAGGTCTGGCCTACGCAATTGCCTCCGCCGCGTCCTTGATCGATTTCGGCTGTGTGATGATCGATGGTTGGATGCCCGAGACTGTGCGCGATGCTCTGGTTCAGAGCACGAGAACCAAAGCCGCTGTGCTCAACACCGCTGGCATTGAATTGCCAGATATTCGCGAAGGTACAATTGGTAGCGATGCCCGCGCACTAGGGGCGGCGAGCCTACCGCTCTCCGAGAAGTTCCTGGTCGATCGCAATGCGTTGATGAAGGGTTGATCAGCCCTTTGCCCGCAGGGCCTCGGGTTCGATGATCTTGGGGCGGCGCACCAGAATAATGGCGGGGTTTTCCACGCCATCTTCGGCCACGGTGCGAGCCAAATCCTCCAGCGTGGTTTTCCAGATTTTCTCGTCGGAATGGCTGGCGCGGGTCACTATTTCGACTGTGCAGTCTTTGGGCGCGCCATTGCGCATTAGAGTTTCTGCGATCTCGTCCGCACGCGCGACGGCCATGTAGAGCGCCAGTGTCGCGCCATCATTCAGCATCCGACCCCAATCGGGATCGGGCGCGCCGGGGCGGCAGGTTCCGGTGGAAAAGACCACGTGGTCGGTTTGTCCCCGCTCTGTCAAAGCGCGGTTGATCGACGCCGCCGCTGCGCTGGCAGAGGTCACGCCGGGCACGATCTCGACCTCAATGCCTTCGGCGTCTGCGGCTGCCATTTCCTCGGTGCTGCGGCCAAAGAGGGAGGGGTCACCGGACTTCAGACGGACCACTTTTTTGCCCTGCTTGGCGCTGGCGACGATCACTTGGTTGATCTTGTCCTGAGGCCAACTGTGCGCGCCGACCTCTTTGCCCACAAAAACCCGTTCAGAATCGCGGCGTGCCAGTTCCAGAACGTCGGGGTCGACCAGCCGGTCATAGTAAATGATGTCTGCTTCCTGCAGGCGGGCCACGGCGCGCATGGTCAGCAGATCGCGCGCCCCCGGTCCGGCCCCGACGAGTGCGATGCTGCCCACGGTCGGCTCGGGCACGCCGCCAGCCTCGATCTCGGCTTTCAGCATCTGGGCTGCTTCGCGCTCGGCGCCTGAACGGTGTTTATCCCACGCCGCACCGCTAAAGGTCCGGCGCCAGAATTCACGGCGCGCCTCTTTGGGCACGCGGAAGGCCACGGCATCGCGCAAGCGCCCCGCCAAAGCGGCAAATCCCCCAAGGCGCGGGTCGAGCATGGTTTCGATCTGGGTCTTGATCTGACGGCCAAGGACGGGCGCGGTGCCCTCGGTCCCGATGGCGACGACAACCGGATCGCGGTCCACCAGAGACGGGGTGGTCGCATCGCACAGGTGGGGCTGGTCCACCACGTTCACCACGACGCCCGCCTCTTTGGCGATGGCGTGGATGCTGGCGTCGATGCCAGGGCAGCCCGAACCGATGAACACCAGAGCCGCCCCGCGGAACAGATCGGGCGTGATCGGGCCCGCGTAATGGCTGGCACGCCCCGAATCGACCAAGGCCGCCAGTTCAGGCTCCAGCTCTGGCGCGGCCAGAACGATCTCGGCTTCGGTTTTCAGGATCAGACGTGATTTCTGAGCGGCCTGTTCATCCCCCCCCACGATCACCACGCGGCGACCCGCCATCGTCAGAAACATGGGGAAAGATTTCATGGCATCACTCCAGTGATCGTAAAAGTCAGGCCGTTACGGTTGCCGACCGTTTTGCCCACAGGTCTTGTGCCAGTGCAAGGCCCTGACCGTCCGCAGCAGCACCGACCGTTTCCAGCGCGACAGCGGCGGTCCCAAGAACGATCGCCTCGGCATAGGGGTCTTGGTGGGTGCCCTCCCAGAACTTGGTCAGGTACTCGGCCTCGTGCGGGGTGTCGGTTTCGGACAGGCGCTGGTGGACATCCAGAATTGGGTTTGCGGTGCTGTTCCACAGCTGGCTATCGCGCAACCCGTGCAAGGCAATCGGCTTTGCGGGGTTGCGTTCAAACTCGCCGCCGCCGCCCTTCAGGACGGACAGTTGCGGTTGCCCGAGCAGGGCAGAGGCTTCGGCCTGTAGCGTCAGGTAGGGCGGGTGGAACACGCCTTGGACCTGAGCCGCCGCCGTAGCGGGGTTCATCACGCGGCAGGTTGTGTTGATGCAGGACCGCAGGCCCAGCACATCGCGCAGCTTCAGCAGCGCCAGCGCCTGAGGCGCAAAGTTTTCCAGCGGCAGATAGGCGATCTGCCCCTCGGCCAGCAGGCGGTTCGCATCTGCGTAATCCGCCGCCATCGGGATACCCACAAACGGCAGCGCCGAGCGGACGTCCGCCCCCTCGGCTTGATAGCTGTTCCAACCGTGCAGCAGCACCGAATGGCCCGCCATCGCGACGATCCGCGCGGACAGCAGAAACCACGGCAACCCGCGGCTGCGTCCTGCGGCATAGGTCGGCCAGTCCAGCGCCGGACGGTCACCCTGCCATTCCGGCAGCGTGGCGCGGAAGGCGCGTACGAACCCCTCGATCTCCTGAGGCTCTTCCCCTCTGTACCGCATCAGCATCAGCAATCCGCCGACCGCCTCGGGGGCGCATTCGCCGCGCAGGATGATGGCCATGGCCTCCTGCGCTTCTTCGGCGGTCAGATTGCGACTGCGTCCCGGGCCACGGCCCAGAATGCGGACGAAAGGAGCAAGTTGGTTCATTCAGCAGCCTCCGGAACGGGACGTTTGGCCAACAAT